>JAUSOQ010000038.1 GCA_030655755.1 Coriobacteriia bacterium
GATCCGGCTCATACAGCGGCGCGCCTACGGCTTCCACGACCCCTTCGCACTGATCGCACTCGCCCAGCTCACACTCTCCGGACTCTGCCCCCCGCTACCCGGAAGAGGTCGGGCCTGACCCACACATGTGTCACAAGACCCGATCTTCATACGTGACGTCGATGCCGCTTGTCATCGCTCTTGCGGTACGCGAGATGCGGATGACGCCCGGCGAGGCGCTTGCCGCCGCCACCGCCGGCGGGGCTGCGGCGCTCAGACGCGCGGATGTCGGCCGCCTTTCCCCGGGCGCTGCGGGCGATTGTGTCGTGCTTGACGCTCCTAGTCACGCGCATCTGGCCTATCGACCCGGGGGGCGCCTCGTGAGCGCGGTGTGGCGGGGCGGGGTGCGCGCCTTTCGAGGGCGATAGCGGAGTTCCGGCATTCTGCAATCAGGACCAGAGGGATCAGGATTGAGTTCGAGAGGTGTGCGGTTGTGTTCGCCTTGCCGGCAGAGATCCCGGCGGGATCTTGTGAAGACAGAGTATGGGGGACACATCTTCTATCTCAGACAATGCTCAGGCGGTCACTAGCCGAGTATGACCTAGCTTTGGCTGAGTGATGAAATTTGTGCTTGCTAATTCCAGGGGCTTCCGTCTAGAATACCCCAGCGGGTATATGAGGACGGCGCTCGACGGGCGGCTTCCTCGTTAATGAAGGGAGTCTAGCGTGTCAGAAGAGCCCATGAATCCGATCGTTCGTGTCTTGTCGAAGCTGCCGAAGCACCTTGTCGTACTGATTCCTGTCTCGATGCTACTCGGCCTCATGGCCGGATTGGCCGTGGATTTCTCTGCGGCCAAAGTGCTGGTGCTTCCGATGACGATGCTGATGGTCTATCCGATGTTGGTGAACTTCAGGCCCTCTCAGGCACTGAATCTGAAGGACTCGAAGGCAGTTGGGCTGGCGATGGCACTCGACTTCGTCGCATTACCGCTGCTTGCGTGGGGTCTTGCGTTGGTCTTCTTCCGGGATCAACCCGGTCTTTATGTGGGCATGGTGCTAACGGGGCTCTTTCCAACGAGCGGCATGACGATCTCGTGGACCGGCTTCGCGAAAGGCAATGTCGGAGCGGCCGTGAAGATGACGGTCATCGGTCTCATTGTAGCGTCGCTCTTGGCTCCGGCGTATCTGGCCGTGCTCGCGGGGAAGGTCGTGCCAGTCGACATGCTTGGTGTGCTTCAGACGGTGCTCATGGTCGTTGGCGTGCCGATGCTCGCTGGTGCCGCCACACGCAGGATTCTCGTACGGAAGTACGGCGAGACGATCTACAAGAGCCGCATTTCTCCAGCATTCCCGGGTCTTTCTACCGTCGGCGTGATCGCCATAGTGTTCATTGCTATCGGCCTGAAGGCCAAGATGATTGTCTCGGATCCGCAGCTGCTTCTCACGATCGCGGTTCCGCTCTTGCTCTTCTACGCGACGAACTTCGCGGTCTCCACTGTTCTCGGCAAGCTGTTCCTTCCTCGCGGCGATGCAATCGCGGTCGTCTATGGGACCGTGATGCGGAACCTCTCCATAGCTCTAGGGATTGCGGTTGCCCAGTTTGGTCCGGAAGCCGCGCTTGTTCTCGCATTGGCATACGTCGTCCAGGTCCAGTCGGCTGCGTGGTACGTCAAAGGCACCGACCGCATGTTCGGCCCAGCCATTCGATTAGACGAAGAAGCCATTGTGGTGCCCGCGCGGGCGTGACCGAACCAGTCACCGCCCATTCACATCGCTGCCAATACGGCAGATAGGAGTCCAGAGTGTTTGAGACTGTCATGAGAAACCTCGACTTCGGCCATTTCGCTTCAGGCTCTCACAAGATCTCATTCGCTGAGTTTCTTGGCAGGGGGGACGGACTGTTGCTGGATGTTCGTGCTCCCGAGGAGTGCGATACTCTGGTGCTGTCGCTGGAGAGCATCGGCATGGAAGCGTTGAGCATCCCGATCGATCAGATTTCCGGACGTACCGGAGAGCTTCCCAGGGACCGCCCGATAGGGGTCTTCTGCCCGACAGTCGTGCGATCGAGTATTGTCTACGCATACTTGCTGTCGGAGGGGTTTGAGCAGGTCAGAATACTTGACGGAGGATATCCCGCGCTGGTTGGTGAGCTTCTCCCTGGGAAACTCGGCAAGCACCGCGAGCGATTAGCCTCTCAGCCAGCATAATCTGGCACTGAGAAAGGCACGACCACGAGCCCCCGCCTTCAAGAGATGCGGGGGCTCGAATCCTATCCGCGTTGCCTGAGCACACCCCGAAGGCTCGTGGCTTTGGATACCATCAACAGGAGCGATCGCAGCCGCGTTTGGTGCGGTCGGCTGCCCGACATCCGCGCATGTTCGCTCAGGGGGGCACGCTTTGCAGGTACTCGTCATCAATTCCGGCTCGAGTTCTGTGAAATACGAGCTGTTCGAGATCGACCCGCCGCGATCGCTGCTTGAAGGCGAG
This sequence comes from Coriobacteriia bacterium, assembly GCA_030655755.1. Lineage (GTDB taxonomy): Bacteria > Actinomycetota > Coriobacteriia > Anaerosomatales > Anaerosomataceae > UBA2279. The sequence goes on from JAUSOQ010000038.1 coordinate 2,467, forward strand.
GTCGAGCGCATTGGCCAGGAGGGCGCGCCGCGCGATCATCACGAGGCACTGGGTATCGTCTTCGGCGTGCTTGAAGACCAGGACTCGCCGGCGAGCATCGCAGACATCGTGGCCGTCGGGCATCGGGTCGTGCACGGTGGTGACCGCTTCGCCGATCCGGTGATCGTCGACGAGAGCGTGCTCGCTGGCATTCGCGAGCTTGCACTGCTCGCTCCGCTGCACACGAAGGCTAACCTTGCCGGCATCGAGGCGGCACGCGCATGGCTGCCGGGTGTGGCGCACGTCGCCGTGTTCGACACGGCGTTCCACCGCACGATGCCCCCGCACGCACGCGAGTACGCGCTTCCGCGCGAGCTTGCCCGCGAGCACGGCATCCGCCGCTACGGTTTCCACGGCACGTCGCACGCATTTGTCGCCCGCCGTGCGGCTGCGATGCTGGACCGCCCGCTGTCCGAGCTCAATCTGATCACGCTGCACCTGGGTAATGGAGCGAGTGTCTCGGCGATTCAGGGCGGACGCAGCATCGACACCTCGATGGGCATGACTCCGCTCGAAGGCCTCGTCATGGGCACGCGCTGTGGTGACGTCGACCCCGCTGTGCCCATGCTCCTCGGCGAGATCACGGGTCGCACCCGCGAAGAGGTGCACCACCTACTCAACTTCGAAAGCGGCTTGCTCGGACTCAGCGGGCAAAGTGACATGCGCGGGGTCCACAGGCTCGCCGAAGAAGGCGATCCGGACGCGCGGCTCGCTGTCGAGATGTTTTGCTACCGCGCGAAGAAGTACCTGGGTGCGTACTATGCCGTGCTCGGCCACGTGGATGCGGTCGTGTTCACGGCGGGCATCGGCGAGCATGATGCCGAGATCCGCGCGCGCATCTGCGACGGCCTCACGCGACTGGGGATCGAGATCGCCGAGGAGGAGAACGTGCGGCCGCAGGAGAAGGTGGTTGCGCCGGGAGCATCCGGCGGCGAACCCCGTCCCGGCGAGCGCGTCATCAGCCCGCCCGGCACCGAAGTCGCCGTACTTGTCATCCCGACCGACGAAGAACTCGAAATCGCGCGCGCGGCCTTCGCGTGCGTGCAGTCACACACCACGAACTTCAGACCGAGGAGTGATCGGCAATGACCGACCGCAACGATATCGGCGCCGACTCGAACGATGTCACCGGACCGCTGTCGCCCGACGAGATCGCGCTCATCGACGCGTACTGGCGTGCGGCGAACTATCTCGCCGTGGGGCAGATCTACCTGCTCGACAACCCGCTGCTCAAGCGACCTCTCACCGCCGAGGACGTCAAGCCGCGGCTGCTGGGCCATTGGGGGACGACCCCGGGGCTGAACCTGATCTACGCGCACCTCAACCGCGTCATCAAGGCGCGCGACCTGGACATGATCATGATCACGGGACCTGGTCACGGTGGGCCCGCGATCGTGGCGAACACGTGGCTCGAGGGCACCTACAGCGAGCGCTACTCGGCGGTCTCGCGCGACGCCGACGGGATGCACCGGCTGTTTCGGCAGTTCTCGTTTCCCGGCGGGATTCCGAGTCATGTCGCTGCCCAGATTCCCGGCTCGATCCACGAGGGGGGCGAGCTCGGCTACTCGCTGTCCCATGCGTTCGGCGCGGCGTTCGACAACCCGGACCTGGTCGTGACATGCGTGGTGGGTGACGGCGAGGCCGAGACAGGCCCGCTCGCAACGGCGTGGCATTCGAACAAATTTCTGAACCCCGTCACCGACGGTGCGGTCCTGCCGATTTTGCATCTGAACGGCTACAAGATCGCGAACCCTACGGTGCTCGCGCGAATCCCGCGTGAGGATCTCGACGCACTGATGACCGGCTACGGGTGGAAGCCCTACTTCGTCGAAGGCGACGATCCCGCGCTCGTGCATCAGGCGATGGCCGCCACACTCGACAGCGTGCTCGACGAGATTCGCGAGATCCAGGCCGAATGCCGCGCCGGAAACCTGTGCACCTCACGCCGCTGGCCGATGATCGTACTCAAGACGCCGAAGGGCTGGACGGGCCCCGACAAGGTCGACGGACATCAGGTCGAAGGCACGTGGCGGGCGCATCAGGTGCCCATCGATAAGGTGCGCCAGAACCCCGAGCACCTCGCCATCCTGGACGGATGGCTGCGCAGCTACCGTCCCGAGGAGCTCTTCGACGAGGACGGCGCGCCCCGCGCCGAGATCGCCGCGCTCGCTCCGACAGGCACCCGGCGGCTCGGCGCCAACCCGCACGCGAACGGCGGGCTGTTGCGCCGCGAACTCAAGATGCCGGACTTCACCGACTACGCAGTGGCGGTTCCCGAGTCCGGGCGCGCGACTGCCGAGGCGACACGCGTCCTCGGCGACTTCCTGCGCGATGTGATGGCGGCTAACATGGACCGCTTCCGGGTGTTCGGCCCCGACGAGACCGCCTCGAATCGCCTCGGCGCGATCTTCGAGGTGAGCAAGAAGACCTGGCTTGCCGAGTACCTGCCGGTCGATGCCGATGGCGGTGAACTGGCCGTCGACGGACGCGTCATGGAGATGCTCTCGGAGCACACGTGCCTGGGCTGGCTCGAAGGCTACGTGCTCACCGGACGACACGGCCTGTTCAACACCTACGAGGCGTTCGTCCACATCATCGACTCGATGTTCAACCAGCACGCCAAGTGGCTGGATGTGAGCAAGAACGAGGTGCCGTGGCGCGCGCCGATCTCCTCGGCGACCTACCTGCTCTCCTCGCACGTGTGGCGCCAGGACCACAACGGCTTCTCGCACCAGGATCCCGGCTTCATCGACAACGTGGTCAACAAGCGCGGCGACGTGATCCGCGTCTACCTGCCGCCGGATGCGAACACGCTGCTTTCCGTGGCCGACCACTGCCTACGCAGCACCGACTACATCAACGTGATCGTGGCGGGCAAGCAGCCCGCACCGCAGTTCCTCGGCATGGATGCGGCCGTGAAGCACTGCACGGCGGGCATCGGGATGTTCGAGTGGGCGAGCACCGATCGGGGCGAGGAGCCCGACGTGGTCATGGCGTGTGCGGGCGACGTGCCCACACTCGAGACGCTCGCCGCGGTGGACCTCCTCCGCCGAGAAGCCCCCGACCTCAAGATCCGCGTGGTGAACGTCGTCGATCTCATGACCCTCCAACCTGCCGAGGAACACCCTCATGGCCTCTCGGACAGGGCGTTCGATGAGCTGTTCACCGCCGACAAGCCGGTTATCTTCGCGTATCACGGCTACCCATGGTTGATCCACCGCCTCACCTATCGCCGCACGAACCACCACAACATCCACGTCCGGGGCTACAAGGAAGAGGGCACCACGACCACCCCGTTCGACATGGTGGTGCGAAACGACCTCGATCGGTTCCACCTGTTCGCCGACGCGGTCGAGCGCATCCCTAAGCTCGAGCACAAGCGCGCCCACGTGACGCAGTTCGTGCGCGATAAGCTCGTCGACCACCGCGAGTACATCGAACGCTTCGGCGAAGACCTGCCCGAAGTGCGCGAATGGATGTGGGAGTGGTAGGCGCTTCACGCAACTGCAATGAGCGGCGAATCGTGATGCTTGCGCCCGTGGCTACCGAGGCGGACTTCTGGGCGCACCACAACGGGCTTCGTCGGGCGGGCGCGGCGGTCAGCCTCATGGCGTTCGAGCGTACACACTACGAGGACAAGCGGCGTGACGGGTGCTGGGAATCGCTCGGCAAGGTGGAGCATGGTCGCTACCTTGCCCGCATCCCGAAGTTGCTCGCTGCTGTTCCGAAAGTCCTGCGCGAGACCCGGGCGGGAGACGCGCTGTACTGCTTTGGTCTCGACATGCTCGGTCTGGGGTGGGCCGTCTCCGTTCTGAGGCGCCGGACGTGTCCGCTGGTGCTTGCGACGAGGGATATCCACAGCGTCCTGGTTGGCTCCAGCGGTCGTGCGAGGTTGCTGCGCGCGCTGGAGCGATTCCTTGTCAAGAGGACCCTCCTAGTTGTGTGCACGTCGGACTACTACGTGAAGAAGTACTACCTGGAGCAACAGGGATTGAGTGACGCGCGCTACGCGATACTGGAGAACAAGCTGGATGCCGAGAAGCTGCCTTCCCGGGAGCTACCACCGCGTGAGCGCACGGACGGTGTGCTCACGATCGGGTACTTCGGCCTGCTGAGGTGCCCGACGTCGTGGGACTTCCTCAGACGGTTGGCTGAGACGGGAGCGGGTCGGATTCGCGTGGTGGCAGCAGGACTGCCGACCGGTATCGAGGACATCGAGAGCGACGTGGCGGCAGGTCCGTACCTCGAGTACCGAGGACCCTATCTGTCTCCAGACGACTTGCCTGACCTGTACAGTCGGGTCGACCTCGTGTGGACCATCTATCCATACGGCGTCCCGAATCAGCAGTGGGCACGCACCAACCGCTACTACGTGGCAGGCTATTTTCGCAGACCGATGATCGCGCAGCGGAACACCCCCGACGGCTACGAAGTGGAACGCTCCGGCATCGGTGTGCTGATCGATCTGGACTCTCCCGACGAGGCGATCGCGGCCGTTCTCGGCATCACTGGGACTCAGCTGGGGCAGTGGGAGAACAACTACGACGCGATCGATGTCGCTCGCTTCACGATCACGAACGACTACGAGCGCGTACTTGAAGAGATGTGTGATGCGGAGCGGGGTGTAGGTCGATGAAGGCCTTGCTGATCGATCCGCCGTTGCGAACCCAGCGTGACACACTGCACGAGCGATCATCGGTCTGCGTACTCGAACGGCAACGTCAGGGCGCGGAGGAAGCCTCCGCTGAGTGCTGCCGTGGCGAGCACGAGGATGAACCACTGCAGCGCCTCTCCCCACGCACGGAGGCATTTTGGGGATTATCGCCGAGCGCGAGACGCCCCAATCAGCCGTCATGCGGTCGAGCAGCTGCAGGAGCGACATCACCACTCGGTCGCCTGCCGCGTCAGCGCGCCCCTACTCGTACCCCTCGATGAACAGGTTGCAGTCGTCGAACATCGCGTCGAAGCCCCAGCCGAAGCTGTAGAAGCGCACCGTGTCGATGCGCGCCAGCTTGGGATCGAGCTCCATCAGGTTATCCGATGTGTACTCGGTCCACTGGTTGTCGGGGATCTGCTGGAAGTTCGGATCGAGCCCCGACGTCGGAGTCATGCACATGCCGTGGTACCACTCGGTCGCCTGGCCGTTCGCGTCGGTGTAGAAAACGCGCACCTGGGCCCCGCCCTCGGGGAACCACCGCGCGTTGCCGCCGCCGATGTTGCCGCCGTCCTCGTAGTTCACGTAGCCGAGGTAGGTGACCCGCAGGTCGCTCACGCCGGTGACGTCCATGGCGATGGCCTGGTCCACGCCCGCGCCGCCGCCGCCCGACGTACGCGCGATGTGCAGCACGTCGCCGCCGCGCGCCTGCCAGGCGGTCGTCTCGATGGTGTTGTTGCCGGGAGAACCGGCGGGCTTCTGGTCGTAGACGGTCCAGCCGCTGAGACCGTCCTCGAAACCGTGCCTTTCCGAACTTGAGAAGTCGGCTGTTAGGCAGTATGGTTCCGAAAGAAAGGTAGGGCACCCAATTGGGTGCCCTACCTGCTGTTTCTTGGCTCGTCGGGGACGAAACAAGAGGCAGCACGCCGCGTTATGAGCCCGACGAGCTACCAGACTGCTCCACCCCGCACCGTTCCCACGTGCTGTGGGATTGTCAGGTTGCCATCCTCGTCATGCCGATGCAACCTGCGCGTGACCGTGGCCGCGTCCCGGGTATACGCGCTCCCCCCGTGCGTGCCGATATATGTAAGTGTCATCTGATTCGCCATCCATTCGAAAGTCGGCAAGGTTTTCGCAAGAGAAGGGATAGGCGAGCGTAGTACGTTCGCGCTAAGGACGCCACGATGCTTTACCGATATACTATTAAGTTGATTTAAGTCGCACTTCGGCTGATGGAAGGCGTGGAATGGAACGGCTCTCGACACGGCACCTCTCAACTGGTGCCATCGCGATCACCATCGTTGCGACGCTGCTCTTCAGCGGCTCAGCGGTCGCTGAGCCTGCTCCTCCTACGACCGACCCTATCGCCGAGGTCACCGTAGATGCGGAGACTGCCGAGTTCCGGGCGGAACTCGAGGCTAAGCGTGCCGAACTCGACGCCTTCCAAGCACAGCTCGAAGCGCTCGACCGCGAGCTGAGCATCGCGACCGAAGCCTACAATGCCTCGGTGTTCGAACTCGAGACCACACGTCAGATACTGACCGCGACCAAGCTTGAGCTCGACAATGCCGAGATCGCCTTCGGGGTCCAGTCGGAACAACTGTCGGACCGCACACGCGAGATCTACCGCAACGGGGAGCTCAACTCCTTAGATGTCTTGCTCGGCTCTAAGTCGGTGACGGACCTCGTCGCCCGTATCCGGTTCCTCCACACACTCGGCGAGACCGATGCCGATATCGCCGAGACGCTCCGCCAGCAGCGGGACGGGGTTGCCGCTAAAGCGACCGACCTCGAGAGTGCACAGCTGTATGCCGAGTCGCTGGAGTTCACGCTGAAGGCGCGTCGCATCGAGATCATGCTGCGCATTCAAGAACGGCAGGAAATGCTTGCACAGGCACAGTCCGAACTCCTCGACCTACTGGACGCAGAAGCAGGACGACGCCAACAGGAAGAGGCGGCGCTCATGCGAGCGATCCTCTCGGGCGCCAACGATGCCGGCATCGTCGTCGAGCCCGGCTCACCGATCGAGACCGCCCTCGGCTATCACGGCATCCCGTATGTCTGGGGCGGAGCATCCACCTCAGGTTTCGACTGCTCGGGTCTCATCATGTACGTCTTCGCTCAGCACGGCATGGATCTGCCGCACTACTCAGGTGCGCAGTTCCAACTCGGCGAGAAGATAGCGCCAGCAGCGCTGCAGCCAGGAGACGTCGTGTTCTTCGGCTCCCCGGTGCATCACGTCGGCATCTATGTGGGCGGCGGCTACTTCGTCCACGCTCCGAGCACCGGCGACTTCATCAAGCTCAGCAAGCTGGCCGAGCGCTCGGACTACGCGGGAGCCCGCCGCTATGACTGGAAGCCGCGCACCGGCTCGATCGTCGGAGCGGTCGTCGATCCCGCCAGCCTGATCAACTAGCCGCTCGCTGCGCTTCCCCATGGCAGTCTGCTATCGTCACTACGTTGGCTTCGTGCCAACGACGCAAGAGGATCCCGACCGAGGACACATCATGAAAGAACTCATTGCAAACGCACTGGAAGCCTCTCTCGCTGCCGGTGCGACCTATGCCGACGCGAGGGTCGTCCACACGACCGAGGAGCACCTGTCGGCACGTAATGGCCTCGTGGACGGCATCAGCACCTCGGAGTCGATCGGCATCGGCGTTCGTGTCGTCGCCGCCGGTGCATGGGGCTTTGCGGCAACCTCCGAGCTTGGTCACGATGCCATCGCAGAAACGGCACGTCTGGCAGTGGCGATCGCCAAAGCCTCTGCCCTCACCCTCCGCACCCCGGTCCATCTGTCGGCACTACAAGCCTATGTCGACCGGTGGGAGGGTCCTTGCGGAATCGACCCGTTCGGCGTGAGTTTTGAAGACAAGCTCGCAGTCCTTCTCGCCGCGGACGAGGCCCTTCGCGCCGAGGCTGCCGTCAAGATCGCCAAGGGAAGCCTCGACTTTATCCGCGTCGACAAGGCTTTCGGCTCCACATCCGGCAGCTACATCGAACAGCGCTACACAGAATCAGCTGCCGGCATCACCGCGTATGCGATCGCGGACGGAGAGGTGCTGCCGCGCAGCTACCCCAACTCGCACGGTGGACAGGCGGTCCAGGGTGGGTGGGAAGCCATCCTCGCACTCGATCTGCCCGGCAACGCCCCCCGCGTGGCCGAGCAGGCCGCAGCGCTCGTCAGCGCCGCTCCCTGCCCCCCTACCACAACGACGCTCATCATCGACAGCAGCCAGATCGCACTGCAGGTCCACGAGTCGATCGGCCACCCCACAGAACTCGACCGCGTCCTCGGCGATGAGGCGGCCTTCGCGGGCACATCGTTCCTCACCCTCGAAGACCTCGGCACGCTGCGCTACGGCTCCGAGCACGTCACGATCACCAGCGATGCCACGATACCGGGGTCTCTCGGCAGTTTTGGCTATGACGACGAAGGCGTCCCCGCCCAGCGTGACTTCATCGTGACCGAAGGCCTCTTCACCGGCTTCCAGTCCTCACGCGAATCCGCGCCTGCAATAGGCCGCGAGAGCAACGGTTGCATGCGCGCCGACGGTTGGAACCGCATACCGCTGGTACGCATGACCACGCTTTCGCTCGAACCCGGCGGTTGGTCGCTCCCTGACCTCATCGCTGACACAGACGATGGCATCTATCTCGAGACGAACAACTCGTGGTCGATCGACGACCGTCGCCTCAACTTCCAGTTCGCCTGTGAGATCGGCTGGGAGATCAAGAACGGCGAGCTCGGCCGCATGATCAAGAACCCCAACTACACCGGCATCACACCGCAGTTCTGGAACTCATGTGACGCCGTGTGCTCGCGTGATCATTGGCAAGTGTGGGGCATTCCCAACTGCGGTAAGGGCGAGCCTATGCAAGTCGCTCACGTCGCGCACGGAGCCGCACCGGCACGATTCCGCGACGTCCAAGTAGGGGTGGGACGATGACTCTGTCCGCCGAGCAGGCCCGCGAACTCGCACGGCGCACTGTTTCTCTGACACAAGCCGACGCCGCCGAGGCCCTCGTCTCGAGCGAAGACGGCGCCCTCACCCGCTTCGCCGACAACCGCATACACCAGAACGTCGCCGAAAACGACACGAGTGTCTCGGTGCGCGCGGTCATCGGGAAGTGCACGGGAGTCGCGTCCACCAATCGCCTCGATGATGGATCGCTCGCAGCGTGTTGCGAGCGCGCCGTAGCCGCCGCCCGCATGGCGCCCGAGGACCCCGACTTCCCGGGCCTCCCCGCTCCGGTGGCCGTCACGACGCCCGACCGCGTGCATCCGTCGGTCAGCGCGTTTAACGCCGAGGCTCGCGCCCATGCTGCCGCCGCGATCATCGAACAGTCGGCCGAGCGTGGACTCACTGCCGCAGGCACCGTCAGCGCCACCGAATACACCGTCGCGGTCGCCAACTCCGAGGGTGTGGACGTGGGCATGAGCGTCACCACCGTTCGCTCCACGGTGCTCTCCATGAGCCCCAAGGGCGGCTCCGGTTGGGCCTCACACCTCTCGGGCACCGCGGATGACTTCGCACCCGAAGCGCTCGGTGATGAAGCGGTGCTGCTCGCCATGCGCTCCGAGGGTGCGATCGCGCTCGACCCGGGCGTCTACACCGTCGTACTCGCACCGGAGGCAGTCTCAGACATCCTCGACTTCCTCGGCTATCTTGGCTTCGGCGCGAAATCGTATGCCGAGAAAAGCTCGTTCCTCTCGGGGAATATCGGCGAGCAGCTGCTGTCCCCTTTCATCTCCATCACCGATGACGCAACGTGTGACGAAACGCTTGGCCTCACCTTCGACTTCGAGGGTATGCCCAAGCTGAGAACGCCTCTCGTGGAGGCAGGGGTCGCATGCGAACCGGTCACGGACTCGTACTGGGCGTCGAAGTTGGGGATGCGCAACAGCGGCCACGCGCTGCCCGCGCCGAACTCCTACGGCCCGATGACGATGAACCTTCAGATCGCGGCAGGTGACGCCCGTATCGAGGACATGATCGGTGCCGTCAAGCACGGCGTGTATGTCACGCGCTTCCACTATGTCAACGTCGAGGACCCCATTCGTGCCGTCCTCACCGGGATGACCCGCGACGGCACCTTCATGATCGAGAACGGCCGGCTCGCCATGCCCGTCAAGAACCTGCGCTTCACGCAAAGCGCGGTCGAAGCACTGAACGCGGTCGAAGCGGTGACCAGGAAGCGAGTGCTCATCGGGCCCGATGAGGGCGGAGCGAACCTCGCACCCGCACTGCTGCTTTCGAAGTGGGAGTTCACCGGCCAGACACGTTGATCACACCAACGGCAGACATACGAGAACCCCAGCACTCTTATCGCGCCGGGGCTCTCATGCTTGCTCCCCGGTTCCGCGGCGGGAGGGGCGCCCACCGCGAAGCCGCATCGCATGTCAGGTCTGAGTTTTATCAGCCCCGACATGTCAGTTATCGGTTCCCCGGCTGCCAGACTTTAGGGGTTGAGACGCACGATCAGCGCTCGCCGGCGGCTTCTTGAGCGGCGATGATGTCCTTCACCTTCATGAGCCGCGTCAGATTGCCACGCTCGGCCTCGTCGAGCTTCATCTGAATGTCTTTGACGGTCTCATGGATAGACGGGATGAGCACGTACTCCAGCGCATTGACGCGTCGGCGCGTGCGCTCGATCTCGGCGGCCAGGAGCTCGATCGCCTTCTCGCGCTCGGCCAGCTCGAGCATGCGGGGAGCGACTGCCGCCAGGCGCGCGAGTGCTTCGTCGAGCACGACCGGCAGTGTCGAGAAGCTGTAGCCGCCAGGCTCGGCGAGCTCAAGCTGCTCGAAGATCGGCACGTGCACGCTCATGACGCTCTTCTCGCTCGTGTCCAGCAGCTCGATCGGAGCTCCCGCGAGCAGCGCCTGCGTGATCGCGGCGCGGCCTGCCTCAGCACGCGCCACCGCGAACAACCCATAGGCCGCTTTGAGCTCAGCCTCGACCTCAGCACGCAGCTTGCGGTTCGCCGAGATGCGCGCGATGAACTCCTTGAGAAGCTCATCGAACTTGTCCTTGAGAAGCTTGTGTCCACGCTTCGCCACGTCACCGCGACGCTTCAGCTTCAGTAGCTCCATGCGGTTGGGGTTCACGCACATCTTCGCCATGCCATCAGCCTCCCAGTCGCACGAGGAGCAGCCATACGATCAGCACGGCGACCGCTACCGCATTCACGATGCGGAGCGCGATCACGCCGCGACTCGACTTCCCGCCAAGCTTGCGGGCGGCCTGCGCGCTCAGCAGCTGCACGACCACCAGCACGGCAAGCAGCGCGAAGATAAGTATTATCAGGGCCGTGTTGGTCACGCGTCCGCGCCCTCCTCGGCGATCATGTACTTATCGATGAACGCGTCTTTGATGCGCTTCAGCTCACCGCGCGGCAGCAGAGCCATGAGCTCCCAGCCGAGCGCAAGCGTGTCGCCCACCGAGCGGTCCTCGCCACTTCCCTGGCGAATGAAGCGGTCCTCGAACGCATCGGCGAAGGCGACGAACGCCTTGTCGCTGTCCGAAAGGGCTGCCTCACCGAGGATGACGGCGAGCTCTTTGGCCTGCAGGCCGCGTGCATACGCGCCGAACAGCTGGTTGGAGAGGTCGGCGTGGTCCTCACGCGTCTTGCCTGGGCCGATGCCCTTCTGCTTGAGACGCGACAGGCTCGGCAGTACCGCGACCGGCGGATAGATACCGCGACGGTGAAGGTTGCGGTCGAGCACGATCTGGCCTTCGGTGATGTAGCCGGTGAGGTCCGGGATGGGGTGCGTCTTGTCGTCGTCAGGCATCGACAGGATCGGTACCTGCGTGATGGAGCCCTTGCGGCCCTTGATACGGCCGGCGCGTTCGTAGATGGTGGCAAGGTCGGTGTAGAGGTAGCCGGGATAGCCGCGGCGTCCCGGGACTTCCTTGCGCGCGGCCGAGACCTCGCGCAGCGCCTCACAGTAATACGTCATGTCGGTGAGGATGACGAGCACGTGCATGTCCTTCTCGTACGCCAGGTACTCGGCAGCGGTGAGCGCCATACGCGGAGTCGCGATACGCTCGACGGCCGGGTCGTCTGCGAGGTTGAGGAACAGCACCGCACGCTCGATAGCCGAAGTGTTACGGAACTCGTCGATGAAGAAGTCCGCATCTTCGAACGTGATGCCCATTGCGGCGAACACGACCGCGAACTCGCCCTCGATAGGCTCACCGATCTCGTCGGCTGCCTTCCCGCGCTGGAGCACCGCGCTCTGGCGCGCGATCTGCGCGGCAAGCTGGTTGTGTGGCAGACCGCTGCCCGAGAAGATCGGGAGTTTCTGACCACGCACGAGCGGGTTGAGGCCGTCGATGGCCGAGACGCCCGTCTGGATGAAGTCGTCCGGGAAGTCGCGCGCTGTGGGGTTGATCGGCTGGCCGTAGATCGACATACGCTTCTCGGGAATGATCTCGGGGCCGCCATCCCGCGGACGGCCGAGACCGTCAAAGACCCGGCCGAGCATATCCTTGCTCACGCCTAGCTCAAGCGAACGGCCGAGGAACTTCACTTTGGTCTCGGATGGGTTGGAACCGCGCGTGCCCTCGAACGCCTGCACAAGCGCGACATCCGCGTTCACTTCGAGCACGTTGCCCAGGGAGCGGGTACCGTTGGGGAACTCCAACTCGACGAGTTCTCCGTAGGTCACGTCCACGACGTTCTCGACGAGCAGCAACGGCCCAACGATGTCGCGGGTGGTCATGTACTCGCGCATTACCGCTCACCTCCCGCGTATACCACGACTTCTTCTTCGTCGGAGCCGTCACCCACCAGCTGCGTCTCGATATCGCTGGCGATCTCGTCGAACTCGGCCATCTGCTCCTCGTTCAGGTACTTCGCGCGCGTGATGCGCTCTCGCACCGGCGCCGCGAAGATGTCTTTGAGTGCAGCGCCCTTGCCGTGCGCCTCTATCGCCTTCTCATGGAAGAGCAGGATCATCTCCAGCAACCTGTTCTGCTGATCAAGCGACGTGAACTGGTCGTCATCCCGGAAGGCGTTCTGCTGCAAGAAGTCCTCGCGGATCGACTTGGCGGTCTCCATGAGCACCTGCTCATCGGCGGAAAGGGCCTCCAGGCCGACAAGGCGTACGATCTCGGCGAGCTCGCTCTCGCGCTGCAGGATCGCCATGCAGCGATCGCGGCGCGCTCGAAACTCGGGTCCGACGTTCTCGTTCCAGTACGGTGTCACCTTGTCGAGATAGAGCGAGTAGCTGGTCAGCCAGTCGATGGCCGGGAAGTGGCGTTCGTAGGCGAGCTTGTCCTGCAGCGCCCAGAAGACCTTGACGACGCGCAGGGTGTTTTGCACAACCGGCTCAGAAAGGTCACCGCCGGGAGGCGATACAGAACCGACGACCGACACGGAACCCTCACGCTCGGCCTCGGTGCCAAGAGTGTGCACGCGCCCAGCACGCTCATAGAACGCGGCGAGCCTCGTGCCGAGATAAGCCGGGAAGCCTTCGTCGCCGGGCATCTCCTCAAGCCGACCGGATATCTCGCGCATCGCCTCTGCCCAGCGACTCGTGGAGTCTGCCTGCAGTACGACTGCGTAGCCCATATCACGGAAGTACTCGGCCATCGTCATGCCGGTGTAAACGGACGCCTCACGTGCCGCGACCGGCATGTTCGAGGTGTTGGCCACGAGTACGGTGCGCTTGACGAGCGGCTCGCCCGAATACGGGTCCACGAGTTCGGGGAACTCCATGAGCACGTCGGTCATCTCGTTGCCGCGTTCACCGCAGCCGATGAAGATGACGACCTCGGCGTTGGACCACTTGGCGATCTGGTGCTGCGTGACGGTCTTGCCGGCGCCGAACGGGCCAGGGATACACGCGACGCCGCCCTTGGTGAGCGGGAAGAACGTGTCGATGACGCGAGTACCGGTGGTCAGCGGCTCGTTGGCCGAGATCTTCTTGCGGTACGGTCGCGGGACACGGACCGGCCAGACCTGCATCATGATGAGATCGACCGTCTCGCCTGCCCCGGTGCTCAGGTGACCGACAGGCTCGGTGACCGTGTAGCTACCCGCAGTGATATCCGCGATCGTGCCCGAGAGAGCCGGCGGCACCATGACGCGATGCTCGATGACGGCGTTCTCCTGCACGGTGCCGATGATGTCGCCACCTTCGACCTGATCGCCCGCCTTGACCGTGGGCACGAACTCCCAACACTTGTCGCGGTCGAGACCCGGCGCGGTAACGCCGCGCGAAAGGAAAGCACCCGCCATGTGCTCAAGCACGTCGAGCGGACGCTGAACACCGTCGTAGACGGCCTCGAGCATGCCTGGTCCGAGCTCCACCGAGAGCGGTGCGCCCGTCGCTTCCACGGGGTGACCGGGGCCCAAGCCCTCGGTCTCCTCGTATACCTGGATCGACGCACGGTCACCGCGCATCTCGATGATCTCGCCCATGAGCCCTTCCTCGCCCACGCGGACCAGGTCATACATCCTGGAATGGACCAGACCTTCCGCGACGACGAGCGGACCGGCGACCTTCACAATCCTGCCCTGCTCCATCTATTCTTCCTCTTCTCGGATCAACATGCTCGTGCCGAGCGCGCGCTCGATCGCACGGCGTATCTTGGCCTCGCCCATACCGCCAGCACTCCCCGCTCCGGGGATGACCGTCACTGCAGGAACGGGTCGATCCAGCACCTCTGCGATCAAATCCTCCATCGCCTCGTAGACCGGCTCGGTCACGAAGACGACACCATACTCACCTGCCGACAGCCGCCCCCACATCTCGCGGGCCTCCTCGGCATGTTCGACTGTGAACACCGCAAAGCCAAGCGGGCGGAAACCCGCCACGCTCGTCGAATCACCCACGACCGCAATCTTCGCCACTCTCACACCACCTACTCGTACCGCTCGCGCAGACGGCGGCGGAGCACCTCGGTGGGCACCCCGGACAACCGTCCGATGAGCAGCATTCTCAGCATCATGACTTCAGCCTGACGCGCCATGACATAGCCGATGACAGGCTCGGGTCCCGCCGCGACCATCCTCGCACGCTTCAGATAGCGCACGATAAGGTCGTCGGCGAGCACGTCATAGTTGCCGAGGTCAGCGATTCGATCAGCAGGCACACCCTTGAGCGGTCCGCGCTTCGAAAGCAACTCGGCGATCTCGGTGATCGGCACCGGATAAAGCTTCATCAGCTCGGCTAACGGCGTGTTGCCGCCGTCGAGCAGTAACGCCTCGGCGTCAGGCGCACGCCAGTTCTTGGAGCGCGCGCGCAGCAACGCCTTCACATTCGCAAGATCGACCATGAGCGCCGCGAGTCCGGTCAGAAAGCGACTCTTCGAACTCTTCGCGGCCGTGTTCAGGTCTTCAAAGAGCGCATGATCCACGACACCCGTTATCTGTTCCTCGCTCACAGCGCAGTCCTCGGCCGACAGCGACATGTAGATATCGCGCAAGAACTTGGGCAGCTGCGCGGCAGAACCTTTGACGACCTCTATCGGCACAGTCCCGAGTCCAACAAGCAGGTCCTCGACAGGCACGCCGAGCAGTTCGGCCTTCAGCCGCGCCTCAAGGTTGGCGTAGTCGTAGCGAACGCGGAAGAACCGGATGACCGGTGACGGCAGGTTCGCCGTGACCAGAAAGCCATACAGTTCATCAAGCGCGAGACCGAGCCCACGCTCGATGCCCTCGACCGTTTCGGCCTCCTCAAGGAAGCGGCCGTATGGAGAGTCGGAGAGCACACGCTTCTGTTCGCCGAACGTTGGCGCGTCAAGCAACCGCTCGTATGTGCCGCCAGAGAGCATGCGGCCCTCTAAGACGCGAACGCGCCCCACAGCATAGCCATAGCGTATAGGCTCTGTCACCGACTTCCGAAACAGCACGCCCTTCTACGCCTCCTCTGCCGGAAAGAGACCGGCCGTCGCTACTGCCATGAGTTCATCGTGGCGTCCGCTCACCATCGAGTCCGGCGAGACCTCCGCACTCACGCGATCGGCCTTGAGCGTGACACCATGCGAGATATCAGCCGCCGTGTCCGAGAAGACAAGATCCAGCGTGCACCCAGCTTCAGCGGCTGCGGCGTCTACCGCAGCACGCAGGCCGGCCAGACGCTTCCGGTCAGCTTCAGCGACACGCACAACATCGCCACCTCGCGCAGTACGAATGATGCCGCTGGCGATCACGCGTGTGTACGTCGCGTCATCGAACGCCGCAAGCCGCTCCTCAGCCTGGCGAAGCGCCCGCTCCACGAGTGTCCGCTTGCCGGCCAGTAGCTCATCACGCGCCGCAAGGCGCGCGTTGGCGAGCAGCGTTGCAGCTCGAGACTCGGCATCACGACGGGTATCGTGCAGCGCATGCTCACGATACCGCTCGCCCTCTCGCTTCGCCTCGGCCATGATCGCCTCGGCCTTCGCCGTAGCACCATCGGTCAGTGCACGCGCTTCAGCGCCAGCATCACTCTCGATGCGGCCTATGATGTCCGCCAGCGCCACACGATCACCCCATGTACATGTTGCGTAGCGAGAACAGCATCAGAATAGTGGCGATGAGCGAGAATACGGCGTAGGTCTCGACGAGCGCCGGGAAGATCAGCGCCTTACCCGAGTCCTCGCTGCGACGCGCGATCATGCCGGCGGCGCCAACGGCTGTCATGCCCTGGTAGATCGCGGTCACCAGGCACAGAACGGCGACCGGCAGGCATGATAGAAAGATCTTGAAGCCAAGCTCACCCGGAATAGTGGGAGCCGTTTCCTGCAGCAGGATCTCAAAGAACTGCAGCACCAGGATGGCGGTGATCAGCCCGTAGATGCCCTGCGTACCCGGCATAGCGGCGAGTGGGAGAACCCGTCCGAACTTCTCGGAGTCCTCGGTCACGATACCCGACGCCGTGTTGGAGATCGTCGTGATACCGATGGCCGAGCCGATCCCTCCTCCGATGACAGCGAACCCCGCGCCCATAAGCGCCCACGTCATGCCCGACATACCCCAAAAGACCTCGTTCACGTTGTCTTGCCTCCTTCCTGCGACCCTACTCGAGGGTGCAGTACGACCGACTTCGTCTTAGGACCCAGCGGCGCGTAATTGCGGCCGCCCCCTTCGTAGAACTTGCTGAAGAACTCCACGAACTGCAGACGCGTGGGATGCACGAACGCGCCGAGCAGGTTGATGGCCAAGTTGATGACGTGCAGGATAAGCACGACGAGCACCGCGAACACGAGACCGACGACCGGTCCCATCAGCTCCATCACGATGAAGCCGAGCTGGTTGGCGACCTGTCCCACGAGCATACCCGCAAGGCCGAGTGCCGCAAGTCGCGTGTAGGAAAGGAAGTCCGAGATGAGCCCCGACATCCCATACGTGTCGTAAGCGCCGAGGAGCAAGGCAAGCACCGCCTTGCGACCGGTCTTGGAGACGAACATAGAGGCCGCGGTCAACCCGAGGAAGACCTGCGAGACGATGGAAGGCCCGCCGAGCGCAGCCGCGGCGAAGAAGGCCACCGCCGAGATGATCCACGCCCACCCAAGCGCCTTGTCCCACGCCGGCGCTTCGACCTTCGAGGGAACCTCGAGCACCCGGCCCTTCAGCAGCAACGTCAGACCGAGGCCCCCGATGATGAACGCCGACATCGTACCCGTGAGCAACGCGCCCGCCGCGATAGCCGCAAGCAGCACGATCGTCGAGATCTCACCCGCGACGGCGTCACGCCAGTCGCCTACCTTGATCTGCATGACAGCGCGCGTGACGATGCCGACCAGGATGTGCACCACGCCGAGTGCGATGCTGATCACCAGGAACAGCATGATGTCCTCAAGCGGGTCGAAGAGCTTGAACGAGAGCAGGAACGACGGAACCAGATCCGTGCTGACCGCGAAGTAGGAGCCCGTCACGACACCCAGAAGCACCGACGCAGCGCCTCCATAGGTCAGCAGCTCCATGAATTTTTTCACACCGGGACCAACGTCCAACTTCCGCTTGATGAGCTGAGCGATGATCATGAGCGCGATGCCGTAGCCGACATCCGCTAGCGCCATCCCGAAGAAGATGAAGAAGAAGCCTGCCATCAGCGGCGTGGGATCGACCTCATGGTATTGCGGGCGTCCGTAGAGATCAGTGAGCACCTCGAACGGCCGGAGCCACTTCGGATTGTCGAGCTCGATCGGTGGGTGATCGTCGGGATCCGGCTCCTCGAAGGTGAGATCTACATCGAAACGCACCGGCTCCAGCGCGGCCTCAAGCTTGGCACGTCTGGCAGCCATGACCCATCCCGTTATGACTATGGTGCGCTCGGTCGAACCGAAACGCTCGCGGACGAGCAATATGTCGCGGGCCGATACAAGCGCCTCGGCCAATCCCACAGAGTGCTCATGGCGTTCCTCAGAGAGCTCCTTCGCCCGCTCGAGCATGCGCTGTTCTTCGGCATCGAGTTCGACCAGACGCTCCTCGGCGATTGAGATCTCCTCGGCGGGATAGTCAGAAAGCTCGGGGAAACCGACCTCGGTGAAGTTGGTGAGATGCAGAGTCGAACGTACTTCGTCGACCTGGTCTCTGTGCGCCATGACCACCCAGGCGGACCTACTGCCTACCGGCCCGAGTTCCTCGACCGAGACCTCGACGACAGCCTCGCGCAGACGGGCACGGATGGCCTCGCCCTCGGAGGCTGGGACGGTTCCGGTGAACAGGACAACGTGCTCGCTCCCGCGCCACTGGCTGATCTGCAGGTGCAGCGGCTCCCACGGACGCAGGTCCGTGATGAGCGCACGCAAACGCTCGCAGTGACGCTCGATGGAGGCTAGACGGTCGGAAAGGAACACGCATTCGCGGTAGAGGTCAGAAAACTCCTCGTCCGGCGCAAGAGCGTAGAACTCATCCTCGCTCATGTGGAACTTCTCGGAGATGAAGGAGGCGAACGGCGCGTCGGACGTGTGATACCTGCCGAGGAACTCCGCGACGAACTGCGCATCCGCGATCTGCTCGTCGAGTGTGGCGATGCGAGCCTCGACATCTGCCGAGACGGGTGCCGGAAGTTCGTTCGCGTCCTGCGCGATATCGAGTACGCCAGCCTTCCTCAGGCTGTCGACGAGTGCCTCTGACGCCAGAGCGTGCGAAATCGCCGTGACTTTGAGCATGCGCGCTACGGCCACGCTCAGTCCACCAGTCCTACCACTACAGCACTCGCGGCGTCAGAAACGCGTTTCTCGGCCTGCTGAAGCACCGCCTCGATGTGCACGCGCGCTTCGTCGGTCACCTGCTCGGCATCGCCCTGGGCTCGTGCGATGAGGGCGGCTGCTTCGTTGCCCGCCTCTTCGTCAGCGCACGCCTTAGCAGCGGCGAGTGCCTCTTCGGCCTTCGCACGTGCGTCTTTCAGTGTCGCCTGTGTCACCTCACGCGCCTGAGCAACGGTCTGACGTGCCCGTTCCTCTGCGTGGAGTATCTGCTCGAGTTTCTCCATGCCCCACCTTCGAGTTTCCACCTCTGAACACATCGTGAAATTCTATCACTTACGAAAACCCGCGCAAGGGGTTTGTCCACATAAAGAAATCGACCTGCCCACAGGAGGGTGACTCCGAGATCGAACGGCCCGTGTCTTGCTTGCTTTACTAGTATAGTAGTCGCGATGAGTGAGCCGGTGTATCTGAGGAAGTCTGAGCGACAAGCCATGCCCAAAACAGCGTCGAAATACCGGACGACCGCCGGGGAACTAGCTGCTGCCACGCGAAAGAAGCGCCTACGCATCTTCCTCGCAGCGTGCGGCGTGCTCGCAGTTGTCGCCACGGCGATACTCAGCCTCTCCGCGCTGGAGCCGGGCCTTTTCGCCGGAAGAGACGCTCAGCCGGTGATGGCCACACCAACAAGCGTGCCGACCGTCACCGTCGAACCGACCGCCTCGGTAGAGCCGACCGCACCGCCCGAGCCCTCCCGTCCCGCGACCATCACCGTTGCCGCGGTGGGCGACATGATCTTCGATCGGCGGGTGAAGACGCTCATCGCCTCGACCAATGGCGCCGAGCCCCTCTCCGACGTGGCCGCTCAGCTTGCCGTCGCCGACATCGCCGTCGGCAACCTCGAGAGTCCACTTTCGACCGGCGGGATCCGCAACACCGCCAAAGACGTCACGTTCCGCGGCGACCCGCGCGGCGCCGATGGGCTCGCGCTCGCGGGCTTCGACTTCCTCTCCCTCGCCAACAACCACGTGCTCGACTACGGTCCCGACGCGCTCGCCGACACGGTCGCACTTCTCGACGGACTGAGCATCGGCCATGCCGGTGCAGGCGCGAACCGCGACGAGGCATGGACACCCGCTGTGGTCGAGACGGACGGCGCCACGGTCGCCTTCCTGTCGTTCTCTCACATCCTGCCCGCAGGCTTCGTGGCGACCGACTCCAGGGCGGGCCTCGCCCAGGGCCGCAACAACATGGACGCAGTGGAAGACGCGATCCGCTCGGCCAAAGAGGAGTACGACTACGTCATCGTGAGTTTCCACTGGGGCGTCGAGTACGTTGATGACTGCAATGGCGATCAGGTGAAAGATGCGCACCGGGCGGTGGACGCCGGCGCCGACATGGTGATGAGCCATCATCCGCATGTGATCCAGGCCGTCGAGTACTACAACAATCGCCTGATCGCCTACTCACTGGGTGACTTTGTCTTCGACCACTACTCGCGCAAAACAGGCGAGGCATTCATACTTGATGCGTCACTCGGCCCTGCCGGTGTGAGCGACGTGAAGATCACCCCGGTCTACCTCGACAGCAACGGTAAGCCCGAATACGTGCACGGCAAGGAGGCGACGGCGATCCTGGAACGGCTACATGACATCTCGGCAAAGCGCGGGACCACCGTCCCCGTCGACGGGGACACCGCGGCGGTGACGCCGTGAGGCCAGCCGCCTCGAACAATCGCCCGCCCCGTCACGTACGCTCGCAGCCGCCCACGCGCTCGCCTCAGACTCCCCGCACGACTGCTTCCGGACTGCGACCGGTACGCGATACCGGGCTCAACGTGCGAAGCAGCCGCGGCCGCAAGCGCCGTCGGAGGCCCTCCCCGTACTCGCTGCTCATCGCACTCTGCTTCATCACGATCGTCGCGATGTTGTTCGTAGTCGGGCGCGCCGGCTCCAATGATGGCGCGCCCCTTCCCCCGGCCTCGGCTACGCCGGAGGTCGTTGTTGCGGCAACCGAACCGGAGCGTGACCCTACCCCGCGCTTCGCCGAATATCAAGAACTCACTCTGCGACTCCCGATCGACCCGGAAGACATCACCGCGATCGCCTTCCACCAGGCGTCCGGCAGCAACGCATTGCACATGACATCGCTCGCCCCCGATGCGGACATGGAACTCGCCGCCCGGCTCAAAGCGGTACCCCCGCTCCAGGACGCGCCGACAACAGATTCCGACGTTCCCGCCCAGCCCGACATCTGGTACGGCTGCGTACTGCGGTTGTGGCGCAGTAACCGCACCGGTGCACCGGACACGGCGGTCGACTGCGGCGCAGACGCAGGCTCGGCGGTCTTCTCGCCCATCTCGGGCACCGTCGTCAGGGTGAAGGCCTACAAGCTCTACGAGAAGTACAACGACTACGAGATCCACATCCGACCTGATGGCCGAGACGACATCGATCTCGTGCTGCTGCACGTCGACGACGTGCTGATCGCCGAGGGAGACCGCGTGACGGCCGGAGTGACGCGGATCGCGTCGGTGCGCAAGATGTCGGACCGGGTCGACTTGCAGCTCGCCGGCTACACCAGCAACGGCGGCGACCACGTGCACGTGCAGCTGAACACGGCCGAGGCGGACCCGTCGCTTTCAGGAGCCGACGGCTCCTAGCCCCCGGTGGCAGTCTCCTGCGGGCCCTCGCCCGCCCGTCGCACCCAGCCCCGGAACCGGCGATCGAACTCGTAGCGCTCGAGCCTGACCTTGCGCTCGCAACCTACGCACGTAAGGCCGATGTCCATGCCGAGCTTGGTGACTTCCCACTCGTTGGCCCCACACGGGTGCGGCTTTTTGAGGCGCACCACGTCGCCGACATGCACGGGTGTTATTGGTACGGCCATTCCACACCCCTTGCGCCTGTTGCGGGTCCAGCGGGTAGAGTATAACCTGTCAGCACCACTGCCGAACGAAAGGCCGGCCATGCAGACCAGTGCCATTCTCTCCGTGCTCGGCGAAGATCGTGTCGGGATCGTCGCCGCCGTTTCAGCCGCACTTGCCGAGACCGGCACCAACATCGAGGACATCCGACAGACGATCCTCTCGGGTGTCTTCTCGATGACCATGCTCGTGACCGTGGATGAGGAGCGCACGTCGTTCGAAGGTGTACAGGCGCGCCTCGCCGAAGTGTCAGAGTCGCTCAGCATGCAGATAACGCTGCAGCGTGAGGACGTCTTCCGGTTCATGCATCGCGTCTAGAAGGAGCTCACATGCTGCAGATCAGCCCGGAGGAGATCGCCGAGACCCTCACCATGATAACCCAGCAGCACCTCGACATCCGCACGGTGACGCTCGGGCTCTCCTTGGGAGGCTGCGCCGCCGATGACGTTGCGACGGTGGCTGCACGCGTCTATGAGAAGGTGAGCACCGCTGCGCAGCGTCTCGTGCCGGTTGCCGAGGCGATCGAGCGCGAGTACGGCATCCCCATCATCAACAAACGCATCGCGGTATCCGCCATCTCCGAGCTGGTATGCGGCAGTGGCCACGACCTCACCCCGATCGCGGTCGCGATGGATCGCGCCGCTCGCGAGGTGGGTGTCGACTTCATCGGCGGCTTCTCTGCGCTCGTGCACAAAGGCATCGGCGCCGGTGACCGCATGCTCATCGATTCGATCCCCGCCGCGCTCGCATCCACCGAACGCGTCTGCTCGTCGGTCAATGTCGCATCCACGCGTGCCGGCATCAACATGGACGCGGTGCTGCGTATGGCCGAGATCACGCTGGAGACCGCGGCACTGACAGCCGAGCACGACAGCATCGGCTGCGCCAAGCTGGTCGTCTTCTGCAACATGGTGGAGGACAACCCCTTCATGGCTGGAGCCGTTCATGGTTCCGGTGAGGCGGACGCCGTCATCAACGTGGGTATCTCCGGTCCCGGCGTCGTGCGCGCAGTCGTGGAGTCGCTACCAAAAGATGCCGACCTGACAACCGTGGCCGAGGCGATCAAAGCGACGTCGTTCAAGATCACGCGCGCAGGCGAGCTTGTGGCCCGCGAGGCGGCACGCCGGCTTGGCGTGGAGATGGGGATCGTCGATCTCTCGCTGGCCCCCACGCCCGCCGAAGGCGACAGTGTTGCCGCCATCATCGAGGCTATCGGCGTGAAGCGCTGTGGCGGTCCCGGCACAACGACCGCGCTCGCGCTGCTCAACGACGCCGTCAAGAAGGGCGGCGCCATGGGCACCAGCTCGATCGGCGGCCTGTCAGGCGCGTTCATCCCCGTGTCAGAGGACGCGAACATGGTGCGCGCCGTCCGCGATGGCGCACTGACGCTCGAGAAGCTCGAAGCGATGACATCTGTGTGCTCCGTGGGCCTCGACATGATCGCGATCCCCGGCGACACGGCAGTTGAGACCATCGCCACCATCATGTCCGACGCCTACGCCATTGGCGTCATCAACAGCAAGACCACCGCAACACGACTCATACCGGCCATTGGCAAAGTGGCAGGCGACACTGTGGACTTTGGCGGGCTGCTCGGTGCAGCACCGGTCATGAACGTGAGCCAGTGGGCGGGGACCGTACTGGCGCGACGCGGCGGGCGCTTCCCCGCCCCTCTCAGCAGCCTGCGCAACTAAGGTTTCGCAATCATCCTGCCGATGTATGATGCGTAGTAGTGTGTGCATCATCACATGGTGATGCCGAACGGCAGCAAGGCAGAGAGAGACGCATGATGCGGATAGCCAAGACCAGGTTCCGCCTGGGACGCGTACGGTCAGGCATCCTCGCCGTGCTTGTCCTATGCCTTCTCGCATCAGTGAGTCCTCTCGCATACGCCGTCGTCGCCTCGGCAGGTCCTACCACGACTCTTTCCTCGTACTACGCAGGGGCAACGGATGTCACCTACGAGTTCGGGACCTTTGCTATGGAGGCCGGCGAGACCCTTTTTATGATCGAGTTCACATTCACGGGGGACGCAAACGTGACGGCGGCAACACTGCTCGAGCCCGCGGGGACACTCTCGGTGTCAGGACAGACCGTGAGTATCGCAGTGTCGCCCACGCTGCCGCCTAGCACCGAGTTCGTTGTCCGTATCGGTGGCGTCACCAACCCGACGACGCCGGGTGACTATCCGCTGAACGGCCCTTATACGAGGATCTCTTTCTCCTACAAGAACGCGAAACTCCAAACCAAGACGGACAGCATACTCATAGCCCACTACACCATCACCGAAGCGCCGTTCCTCACCATGACGATTCCCACCGCTGACATCGACTTTGGAACCGTGGAGCCCGACGCAGCAGTGCCCTATGGCCCCGGCACGATCCAGGTGGACGTCACGTCCAACTACGGCTACACACTGACCCGCGAGACGACAGGCGATGTCGCGAGCCTGGGTCTCGTGATCACTGGCGACGCTGCCGGATCGAAGAATGCGGGCACGTCGTCCTACTACGACGCCGTCACCATCCTTCCTGATTGGAACACCCCTGCCGGGGTTCCCCTGGTCGCCACGGTGACATACACCGCAGCCATCCCGTAGGAACCCCGTACACAGAGCCGCAGCCTCACCGTTCATCCGTTCAACCATCCTTGTGTGCCTTCTGTCACACTATTCTGCCGTACGGCAAGAGCGTATTCATTTCCATACAGCTCCGCCCGATAGAGGAATCAGAACGAGCCGGCGCGAGTTCTACGAAATCAAATCAAGTCTCGATACGCAGTCTGTCTCAAGGAGGAGAAGAGAGAAATGAAGAAGACACTTCTGATAGGGATCGTCGCAGCGGCACTGGTCATGGGAATGGTCGCGTACGCGACAGCAGCGACAACCACCGCAACAGTCAGCGCAACGGTCAACCCGAAGCTCGAGATCACGACGAATGCCACGAGCATCACCTTCGATGCCGTGGATCCCGGTGCCACGAACACCAAGTCCACGACGTTCACAGTCAAGTCGAACAACAGGTTCACCGTCGCCAGAAGCGAAGTGGTGGGAGACTACCTGCATCCCGTCGTAGCCAATGATTCCTACAACTACAGCGACTTCTCGACCGACATGCATGTTTCCTATGCGGATCTCGACCAGGGCACCGGCGCCTACGCCAAGGGCGGAGCCGTTGAGGTCAAGGACACCCTCACGATTGCACCCACCTGGGATGTCGCCTCTGGTGCCTACTCCGGTGCGTATCTGTACACCGTGACCCAGATCTAACGCCGCGCCGGCAGGTGAGTGTCTGACTCACCCAGGGTCTCGGAGAACCCGCCTGGAATCCAGGCGGGTTCTTTCTTGCGTCCCAAATGACCGTTCGTCCTCTACATGAACGGTCATTTCCCTGGATTCCCAAGCGTATCTAGCTAGCCATTCATCCGTTAGTAGTCCGCAACCGTTCATTCGTCACACACTCATACCGTTCGTCTACCGATAAACGGTATAGCAGACGAGAACAACGGCAACGGATGGGGGTGTGAGTGATGAAGCGGACGATCGTAGCGGTCCTGACCGCAGCGGTGCTCATCATCTCCCTGCTCCCCGCCGTGGCAGCCGCAGACAGCGGAACCGTCAATGTGAGCGTCCACGTGGGCGAGCGCATCGTGCTCACCCCAACAGCAGACGGAGTCACCGTACAGGCCAACATCCCGTGGCAGCTGGTCGTCGATACGACCGAGGGCGCACTCACCGTGACCGGTGAGCCCACAAGCGGCTACCGGGTGGAGCTTCCCGAGACAGCCACAGCGTACTGGGTGGTCACCGACTAAGAAGAGATATCCTCACCGTTCGGCGCGGTAGAAGGAGAGCCTGCTGAGCTACTCGGCAGGCTCTTCGGATTCAGCGGACACGTCTACATCAGCCGGGGCGACCTTCTCCGCACGTCGCACTCTGCGGTGCGCAGCCCTGACAGCCTGCTTCCACGACAGATACATCAAGATGAGCGCCACAACAACGACCACGACGATCGCCAACCACAGCGGCGCGATCCACACGGTCCGGTCCTTGACCACCTGATCTTGGATCGTCGACCCGGGAGAAGCTCCCTCGCGGGGGTACTCCACCGTGAGCCTGGCCGTGAAACGACCCAACGTGGGGATGCCCTCGGCCACGCCGGAGCGTTCGAGATTGGTTCCCGCATACACTACCGTCTCCGACGCCACCGCGCTGCCCCATACCTCGTTCTCATCACCGTCGAGCAGCGCCAGTCTGGCTGTGACCATCTTGTCGATGTTGCCTTCGTTGCGGATCAGGAAGACCCACGGCATCTCATTACCCAGAATGGGGCTGCGTACACTGAAGGGCCGCACATCCATGCGCTCGACAAGTTCACCCTGTACGCGGATACGTATACGCGCACCCAGCCTACCCGCCACCTTCGCAGATGACCCCTCGGAGGTGTCATCGGGCGTGAGCATCTCGAAGAAGAGCAGCATCTGGTGGTCTCCGGGGGCCACTTCCTCCGGAACCGTGAAGGAGAACTTCACCGGCGTTCGCTCACCAGGCGCAAGCGTTATCAACGGCGTGTTGCCCAGCGACTGCGTCGAGCTGGGGATTTGAATACTGATCCACGCCGTAGGATTGGACGCGAAACCTTCCGAGGTCCTATTAGGAACCTCGTAGGTGACGCCGCCCTTCTCGTCGATGACCTGGACGCCGGAGTAGACGAGGACATCGAGTGTCTCATCGCCGTCGTTCATCACCACGAGTTCGCCCTCACCGCTCCCCCCTGGAGCGACTGAGAAGTCGAACGACCCGGTGGAAAGCCCGAGTGTCCTCTCGGCCACCGCAGTGCCGGGAAGCAGGGCGACCGCCAACATGCAGGCAAGCGCGATGACGGTCAATCGGCGGCGGAACGTCACGCCGCGCATCAGATACCCACCGCGCCGCGGAACTCTTTGACCTGACGCCGTGCCACGGGGATCTGGGTCTCATCCCGGTCCACAACGACCACGACATAGGAGCCATCGACGCGCAGGATCTCCTTCACGCGGTTCAGGTTGATCATGTAGCTGCGATGCACGCGCTGGAAGACGTCTTTGGAGAGCTTCTCTTCCAGATCGCTCAGCGTGAGGTCCACGAGGTACTGGTTCTCGTAGGTGTGCACGTAGGTGGACTTGTTCTTCGCTGAGATGTAGATGATGTCCTCGATATTGAGCAGCACCGTGCGGCCACCTTTGCGGACGGCGAGTTTGCGAAAGTCGCCTTCACCCGCCAGACCGGGAGCAGCGACAGCCGGACGCACACGCACCAGACTGCGGACTCGGGCGGACAGCTCCATGAGATTGAACGGCTTGGTGACGTACTGCTGCACGCCTTGTTTGAAGGCGAGTATCTTGGCGAGATCTTGAGTCTTGGCTGTGAGCATGATCACGGGGATGTCGGCGGTCGCCGGGTTGTTGCGGATCTCCATGAGCGCCATCCAGCCGTCGACGCGCGGCATCATGATGTCCAGCAAGATGACGTCGACCGGCTCCCGATCGAGCACCTCAAGGGCTTCGGCGCCATCACCCGCACTGACGACATGCATGCCGTCGGCTTCAAACCCCATGCGGATCATCTCTTGGATGGACACGTCGTCGTCGACGACCAGCACGTTGATAGGATCCGACATTGACCCTCCTCGGCCTGCAGGCCTGTCTGCCACAGGCGAACGACCATTCATCGCTTGGCGGCGCCGAACATCAGGACGTTTCGCTTGCAGAGTATACCGCACGTCTGACCCGACGCACTACTGAGAACGGGTCACCAACCACTCATCTATCGCCTGTGCAGCACGCTTTCCTGCTCCCATGGCCAGGATGACCGTTGCAGAACCGGTCACGATGTCCCCACCGGCGAACACACCAGGCTTCGAGGTCGCGCCCTGCTCGTCAGCCATGATGTACCCGCGCCTCGTCAGCTCAAGGTCCGGCGTCGTCTTCGTCAGCAGCGGGTTCGCACGCGTGCCCACCGCGACGATGACCGTGTCGCAGTCGATCGTGAACTCGGAGTCCAAAACACACACTGGCGCGCGGCGTCCGCTCTCGTCCGGCTCGCCAAGCTCCATCCGTGTCGCTACCAGACCGGTCACCCAACCATCGTGCCCCTCTATCCGGGAAGGCGAGCACAGCATCTTGAACTCGATGCCCTCCTCGCGCGCATGGTGCACTTCTTCTTTACGTGCAGGCATCTCTTCCTCGCTGCGCCGGTAGACCAAGAAGACATCCTCGGCGCCCAGGCGTTTGGCGGTACGCGCCGAGTCCATAGCAACGTTGCCGCCGCCGATGACCGCGACCTTGTGGCCGCGCCACACAGGCGTGTCCGCCTTGGGGAACTCATAGCCACGCATGAGATTCACGCGCGTGAGGAACTCGTTGGCCGAGTACACGCCGTTGAGGTTCTCTCCCGATATGCCGAGAAACACCGGCAGGCCGGCCCCGTTGCCGACGAACACCGCATCGTATCCCTGCTCGGTCAGCAACTCATCGACGGTGTAGGTGGCGCCAACGACGACGTCGGTGACGAACTCCACGCCCATGATACCGAGCATCTCGATCTCAGCTTGGACGATCGCCTTTGGCAGGCGGAACTCGGGAATGCCGTAGGTGAGCACACCGCCCAAGGCGTGCAGGGACTCGAACACCGTCACACCGTGGCCGAAGCGCCGAAGCTCGCCCGCACACGCGAGTCCTGCGGGGCCGGAGCCCACGACCGCCACCCGCAAGCCAGTGTCCGCGCCTACCTCGGGCTCGCAGCGTTCGCCGAGTTCGCACGCAAGGTCGAAATCACCCAACCAGCGCTCGAGCCGCCCGATAGCGACCGGCTGACCCTTCTTGCCGAGCACGCAAGCCGCCTCGCACTGCTCTTCTTGCGGACACACGCGGCCGCAGACCGCAGGCAGCGCGTTGCGCTCTTTCAGCACCGCCACTCCCTCGGCATACTCGGCGTCGATGATGTGGCGGATGAAGGACTTGATGTCGATATTGACCGGGCACCCCTCGATACAGGTGGGGTTCTTACACTGCAGGCAGCGGTCCGCTTCCGCCTTCGCCTGCTCCTGCGTGTAGCCGAGGTTCACCTCATCGAAGTCGCGAGCCCGCTCGGCAGCGGGGCGCTCGGGCATTGCCACGCGCGGTCCACGAGAGGGCTTGTGGCGCGGCTTCTCACCGCCGGGGGCATCTACTTGTGGCATGAGCACTCCCTTGAATACTCGGCGTCAGCAAGGCGCTCGTCATCGACGTAGACGCGCTGGCGGCTCATGAGCTCCTCGAAGTCCACAAGGTGGCCGTCGAAGTCAGGGCCGTCGACACAGCCGAACTTGGTCTCCCCGCCCACGGTCACGCGACAGGCTCCGCACATGCCGGTGCCATCGACCATGATCGGGTTGAGGGAGACCGTCGTGGGTACGTCGAACTCTTTGGTGGTCGCAGCACAGAACTTCATCATGATCACGGGGCCGATCGCCATCGCGTGATCCAGCACACCGGCCGCAGACAGCTCCTTCAGCGGCGCAGTCACAAGATCCTTGCGTCCGGCGGAGCCATCATCGGTGCACACGATGAGCTCTGTGAGCGGCAGCGCCTTGAACTCGTCTTCGAGTATCAGCAGATCGTCGTTCCGCGCACCGAGTATCACGGTGACCTCGTTTCCCGCGGCAACCATCGCTCGGGCGACCGGATACGCCACTGCGGCGCCAACGCCGCCACCCACGACCGCGACCCGCCCGAGCCCGTCTACATGCGTCGGTACGCCCAGCGGACCGACCACATCGACAAGCGCATCACCCACCTCGAAATGCGACAGCTTGTGCGTCGTCTTGCCGACGCGCATGAAGATGAACCGGATCCAGCCTTCCTCGGCAGACCAATCGGAGAACGTGAGCGGGATACGCTCGCCGTTCTCGTCCACTCTAAGCATGAGGAACTGCCCGGCTTTGGCCTTGCGAGCGATGGCGGGCGCCTGAACACCCATCTCGAAGACGGATTCCGAGAGCTGGCGCTTGTGGATGATGGTGAACATGGGCGACCTTCCGGTCGTGGACTACACTTGGTGCGGGCATGACGCCCGTGACATCCGACCAGTATACTAGCCGTCCGTACCGAGGCAACAAGGAGGGGACGCGTGCGCAGGATCGTCACGATCGCAGTCGCTCTCGCGCTCGGCGCATGCCTTGTCGGCTGCGCCCTCGCCGACAAGCCGATCGTTGTCAGTCGCGTCACGCTCGGCACCGCTGTGAAGATCACCGCATATGGAGACGCGAACGCAGCTCGCGATGCCGCAGACGGCGCCTTCTTAGTGATGGACGATGTGTCCGCCGAACTCGACGCCTACTCGCAGGACACTCCGGTCTCGCGCTTCAACCAAGACCCTTACACGCCTCAGGAGCTCTCCACGCGCGCTCTGACCGTCCTTGACGCCATCGAGCGACTGGACGTGGCCGAGAGCTTCTCCCCGGCATTGCTCGGCGTCTCAGCGCTCTACGGGTTCGAATCGAGTGAGACGGTGCCGTCCACCCTCCAACTCGAGGTCGCCGTCGCCGCAGCGGACTCGTTCTCTCGCGACGCCGGTCTTGCGAGCTTCACGATGCGGACGAGCGATGGCGTGCCGCCTCCGGGCCTCGACTTCGGCGGCGCCGCCAAGGGTCTCGGGCTCGACGAAGCGCTCGATGGACTCCGTGCGGGTGGCGTGACCGACGTGGTCGTCTCGGCGGGCAGCACCACGGTCACACTCGGCAAGAAGCCCGACGACGAGCCCTGGCGCATCGGCATCGAAGATCCGCGAGATGAAGAACGGGTGCTCGCCGTGGTGGAAGCGCTCGTGCCCTGCGCGGTCTCGACCTCGGGCGACTATCAGCGCTACTTCGAGTTCGACGGCGTACGCTACCACCACATCCTCAACCCCGTAACCGGCGTTTCGGCACACGGACTGCGCTCACTCACGGTGTTCGGACCGCTCGATACGCTTTCCGGGCTCGATGCGGACATCCTGTCCACGGCCCTGTTCGTCATGGGCGCCCAGAAAGCCGAGACCTACGCGCGAGCGCGCGGCCTCGGCCTCTACATGGTGGACGACGAAGGACGGACACTCGTGGTGCCCGCCCCTGAAGACTGCGGTGTGCGCCTCGTCGTGGAGACCGAGCCGATTCGCTAGATGTACTGCTTCACGATGCCGTAGACGACCGGCATCTCCCACATCTCGCCATTCCACGCCTTCACCGCGCCGATGATCGCGAGGACCAGCCAGGCGGGATAGACAAGCGCCCATCCGATAACGGCGAGGACCTGGATGACGGGTACTGCGCTCAGAACGCCAAGGACGACGTTCGCAGCGATCAGGACAATCGCAAGACCCAACGCCTGGATGGCGTGATGGCGGATGAACTTCTCGTCTTTGTACGGCTCTATGAGGATGGCGATCAGGGCGACGATGCCGGTCAGATAGCCGACAGCGGCGAGAATCTTGCTCGTATCGCTGGCGGGTCCGTAGCCACCACCTACGGGTGCCACGGGGGGTGTTGCGGGAGCGGGAGGTGGGCCAGTATAGTCATCAGACATGCAGATCATCCTCTCCTCGGTTGCTGCGCGGCAATCGAGTGCCGCGTCCCTCGATTGCAGTATACCCGTACACCCTGGTAAACTGACCATTGATAGCGCCTTCCAGCGGGGTTTTCTTACCCTGGAGGAGACACACCAGTGATACGCAGACGCGCTCTGATAGTGACCATCTCCCTGGCTCTCATAGCCTCTCTTTCCGTGGTACCCCTCGCTTTCGGAGCGACCGAGGCTGAACTGCGCGATCACGAACAGGCCGCAGCCGACGCACGCGAGGCCGCAGCAGCTGAGGATGCGAAGGCCAACCAGCTCGCAGCGGAGGTCCGCAGCTTCGACGACCGCATCGACGCGATCGAGGCCGACATCTCCGCACTTGCCGATGACATCGAAGCCGCTACGACAAGGGCCGATCGGCTCAAGGCCGAAGTCGACCAACTCAGGAGTGAGATCTCCGCCAAAGAAGCTGAGATCGCCAAGACGCAGGCCGAGTATGAGCGCCAGCAGAGTTTACTTGCGGGACGACTGCAGGAAAGCTACAAGCAGGGCGACCTGTTCTACCTTGAGATGCTCTTCAGCTCGAAGAACATCGAGGACCTTATCGCGCGCACCACGCTTGTGCAGCGTGTGATCCGCCAGAACGAGGAGATCGTCGGCGACCTCAAGACGACGCAGCAATCCCTCGAAAGAGCCAAGACCGAACTCGATCGGATATTCGAGACGGTCAACACAAAGCGGCTCGAGGCCGAGGCCGAGGAGAAGCGCCTCACGACACTTCGCTCTCAGCATGCAAGCAAGCTGGCAGAACAGAAGAACGTGCAGGACAGCAAAGCCGCACTCATGGCCGAGAGCAAGGAGAACGCGGCACGCCTGCGCAAACTTGCCGAGTTCGAAGAGGCCGAGTCCGCGAAGATCGCGAAAGAGCTCTACGGCACCGGTTCGGGCTACTACGCCGGCATCATGGCGTGGCCGGTTCCCGGGTTCTACCGCGTATCATCACCCTTCGGCTACCGGATACACCCTATTCTCGGCATAAGGAAGCTCCACACGGGTATCGATATCGGCCGCAACCTCGATCCTCCGAAGTCGATCGACGGCGCTGCGATCGTTGCGACTGAAGACGGCAAAGTCATCTACGCGAGTTACCGAAGCGGGTATGGCAACACGGTCATGATCGATCACGGAAACGGCATAGTCACGCTCTACGCGCACCAGCAGAATGGCGGGATCAAGGTCAGCGTTGGGCAGAACGTGACCAAGGGGCAGCGCGTCGGCACCGTGGGTTCGACCGGACTCTCGACCGGTCCTCACCTGCACTTCGAAGTACGCGTGAACGGCACGTGCGTCGATCCCATGAAGTACCTCAAGTAGTAGCTAGCTGCCGTTGTACTCCTGCATGGCGCTATCCGCTCCGCTCTCCAGAACGTGCAGGACCGCCTGCGCACCGGTCGGCACGGCCGCCCTGAGCCGCTCGGCGGCATCCTTACGCATCGGCTCCAGCACGTAATCTGCGGAGTCCTGACGACCGGGCGGTCGTCCTATGCCGAGTCTGACGCGAAGATAGGCTGGGCCGAGTTGTTCGTTGAGCGAACGCAGCCCGTTGTGTCCTCCGTGACCGCCGCCGCGCTTGACGCGCACGGTCTCCTCCGGCAGATCGAGGTCGTCGTGGATCACGATGATCTCGGACACGGGCACGCCATAGGTGTCCGCGAGCTTGAGAACGGCCTTGCCGGACAGGTTCATGAAGGTCTGCGGCTTGGCAAGGACAAGGTCATCATCGCCGAAGCGGACGAGGCCGACTTTAGCGCCGGCTTCGTCCTTCCAGTAGTTGACGCGCAGGTTCTCGGCCAGTAGATCCACGACCATGAACCCCGCGTTGTGTCTTGTCTCGGCGTACTCGGACCCGGGGTTTCCGAGCCCCACCACCAGTCGTGACATGGCGCTCGACTAGGCCTCTTCGCCGGACTCGTCTTTGCCGACCTCAGGTACCTCGACGGCTCCTTCGATAACCCCGACAGCCTCCTCCTCGACCTCAGCGGTCGGAGCAGAGACTGCGCAGATGATGATGTCGGGATCGTTCATGATCGTGACGCCTGCGGGCGGTACGATATCCCGCACATGGAGAGCATCGCCCACGTTGAGCGGCGTGACGTCGATCTCGATGATCTCAGGCAGATCCTTGGGGAGCGCCTCGATATGAAGTTCACGCAGCTCGTGCAGAAGAACACCACCGGTACGCTCACCCTCTGAAGAACCGATGAACGTGATCGCCACGACGGTACTGATCGACTTGCCCATACGAACGGCCCAGAAATCGATATGCCGCACGACGCTTTTGACCGGATCGCGCTGAACCTCTTTGATGATGACGTTCAGGGGTTCAGCGGCACCTTCGACGACCAGCTTGACAAGGGTCGAGCCGACAGCGGCATGGGTCATCATACGCTCGAACTCTTTACGCTCGACCGTGATCGGCAGTGCATCGACTTCAGCGCCATACACGACGGCGGGAAGTAGACCCTCCTTCACGAGCGCGTGGCTCGCCTTGCCGATGATCTCGCGGGGCTTCGCGTTCAATTTGACTGTCGTGGTGCTCATTTCGTCGTTCCCTCCTGGTATGGCATCACCCTGCATGACGCAAGGGTACAGGCCTGCTTGTAGTCGATATCAGACCGGAATCCTACAGCTGGAAGTCCGGGTCGAACAGCTCAGAGACGGACTCGTCGTTGTACACGTTCTGGATCGCGTGCGCGAACAACGGCGCCACACTCAGGACATGTATCTTCCCGGTGCGACGCTCGTCGGGAACCGGCAGTGTGTTGGTCACGACCACCTCGGCGATAGGCGCCTCCGCGATCCTATCGTAAGCGGGACCCGAGAAGATGCCGTGTGTCGCGGCGACGTACACTTTCTTCGCACCCGAGTTCATGAGCGCTTTGGCGCCCTCGGTAATCGATCCCGCGGTGTCGATCATATCGTCGGCCACGATACACGTGCGACCCGCGACCTCGCCGACGACGTGCGTGATCTCGGCGACATTGTGCTCGGGACGACCTTTGTGCATGATCGCGAGAGTCGCACCCAGCATGTCGGCCAGCTTCTTGGCTGCCTTCACGCGACCGACGTCGGGGGACACGACCGTGAGATCCTCCATCTTAAGACTCTCGAAGTAGTCCGCGAGGATCGGCAAAGCTGTCAGATGGTTCACGGGCTGATTGAAGAAGCCTTGGATCTGACCCTGGTGGAGATCCATGGCGATAACGCGGTCCACGCCCGCGACCGTGAGCAGGTCCGCAACGAGCTTCGCGGTGATGGGCTCACGCGCAGCCGACTTCTTGTCCTGGCGAGCATAGCCATAGTGCGAGATGACTGCGGTGATCGTCCGTGCACTTGCACGCTTGGCAGCGTCAATCATGATGAGGAGCTCCATGATCGACGCGTTGACCGGCTCGCACATGGATTGCACGATGAAGACGTCCGCACCGCGGACACTCTCGAGGTAGCGGACGTAGATCTCGCCGTTGGCGAACTTGCTGATCTTGATGTTGCCGAGTTCGATGCCGAGGTGCTGTGCGATACCCTCGGAGAGTTCGCGGTTGTTAGTCCCCGCAAACACCATCATGCGCTTGCCGCTCGTCATGCTCGTCATCGCTCCTCCGAGTCGCCTTCCCGTTCACGTCCGGTCCGTTGTTTGCGAGCCCAACCCTCAACATGGCGCTGCTCCGACCGCTCGATACCGAGCGCATCAGCGGGCACATCACGCGTGATCGTACTGCCTGCAGCCGTGACCGCCCCTTCGCCAACGGTGACCGGTGCAACGAGCATCGTGTCTGAGCCGATGAAGGCTCCATCGCCGATGACCGTCGAATGTTTGCGCACACCGTCGTAGTTACAGGTTATCGTACCCGCGCCGACATTGGCGCTTGCACCGATGGTCGCATCGCCGATATAAGACAGATGCGGCACCTTCGCACCTTCGCCAAGCGTCGAGTTCTTGATCTCAACGCTCGTCCCGGCCTTGGCCATCTTCTTGAGAACGGTTCCGGGCCTTAAGTACGCTCTGGGCCCAACAGTGGCACTCTCCCCAACGATGGCCTTCATAAGGATCGACGAATCCACGACCGCACCGTCATCTATACGGGAGTCGGTCACACGACTGTCGGGACCTATCACGCACTCCTCGCCGACATGAGAGTCTCCCAGAAGGAATGTCATCGGCTCAAGAACAGTGTCCTTGCCGATGGTCACGTCCGGCCCGATCCAGACGAGATCGGGATCGGTCATCGTGACGCCGGCGAGCATGTGCGCCCGATTGATGCGCGTCTGCAGCACCTTGACGGCCTCGGCCAATTGGACGCGACTGTTCACACCAAGGATTTCCTCGGGTTCGTCTGTGGCGACGTCGACCACTGCAAGACCTTCTGCACGCAAGACCCCGACCGTGTCCGTGAGGTAGTACTCCCCCTGTGCGTTCGTGTTGCTCAGATGTCTCAGATGAGCGAAGAGCAGTCGCGTATCAAAACAGTAGGTGCCCGTGTTCACTTCGCCGATGGAGCGTTGATCGGGAGAGAGATCCTTGTCCTCGACGATGCTGATCAAAGCACCGTCTTCCCCGCGAACGATACGCCCGTAGCCCGACGGATCGGAAAGAGACGCCGTGAGGACCGCAGCTGCGGCTCCCGACCGCTCTCGCGCCTCCACAAGACGAGTGATCGTCTCGGCACGAAGCAACGGCGAGTCACCGGACAGGACCACAAGTGAGCCATCGATATCCGCAAGCGCGTCGGAGGCGCACATCACGGCGTGGCCGGTCCCAAGTTGCTCCGACTGACGGACGAACACCACATCATCGAGCAGGGACTCCACGAGCTGTGCCCCGTGGCCGGTGACAACGACGATCCGATCACAACCCGACTCGCGGGCAGCAGCGATGGCATAGGCCACCATCGGCACCCCAAGGATGCGATGTGCGACCTTGGGAAGCCCGGACTTCATTCGGGTTCCCTCGCCTGCTGCAAGGATCAAAGCCGCCGCGCCCATCGGTCCCTTTCCGTTCTTGACGGGACTTGAGAGTCCCGGTCGTATCATGGCTGGGGCGGTAGGATTCGAACCTACGGATCGAGGAGCCAAAGTCCCCTGCCTTGCCGCTTGGCTACGCCCCAGTGCCCACATTTGAGGCACGCCGAAAACGCCCGCACATCACTGGCGAGCGGGCGAATTGTACCACAGCAGAAGGTCAGCGCGTGCGATGCAACAGCGCTTCGAAGAGCTCTCGCGTTCGTCAGACTTCCAGCTCATCGGCCTCTGAGAACACATCAAGGCCGCCCTCCGACTCGAACTCGGCAAGAACGACAGCCTGGATCATGTTGCGCGCATCCGTGTTGATCGGATGGCAGATATCGCGAAACTCCCCGTTGGGAAGCTTGCGGGAAGGCATGGCCACGAACAGTCCCTTGTCGCCGTTCACGATCCGTAGATCATGGACGACGAACACGTCATCGATCACGATGCTCGCGATCGCGCAGACCTTGTTCATCGCCACGGGGCGCAGTGTGACTTTCGTGATATCCATCGTTCCCCCCACGGGTCTCATCGTCTGCTGTTCACTTCGACGGAGGGTGGGGATTCCCTTCTTACAACGCCTGGACTCAGCCGAGCCAAGCGTCGCCCTCTTCAGTCCGGACGATCCTCGCACCGGAAGGACTCGTGCGCGTCACCGCCGACCACCAACCTCTGTCGCGCGCCTTCTCGGCGATAGACGAAGCCACTTCCGGTGTAGGGCACAGCGCGAAGACGGTGGAGCCGCTACCGGCCATCTCGGCGCCGAGAACACCCGGCTCCGAGCGCAGGAACGCAAGCGCACCACCTACCGATGGGACCATCCCCGTGGACGCTTCTGTAAGGTTGTCGAACAGTAGGCCGCCGATGTTCGTTCCCGTAGACGCAAGCGCGCCCAGCAGCGGCTCCACTGGCGGTGCCGGGGGCAGAAGCAACCGGTCGAATGCAGCGTATGCAGCCGCTGTCGGCACGGGCTCTCCGGGGTTGATAACGACCACGTCGAGACCGGGGTCCGGCAGCCGACGCACCAGAGTGTCACCCCTGCCGGTGTACAGGGCCGTCCCGCCCACGAGGAAGAAAGCGACGTCCGCACCGACCGCTCGCGCAACGTCGACGACCTCGGGCGTTTCAGCGGGTACCCCCCACATGGCGCAGAGCGCCACGATCGTAGCCGCAGCGTCGGAGCTACCCCCGCCCAGACCTCCTGCGGCCGGTATCCGCTTATACACGGTGAATGCGCCTTGGAGTTCTCGGCCGAGGCGTTGCGCTAAAGCCATCGAGACGAGCGACACCAGATCCTCGCCACGCGGGATGCCAAGGTCGGGTTCATAGGTGACAGAGAAGGAGTCATCCGGATCGACTCTGACCACGTCAGCCAGCTCGAGAGCCTGGAACACCGTCGTCAGGTCATGATAGCCGTCAGGCCGCCTCTGCCCGACCGCCAGATACAGATTCACCTTCGCCGGAGCAACGAGTGTGAGCAGTCTGATCTCTCCCCTGGTACACAACACGCGGGGCATGATCGCCCCGCGCGCATCGCATTACCGGTTGGTCGACTCTAGTTCAGCCAGGGGAAGAGACCCTCGCCGGTCTCGGGGTGCGTAAGCTCCACCGTACCAGTGAGGATGTCAACGTAGCTGTAGGAGACCCGCGCGGTCCGTCCGCGCTTCTCATCGATCTTGAGGACGAAAAGACTCGGATGAGTCTGTTCGAGAACGCCCTCACGCTCCAGGATCTTCGAGCGGCCCATGTTCGCCTTCAAACACATCCGGCTACCCATGAGACCTTCGAGATCACTGCGGATACGGCCGACCGTTTCAACCTGCTTTATGGTTTCCATGCAACTCCTCCTCGAACGTGATGAGTATACAGCATGAGACTGCAAAACACAAGGTCAGAGCCGTTGTGCATGCAATTCTGAGCCAAGGCGCACGAACTCCTCGATACCCAGCATCTCGGCTCTCACCCCCCCATCTATGTCTGCCGAAGCCAGCATCTCATCGACATCGACCACATCACCCAGGGTCGCCCGAAGCGAGTTACGCAACGTCTTCCTCCGCTGGGCAAACGCCGCTTCGGTGACCCGCGCGGTCGACTCCAACACCTCCGCCGACTCCGCACGTTCAACGCGCTCGATGCGTATCACGGCCGAGTCCACCCTCGGCGGTGGCAAAAAACACGTCCGGGCAACCATGAAGCGATCGGTGACCCGTGCGCATAGCCCGAGCTTGACCGTATAGGCGCCATACGACTTCGTCCCCGGCACGGCCGCCATGCGGTCAGCGACTTCTGCCTGCACCATCACCGTTGCGGAGCGCAGCGACGACATGCCCTCAAAGAAGCGCAGGACCACGGTCGCAGCCACCGCGTACGGTAGATTGGCGACCATTGCCAAGGGTGCGGCCCCGGCATCACCCAGCATATCGAAGGGCACTGACACGGCATCGGCACTGACGATATCGAGGTTCTGACATGAGGATGTCATCTCGGCAAGTACCGGCAACAGCTTGTTATCGCGCTCAACGGCCACGACGCTTCCCGACACTTCGCACAACGCAAGAGTCAGCGTTCCGATCCCCGGTCCGATCTCTAAGATCCGTCCTGCGGGATCGATCCGGGCGAAGTCGACGATCCGCCGAACGATGTTGTCATCGACGAGGAAATGCTGCCCGAGTGACTTCCGGGTGTACAGGCCGTGACGCCGCAGGACAGCCAGCGTGGCCGAAGGGCTGGCCAGCGGCGAGCCGCTCATAGGGCTCCTTCTAGTGGATGATGGTGATGCTCACGGTACGGCGGCCCCAGTTGATCGCTGCGCTAAGCGCCGCCGATTCACCGCCCGCCCAGTAGCAGACGTCGATCTTGTTGCCATTGATCGCGCCACCGGTGTCGGCGGCGATCGCATATCCATAGCCCGGCACGTACATCTTGGTGCCAAGCGGGATGACCGAGGGATCCACCGCCACGATGCCCCAGCCCTCAGGGATCTTGTAGCGTGTGATCCTGCTGTTGATGACCGAGATGCCACCGCACCCCGCGTCCCAGGGAGTGTACGCGGTCGACGTCACCGTGAGGCGATCACCGTCTCTGGGCGCCGGATTCGCAGTCGTCGCACCCCGGGAGATGGGGATGTTGTTGGCCACACGCATCGTACCTGCGGCCATGATCTCATCGACGGGCTCGGTGAGGATGATCTCTTCCTTGAGGTTGCGAGCGCCCTCCTCGCCTCCCGTCACGATGACTTCGTAGATGCGGATCGCCTTGCCCGGTACGCCCTCACAGATCACGCGACGCGAACCAACGGCGAGCTTCGGGTCATTCTCGACCATCGTATCGAAGTCGATCCCGACTTCCTCTCGGACGATGCGCAGGAAGACGTCGGTGGCGATGATGGTCATGCCTGGAGACAGGACCGTGTCCACGGTCGGCGACACACGCAACCCGAGTGAGGGATCAAGCCCGGCCGCGACGAGAGCGTCCGCGACGGTCGAGCCGATCACACGCAGCTCGATGATGTCTCCGCCGCAGTCGATGCTGACCGGGATCGCATGACGCACGACGACCATCTCGGCATCGGCGAGTGGTTGACCTAGTGAAGGACTCACGATGTCGCCATCCGCAAGGACGATGTCGACCTCGTCCAGAAGGGCGCCGATCGTGGCGGCCTGCGTCTTGTAGTAGGCGGTCTGGCCATCAACGACGACCGTGACGCCTTTATGAGCCCAAACGAACCCGGAGACGACCATGGGGACGACGAGTGCTACGACGAGTGCTGGGATGATGTAGTGGGTCTTCAGGAGACGGGCCGGTAGCGCCGGCTTGCTCATAAAGCACCTTTGCATTGGCAACAGTTCGGTGACGCATCGTCCGAGTATACCCGACCCTGAAGGGGGGCGACAACGCAGCAGCCGCTCAGGATGCCTCATCCGACGGACGGTCGAAATCCGCTCACTCTCGGCGCATCGCGTCCTCGGCGATCATCTTGCCCAGAGCACGCGCCTCTTCGAGCGCCTCAGGATGACGGCCCACATCACTCGGCGAATCGACCGATTCCACCTTGACCTCACCAAGGTAGTCGACGCCAAGAACCGCGAAGACGCTCTTGGTCGAGTACTGCGCCGCGACGAAACCGTAAGGATCGCCCCCACCCCGCACAACGATATAGCCCCCGGGCCGCCTGCGCGGCAGCGGAAGCTTCAGCACGTGTGTGCGCGCCCAGTAGGGCTGCATGCGATCGTAGAGGATCTTGAGCACTGACGGTACCGTGGCGAAGAACACCGGGCTGCCGACGATGATCGCATCTGCCGAGTCGATGAGCGTGTAGATCTCACGCATACCGTCACGGATGACGCACTCCCCTGTGAGCGAACACGAGTTGCAGCCGCGACACGGGTGGATATCGGCCTCTGCCACAACGAGCATATGTACGCGCGCACCCGCCTCGGCGGCGCCTTTCAGCGCAGCATCAAGCATTCGCTCGCTGTTACCGTGACGGCGCGGGCTGCCAGCGATGCCGAGGACCAGTGGGGAGTCCATCAGCGCGCGCCTCCAAAGACCTTGCGCGCATTTCGAAGTGCGGCGGAAGCGACGTCGCGCGAGTCGATCCCTTTGACCTCGGCGATACGCGCAGCGGTCACCACCGTCAGCGCTGGCTCGTTCGTGCGACCGCGGTACGGTTCCGGCGCAAGGAACGGGCTGTCAGTCTCAACGAGGAGCCGCTCGAGCGGAACGATGCGCGCAGCCTCGCGTATAGCCGTCGCCTTCTTAAATGTCGCCGGTCCCGCGAATGAGAGATAGCAGCCAAGTGCCAGGAAGCGCTCGGCCAGCTCTGGTCCCTCGGTGAAGCAGTGTATGACGCACCCCGTATCCGGTATGCCCACTTCGCGCAGGATATCGATGCCTTCCTCGTGAGCCTCACGCAGATGCACGACGACAGGCAACCCGGCGGTGCGGGCGAACTCCAGACACTCCCGGAACACCCGGCGCTGCTCGTCGCGCGGTGAATGATCGTAGTGGAAGTCCAAGCCTATCTCGCCGATCGCGCCGACCGCAGAACAACCGGAGAGCACATGCAGTCGGCCCATCGCTGCCCAGTCGAAGTCCTTCGCGTTGTGAGGATGGGCGCCAACCGCGATCCGTATCTCCGGCACCGCTCGATCACTTCCGCGGGTCTCGAGTAGCTCGGCCGCCTGAGCACGCCACATCTTGTAGGAGTCGAACGTACGCGGCGCGTCTTCGGTCACGTCCGCAACAGTGACGACCATCGCGATACCGGCTTCAGCCGCCTCGGCCAGCGCGATGACTGGATCGTCGAGCATGACGAGGTGCGCATGCGCATCCACACATGGTGCGCCGAGATCGGGAAGTATGAGTGCCTGCTTGGTCATGAGATGTCCCGGACTACTTGTCCTCGTAGATACGAGGGTAGAGCGGTTCACCTTTGGTGACCACGGAGCCCGCAGGCAGCTGACCCCACTCCGCCGCGGCAGCGATGTCGGTGACGACAGTGATGTCGCCGAGTCCCAGGCGCACCCAGACTTCTGCCGAAGTCGATGGCATGACAGGCGCCGTGAACAGCGCAGCGATACGCACGGCCTCGAGAGCATTGTAGATGACCGCGCCAAGACGACCGGCGGTCTCCTCGCTCTTCGCGAGGTTCCACGGCGCCTGGTTCTCGATGTAGCGGTTCGCGTCTTTGATGACGTCCCAGGTCGCATCGAGCGCACTGACGTAGTCCAGCCGCGTCATCGCATCCTCGTACTTCTCCGGCAGGAAGCCGGCGAACGCCTTGAGTGTCGCATCCTCGTCAGTCTCTGGCTCATCGGCTGGGACGGTGGGCACGATGCCGTCGAAGTACTTCCCCACCATGTTGAACAGCCGGGAGCACAGGTTCCCCCAGTCGTTGGCCAGGTCGCCGTTGTAGCGCTGGACCATCGACTCCATCGAGATGGAGCCGTCCTGGCCGAAGGTGACGTCTCGCAAGAAATAGTAGCGGTACGCGTCCACACCGAAGCGCTCCACCAGCGATGCCGGCGTCTGCGCGTTGCCCTTGGACTTGCTCATCTTCTCGCCTTTGGTGAGCAGGAAACCGTGCGCGAACACACTACGGGGTGGCTCGACACCGGCGGCCATGAGCATCGCCGGCCAGATCACGCAGTGGAATCGGATGATGTCCTTACCCACGAAGTGGTACTGAGCAGGCCAGTAACGCTCGAACTTCGCCTGCTCCGCGGGATCGTCACTACCGTAGCCGATCGCGGTGATGTAGTTGAGTAGCGCGTCGATCCAGACGTACGTGACGTGGTTCTCCGCGAAGGGAAGCGGCACGCCCCAGGTGAAGTTGGTGCGAGAGATCGAGAGGTCCCTGAGGCCCTGCCTCACGAACGAGAGGACCTCGTTGCGCCGTGTCTCCGGCTGGATGAAGTCCGGATTCGCCTCGAAGAAGTCGAGCAGGGGCTGCTGGAACTCGGACAGCTTGAAGAACCAGTTGTCCTCCCGGATGAACTCGACATCCCGACCGCACTGCGGACACTTGCCCTCCTCGAGCTGCTCCTCGGTCCAGAAGGTCTCATCGGGGACGCAGTACCAACCGTCGTAGTGGCCCTGGTACAGATAGCCTCGCTCGTGCAGCGAGACCCAGAACGCTTGGACGCCACGCTTGTGACGGTCTTCGGTGGTGCGGATGAAGTCATCATACGAGATGTCGAGCATCTCCCAGGCAGCCTCGAACTTGGGCGCGATCGTGTCGACCCAGGACTGCGGGTCCATGCCGTTCTCCTCGGCAGCCTGGGCGATCTTCTGCCCATGTTCGTCGAGACCGGTCAGGAACATGACATCATGCCCGGTCATTCGCCGGTAGCGCGCAAGCGCATCAGCCGCTATCGTCGTGTACGCCGTACCCAGATGAGGCTCGGCGTTCACGTAGTAGATGGGGGTAGTGACATAGAACGTGCGGTCACTCATCGGTTACACGACTCCAAATGTGGGCATTTATGGAACTAGCCGAGTAGTTATCGGGGTACTTATGATAGCGCACGATGACTGACACGTAAGCGTCACCGGGAAAGGCAGGACCAGATGAGTGATACAGGGATCGTGCGTCGGGTGGACGACTTGGGACGCATCGTCATTCCCATGGAGCTCCGCCGCACCCTCGGCATCAACGTAAAGGATCCGCTTTCGATCTCCGTCGAGGGTGAGCGCATCATACTCGAGAAGTACCGTAACGCCTGTGTGATCTGCGCCAGCCAGGAGAACATCTCGCAGTTCAAGGGCCGCTCGATATGTGACGCGTGCATCAAGGAGATCAAGAAGCGCTAATCACCGAGCGCGATCCGGTACACATCATTGCGTGCGGTGCCCGTCTGCTCGGCAACGAGCTTCACCGCATCCTTCCGTGATGCTCCGCCGGCCATCAGTGTACCCAGCCTTGCCCTGATGTCGGAGTCGTCGACTTCTGCCGGGCCACCAGGCAGCGGTGGCCCGACCAGCAACACCACCTCACCTTTCAGCTCTCGTGTCGCAAGCGAAGCGGCAAGCGCTCCGACCTCATCGCGCGTCACTTCTTCAAAGACCTTCGTGAGTTCGCGCGCCATCGCAGCACGCCGTCCCGGTAGCACGCTCGCGATACCGGCAAGCGTGGCCGCAGTCCGTCTCGGCGACTCGTAGAAGACGAGCGTCGCATCCAAAGCGGCGAGCTTCTCCAGCTCGCGCGTCCGCTCTCCGGCCTTCCTCGGAAGAAAACCCCCGAAGTAGAACGCATATGTTGGCAGACCGCTCGCCACCAGCGCGGAGATGATGGCCGATGCCCCCGGCAGCACCTCGACGCGCAGTCCCGCTTCCAGACACGCGTCGACCAGATGTGCGCCGGGATCGGAGATGCCGGGCGTGCCCGCGTCCGAGGCAAGGGCCACCCGCTGT
This sequence comes from Coriobacteriia bacterium, assembly GCA_030655755.1. GTDB lineage: Bacteria > Actinomycetota > Coriobacteriia > Anaerosomatales > Anaerosomataceae > UBA2279. Next base: position 46,776 of record JAUSOQ010000038.1, read on the forward strand.
CCGCGAGCGACACGCTCGACCACGACGGGCGTGCGGACTTCGAGGTTCCTAGCGTGGTATGCCTCAAGCGGCGTGTGGATGTCGTAACGCGCGAGCAGCTTCCGGGTGACCCGCGTGTCCTCGGCCTCGATGATGTCGGCATCGCGAAGAGCATCCAGCACCCGGAACGTGACATCGCCGAGATTGCCGATGGGGGTCGCACAGACAATCAAGACACCGCTATCCGACATCGGGCACCCCCACAGCTACCGGATGCAGAAGACGATACCAGTACGTCCAGGCCGAGACATCGAACAGTGCGTACGGGCCGAGCAAGACGACACCCGGCAGCACGATCCATTGCCAGGCGAGTGCGGGCGTCAGGAGCACTACCCCGGTGAGGCCGAACGCATCGAGAGCGAACACGAAGGGCAGAAGGACGAACGTGGCGACCCACGCTGTGATGAAAAGCGACGCGCCTACGGCGAGGGTCCGCGGCAACGAGCCCGTGAGATCGGATACCGCGGCATGCACCGCCTCCATGGGGCGCACGCCGCCAAGGACCGCATGACGAACGGCGAGATCGCGCCATGCCCACACGACTATCGCAAGAACGACCGCGAATCCGGAGTAGATGCCGATGGTGAAAAAGTCGAGCCCCCGCTCGGCGGTGTTCGCGACCGCACCGCCATCGAGGGCCGCCGCGCCGAGTGCGACAAGCGTCACGATCGGGACGAGCACCGGAACCACCACGAGGACATCGACTGCGACGACATCGCGCCACACGCGTGACCCGTCGCGCCAGGACTCAGCCGCAGTCAGCTTACACCGCTTTAGCGATGCATCAGCGGCGAACACAAGTGCCGCCGTTGCGATCTCCGAGATCAGCCACAGCCCTATCACGCCCGCAAGAACACCGAATGCGATGGCCCACGAAGCGGCAGGTCGCTCAGTAAGCCACGCGGCCAGGACCATGTTCGAGGCGAACAGCGGCTCGCCACTCTCAGCGTGGGTGACCGCAAGCTGCGTCGACCCGAGCATCGCGAGGATCCCGATGGGCCATAGCCTCACAGACCGTCGGGTGAAGCGGAACGCTGAGGATAGGGTGGCCCATACGCTCACTCGTCAGACCTCCGGAACGTCCTCGACCGGCTGCACGACCGGGGGCGCTGCCTCGGTGGCGGACGGAGCGGAGGATGTGGGAGCGTAGCCTTGCGTCATACCCGGCATCGAGACCGCGGTAGCAACCTCGGCGCCGGTCATCCGGCGGAAGAAGATCGTCCAACTTGCCGAGTAGAACGTGTTGTAGATCGCTCCCGGCAGGAGCAGAAGCAGCACCAACATGAACAAGAGGCCGACTCCCGCGAGAACGGCGCCCGAAACGATGAGCAGGATCGCAGGGATCAAAATGATGAAGCTCGCGACCAGGATGACGACTCCGTAGGCGAACTGAGGCAGGAGCATGACCAGCCACATCACTGCCGCCCCACGTTTGGCCCGAAGATCAGCCCACCCCTGCTTGATCGCCTGGCCGAACGTCACATCGTGCAGCACGCCATAGCGCACCGCCAACTCGCCGATGACACTGACGAGGAATCCCACGCCAAGGATGAGGACGACGGACAACACGAGCGTGCCGCACATCATTCCGCCGAACCCGAGCGCCGCTGCAATCGATTCGTGCTCGAAACCGGCTGCGAGCCCAAAACCTACACCGAAGAGCAGGATGACCATGACCCCGATGATCAGGAGCATGGGAAGTCCCAGCATGAGACCGATCATGAACGTGCGACCCCAGTAGCGGAAACCTACCCGCCAGCCATTGCCGGCCTTGACGGGACGGCCTTCCTCGGCCTCGTTCACAAGATGTGCGAGGCCACCACGTGCGGCGATACCAAGAACGAACATGACCAGGACGAAGACGACGAACGCCACAGCGAGCACGACGAGCAGGACCACGTTCTGCTCGACCCATCGGCCGAACGGCTCGAGGTCGGCGTACGTGGAGTTGTCCCTCCACTGGGCCATATTACCGGTGCTGCCGCCGCTCGAGGACGCCACAGCGAAGAAGCCGAGCACCCATAACACCTTGTGGCGCCAGGTGACCTCCCCGGCCTTTTTGAGGATCCCGAAGTAGTCCACGCTTCCCCCTTTGTCTAAACGTCGTTACTCGATCGTCTTGAGTTCGTATGTGCGCGAACCAAGGCCGAGTGACTCCGCATACGCCATCATATGCGTGCCATCGATACCGCTCACCTCGGCGAACTTGTCGGTGCCCTTGGCAAGACCCTCGCCTCGAGAACCCGGCAGGCCCGCCGAAGCGTTCACCAGGTCGTAGGCCGCCTGGTCGATCGCAACGATGTCGGTCGAGGCAAGTACGCCGATGTCGGCGACGATCGGCGCATCGGAGAAGTTCCAGCAGTCGCAATCCGGTGAGATGGCGGTAAGGAACGAGAGGTAGACGACCTTACCCGCCTTGCCCGAAAGCACTCCTGCGACGTGTTCGGCGATCTTCTCCTGCAACATGGCCGCCTCGGTCTTCCACTGCGTAGCGATGGCGCCGTACGGACATGCCGCAACACACTCACCGCATCCGTAGCAGACCTCGTAATCGACCACTGCAACACGATCGGGCCCGATGGTGATGGCGCCCACCGGACACCACTGCACGCAACGCTTGCAGGCCGTGCACTTCTCGGCCGTCACTTCGGGTCGGAAGTCCGCGTGCATGCGCTGCTTCGCCGAGCGACAGCCTAGACCCATGCCGACGTTCTTGAGCGCTCCGCCGAAACCAACCGCCTCGTGACCCTTGACGTGCGTCACGACGACCATCGCATCCGCATGGACAGCGGCGGCGGCGATCCGAACGCTGTCGAAGTGTTTGCCCGAGATGGGCACATCGACCGCCTCACGTCCGTCGAGACCGTCCGCGATGATAAGCGGCGCATCAATGGTCGCGTAGGCGAAACCGTTGTGCAGTGCGCATGCCAGATGATCGACCGCATTGAAGCGCTGACCACGATAGAGTGTGTTGGCGTCAGTCAAGAACGGCTTGCCTCCAGCCGCCTTGACGCGTCGCACGACCTCGCGCAGGTGGATGGGCTGCACGAATCCGGTGTTGCCTTCCTCTCCGAAGTGCAGCTTGATGGCGACCAGATTCTGATCGAAAATGGCCTCCTTAAGACCCGCGCGATCCAGAAGATCCCCGGCACGTTTCACAAGACTGCGCTTCATCTTCGAGCGTATCGGGGCGAAGTACACCACGGGCTTACGGGTGTCGGTCATCGATGCAGCCCCTCCCGCGCGTCATGTTCATCGAACGCAAGCGCTGCGGCGCCGAGAACACCTGCGTCGTTACCGAGTTCGGCTTGCACGACACTCACGTCCCTGCGTCCCGCCAGCGCCTCGGCCGCTATGATCTCGGCAGCCCGCTCCACTAAAAATCCGCACGACTCGCCGATACCGCCTCCGACGACGATAAGCTTGGGGTTCAGAAGGTTCACGATACCGACGAGCGCTTCGCCGAGGATCGCTCCCGCGTCCAGCAAGATGCCACGCGCTATCTCGTCACCGGCAAGCGCCGCGTTGATGACGTCCTCGGCAGTCACCGCCTCCGGGTCTCCACCGGCCATATCGCGTATCGCCTGACCGCGGAACTCGCGCGCAACCTCCCGGCCGCGCGCAGCGATCGGCGGACGGCCGAGATAGGATTCTATGTGACCCTTACCCCCGCACGGACATGGCGCGCCATCGAGGCGCACGACCATGTGCCCGATCTCACCACCAAGACCACGGGAGCCACGGTACGGTTCCCCATCAAGGAACAGCAAGCCGCCGACACCCGTACCCAGCGTGATCATCACAAAGTCACGAACGCCCTTACCGGCGCCGAAACGACTTTCGCCGATGCCTGCACAGTTACCGTCATTATCGATGGTCACGTCATGGCGGATCCGCGACATCACGAGCGAGCGTACGTCAATGCCGGCGAGCGGCAGGTTCGTGCAGAACTCGACCGACTGTTTGAGGAAATCGATCTGCGCCGGCAGACCTATACCCACTCCCGCGAGTTCGGCAGGGTGGGTGCCTCCCATGACCTCGCCGATGAGGTCGACGATCACATCGATGACGCCGAACGGGCCCGTCTTCGGCGTGAGTGTGCGGGCCTCTTTGAGCATGCGGCCCTTACGTTCGACCAGACCGGCAGCGATGCGGGTGCCGCCGACGTCGACGCCTATAGCGTACGTCGTACGCATGACACCTCCCGAGTCGTGTTGTGAGAGCGGGCACCACCGATGATATCAGTAGTCCCAGATGATGCCCCGATTCTTGATGATGCCCATTTGTTGCATCCGTTCGAGCATGCGCTTCTCGGTCACACCGAAGAGCCGGGCGAGGTAGCGGTAGTCGTTGAACCACTTCTTGGCTTGATCGCGCACCATGAACTCGGGGATCTCGAGCTCGTCGGCGATGATGTCGGCCTCATGATGCTCGTATGTGCTGCCCTTCGGATAGTTCTCAGAGACATCGGCCATCAGTACCAACAAGTGGCCAAGAACGTGTCCGAGTCCTGCCCGCTGCGTGTCCGGTTCCTTGGTGGTGTTCACTAAAACGCTCGGCATGCCGTCCTCGTAGATCAGCGCTGCCGTGAACCAGAGCGGCAGCTCCAAGCTCAGAACGGGCACGCCAAGGAACCGCGTGATGTCATCGATCGGCACCGGCGGCTCCTCGATCCCCGCCTTCTTGATCACGTCCTCGGCAAGTAACCGATAGTATGCGTCCGTGTGAAGCGACATATCCCTCCAGAGTCACGCGTTCATACTGACAGGATAGCGGTACCATGTAAGTATCGGCTTAGACAGTGGGTCGAGTTGAGCATCCCGTTGAGCGTCCTACGTCCTATGCCGATATCTTCCTCAGACGAACACGCTCGGAACATGGGAGGGAGCACGGTGGAGAGTCGGCCCGGTCAGGGCGCCCAGATGCACGCCGAGCAGACGTTGCGCCTGCTCGCCAGCGCCGCCAACGCCGTACGCCTCTACCCTGAATCCAGTCCTCTTCGAGAGGCCGCCATCGAACGCTTCACCGAGGCGAGCGCAACACTGGCCTCTCAGGGACCCTTACAGTTCATTGTGGACCGCAATCAATTCGTCATACAGGGCACACCTGTCGGCCATGCATATCCCCAGGTCGCTGCACTGGCAGAGGCGTTGCACGCGCTGCAGGTGGGTCAACTGATCATCGCACCCGGTATAACCACAGACGAAGTGAAGGCGTTTCTTCAGATCCTCGGCATGGAGGCGCGTTCGGTTCGCGCCTCGGGCGGGGCGCGCGACGCGCTCGTACGTGCCGGCGTCAGCAACATCGCCTTGGTCGAAGTGAGCCTTCGTGCGTCCACGGAGACCGGCATCATGGGAGTCGATCTGACCGTCGCGCCCGTGGAGGATATCGCGACCGAACTCCCGGGGCTTGCTCACCAGTGGCTCACGTCCCTTAAAGACGGCGCCGGCCGAGACGACATGGCCTCCGCGATCGACAGACTCGAGACCGCCGCTCGCGACCTTGCAGCCAAGCGCGTGACCGAAGCGCTCCTGCGATTGGACGAGAGCACCCGTGTCAACATCATCACTGCGGCGATGCAGGCCGACTCCTCCGGCCAGCGGATGGACGGCATGCTGAAAGTCATCTCGAAGATGACACCCGCGGCACTCGCACGTCTGCTGAAACTCGTGGCCACGCGACTCGAGCAAGAACCCAGCGCACTTGTGAGTACGATCGATATCCCGCCCGAAGTCGCACGCGAGCTCCAGGCACTACTGACGTCATCACCACAAAGTGAAGAGCAACGTGGTGTCCCGGCCGATCCGCGGATCGAGGAGATGGCGGAGGACATGGCCGAGGCGCAAGAACAAGACTCGGAGCGGATCGAGCAGCTCGTCTCGGTCACCAAGACGACATCGCCCGCCGGACGGGCACTGGCGACCACCGTCGAGATCGCACGACTGCGGCCGGGTGAAGAATCGGTCAAGGCCCTGGGTGAGGCTATCCCGCCCGCGATCCGTGCGTCGGCGTTTTGCGAGGTTGACGCCGCCATGGCCTTGTTGCATGACTTCGCCTCGGACAGTGAGCTTGCGCCAGCGATAGCGCAGATACGATCCCGTCTCTCGAATCCGGAGCTTCTCGCGGACGTATGCCGCGTACTCGTTGGAAACCCCGACGAGGAAGGTGCGGTCGCGATCATCTCGGCAGCGGGTCCGGCCGGCGCGGAGGTGCTGCTCGCGACATACATCGACGCTGATGAGGCGGGCCGTACGGCTTTGCAGCCTGTGGTCGCGCGATTGGCCGAGAGCATTGGCGCGGCCACCAGCCGCATCGTGCGCACCGGCGATCATCAGGCCGCCGTCGTCGTCGTCCGTCTCCTGCTCTCTTTGCGAGACAAGCGCGTATTACCCACGATCGCACAGGCGCTCGAACACCTCGATGCGGCGGTCCGCTCGGCCGCCGTCACAGCGATCGCGGAGCTGCCCGGACCTGAGAGCACGCAACTGCTGAAAAAGGCGCTCTCACACCGGGATCCCGAGACGCGGCGATTCGCAGCCCATGAGATCGGACGCCTGGGTATCCGTGACGCAGTGCCCGCACTCCTGAAGATCCTCGAGGATGTACGGCTCATCGAAAGAAATCACGAGCTGAAGAAAGAAGTCTTAAAAAGTCTGGAGATACTGCGGCCGACGGAAGCCCTTCCGGAACTTGGCCGCATGGCGAACCGTCGATTCGTGCTCGGCAAGCAGGATCGCGAGCTGCGCTACCTCGCTCGCCGTGTCTTCGCAAGCACACGTAGGGATGAAAGTGACACCTGAGAGGTGAAGCCCCGTGACTGAAATGAACAAAGACAACGAAGAACGTCTTGAGTCGCCGGAGGAGCTCGCGGCCATAACGCAGCCCGCTACACGCGATCCCTTCTCGACCGCGAAACGACTCGAAGCGGCGCGTGAGCTCGCACGCGCGCTTGCGGTGGCGCAGAACAACTCCTCGCTCTACCCGTCCACTCATCCGCTCGCTGTCGAGTCGATGAATGAGCTGGCGGGTGCCGTCAGCGCGATCATGGCCATGGGCTTTGAGGAAGTCACGCTCAACGTCTACAAGAGCACCCTGTTCATCGAGAACCACGTGCTGCCCGAGGAGAGTGTTACCTACCGCAAGCTGATAGAGGACCTTCTCGCACGCGGTGTCTCGGCTGTCACCCTGAACGAGACCTTTGGACCGCAGGATGCGTCGGCATTCGCCGCCCTCCTCAACGCGAGCGAGATCCGGGACATCGATGCTGCACGAGACTACCTTGAGACAAGCGGCGCCCACGGCGTGATCGTGGCCGAGACGACCGAACTCGACGCTGCCAAGGAGGTCGAGGCCCGCGAGAACAAGGCCCGCGGCAAGGAATCATACGATTCCGGTGTGGAGCTTATGCACGACGTCGAGACGCAGGTGAAGCTCGGCAAGGTGTTCGAAGTGGAACCGTTGCAGCACCTGATCAGCAACCTCCTCAACACACTGTTCAAAGACCCGGCGGCGATCCTCGGCCTGACCGCCATCAAGAGCCACGACGACTACACACTCAACCACTCGATCAATGTCTGTATCCTTGCGCTGGCGCTCGGCGCCGCGCTCGGCCTGGACGCCGATTCGTTGAAGTCGCTGGGTCTCTCGGCGCTGCTATACGACCTTGGCAAAGTGCGCATTTCTGAGGACATCCTCAACAAGGAAGGCCCACTGAGTGCGGACGAGTGGCAGATCGTGAAGAGCCATGCTGCCGAGGGCGCGGACCTGCTCAAACGCATCCAACTCATCGACCAGATGCCGATGATCGTTGCCTACGAGCACCACCAGCGACACGACCTCCAGGGCTACCCTGAGCTGAGCGAACCGCACGAGCAACATCTGTTCAGCAAGGTGGTCGCACTGTGCGACGCCTACGACGCGATGACGACACGTCGGCCATTCAGGCGCGAGATCCGTCCCGACAAGGCACTGGCGGTCCTGATGCAGGGCCGCAATAAAGCCTACGACCCTTCAGTCACCAAGGCACTCGTCGCGATGCTCGGCATCTATCCGATGGGGGCGGTGGTGAGCCTGGACGACGGCTCGATCGCCGTCGTGTTCCGCGTGAACCGCGACGACCTCCTGCGCCCGCGCGTGAAGACGATCATCGACGCCAAGGGACGCTGGCTGGCGGAGTCAGAAGTCATCGACCTCAGGCTGATCGATCCGCAGACGGGCAAGTTCGCCATGTCGATCGATGAGTGCGTACCAGCTGCCGAACACGGCATCGAAGACGTGTGGCAGTACCTGTAGCGTAACGGCAGTACGCCGAGCGGCGTCGAGAGAAGCGACAAGGCGGACCCGGGAAAGGGTCCGCCTTCTTTATTCGCGTACTGAGATCGTGTGCTACAGGCCGCCCTCGATCTCGGAGAAATCACTGTCGTCAGGCAAAGCGGTGTTGTCGAGCTCGCGCTGGATGGCCTCAAGCTCTTTCATGATGGCATCGTTATCGGAAGATCCGGAGTCCGGCTCAGCCGAAGCGTCATCCACTGTCGCGCTCTCCTCGGTCGGCGTTGCCACGCTCGATGGAGCGACCGCCTCGGGGACGGCCACTCCATCGTCAGGTACTGCTGTATCACGTGTGGCACATGCACTCAGACACACCATCGTGAGAGCGAGTGCCAATGCGATTGCGATAGCTCGTTTCACTCAGAAACCGTTTCTCCCAGTCCGTCCAGCAGATCGCCGACCATGTCCTGCAGCATGCTTGCCGCAGTTCGAAGCTGATCACGGGACTGCTTCATGATGCGCACAGACTCACGCGCCTGCGAACGTGCCTGCGAGAACGCACCGCGTTTGTCCCCGGCATCCGGCACGCCCTTGAACATATTGGCGGCCAGCTGCTCCTGGACCCGGGCCTGTTCCATCGTCCGGACCGAGAGCTGCAACTGCTCGCGGATCGCGTCACAGTCGCCGCCCGCTGCTTCTACCTTGTCGCAGAGCTCGAGCAGACGCTCTTGGCTACGCTCGAGCATCGCAGCGTAGTTCTCGAACCGCAGCGCACGAAGCCGCAGCGCATTGATGACCCGCTGCTCGAACATTTGCGCATGTGCATCGGCGACCACAGTATTGGCTCTGCCGCTTGACGCTGGCGCAGCAAGCGCGATAGCGGGAACCAGCATCGCGATAGCGAGCACGCCAACGAAGAACCCTAGCGTGAGCTTCTTGGTCGTGATCCTCATTCGTACCACCTCGTCCTCATGATAGCGTGTTGCGCACACCTACGAACATCTCATGGGTATATTGTCGGCCCCCGAAGTTGCCTACGTATTCAGTCAGTGTTGAGTTGGTGTTGAGCGTGAACGATCTCAGTGGTACGCAGGAAGCGATACGACGAAGCGGGATCCGCCGAAAGGTGAGTCATCCACACGGATCGTTCCGTCCATCAACTCCACAAGCCGCGCGCATATGGAAAGACCGAGGCCGGAACCACCCGTCTCGGCGCAACGCGATGGATCGAGACGCACGAAGCGTTCGAAGATGCGTTCGCGCTGCTCCACAGGAACTCCCGATCCAGAGTCATCCACCAGCAGCGACCAGCGGTCGTCCTCGCATGAAGACGAGATCCGCACCTGCCCGCCCTCCGGCGTGTAGGCGATCGCGTTGGCCGTCAGTGCGCTCGCTATCTGAAGCAGTCGAGATTCGTCGCCGAGAGGGACCTGGCCATCGCAGGAGAGGTCATCCACTAAAAACTCGATGTCCCGGCATCCGGCGACCGCTTCGTGTCGACTCCTGAGCGCCTCGGCAAGCGCTCCTGTATCGACAACGACCTCATCGAGTTCCAACCGGCCGGAGTCTATGTCAGCCAGAACGAGCAGGGTCTGGGTGAGTTCGGCCAGACGGCCCGCTTCGTCGCGGATCCCGGTGAGGAAGCGATGGCGAACGTCCGGCTCCGTCGCTGTCCCGTCGAGCATCGCGCCCGCGAAGCCGCTGATGGTGGTGATCGGGGTGCGCAGTTCGTGGGACACGTTGCCGACGAACTCCTTCTGAGCGCGGTATACATCAGAGACTCGCGTGGACATGCGATTGAACGAGCGTGCAAGCGAAGCTACTTCATCCTCGCCCTCGACATCGACCTGTCGGCCCCATTCGCCGCGCGCAACCGCCTCAGCGCCCTGCTCCAGACGCAGAACCCGACCAGAGAGGCGCCGTGCGACCAACCCACCGGTCAGCCACGCCACTACTGTTGCGATCAACGCCGAGATACCGAGAAGCACGAGGACACCCGCTTGCGCGCCGTTGATCTCGCGCACGGGTTGGAGCGCCAGGAGATACCCCCCTTGCTCGCCCTCGACCGGCGCGGCGACGACGACCGCACGCCCACCGCCCAACGCGGCGACAGCCGTGCGGACCCCGCGTTCGTCGGCTTCGCCGAGCACACCAAGGTCATAGCTTTTGGCAGTGTCCTTCTCCGAGGAGAGCAGGACCACGCCTTCATCATCGGTGACGACGAGTCTGGCGCCGATCAAGCCGGCCTGCACACGGAACAGGCGCACCCGTAGTTCTCCTGTTGCGCCGGAGTCACCGCTGCCGAGCTGTCCACCTGCTGAGAGCCCCGTGGCAAGCGCGGAGACCTGGCGGCCGAGTTCGGTGGTGCGATAGTCGACGGTGTAGCGAAGCCATGCCGCATAGAAGACGACGAAGACGACGGCGACCGAGATACCCGCGACGGCTAACATGCTCAGCCGTGTTCGAGTGACGAGCGAAGACGAGCGTGTCGACATCAGCCACCGTCCTTGCGGACCCGATATCCCACGCCTCTGACCGTCTCGATGAAGCGGGGAGCAGCAGCGTCATCGCCCAGCTTCTCGCGCAGATGTCGGATGTGCACGTCGACACCACGCAGATCGACGAAGTCCGAGAAGCCCCATACCGCTTCGAGCAGGCGCTCTCTTGAGAAGACGACACCGGGGTCGCGCAGCATGGTGACCAGAAGGTCGAACTCCTTCGCTGTGAGAACGACCTCCTGCCCATCGACCTTTGTCTCGCGCCTTGCGGTGTCGAGCCACAATCCGCCATGGACATGCACGTGTTCGGCGCCGTCCGCCGCCGCAGTACGACGCATGACCGCCCGCACGCGGGCCACGAGCTCGGGCGGGCTGAACGGTTTGGTGACGTAGTCGTCTGCCCCGTCCTCGAGCAGCGAGATCTTCTCTAGCTCATCTGCGCGAGCAGTGAGCATGATGATGGGCACGGTGGAGCGCTTCCGGATCGACCGGCACACCTCGGCGCCGTCGATGCCCGGAAGCATGATGTCGAGGATGACGATATCGTACGGTTCGGCCAACACCGCCTCGAGCGCGGCAGCGCCGTCAGCAGCCTGCCCGACCTCGAAGCCGGCGGCTGACAGATAGACCGACACGAGGTCGCGGATCTTCGCCTCATCATCGACGACGAGCACTTTGGGCATCGTCTTCCCTTCGCCTCACGTGCGCCACAAGTGTACAGCGAGACTCGGGACCTGCGCACTGCGAGAGTGCGGCACTGACTTGCGAGTCGAAGTACACGAGGACATGGAACGGCCTTCAACGGCTACCCGCAGATCTGGGGACGCAAGCGCTGTGGACACCACGCCAGAGAAAAGGACCGCATAAACAGAAGAGCCGCCCGCATGGGACGGCTCTTCGCGCGTTCTATGGTGGCCAGAGACGGACTTGAACCGCCGACACGCGGATTTTCAATCCGCTGCTCTACCAACTGAGCTACCTGGCCGTTGTGATGCTGAAACATGGTACCGACGGCGCGTTGCGCGGTCAAGGCAAGAGCTGTTCTCAGGCTAGAATAGGACAGAACGCATCGCCACTGACGAAGGGAAACGTCATGAACATGCGCTTGCGAACATCGGTTCTGGTTGCCATCGCGGTACTGGCAATAGCAGCGTCAATGACCACAGGTTGCTGCCCGCTGCTGGAGAGCGCCGCCCCCGACGCGCCGCTGATGCCGGCCGAGAAGCCTGCTGTGAATACGGAACCGACCCTCGATGAATGGGCGCGCTCTGACACGAAGACAGGAGAGTTCGAGCTGAGCACGGTGTACCCGGACGGTGTGAGCCTGACTCAGACGGGCGAGTTCTGGCTTGAAGGTGACAGGGTGCGCTACGACCTGTACGAGGATGGCGTACTCATCCGCTCCATCATCTCCCCTGACGGCGCAGACGCGTTCTTCGCGCAGCATGCGGAGAAGATCTGCGAGCCTTCGGTCGCTGACGGCCCCTACTACCTCCGGCAGTTCTCGGTTCCTTCAAAAACCGCCATCGAGGACGGCGTCGACGATGAGACCGGCGCAGCCCGGATGAAATACCTCCAGCAGGAGACCTACGCGATCGAAGGCTCCGCGAACGGCTGGTACTCCGAAGACATCACCTACCTGGTCGAAGACGGCACGGTAGTGGGCATCATCACCCGCGGCTGTGTGCCCGAAAGCGATGGGACGGTCGGCGAACTTCAGACGTCACGACGCATCTTCACAAGCGTCGAGGTCGGCGGGGAGATTCCCGCAGGCACGTTCGACCTGCCGTATCCGGTGCAAAACGTCGACTGATCACAGGCGGTTCAGCCGCTCCAGATAGCGCGAGTAGTCGGGGTCGCTCATGAATGACCTTACGCGACGGTGTCCCACCGCGAGTGCGTGTACGGGCGCGAGCTTGTACTCCAGGTGCAGCCTCCCCCACCAGTAGAGGCGCCGCCATGGTCCGAATCGCGCAAGGAACTTCCGCTGTGCTGTGCCCAGATGTCGCCAGCGCGCGAAAACGGCACGCACAGCCGTCAGGACGATACGTCGGACCGAGTAGAACGCCCGGTATTGCTCGGCCACCAGTTCCTGCATCTCGACCGGAGCCATCTTCCGGGGCTTGATCACGACATGCATACCGTCGTAGTACGCAAGGTCGTCCGTCTTCTCGAACAGCAACGCGTGGGCAGCCTCATGCACCCGGGTACGCTTGGTACCCGGAAGCGGCACTTCAAAAAGGTACTGGAGCGAGCTGACGTACTTGCGTGCGTACTCCCCGTTGCGGCGCACGGTCTCGCGCGTGTCATCGGCAAGCGCGATGAACATGCCGTGGATGACCAGCCCGGCGCGTTTCATCGCGCGCAGAGCTCGAGCAGTACGCTTGCTGTCGATGCCCTTGCCGAGTGACGCGAGACTCTCATCAGACGAGGATTCCACACCGATACACACGATGGTCACCGTGGCCGCCTTACGTAGAAGCTTCAGGAACTGCTTGTCGATCCGCCCATCGCCGGTGAATGCCGAATCTGCGCGGATCTGCGTCACCAGTGTGCGTGCAAAACCCCGCTCGGCCACAGAAGCCAGGAACTTCTCGAATGCTCCTTTGTTGGCGGCGGCGTTGTCGTCGACGAGGAAGGTGGTGGGATAACCGGCGTCTTGCGCCTGCATGAGTTCGTCGAGCGCGTGCTCGTCACTTCGCACGACATAGCGAGGCCAGATCTCGCAGACTTCGCAGAAGTCACAACGGCTCGGACAGCCACGGGCCCGCCACGCCCACGCGACCGACGCCTGTTGTGCATCCAGCACGAGCGAGCGATCCACGAGCGGCAGGACATCGAGCTCCTCGTGCGAAAGCTGCCGCGACAAAGGGCCCTCGTGCAGACCGGCGTCATCACGCCAGATGAGACCATGGATGTCTTCGAGACGCTCGGCCGAATCTCCGAACAGGACCGCCAGTAGCCGGGGAAACGTGAGTTCGGCCTCTCCCCGCAAGATGAAGTCAGCTTCAAGATCCAAGCTGCGCATCGGAGCGCACGTGGGCTCGGGTCCGCCGAACACGACTATGGCCTTCGGGTTCGCCTCACGTACTGCGGCAAGAAGCTCAGCCGTACGCGGCATGGTGCAGGTGATCGCCGAGAAGCCAACGACATCTGCCGACGCGACGAACTCGCGGTCGACAGAACCTCTGCCGCTCACATCCTCCACGAACGCGCGAACATCGTAACCAGCGTCCCGAAGCACCGTTGCAAGAAGCGGCACACCGCGACCCATGGCGACGTGGGAGTAGATATTGAGCCCGGGAGACCCGGCCTCGATGAGCGCGATGCGCTTAGAACAGCGTATGTCAAAAACCAACAGCCCCTAGGTAACACAAGCATCCGTCACGCAGACGAGAACACGAACGATCCGACGATGCAGACCGCCATAAGAGAGTACGTATCCGGTCATGCGAGTGACGAAACCACAGAAACGCCCGATGGTCCCCTGCGTGAGCCCGACGGCGTGGACATGCGCTTCGTCGCGTTCATCAGGCGCGGGTAGCGGCTACTCCGCCGTGTTGCGGGCGACGTACTCGGCCACCGGTGTCAGCGACTTACCTGCCTTCGCCAGCGACGCACTGCGACCCGTCAGCCGGAAGACGCCGCCCTCGACCTCGTAGAGCACGACGATTCCGCAGTCCACGGCCAGCTTGCCAAGACGCACGGTGTCTTTGGGGTCGAAGTTCCAGCCGCTCGGGCACGGGGTGTGTTCATGTGGATGTAGCGCAGGCCGTGGATACCCCGCGCCTTGACGACCTTGTCGTAGACGTCGGTAGGATACGCCGCCGAGGTGGACGCGACGTAGGGGATGTCGTGCGCCTCCATGATGCGCGGCATGTCCTTGAGGTTCTCGCGCTTGCCTGCCCATGTCGTGGTGGTACGGGCGCCCTGCGGTGTGAGGCCGGAGCGCTGCGTACCGGTGTTCATGTACGCCTCGTTGTCGTAGCACACGTAGATGAAGTCGTCGTCTCTCTCAGTAGCGCCCGAAAGCGCCTGGATGCCGATGTCGCCCGTGCCGCCGTCGCCCGCCATGGCGAGTACGGTCATGTCGTCGGCACGGCCCATCGCGCGTAGACCGGCGGCGGTACCCGCAGCGGCAGCCGCAGTGCTGGGGAACGCGACGTTGATCCACGGCACGTTCACCGAGGAGGTCGGGTACATGCCGCCAAGCACCGTGAGGCAGCTTGCGGGGACCGTCATGACCACGCGGCCTTCAAGCGCTTTGGTGATCCAGTCTGGCTCGCGATCACGCAACCCCGTGTCGAGGTCGGCGATGGCGCGCCGAGTGGCGTCGGCGAGGTCCTCGGGCAAGACATCGCGACCGCCAAGGCCGCAGATGCAACCGAAGACAGCCGGGGACTTCTCGGCGGATTGAAGCGCAGCCTTGAGGTCAGTCGCGATGGGACCCTCGTAGCCGTAGCTGAGCGCCTTATCGAAGACGACCGCCAGCCGCTTGCCTGCAAGACGCGCGCGCAGCTCAGTGGCGGGGAACGGTCGATACGAGCGTATGCCGAGGACGCCCACGCGAGCGCCTCCAGCACAGCGCCGTGGTGCAGCGCACGGAACTCCATGTAGCCGGGACGCATGACGCCGTCAGCATCGGGTCGCGTGTCGGCGATGGTGACCGGCCCGATGTTGCGCGGATCGGCGGGGTCGACTATCTGCAGCGGGTCGGTGCGCGGGGGTAGGAACGCATCGATCTGCTCGGCGGAAGGAATGTCGACGGGCATGACGGTGTGGGAGAGCAGAAAGCCGTCATAGCAAACCATCACCGGGACGTTGAGCCGCTCGGCGATGCGGTACGCCTGCACCGTGGTGTCCAATATCTCCTGGTTGTTGCGGCAGTAAAGTTGCACCCAACCGGCGTCGCGCACGCTCATCGAGTCCTGCTGGTCGTTCAGCACGTTCCACGGCGCGGCCATGGCACGGTTGGCGATGCACATCACGATGGGGAGGCGCGCACGGCGGCCCACCAGACCTGCTCGGTCATGTAGGCGAGGCCGTTGGCGGACGTGGCGGTGAAGACGCGCGCACCCACAGTGGACGCGGTGATGCAGACGGTGAGCGCCGAGTGCTCGGACTCG
This sequence comes from Coriobacteriia bacterium, assembly GCA_030655755.1. Taxonomy (GTDB): domain Bacteria; phylum Actinomycetota; class Coriobacteriia; order Anaerosomatales; family Anaerosomataceae; genus UBA2279. The sequence continues at coordinate 62,707 of JAUSOQ010000038.1, forward strand.
ACGGTGACGAACTCGGCGGGCAACTCGCCGGACTCTACCCACGCCGAGAGCGTCTCGACGACGGGCGACTGCGGCGTGATGGGGTATGCGGCGATGACCTGCACGCGTGCGAGCTTTGTCGCGATGGCGGCTGCTTCGTTACCCGTGATGACCTTCATCGTCATCGATTACTCCCTACCTCAAGACTGTCCGGACGATTGTACATGTCCCTCCAGTCGCCATCTGGACATCCGTCATCTCACTCCGGGCAGACCGCGCTCGACCATGAAGCGCACGGCTTCGTTCATGTTGACCGGCCGAAGCGCGGTGACGGGGTGGCTTGCAGCCCACACGCGGAACATCTCGTCGACGAAGCCCTGACCAACGGACTCCACACCGTCGAAGTCGACATCGACCTCCGCGAACTGATCCAGTCCCTCGAGCAGGAGCTTGGCTTCACTCCTGGAGACGAGTCGAGTGCCGTAGGTCAACAACTTCACTACAGGACGACTCCTGTCGAAGTCTAGACCATGCGTGAACTCACCGAACACCTGTGCCATCGTGCGAGTGCTGCAATCGGCAATGGAGCACCTGACCTTGGTCCCAGCCCTGTCACGGTCTCGCTCGACGCTCTGGTCGGCGATGACGTTGTCGACGACCCAGCACCAGCCATTCGCAGCGAGTTCGAACCGGTCAACGGCCTTGGACGTGAAAAAGATCCCCTGGCCGCTGTGTCTCGCCGGATCGGTGGTGCGCTTGCCCTTCGAGAGTTCCTGGATCGCCGAGAGCGTATCCGGAAGACCAAGTTCTAAGCGAAGTCGAGCGAATGCTCCCACACCATCGTCGGACACCTCGAACGCGAGCTGTCCATCCGCTACCCAGAAGTGCACTCCCGCCGACGTTCCCCCTGAGTGATCGATCGCATTGTTGAGCATCTCCACGAATGCATACTCGACGATGTGGACGACGGGTGCGGAGACCTCGAGTCCAAGACGAGAAGCCACGTCCCTCCAGACCTCATGTTCGGCCAGCCCTGCGAGTGGCACGGTGAGAGTGAGCGATGGTGACCCCAGCGAGTCCAGAGACGCCTCGACGGCATCGAGATCGAAGAGCCGATGTCCTCCATCGGTCCGCTCGGACGGTATGACGCCGGCGTTCGCCAGCTCCCGGACTTTGGAGACAGAGAATCCGAGCGCCTGGGCGACCCGGCCTATTCGCACGTGCGTGACCATGTTCCAGCGATCCCTATCAGCGAGTTATAAATCTTAGTACATGTAGATTATAGCTTAGTATCATCTCATAAATCTATATCTTTATAGATTTTATCGCCCTAGAACCGGGCAAACCTACATTCTCCTCCTCATCACTCCACTCCGCCGTCGGGCGCGACTATGAATACGTCCGGCATGGCACGGTCTCGATCCTGGCCGGTATCGACCTGCACTCGGGCCACATCTTCGCCAACGTGGAGGACCGTCATCGCAGCGTGGAGTTCATCGGACTGCTCAAGCGGCTCGACGAGTACTACCCGCCAGACGCGACCATCCGCGTGGTGCTGGACAACCACTCGGCCCACATCTCCAAGGAGACGATGGCCTATCTCGGTACTCGGCCGGGGAGATTCGAATACGTTCACACCCCCAAGCACGGCTCCTGGCTCAACCTCATCGAGTGCGTGTTCTCCAAGATGGCCAGGACGTTTCTGCGCCACATCCGTGTTGACTCGATCGAAGAGCTGAAAGCACGCATCCTGCAAGGCATCGACGAGTTCAACGACTCACCCGTCGTGTTCCGCTGGAACAAGTTCGATCTGGGGTTGGTCTGATGTGTAACCGTTGTTCAGGAACGGACTACTAGTCTCATAGAGACCTCCTCTCGGCCGACGCACTCCTGGCGGCGGCCAACGATCAAGTGGTTAATCGAAGTGCTGGCGTACCTGTAGGTCATTCCCCATTGCGTAACAATCGTTACAACTGTGCGTGGAATCAACGACGGGGCCGGAGATCCCTCGCTCATGTCGAGGTCTCGCCACGCACGGCAAAGCAGAAGGGCCGCCCAAAGGCGGCCCTACGTGAGTTCTATGGCGGGAGTGACGGGGCTCGAACCCGCGACCTCCGGCTTGACAGGCCGGCGCTCTAACCAGCTGAGCTACACCCCCGAGGGTGCGTCCGCTTTCGCAGACAGCACGCGGAATGTTACCAGCGACCCGCGCCTGTGTCCACAACAACCTGGATGCTGTGTCACTCATCTCACCAACGAGGTCACGAGTCCCGCCCAAAGCCCCAGATCGAGCCGTCCGCCCTGAGCGGGCGAAAGCACGTGCCCGCCGTGCCTCCTACTCGCACTCCCAGCGAGAACGCCAGGACATCGCTAGCGCGATGCCGAGAGCCAACAGGCTGCCGAGAGCCGCACCGAAGATCGCGGCGCCCTTGGGGTCGAGGACGACGTGCACGCCTTCCGCGATCTCAGCATGCGGTGAAGCGACGATACCGACCCAGCCTTCTTTGATGCTCACACTGCGCGCAACGATCGCCGCCGCACCACCGGTCTGAACGCTGATGTCGCCCGCAGCGAGCATCCACTGGGAACCGCCATTCGAGATATGGGCGTCGCCCTCCACGAAGATCGCCCCGGCACCCGCCTGCTCGAGCTCGACGTCACCGGTGGTGAAGATGCCACCGATGCCTGCGCGCTCCACACGTACACCGCCACTCGCACTCACTCCGCCGACAGCGGAGAGCGAGACCGTGACGTCACGGCCGCTGATCGAACCGATCGCGCTCGTCTCGATGCTCGTATCGCCCGCCTCAAGCCCTTCGAGTGTGACGTTGGCGACATGTTCATGCTGTTCTTGCTCGGTCATGAGATACCCCTTCCCTCGGCTACCTTGAGGTACTTACCCCGGGGTCAACCGTCACTGCCATTCGAGCAGGATGTGATAGTCCCGCTCGTAGTCTTCAACCGAGTACGGCTCGGGCGCCGCATGCCACGGCATCGTCCAACTATCCACGGTGAGGTTCGTGAAGTTGCCACGCACGAAGCGCTCACTCACACCGAAGTCGAGCAGCGGATCGTTCACCGACATGCCGAACAGACACGGCACGTCGTAGGGCCCGGCGAGTTCGCTGCCAGGAATGGTGAGGATCTCGTCGACCTGTGCGATGAGCGCATCCAACGACTGCAGGGTGAAGCTTTCAAGTCTGCGGCTCAGGTCCGCCGAGGTCTCGAACTTACCGACGGTCTTCATGAACCACGCGAGCGCTGCGGTCCCCCTGCGCGAGCGCAATGCGCTCGCCAAGCCCTGTCGGGCGGCCCGAGAGCGCACGGTGAACAGCGCCGCCTGCAGGGCGAGCAGCTTCACCCGAGAGTGTCTCAGACACTCGTTACCCACGAACGGCGCCAGAAGACACACGCGGTCGATTCGGTCGGCGTGCAACTGAAGCGCGCGCATGGTGAGAGCGCCACCGAACGAGAAGCCGAGGAGCGAGAAGCGTTCGGCGCCGATCGCGTCGGCGAGTTGTCCGACCGTCTCGGCCACCAGAGTACTCGAGAACGGCTGCTTAAACGGCTCGCTGCCACCGTGGCCGGGTAGTTCGAAGAAGTGAACGCGATAGCGCTGACCGACGAACCGGATGAGCGGCTCCCAGTCGTCGATCAGAGAGATCGTCGCCGGCACGATGATGACGGGCGGACCGTCGCCGAACACACCCACGTTCAGGCGAGTCAGGGGCAGGTCGAACAGCTGGTGAACGATCTCGTCGTCAGCAACGCGATCGGCGATGCCGGTCGTCATCGCGTCTCCTTTGTGGGGTATCAAGTGCGTCGCCGATTATGCCGCCCAACGCGCACAAGTGCAAACCACCCAGCTCAGCGGTTCGACAGGTACTCGACAACGGCGCTCTTCTCGTCCTCGGTCAACTGCGCGCCCTTATCGGCCATGCGCTCTACGGTAGCCTCCCAACCGACTGCGTCGTAGCTCGTCTCATCGACCCGCTGAAGATCGTGACAGACGATGCACCGCTCGGCGACCAACGCCTCGCCGTCGAGTATCTGCCGGCCGATCTCGCCCTCGTTGGGAAGTGGTTCGATAGTGGTCGTCGTATCGCTGCCACACCCTGAAAGAGCCGCCACCGCCAGCATCAGGGCGAGCAGCGGAAGCAGCATGCGATTACGGGAACGCATAGTGCACCTCCGGGTTCGTATCAAGTCCTAGCGGGTCTATACCCTGCCTCGGGTATGATTGCCTCAGCCACGACATCATCACTGGCGACCGATCAGGAAGGGGCAACTTCGTGAAACTGCTCAAGAGCTGGCGGTTCAGGCTCGGCGCCATCCTTGTCGCCAGCTCGGCCGTCCTCTACCTCGTCCACTATCTGATCTTCCACGACTTCCATCACATCGCGATCTACACGGTACACGACATCGCGTTCCTGCCGCTCGAGGTGTTGCTCGTCACGATGGTGCTCCACGAACTGCTGGAGAGCCGCTCCAAGCGCGAGATGCTCTACAAGCTCAACATGGTGATAGGCGCATTCTTCTCGGAGGTCGGGACCGGGCTTCTCGGCAGATTGGCGACGTTTAGTGAGAACGTCGAAGGCGTCAGAGACGACCTCATTGTGAAACCGAGCTGGACGCACAAGGAGTTCACCAGCGCCGTAGGCGAGCTTCGCTCGTATGACTTCAGGATCGATGCCGGCCGAGGTGACCTCGCGGGACTGCGCGACTTCCTGGTGTCCCGGCGAGACTTCTTGCTCCGCTTGCTGGAGAACCCGAACCTGCTCGAACACGAAACGTTCACCGATTCGCTGTGGGCGGTCTTCCATCTTGCCGAGGAACTCGAACACCGCACCGATCTCAGCGAACTCCCGCCATCTGACCTGGCCCACCTCTCCGGCGACATAAAGCGCGCGATGGCGGCTCTCGCCGTCGAGTGGGTGGAACACCTGGAGCACCTCAAGGACTCCTACCCGTACCTGTTCTCGCTTGCTGTCCGTACGAATCCGCTTGATCCACAGGCGCGTGTGGAGGTCACGACGTGAGACTGGGAGCTGACGAGCGCTCCGAAGAGCGCTTCGACGAACTGCTTGCGGCAGGACAGTCCGCCGTCGATGTCATGTTCGGCTGGCTCGATGCCGGCCTCGAGTTCGATCGTACGGTCCCCGCGTTCGTCGGCTCGCTGTTCGCGATCCGCAGCACGCGCAACCTCAAAGCGGTCCAGCTGCTGTGCGCGGCCGGCTACGCGGTGGAGGCCCAGACGCTGCTGCGCAACATGGTCGAGGACGCAGTCACTCTCGGGTACATCTCCACCAAACCCGACAAGCTCGCCAAAGACTGGCTGAGCTTTGAGAACCCACGCCTGGCGAGCGAAACCGACCTGCTCGCGATATTGCAAGAAGACGTCCCCGATACGGTTCCTGCGCCGGTGCCCGAGCGAGCGAAGTTCTCGAGGTGGACGCGCCTGTCACTGTTCGCGATGGCCGAACGCGCCGACCGCGCAACACCCGGCATCGCCGAGTATCTCGAGTACGTCTACCCGGTACTCTCCGACCGCGCGCACGGCAACATCTCAAGCAGCACAAGCTATGCGAAAGCACACCCGGATGGGACGCTCGAGGCGCTCTACAAGCCCTCGGCACGTCAGGTCGACATCACACTCTGCAACGCCGTGACCGTGGCGCTCACCACCGCCGAGCGCGCGAAGGCCCTGGGCGTCGACCTCGATCTCACGGCACTGGAGCAGACAGAGCGGGACGTCTACGCCGCCTGTGGTATGTCAGAAGGGCCACCGCCTATCGGCGACGAAGGGTGACGCGAAGTCCTCTGCGCGCTACTATGGTGCTGATGGGAACCTCTCGGACACACATCGTCCGTCGAGACCGGCGAGGCGCTCGCAGCGCCGGTGCACTCCCCTCACTCACCCTTTCTCCCGGTATCTTTACGCCCGTGGCACCTGTCGCGGGCGTTTTGGCACACCCGAAGTGCAGCCAATCGCTCGCAGAACGGGAGGTCGATCGCAGCATGCATCGCACCGGCTCGACGAGACCGCGTAAGCGCCCCGGCCACTACGCCTTCGCTTCGGCCCTGCAACACAGCATCGAGATCTCGCGATTCACACGCATCTGCCTGAAGGAGCGGCATATGCATCGCTCGTACGGACATGCGCAGTACTTCTGAGCTCACACTCGTGTGGATGGAGAAGCGCTAGGGGTACGCCCGTGAGCGCACCCCTAAGCATCACATCCTTGCAAGGCGGGTCAGCCTCCCTGCCGAAGGTCCCGTCTCTGGAAGAGCACGACCGACGCCGCGATCAACACGACCGATATCACGGCCAGTACTGCGACGTGAAACCCGGGGCGTTCCAGTACAGCGGAGAACACCTCCGCCGCCCAACATGTTTGAGATGAGCGGCAACGCGCAGCGTTGGCCGCTCGATCTCATGGTTAGCAGTCAGCTCATCCGAGAAACACAGCGTGCGCCTATCCAGACCAATCACGATCTGGGCCGTTACCCCTGCTTGGTGTCGCGGAACAGCACGACTTTCCTCTCTGCTCCTTTGGCTCTATACATTGCCGTATCAGCATTCTTCAAGAGGATGTCAGCCGTTTCTCCATCTGCGGGATACACGGCAATACCGATACTGCATCCTATAGAAAGAACTGTCCCACTGGATTCGAAGGCCTCGGCAATCCGACCGATCATCTTCTCTGCAAGGCGGGTGACTTCAGCTTCTTGTCTGACCTCCAACAACAGGCACACATACTCGTCGCCTCCCCAGCGGCTGACCATGTCCTCTGCGCGGACGAAAGATCGCAAGCGGTTCGCCACCGTGAGTAGCACATCGTCACCCACACCATGACCATACGAGTCGTTGATGCTCTTGAAATCGTCGATATCAATGAAAAGGACGGCAAGGCCCCAGCCGTGCCGACGAGCTTGAATCAGCCCATGGTCGAGACCTTGGTCGAATAGCGCCCGATTCGGAAGACCCGTGAGTGTGTCATGAAGCGCGCGTTGTCGTGCTTCATACTCCTTGGTTTGGGATTCCGACAGCTTGTCGCGCGTTTCGGCTAGATCGGTCTTCACGTCGGCGAGTTCGGATTCAATGTCGACTCGTTCCGCCACTTCGACGGCAAGTGCGGTGTTGGCCTGGCTCAGATCGTCAGCGGCTCTCGCCATTTCGTTCTCGACATCTTCGTACTGAGCGATGGTCTCCTCGACAGTGTGAACAGGACTGTTCGTCCTCTTCCCATGCTTCAGAACTGCAGTTGCCGAGGTGAGTCTGACTGCAGCCTGCTTGATGGCCTCTTTGATCTTCCTGCTTCGACTCAACACACGTCCAAGCGAATTGCTCTTGGCGGGTGAGATCTCGCTGACGTCCATCGGCCATAATCTCATGAGTTGGGCCTTCTACCAGCTCGCCACCAGGTTCGCGACAAGCACGTACCTGTCCGGCGCGCTGCCGACGTAGTTGAATGGATAGCAGGTGCTGACCGACAGGACAGCGTGATCGGCGGGCACGACGACCGTCCGATCGTCCTTGTGAACGATGCGGATGCGACTGATCTCGTAGGTGTATGTCCCGGTCGCCGTCTCCATGATCAACAGGTCGCCCTTTTTCAGCATACCGAGTTTGGAGAATACCGTGTCGCGGTGTCCAGAGATGACGCAGTTGTCCGCCTCACCGGGCATCGCGGTCTGCACGAGGTGCCCGACACCCCTCTCCAGCTCCTTGGTGCCAGTGCCCTCGATGACGGGGAACGACTGCTGGAGGGCAGGGATCGTGAGAGTTCCGAGAATCTCACCCGTCGCAGGATCGATTGGATAGACAATCTGCTCGGGACCCGCTGCGCTTGATGCGTCGGCGGACACCGTCGGAATCGACGCCCTGATCACCGTTCCCACGGGCGTAGTCGATCTGATGACGGGTGAGGAACCCGCGACAACATTCGCAAGTGCCCACGCGGACACTGCGATTCCCAGGACCACGAGCACCAAGGACACACTGTTAACGAAGAAACGCCTGTCGCGCCAGAGTCTCGGCCTATCCATGAATCCTGTTGGCGACCCGAACCGCTACTCCAAGCAGCACCAGCACGACGCCAGCCAGCAGAAGGCTGTACCACGGCGTAGCCGTGTTCGGGAGCAGCCCACCAGCGGCCACTGTGGTCGTCGCGGTATCGGTCGTCACGACCCCGGCTCCAGTTCCCGTGACCGTGGCAACGTTGGTCGTCGTCTTCGTGAGCCTGACCGTGGCCGTGTATATCCACGTCTCACCTGGTTGAAGGATCTCGTCACCGTTCGTGTCCCCAGAGACATAGGTCACGGGACTGACCATGTCATCTGTGACCGTCACGTTGCTGAACTCGACGGTCCCCGGGTTTGTCACCGTGTAGGTGTACGTGACCGAGCCGCCCCCGGCAGGGAGCGAGGTCGGCGATGCCGTCTTGTTGATGTTGATGACCCGTGTGGCTGCGCAGATCTCGTTGGTGATCACGTTTGACTGAAGAGTGACTTCGCCGTTGCGCGCGAGCAACTGCCCCTCAACCGTGGCACCGGTCTGCGCGTGTATGTCGGTCAACGCGAAGATGTGCCCCACGAACGCCGAGTCCGTGCCCAATGTCGCGGAACTCGGAACGACCCAGAACACCCGGCAGAACCGTGCACCGTTGATCAGTTCGACGGCGCTCCCAGAATCGGTGATCAGTGTCGCGGTGCTCTGGAAGATGAAGACAGCGTCGGGATCGCCCTGGGCATCGAGGGTGAGGGTGCCGGTGATCGAGAAGACGCCGCCCGAGCTGTAGACGCCGGGAGTAAGTATGCTTCCGCCGAGATCCACGGGGGCGGTGCTGCTGACCGACCTGCCTGCGGCGTCATTGTACGCAGTGACCAAGTCGGTTTTCGCCTGGATCGCTGTGGCGTCGGCGATGTGCCGCGCCCCGATCAGCGTCACGCCCGTATCGACAAAAGCTGAGCCGGGGTACAGACCAACGTCGCCGGTGATCGTGGTCGATCCTGTGTTCGTGATCGTCGTACCGGCCAAGATGGCGAAGTCGGCGGTCGTGCCAAGGTTCACAGTAGGTTCGGCCGCCATGGCGGTTGCGGGGGGAACAGCTACCAGCGCCAGAACCATCATCGCAAGAAATGGAACGGACCTATCCTGAAGGTCGTATTCATGGACAGGGGCCCCCTTCTGTATGTGTTCCGTATGTGCACACACAACCACGCCCGCGCGCGCGGCCCAAACTGCCGAACTCGATCACGATCAGGGCGAACCTTGGTATTAACCTGACTGCGATGATCCGTCGAGCCTCTACTCATGTTCGGCAACGCGATTATACTCCCTATTTCTTGAGTCGGGGGGCCGAATCTCTCGAGCATCACTCATGTGCGGCCATGCCAGGCGGGCGTCGATATTCCTCCGAGCGCCCCGAGATCACCACCGCAATTCGCGCGCCCGCTCCTGGGCTACAAGACGCCGCGAGAGCGCAGCAGGATCAAGTGGTGCAACTCAAACTTGAACTCACGAGTCAGCTCATCCGAGAAACACAGCGTGCGCCTATCCAGGCCAATCACGATTTGGGCGCTAACCCCGCGGGGTGTTGACGTCTTGGTCCGTTTCGACGCGTTCGACGGTCTGAGCGTGTTCACGCGGCACCACGGCGCGAATCAGAGCGACGATGCCCCACGCGATCAGTGCGTAGATCGCGATGGCGACAAGTGCACTCCACTCGAAGACAGCCCCCTCCACACGCTGGGTGCTGAAGAGCGTGCTGAACGGAGCCATGAGGATATCAGACACCCCGTACACCAACTTCGCGAATCCGGCCGCGCTGTTGGCGCCGAACATCTTGAGGACGAAGCGGATGGCGATGAGTATCTCGATGAAGCCGAAGATGAACCACACCACGCGCGATATCACGGCTTCGGCGGGCGCGCGAACCTCGGTATGGACCTGGCTGCGATGATCGGTCGAACCTCTGCTCACGCTGTGCATGGTTACTCCCTTGGTCTTGAGTCGGCGGGCTGAACCCTTCGAGCCTCACTGATGGGTCGCTGTGCTCAGCGACGAAGCGCGCGTGCGATTGCGAGAAGAAGAACCGCGCCAACGGTCGCCACCACAATCGACCAGACGTTCAAGCCACTGACGCCGCCGTATCCGAAAAAGCTCATCACGAAGCCGCCGATGAAAGCACCCACGACGCCGAGAAGGATCGCCATCAGACAACCCGAGCGCCCATCACCCATCAGAGACTGAGCCAGCAGACCTGCGAGTCCGCCGACGATGATCCAACTCAGCAATCCCATTCGTTCCCCTCTCGGCACAGCCAAGCCGCTGTGTTCATGAGCATGGACGAGTGGGCAGTCGATTCCTACCCGTTGGAGTGTTGGTACCCCAACAGCCCATTGCGATACCCGTTGTGGCGGACCCACCGAGGGAGCGCGTCTCTGTACACCATCACGACGCTGAGTAGATAGCCGTCACGGTAGAGGTTGATGCACTCTGAGGATGCTGACGCGAAATGGTGACCGGGCACGATTCCTTGGTGTCCGACCTCGAGGTACCGATCGATTCGCATCTCGATCGTCGAATCCAGCGAGGCACGAAGCGACTCGCGGATGGCTGTGCGAGCGGTGTTGTCCGCGCTTGCATCCACTGTGATTGCGCCCCCCTCTGCTATGCCTAGTCACTATGAGATGGCCGGCCCAATCCGGTGTATACGTGGATCGTCCCCGAGGAATGAGCCCCGGGGCGCCGACAAACGGAGGGACCGGCCATGAACCAGATTACACACATCGGACTCGACGTGCACAAGGACTCGATCGCTGTGGCGGTGCTGCGCCCGGGCACCACAGAGGTCGACGAGCGGGTGATCCCCAACACCCCCGAGGCGATCAGGCGCCTGCTG
>JAUSOQ010000045.1 GCA_030655755.1 Coriobacteriia bacterium
AAACCAACCTTGACACGCATACCGGATTAGAGGGAACGAATGTACACGGTCTTGGGACTGCCGCTATTGAAGACGCGACCGCCTTTGACTCTGCAGGTTCGGCTGGGGCTGTCCAGACCAACCTGGACACACACACCGGATTTGAGGGAACGAACGTCCACGGCCTCGGCAACATGAGCCTCGAGGATACGGGTGACTATTACACGCGGACCGCCGCCGACCTATTGCTTGACACCAAGGCCGGGACTGGCACGGTTGCGGGGATTGATAGCAGGTTGAGCGTCGTGGAGACTGGCAAGGTTGACCATGTTGACGCCGGCTATCAAAACCTGTTGACCAACACGGCTACGAAGGCACAAGGGGATTTGGCGGATAGCGCATTGCAACCCGGCGCGGATGGCACGTCAACGAATCTGTCGGATTACAATAACGACCCCGGCTATATCACGGAGTATTTTGATACCAACGCCGTCTGGGGCAACATATCCGGCACGCTGGCTAACCAACTGGACTTGACGAGTACAGTGGCACTGGCGGCATCCTCCTTGCAACCTGGCGCGGATGGCACGTCAACGAACTTGTCTGACTACAACAATGACGTGCCGTTTTTGACAACCGAGTCCGATCCCATCTGGGCCGGAGTGAGCAACACGGTGGTTTATACCAGCGATCCGGCCTTGACGGATGCCCGGACGCCCCTGGCGCACGATCAGGGCTGGACGACGATCACGAGCACACCGACGACCGTGGCGGGGTATGGCATCACTGACGCCGTGTTGACCAATGACCCGGCCCTGACCGATGCCCGCACACCTTTGGAACATAATCAGGCATGGAGCACCATAACAGCTACTCCGACAACCGTGGCGGGGTATGGGATTACGGACGCGGCCACCGGCACACCCGTGTATGTGGAGAGCGACCCGGTGTGGGAGAACGAAAAAGCTGGGTATGCCACCGGCACACCGCTTTACGTGGAGACTTACCTCGGCACAATTACTGGGGCAACGATAACTGACGGTGCGGCAACTGGTGTTACAACCAATGGCGGTGTGTTGGCGTTTACCGTCGTCAGCAATACGCCGGAGCAATACCTCGGCACGATCACGGGTGCGACAGTAACCGAAAGTTCAAGCGCATCATCGGTGACGACCAACGCGGGGGTGTTGGAGTTTAATATCCGCACAAACGCGGCGGGCGGTGGCGCGGGTGTAACCAATCAGATTATGGA
>JAUSOQ010000049.1 GCA_030655755.1 Coriobacteriia bacterium
GCGTCGCCGATCTCATCGCTGCGATTCGACGGTTCATCAACGCCTGGAACGAGCGCTGTGAGCCTTTCAACTGGACGAAGGATGCGGATACGATCCTACGTAAGGCCAACCGTCAAGACGCGTCGGTTACGCGACACTAGCGGCCTTCGGCTCGCGCCTTCTCGTATTCCTCGATGATCTTCTTGGCGTGATCACCGGGCACCTGTTCGTAGCTGTCTATCGTGATCGTGTAGCTGCCGGTGCCACTGGTGATAGAACGCAGGTGCGGTGAGTAATGAGTCACCTCGGCGTAGGGCGCCTGGGCCTTGATCGTCTGAACGCCGGGACGAGGTGCGTCCATGCCCAAGACGCGACCACGGATCGAGGAGATATCGCCCATGACGGCGCCCGCGTAGTCGTCGGGTATGGTGATCTCGAGGGTGGCGATCGGTTCTAGGAGGACTATGTCGGCCTTCTCGGCAGCCGCCTTGAAGCCAATGCGCGCTGCGTTCTTGAACGCCATCTCGCTGGAGTCGACCGCATGGTAGGAGCCGTCGTAGACGGCCACTTTCACATCGACGACAGGGTAGCCTGCGAGCACGCCGTGGGTCATGGTCTCTTGGATGCCCTTGTCGACCGCCGGGATGAACTGTCGCGGGATGCGACCACCCACGATCTCATCCAGGAACTCATAGCCCTTTCCGGGGTTGGGTTCGAGGCGAAGCCAGCAGTCACCGAATTGTCCGCTGCCACCGGTCTGTTTCTTGTGGCGGCCTTGCGCGGTTGCGGTCTTGCGGACGGTCTCACGGTAGGGGATTCGAAGGTCTTCAAGTTCAGCCTCGACATGGAACCGCTCGTGGAGTCGCGAGAGGACGACATCGATGGAGGTGTCTCCCACTGCGGATAGCACTGTCTGGTGCGTTTCCTCGTCTCGGCGAAGCACGAGTAGCGGGTCTTCATCCACGATGGATTTGAGTGCGGTGCCGAGTTTGTCCTCATCGGCCTTCGTCTTGGCGATGATCGCGACGGGGTACTGTGGCTTGGGAACCGGTATGGGAGCGAAGACCGTGTTCCCGTCAGCGGAAAGCGTGTCGTTCGTGAGCGTGTCGTTCAGCTTGGCGAGGACGGCGATGTCGCCTGCCGGCGCCGCTTCGATGTCGGTGGTCTCCTTGCCGAGTGCTTTGAAGACGTGTGCAATGCGTTCTTTTTTGCCGGTCCTCGAGTTGATGAGGTCGGTGTTGGGCTTGAGCGTGCCGGCGACGACCTTGACGAACGAAAGGCGTCCGACGTAGGGGTCGGACATACTCTTGAAGGTGAACACGGTAGTGGCGCCGTCTACGCTGATGTGCACGTCGCTGCCGTCGGTGGTGGAGAGCGGGCCGTGCGCTGTCGGTTCGGGGAAGAACGAGACGATCTCTTCCATGAGATCGCGGACCCCGATGAGTTTGGTAGCCGAGCCGATGAAGACGGGAATGAAGATGCCCTGCGCTATGGCCAGACCCAGAAGACGTTCGAGGTCTTCCTGGGTCAGTTTCTCTCCCTCGAGATACTTCTCCATGAGTTCATCGTCTGCTTCTGCCACGAGTTCAAGCAGCTTCTCTCGCCACTCCTCGGCTGCATCGGCATACTCTGCCGGGATATCGATGACGTCGACGTCATCACCCTCACCATGTACATACGCTTTCATGCGGATGATATCGATGACGCCCTTGAAGCTCGCTTCTTTCCCGATCGGGATCTGGACGGCGCCCACGCGATGCCCGAATGCCGTGTCAAGCGCATGCATGGCTGCCTCGAAATCCGCGTTGTCTTTATCGAGGCGATTGATGAAAACGGTGCGGGCGATCCCCATGTCCGCGGCTACGTCCCAGAGCCGTGCAGTCTGTACCTGAGGACCGGAGACGGCATCGACCACGAAAAGAGCCATCTCAGCGGCTTCCATTCCGGCGATGGCATCGCCGATGAAGTCCGCGTAGCCCGGGGTGTCGATGATATTGACCTTGATGTCTTTGAACACAAAGGGGGCGAGTGAGAGGTTGACGGTCATCTTGCGCTTGATCTCTTCGCTGTCGTAGTCCAGCGAAGAATGGCCGTCATCGATGCTGCCGAGGCGCTTCGTCTCTCCGGCCATGTAGAGCATCGCCTCGGCAAGGGAAGTCTTCCCCGCGCCCCCATGGCCCACCAATACGACGTTTCGGACCTTGTCTGTGCTCGGCGCTCCCATGCGCATCGCCTCCTGTGGCTCACAAGCTGACGAAAGTGAATGACCACGGTCGTCGTATCCGGCGTCCGCGGCGGACTCCGTGTGGTCACACGACAGTCCAGTTGATGCTACGAACGGTCATGACGTGAAAACAGGCAAAGCAAACATAGCATATACGCGCTTAAGCAAAGGATCATCGGACGGGCGGTGCAGTCGGGTTACCCGGAGGTTGTCGCATTGGTAGAATGGGACGGACCATGACGGGCATGACACTCCCCAAGGAGGGGCCGATGCACACATCAAAGGTCGAAGTCACCGGGATGGAGATAGCTTTCGTCACGACATCGAAGGGTGTGGTCAAGCTCGCCTTCTTCGCTGAGGACGCTCCCAACACCGTGGCCACCTTTGTTGAACTTGCGACGGACGGCTTCTATGACGGGATCAAGTTCCATCGGGTGGAACCGAACTTCGTCGTACAGGGCGGTGACCCCCTGACCAAGCCTCTAAGTGAGGATGAGGTAGCCGAGATCGTACGCCGTCAGAAGGCGAGCATCCATTCGCCATCAGATCCCGCACTTGGGACCGGTGGTCCCGGTTTCAGTATCGCCGCGGAGTTCAACGATAGGCCGCACGTCGAGGGCACACTCGCGATGGCGCGCTCGCAGCATGTCGACTCGGCCGGATCGCAGTTCTATATCTGTCTTGGACCCCAGCCGTTCCTCGATGGTCAGTACACTGTGTTCGGTCAGGTCGTAGAGGGTATGGATGTTGTCCGCTCCATTGGAGCGGGAGACGCCATCGAGTCCGTCGTCATCGAACAACGGCAGTAGCCGAGACAGGGGATGTTGTGGACGACGCGAGGTTCCAGCAAGGCTTAGAGGCGTACGGATCCGGCGATTTCCGTGTCGCCGCCAGGGAGTTCCTTGGTGCGACGAACGGCAAGGAAGATGGACCCGCGTATCATCAGGCGGGCAACGCACTCATGCGGCTCAAGCGTTTCGATGATGCCATAGCGGTCTACACCAAAGCTCTTAACGATGCGTCCTACGAACGCCGTTCGACGGTGCACGCCAACCTTGGCGCCGCTTTGGTTGTAGCCAAGCGCTACAAGGAGGCCGTGGATGCGTACCGGGCGGCGCTTGATGATCCGGGATACAAGACACGTTACAAAGCGCTGCAGGGCATGGCAGGCGTGTTGTTCGAGATGGGTCGCACGGAGGATGCTGCTGAGTCGTATCGGATGGCGGCGTTTGATGATGCTAACCCCGACCCCGGCAAGGCGCTCAACAACCTTGGGCTCGCCTTCATGAAGCTCGGCCGTCCGCAGGACGCCGTGGAGGCCTATCGTGCCGCAGTGGACGTAGAGCGATACGCAGGGCGCGGGAAGGCGTTGGCGAACCTCGGCATGGCGTATATTGCGCTGGGTATGCACGAGAACGCCGTGCGCGCGTTCGAGCGTGCACAAGGCGAGTTCGCTTATGTCCTGCCGGCTGCCGCGGTCGCGGCCTATGAGGCAGGCAAGGACGCGCTTGATGCGCCGGAGCTCGTGGAGGGTTGGCGTACAGGTGAACTTCCGCCGCTGGGTATGACACCCAAGCGCGATCGGAGTGAGGAACTCGACGAGTCCGAGAGCGAGTTCTTCACGAGGACGGACGGCGACATGAAGGTTGCCGACAGGGAGACCCGGAAGCGCGAGCGCGTCGAACGGCAGAGCGCCCGTAACGTCTGGGTCACCGCCGCAGTCTGGGTCGCGGTAGCCGTTATCGTGCTCGGAGGACTGGCGTTCGCATGGCTGAGCGGTATCGGCTACCCGACTCAATCGATGACGGTGAGCAGTGTGCTCGACGGGTACAGTGCGGGCTCGAGCGTTTCCGAGTTCTGGGTCGCGGTTCCCACCGCGGACGTGGAGAAGGAGATGGGCAACCTACCGGTCGATTTCGCGTCGTACGAGATCGGCGCGATCGAGCGTTCCGCGAAATCGTCGAAGGTCGAAGTCACCATCATGCTTGAGACGGGAGCGCCGCTCACATACCAGATAATGATGGTTCGCGAGGGTGTCGGCTGGAAGATCAACGGGATCACGAATGATTGGCGTTCCACAGGTGGGGGTTCGTAGCACAGATTCGTGTCCAGGTATCCGCGCGCGGCCGTTCGTAGCAACTCCAAGCAGGTATGGGGTTGCGCGCGACGTAACTTTGTTGCTATATGACACAAGGTTGTTTTGCCCCATTGAAGGAGAGCGCGTGATCCAGCAGACATATGTGATGATCAAGCCAGATGCCGTCGCGCGTGGCCTTGCGGGCCGCATCATCGCCCGTTTTGAGGCCGTGGGCCTCACCATCGAGCGCATGGAGTACGGCATGGTCACCCCTGAACAGGCCGCTGCCAACTATGCGGAGCATGAAGGCAGGCCCTTCTATACAGGGCTCGTCGAGTACATCACCTCCGGGCCGGTCGTGAAGATCGTTCTGTCCGGCCCCTCGGCGGTCCCGGTCGTCCGTAAGCTTATGGGCGCAACTGATCCCGCCGAGTCTGCGCCCGGCACGATCCGCGGTGACTTCGGTCTGACACTGGATGCGAACATCGTTCACGGTTCGGACTCTCCTGAAAGCGCCGAGCGGGAGATAGCGATCTTCTTCGGCTAGAGTCCGATGGTCTTTCAGTTGTCACCATTCGTGTGAGGGGGCCTCGATGTTCTTTCGTGTGATCGACAAGGAGCGCCTGCCGGACCTCATCGCCGGACTGTCGTCTGAGTATGAGGTCGTCGGCCCGGTCGAGAAGGATGGGCGGTTCGTTTTTGCGCCGATCTCGGATCCCGCACAGGTCCGACTCGACTACGATACGACACTTCTCCCGCCCAAGAAGTGGTTCCTGCCGCCCAAGGAGACGATCATGCGTTTCTGCCGAGCGGATGAAGAGGTCGTCGACGACGAGGTGTTCGCGCCACCGCGCGTGCTCTTCGGTCTGCATCCGTGCGACATCAACGCGTTGCTATTGATGGACAACGTGTTCTTGGAAGGCTACGTCGATCCGTACTACAAGGCGCGTCGCGAGAACACTCTCATCGTGGGGATGTCGTGCATGCCCACTGAGACATGTTTCTGCAACGTTTGGAATACGGATGAGGTCCACTGGGGCTTCGATATCTTCCTGACCGATCTCGGTGATCGCTACTATGCCTCGTTACGAACGGTCAAAGGCGCTGAGATCCTCGATCGCCATGTGGCGAATCGTGCGGTGAGCGACGAGGACACCAGGGAGTTCCAGCGGGTCGTTCACAGGTTCAAGCAGGGTTTCAACAACAATGTCGACACGACGCAGCTCCCCGTGCTGTTGGACGCCAAGTTCGATAGTCCGATCTGGGATGAGATCGGCGACGCATGTCTGTCCTGTGGCGCGTGTTCGATGGTCTGTCCTACCTGCTACTGCTTCGATGTCGCCGATCGACTTGAGCCTGACCAGAAGACAGGCCTGAGAATCCGCACGTGGGACTCCTGCCAGTTCAAGGAATTCGCAGCAGTAGCGCACGGGCAGAACTTTCGAGAAGACCGTGCAAGTCGCGTGAAGTATCGCTATTACCACAAACAGTGGGGCTATCTCTCGAAGTTCGAACGCGTTCTGTGTGTAGGATGCGGACGCTGTGCGCGCGCATGCCCCGCTGGTATCAGCCCCGTCAAGGTCATAGAGGCTTTGCAGACCGGGGAGGTCCAATGAGCGCGGCGCATACGCAGGAACGCCAGATGAGCAGTGATGGGAACCCGTATCGTCCGTGGCCGGCGCGGATCACATCGATCTTGGATCTTACCGAGAAAGAGAAGCTCTTCGAACTCCGGATCATCGATCCGGAGATTCGCGAGGCCTTCCAATTCCACGCCGGCCAGTTTGTGGAGGTATCCATATTCGGCGTGGGAGAGGCGCCGATCTCTATCTCATCTGCACCGAGCAAGCAAGGGTTCATCGAGTTGTGTGTTCGCAACGCCGGTGACGTGACGGGCGCCCTTCACAAAAAGCGGTGTGGTGACGTTGTCGGTCTTCGTGGGCCGTTGGGTCGCGGGTTCCCATTCGAGGCGATGAAGGGGAACGATGTCCTTCTTGTGGCCGGAGGCCTGGGAATCGCCCCTCTGAAGTCTCTGATCAACCACATCCACGATGAGCGACACGAGTTCGGCAAGGTCACGATCATGTATGGCGCTAGGAACCCGAGTGAGGTGCTCTTCCGATACCAGTTCGACATGTGGAGGCATCGTGACGATTTCAATCTGATGCTGACCGTCGATGAGTCCGATGACGCATGGGATGGCGAGGTCGGATTGGTGACGAAGCTGTTCGAGAAAATCGATGTTGATCCTGACAACACGTACGGCGCTGTCTGTGGACCGCCGGTGATGTACGAGTTCGTGATCGCTGAGATGCGCAAGAAGAACATGGACGTCGACAAGATATACATGTCGTTCGAGCGCCGTATGAAGTGCGGTATCGGCAAGTGCGGTCACTGTGGTGTCGGTCATCAGTACGCATGCATCGATGGCCCTGTGTTCAGCTACTGGGAAGCGATGAACCTGCAGGGGGCGATATAGATGGCGCCGCGTGTAGTGATCGTCGGTCTGGCGAGCGATTTTGGCTGTCAGGTCCAGATGACGAACATCGAAGATGATCTGCTCGATGTGCTTGGGTTGATCGATCTGCAGTACTGGCAGCTTGCGTCATCGGGCCATATGCCCGAGGAATACGATATCGCTATCGTGGAGGGCGCCGTCACGACCCAGGAGCACGTTGAACTGCTGAAGCGTCTGAGGAAGACGGCTGCTGTGGTCATGACGATCGGGTCATGTGCGGACACGGGTGGTATTCTTGCGCTTGCGAACTGCGTCGATCCCGATGTTGCGTATGCGGCAGTCTACGGCAAAGGTCCGGAGGTGGCGCGAGGACGTCGTGCACCGGGACCGGTCGACGCTGTGATCCATGTCGACTATCGTGTCCCAGGCTGTCCGATCGACACGGATGAGTTCATCAATGTCTTGTCCCGGGCTCTGCAGGGTCTTGCAGATCGGACTCCGGTCGATCCGCTGTGTGCTATCTGCAAGACCAAGGAGAACGTGTGTTTCCTCGACCGGGGAGAGGTTTGTCTCGGGCTTGTGACCCGGACGGGATGTGGGGCTAAGTGCCCGACTCTGAATCGTCCCTGCACCGGATGTCGGGGTTTGGCGCCTGATGCGAATCTTGAAGCGGCCCGGGCTGCTTTTGTGAGTAAGGGTCTCGACCCAACTGAGCTTGAACGCCGCTTCGACCTGTACAATGCAGCCCGGGAGGTCACCCGATGAGCCTCATCACCGTTGAACACGTCGCTCGCATCGAGGGCCATGGGACGATAAGCGTCGAACTCGACGGCTCGATCGTCAAAGACGTTCGTATGGATATCGTCGAGCCTGCACGCTTCTTCGAACCGATGATCGTAGGCCGTCGTTTCGATGAGATCTCGCTTATCACCAGTCGCATCTGTGGCATATGCTCACCGACCCACACTGTCACCTCGCTAAAGGCTATCGAGGATGCCATGAACATCCCGGTCAGCGAGCGTACGGAGTTGTTCCGCAAACTACTCGTGTACGGTTCCTTCCTTCAAAACCATGCGACACACCTCTACATCTTCTCCGCGCCGGACTATGTGGGTCTGCCAAGTGTGTTTCCACTTGCCGAGACACACCCCGACGTTTTCCAGCGTGCGCTGAAGATCAAGAAGGCCGGAAACGAACTCTGCACTCTCGTGGGAGGCCGTCCGGTGCATCCGGTGACAGCGGTCATGGGAGGTTTTTCGCAAGAACCGGATCCGAGAGAACTCGAGGTCTTCCGCGATAGGCTGGCGGATCTTGTGGACGATGCGGTCGCGACGGCACAGATGTTCGACTCGTTCGAGGTGCCGGAGTTCTCGTCGTCTGGCGATATGCTCGCCTTGGTCGAGGACGATGGATACGCTGTCTACGACGGTGATACCGCCGCTCTTGAGGCGGGTTGGCGGCGTCCCGTCGCAGAGTATCGCGCTTTCATTACCGAGGAGGTTTTTGCGCACAGTAATGCCAAGCACAGTACATCAGGCGGGCGCTCGTTCATGACCGGTGCGATCGCACGCGTGAATCTATCGCGCGATATGCTGATGCCGCGCGCTGCCGAGGTACTTGCGTCTCTGAACGTCAGAGTGGTCGAGAAGAACACGTTCCTCAACAACGTGTGTCAGGCGGTCGAGTTGATCGACGCGTGCGAGCGATGCACGATGTACTGTGACCGTCTGCTGGACGAAGGTGGGACCAGCGTTCCTGTGGAGTTTGAGATCAAAGCCGGGTCTGGTGTCGGTGCGACCGAGGCGCCACGAGGGACCGTCTATCACAGCTACTCTATCGGCGACGATGGTTTTGTGACGGGTGGCGATATCATCACGCCCACCGCACAGAACCTCGGAAACCTTGAAGCAGACATGCGGGCTTTCGCACCTACGATCGCTGATCTGCCGTACGAAGAGTTCATTCTTGGCATGGAGAAGCTCGTTCGTGCGTACGATCTGTGTCTGTCTTGTTCTGTACATTAGCCGTTCTATCGGATCAACCTGGCTGCAGGGGGTAGTGGACTTGGGGAAGGGTGCGTTCAAGGGCGGCATTCATCCGCCGGACCGCAAGGCGGCGACTGCGGGCTGTCCGGTGCAATGGGCGCCGGTGCCCGCGCGCTTGGTGCTGCCGATGAGTCAGCATCTGGGCGCTCCGTGTGTGCCGACGGTCGAGAAGGGCCAGCACGTCGGTCGCGGTGAAGTCATAGGATCGGTGGATGCGCTTGTCAGCGCACCCGTGCACAGCCCCGTGGATGGCGAGGTCACTGCTATCGGCCCATGGCTGACGACAGGCGGCACGCGTGTTACGGCGGTGACGATCACTCCCGATGCCGAGCAAGACCTCGAGTCCTACGTGCGCGTACAGGCGGATGACGCGCGAGCCATTGTGCGCGCTGCCGGTATCGTGGGCATGGGCGGCGCGACATTCCCGACTATGGTCAAGCTCATGCCGTCGGCCGACACGCCGGTGGACACGGTGATCCTCAACGGTTGCGAATGCGAACCGTTCCTGACATGTGACCATCGGTTGATGCTCGAGATGCCCGAGAAGGTCGTGGAAGGGGCGCGCAAGATCACCGAGATCGTTGGTGCATCGCGTGCCGTGATCTGCCTTGAAGACAACAAACCCGATGCGGTCGAAGCACTTCGCCGCGTCGCCGGGGATGGTGTGGAAGTGCGCGCACTTCCGACACACTACCCACAAGGCGCCGAGAAACAGCTTATCTGGGCGATCCTGCGCAAGGAGGTCTCGCACGGAAAGCTGCCGGCGACGACCGGAGCGCTCGTGCACAATGTTGCGACCGCAGCAGCGATCGCAGATGCCATCGACACCGGTCGGCCGCTCATGGAGCGTGTCGTGACGGTGACGGGCAATGTGGCTCGGCCGGGCAACTATCGCGTCTTGCTCGGCACGCTCGTCTCCGACTTGCTTGAGTATGCCGGAGGAACCGTCGGCGAGGTCGGCAGGGTGATAGCGGGCGGTCCGATGACCGGTCCGGCGCTCGCGTCGCTCGATGTCCCGGTAGCCAAGGGTACGTCCGGGATCGTGGTCCTGCCTCTCAAGGATGCAGCTCCGAGGGTGGAGGACGATCAGCCGTGCATCAGGTGTGGTCGTTGTTCGGAAAGCTGCCCGATGTTCCTGCTCCCGTATGCGATCGGCAACTACGCTGCCAGAGGAGACTGGAACGGCGCCGGTCGCTTCAATCCGCTGGACTGCATCGAATGCGGATGCTGTTCTTTCGTGTGTCCCACCAACCGCCCGCTTGTCCAGCTGATCCGTCTGGCCAAAGCCGCTGCGATGCTGAAAGGGGTGAAGCCGTGAGCGCCGAGACGACAGTCGAGCGCCGGGCGGTCGTCGCCCCACCGCCGCACATCACGTCACCCGCTACGTGCAGCGGCATAATGCTGTGGGTCGTGATCGCTCTTGCGCCGGCCGCGCTGTGGGCGTGCGTCAGTATGGGAGTGCCGGCCATCCGCATGTTTGCACTCTCGGTCGGCTCGACACTCGCGACCGAGGCCGTATGGAACGTGATCGCGAGAAAGCCCCAGACGCTGAAGGATGGCAGTGCGCTGGTGACCGGTGTGGTGCTCGCCATGAGCATGCCTCCTATGACTCCGTGGTGGATCGCGGTCGCTGCAGGATTCATCGCTATCGCTCTGGGCAAGATGCTTTTCGGTGGTCTGGGCTTCAACCTGTTCAACCCTGCGCTCGTGGGCCGAGCGTTCGTCCTCGTGTCGTGGGCCGGTGTCATGGCGTCGGCTCCTGGCCGAGGTTGGTTCAAGACGCTCGATGTCGCGGCTACCAGCGGATATGACGCGATCACCGGCGCGACGAGACTGGCCGTTGCGGCAGCCGATCGTGCCGCGGGTGGGGTCTACGGGTTCGATCTCGCCGCCCAGTATCAGCCGCTGCTCTGGCGCAACCTCGAAGGTTCGCTCGGGGAGATCTCGGCGGCGTTGCTCATCCTCGGCGGTGTCGTTCTGCTTGCGAAGGGCATCATCGACTGGCGTATCCCGGTGGGCTACATCGGTACGATGGGTCTACTATCGTGGGCGTTCGGGTCCGACCCGATCTTCAACATACTCGCTGGCGGTGTTCTTCTCGGCGCGTTCTTCATGGCGACCGACTACGTCTCATCGCCCATGACGAGGAACGGACGTCTCGCGTTCGGTGTCGGGTGTGGCATGCTCAATGCCGTCGGCCGGTTCTACGGCTCGATGCCCGAGGCGACGACGTTCGCGATCCTGTTCATGAACGGGCTCGCACCCCTGCTTGATCGGGTGTTCAAACCGCGCGTCTTCGGGTGGGTGAAGCGAAATGGGTAAGTCGCTGAGGCTCGTGGTCGCCGTGGTCGTCACGTGCGTCGTCGCGGCGAGTGGTCTCGCGATCACGTACGGCGCGACCAAGGACCGCATCGCAGAGCAAGTACGGCTGGCCGAGGAGAATTCGCTCAAGGAGGTGCTTCCGGACGCTACCGAGTTCGTGGATGCAGGTCCGGACGTGCTGGCGGCTGCAAAGACCGCTGCAGGTGATGTGGACTGTTCTGCGGTCTATCGTGCTGAGTCCGCTGATGGAGTTCTTGTCGGCTGGGGGCTGCTGGTCGCAGGACGCGGCTATGGCGGTCCGATACAGCTTGTTTTGGGATTGGACAGCTCCGGTAAAGTCACCGGTGTCACTATCCTCACTATGGCCGAGACCCCCGGTCTTGGGACCAAAGTGAAGAGCGAGGAGTGGTTCTTAGAGCAGTTCAAGGAGCTGCCCGAGGGGTTTGGCGTTGAGGACGTAAGGAAGCTGGATATGGTAAGCGGCTCTACGAAGTCGTCGCGAGGTGTCCGGAGCGGTATCGAGGCCGGCGGTCGCATCTATGCGGATGTGCTGTCTGGGCTTTCGGGGGGTGAGTGACAGTGGGTGAGTGGATCAAGACATTCAAACAGGGTCTTTCCATCGAGAACCCGCTCACGGTGCTCATGATCGGTCTGTGCGCCACACTCGCGGTTTCCACACAGGTGCAGGGCGCCCTGTTCATGGGACTGGCGGTCATCTTCGTACTCACGATGAGTAACGCCATCATCAGTACGTTTCGGAAGGTGATCCCCACCGAGGTGCGTATCCCGATCTTCATCGTGATCATCGCGTCGTTCGTCACTATCGTCGACCTGACGATGAAGGCGTTCCTGCCGGGCGTCTACCAGTTCCTCGGTATCTGGATTCCCCTTATCGTCGTGAACTGTATCATCTTGGGTCGGGCGGAGGCGTTCGCCTATCACAACAAAGTGGGGCTGGCGGTTGCCGACGGGTTGGGTATGGGTGTCGGTTACTGGTTCGTCATTCTCGTCTTGGCCTTCATTCGTGAGCTGTTCGGCACCGGCAGGATCGCCGTCTTCGGTTCCACACTTTTGACACTGCCATCGGGCTACGCGCCCCCGGGACTCGTGCTGATGTTCCCCGGAGCGTTCTTCATCTTCGGCTTCATGATCGCGATCACGCGTGCGGTCAGTGAGCGCGCCGCCAAGCGCAGGAAGGCGGTGGCGTCATGAATACTATTGGCCAGCTTGCGTTGCTCTTCATCGGTGCCGCTCTCATCAACAATATCCTGCTGACGAGGTTCATCGGTCTCTGCCCGTTCTTCGGCGTCTCCGGCAACTTCGAGACATCGCTCGGGATGAGTCTCGCCGTCGTCTTCGTCATGACTCTGGCCTCGACAGCGACGTGGGTCGTATGGACGTTCGCGCTGGAGCCGCTCGGGGTGGGGGAGTTCCTCTACATCCCTGCATTCATCCTCATCATCGCATCGCTCGTGCAGTTCGTTGAGATGTACATGCGCAAGGTGAGCCCCGTGCTATACCGCGCCATGGGGATATACCTGCCGCTCATCACGACCAACTGTGCCGTGCTCGCCACCGCGACCGAGGCGGCGAAGCCCGGCTTCTTCAAGATGAACATCGATCTGGGTGCATCGCTCGGTCTGGGGGAGGCGCTCATCTACACGCTCGGCGTGTCCATTGGATTCGGGTTCGCGCTGCTGACGTTCTCCGCTCTTCGGGAGCGGCTCGAGATCGCACCGGTGCCGCGCGTCATGAAGGGTACCCCGATGGCGTTCATCACTGCTGGACTACTCTCGCTCGCCTATGTCGGTATCGCCGGCTGGTTCGGGCTGTAAGGGGGAACTGTGGATCTGATGCTTGTACTCAAGGCCGTCGTGGCGCTCAGTGCGCTTGGCCTCGTCACGTCCGCGGTCCTTTCAACGGCGGCCCGTAGATTCCACATCGAGGTCGATCCGCGCGTGGAGGCTGTTGCCGCGATCCTGCCCGGGTCGAACTGCGGCGCTTGCGGCAATCCGTCATGTTTCGCGGTTGCCGAGGGGATCGTCTCGGGAGCGCTGCCGGTAAACTCGTGCGTAGCCGGTGGACAGAGTGTCGCCGATGGCATAGCGGTGTTGATGGGTGCCGAGGCGTGTGCCGTGGCGTCCGTTGTGTCGATTCGCAGCTGCGGAGGCGGCGTGAACGCCGAGCGCGCGTACGATTACGGCGGTGTTCGTTCCTGCGCTGCTGTTGCTCGCCTGGCAGGTGGAGCCATCGTGTGCAGTGCGGGTTGTCTCGGATATGGAGACTGCGTGAAGGCGTGTCCTTTTGGCGCCATCGTGATGGACGAGCGCGGTCTTCCGGTGATCGATCTCGATGCGTGTACCGGATGTGGCATCTGCGTCCGTGAGTGTCCCCGTGGAGGGGCAGGGCTGCTCGCACTCGTGCAAGAGAATGCTCCGGTCGTCGTGCGATGCAACGCTCATGACAAGGTGAAGGGTCGCAAAGATGCATGTTCGGTCTGTTGTATCGCATGCAAGAAGTGCGAGCGTGCGTGTCCGTCGGATGCCATTCATGTCGTGGACATGCTCGCGGTGATCGACTATGAGAAATGCACCGGGTGTGGGACATGTGTCGCCGTATGTCCGCAGAACTGTATCGATGTGCATGGCCGTGCTTCCGGCATCTCCTCGGTCGCCGCGGATGGCAAAGGAAAGGACGCCCCGGGTTTTGAGATCGAGGCTGTCGATGGGGCGGTGGAGTAGTCGATCATGACGACTCGAGGTGACCGCATACTCGTGCTTGTGATCGCCATCGTGGCGGTCCTTGCCATTCCGGTGCTGGCGGCAGCGTCGTCGGGTCAGGATAGCAGTCAGGCTGTGGTGACCGGTCCTGCTGGGCGCACGGTCCTCGACTTAGGTGTTGACCGGACTATCGTGGTCCAAGGACTTTGCGGCGATGTCGTGGTCGAGGTGTCCAACGGCACGGTCCGCGTGGTGGAGTCCACCTGTCCCGACAAGGTCTGCGTGCGCAGCGGTGCACTTGACTCGCATGGCGGAGTGGTTGCATGCGTGCCCAATGGCGTCACCGTGGTCGTCGGCGCCGAAGGAGAGCGAGGGCTCGATGCGATCGTCCGCTGAGGCGTCGCTGCATCTTGGAGCGAACACAAGTGACGGAGCACGGAGTGTTGCGCTCGGGGCTATGCTCCTGGTGTGTGCCGTCGCACTCGGATTGGTCGAGTCCTGGTTGTTGGTCTGGTCTCCCGTGCCATGGCTGCGCATCGGTCTCGCGAACGTCGCCGTCCTGGTCGCTTTAGCGTGTATCGGTCCGCGTTCCGCGCTCGCGGTGAGTCTGCTTCGGGTGATGCTTGTCGGCGTTGCGACAGGTACGCTCTTCGGCCCCGGAACCGTACTCGCCGTGTCAGGTGCTGTGTGTGCACTCGTTGCCATGCTGTTGGTACGTGCTGCGGGTGCGCGCTTCTCGATCATCGGGTGGTCGGTCGCTGGCGCCTCCGCGCATGTGTTGGGGCAGTTTCTTGCGGCTGCACTGGTCACAGGTTCGGCCGCTATCGTTTCTCTTGTGCCCGTGTCCGTCCTTGCGAGCCTCTTCCTCGGCATCGCGACTGGGCTTATCGCCCGGCCTGTTATCTCCCGCGTGATGCCAGCGGTGTGATGACAGAAAGGGGCGCGAGATGGCGCCGCGACTGGTAGGAAGATCGATTGACGCTCGGACGCTCGTGCTCGAGGGTCGCGCCGATTCTGTCGCGGACGCGGCTTTAGTGTCGGTCATGCTCGGTTGTCCCGAAGACGATATCGTGCGAGGGCTGCTGGTAGAACATCCGATGCCGGACGCGTTCTGGCGGGTCTCGGCGGAGGACTTGACCTCACGCCCGGGTGTTGGGCCTGCCGCTGCAGCTCGTCTGCTTGCCTCGTTGGAGATGAGTCGGCGGTGGGCGTCGTGGCCGAGCAATAAGCGCCCTGTCATATCCACGCCGGAGGATGTCGTCCGGATATGCGGTCCGCAGTTCAGAGGTCTGGATCGTGAGCATTTCTGGGCGCTGGCGCTCAACACCAAGAATCAGTTGCTGCGCACCGTGGAGATATCCATCGGTAGCCTGAACGCGTCGATCGTTCATCCGCGCGAACTCTACAAAGAGGCGATCCGACTCTCTGCGGCGTCGATCGTCGTCGTTCATAATCACCCGAGTGGAGACCCGACTCCGTCGAGCGCAGACCTGCAACTCACGCGGCGACTCATCAAAGCAGGAGATGTCATCGGTATCGAGCTCCTCGATCACGTGATCATCGGTGACGGGGGCGAACACGCAAGCATCCGCGATCTCGGGTTCATGTAGGTCGAACACATACAACGACCTGCGGTGTTGATATACTGATGCCGGGCTTCGACCGGGCCTCGCGGTGTGCTGTGCTAGACTTGCCAGGATGTGCGGATGCGACCGCGCGGCATCGGACGGTTGCCGCGCGTTCTTTTGCTTGCCCAGCGAGATGGGCTGAGCGCTCGCGACGAAGGTGTCGCAGCGTTGAAAGGAGAGCGACTTGTCGCTTGTAGATATGTTCTTCAATTCCTGGGGCGGCGATATGGCCGTTGACCTCGGCACAGCGAACACGCTCGTGTCGGTTCGAGGTCGCGGTATCGTGCTGATCGAGCCGTCGGTCGTCGCTATCGAGAAAGAGACGAAGCGCGTTCTTGCGGTGGGGATCGAGGCCAAGCGCATGCTCGGGCGTACCCCGGGTTCGATCGTTGCTATCCGACCACTGAAAGACGGTGTCATCGCGGACTTCGAAGTGACGGAAGCGATGCTGCGTTACTTCATCAACAAGACGCGTGTGAAGCGCTTCCCCTGGCAGCCCAAGCCTCGTGTGGTCGTCTGCGTTCCATCAGGTGTGACCGAGGTCGAGAAGCGAGCCGTGTTCGAGGCGACGATGCAGGCAGGAGCCAGGAGTGCCTATCTGATCGAGGAGCCGATGGCTGCGGCGATCGGAGCGGGTCTTCCCATCCAGGAACCGACCGGCAACATGGTCGTCGATATCGGTGGTGGTACGACCGAGGTGGCCGTCATATCGCTTGGCGGGATCGTCGTGGCGCAATCCATTCGCATCGGCGGGGATGAGTTCGACGAAGCGATCATTGCTCATATCAAGAAGGAGTACAACGTCTTGATCGGTGAGCGCACGTCCGAGGAGATAAAGTTCGAGATCGGATCGGCGTACCCCTTAGCCGAGGAACTCGATGTCGAAGTGCGCGGGCGCGACCTTCTGACGGGGCTACCTCGGACGATACAAGTCTCATCTGAGGAGATCCGCACGGCGGTGGAGGAGCCTATGAGTGCCATCGTCGGGGCGATCAAGAGCACTCTTGAGAAGACGCCACCTGAACTCTCCGGTGACGTCATGGAATACGGTATCGTCCTCACGGGCGGTGGCGCGCTGCTCAAGGCGATCGACGATCGCTTGCGCTATGAGACGGGCATGCCCGTCCATGTCTCGGAGAATGCGCTCATCAACGTGGTACTCGGCTCAGCGATGGCCCTGGAGGAGATCGACGTCCTCAAGAAGGTCCTCACGGTCTCGCGGTAGGCCGGGAGGCAGGATGCGATGAAGGTCACTCTTCAAGATCCGAAGCGCGGCAACCCTGTGCTGCTTATCGCGCTGATCGTGGCATCCCTTGTCCTGGTGACCGTGTACTTCCGCGAAGGCGACAACGGTATCGTGCACAAGACGCGAAGTGGGATGCTCGGTATCGTTGCGCCGCTCGAGAGGATCGGTAATGCGATCGCATCACCGATCGAGGCTGTCGGCGGATGGTTCTCGGGTCTCGCCGTCTCAAGTCAAGACATGGATACCTTGCGCACCCAGAACGATGAGTTACGACAGCGTCTCGCCGAGCTTGAAGAGGCGCGTCAGGAGAATGACCGCCTTCGGGAACTCGTCGAGTTCGCCGAGGAACGCAAGCTTGTCAAGGTCGGCGCTCGAGTGATCGGTCGTCCGACCAGCTCTTGGGATGGCGTTATCACCATCGATCGCGGTTCTGTCGACAGGATAGAGGCGGGGATGCCCGTGCTGGCGGCTCAGGGGCTGCTGGGACAGGTGTTCGAGGTCTCCGGTCATGCTGCGAAGGTGAGGCTGATCACCGACCAGCGTAGTGGCGTCGCCGCGATGGTGCAATCCACACGGGTGGTGGGTGTCGTCAGAGGTTCGATCGAAGGTGAGCTGACGCTCGATTTCGTGTCTGCTGAAACTACCCCAGTCGTCGGGGATGTGATAATCACGTCCGGTCTCGGAGGCGTATATCCGAAGGGACTCGTGATCGGTGACGTCACCTCGGTGGACATGCGTCGGGGCGAGCTTTTCCTGCGCATCGGGCTGGTCTCGAGGGTTCCGGTCAGCCAACTCGAAGAAGTGTTGATCTTGGTTGGTCCGGTCGTCGAGACTGATACAGAAGGCGGTGGCGTGGAGTGAATCGATTCTGGACAACCGTCGGCGCCATTCTTGCAGCGATCGTCGTGCAGGTCGTTCTTGCGCCTCATCTCGCCCTGTTCGGCAGCATACCGAGTTTCCCCGTGTTGGTCGTGATCACTCTGGCGATCGTGGAGGGACCTGAGGCGGGCGCTGTCTCCGGGTTCGCTGCGGGGTTGATGCTCGATCTTCTGGGCACGTCGCCGGTTGGCGTGTGGGCGCTCGTTCTCGTCATCGTCGGGTATGTCGCGGGTCTACTGCAGGAGAATCTGTTCGCCGAAGGCTGGCTCATGCCTTTCACGGTCGCCATCGTCGCTGGTTTGCTTGCCGAGTTCTCGTATCTGCTTGTCCTGCAGGTGCTTGGTTCCGGCCTCGCATTCTGGAACTCGGTCTGGACGGTGGTGCTGCCGCGCGGCGTGTATAATACCGTGCTGGCCTTGCTGTTCTACCCCTGGTTGGCGCGCTTGTTGCGGTCCGACCGGTCAATGAAGTCGTTCCGCCGGTTCGCATGATTCGCGAGTCTGTGGGCGATGTGCAGGGCGGTCGCACCCCTGGGAGTCTCTTGCTATGAGTACGTACCGTGAAGATCTCAAGTCGCGTTTTGCGGCACTCGGCCTAGTCGTTATCGTGATGCTGGCAGTCCTGCTTGTCCGGCTATGGACCATGCAGGTCCTCTCGGGTGAGTCCTATGCAGCACAGGCCGAGAACAACCGCGTGCGCGAGATCTCACTGGATGCTCCGCGTGGCAGCATCTATGACCGCAATGGTGTGCCGTTGGTGGTGAACCGTGCGGCGCTCGCCGTGAGCGTCGATCCTTCGGAGGACACCGTCCGGCTACTGCTCATTCGTTCGCAGAACGAGGATACGGACGATGATCCCACCAAACGTGAGATTGAAGAACGCTTCGGAGCACTCAGCGAGCTTCTCGGCATGACGTCCTCGGAAGTCTGGGCGAAGGTGTCAGACGTACGCGTTGAGGCGCTGAGACCAAGGGTCGTCGCTGTCGATGTTCCGATCGGCATTGTCTCTCAGCTTGCGGAGCGGCAGACGGAGTTCCCTGGTATCGAGGTCGATGAGATCGCCGTAAGAGAGTACCCGCAGGGTCAGCTTGCAGCTCACCTGCTCGGCTATACCGGTGAGATATCGGAAGAGCAGCTTGCCGGCAGTGATAAGAACGCCGGTTACGAGTTTGGTGAAATCGTTGGCAAGACGGGTGTCGAGGCGCAATACGAGAACGTCTTGCAGGGCGACAAGGGATGGCGCCGGATCGAGGTCAACGCTTCCGGCAAGGCGCAAAGAGTGGTGAACGAGCAGCCCCCTGTCCCCGGCAGGAGCGTGAAGCTCTCCATCGATATCGAGGTGCAACGTGTGGCGGAGAAGGCTCTCGCCGATGCCATCACTGAAGCCCACAGGCAAGACTTCCCTAATGCGAAAGCCGGGGCCGCCGTCGTTTTAGACGTGAAGACCGGCGAGGTCATAGCAATGGCGAGTGCCCCGACCTATGACCCCTCGATCTTCCTGGGTCCGATCTCGACCGTCACGTGGGAGAAGCTGACCGACAAGGCGAGTGAGTATCCACTCAACAACCGCGTGATCATGGCGGCATACCCTCCGGCATCTACATTCAAAGCGGTCACGGGACTGGCGGGCCTTGAGTATGGGGTGACATACGAGAACAAGACCTACACGTGCAAAGGCAAGTGGACCGAGATGGGGGAGCAGTGGCCCAAGTGGTGCTGGAAGCACACGGGCCATGGCACGATCTCATTTAGGACAGGTGTCGCGCAATCCTGCGACGTCGTCTTCTACGAGATCGGCTACGAGTTCTACAAGCGAAAGAAAGAAGAGCTGCAGACGATGGCGCGCAGCTTCGGATTCGGCGCAAAACTCGGCATCGATCTTTCCGGAGAGGTCAAGGGACGGGTACCGGACGCGGCATGGAAGTCTGAGTTCAACGCTGACTACCCCGAGTATCAGATGTGGCTGCCGGGAGACACGGTGAACATGGCGATCGGACAGGGCGACCTGTTGGCCTCTCCGCTGCAGATGGCGGCGGCATACGGCGCGATCGGCAACGGGGGCACGGTCATGACGCCGCATGTCATGCTCGAGATACTTCCCGGTATCGGTGAAGACGGTAAAACCTACGAGCCGACGGTAGCGGCGAAGGCGGACGTCTCAGAGACGAGTCTGGCGGTCATGAAGCGTGCTTTGGTCGATGTCACGACCAAGGGGACTGCCCTTGCGGTGTTCCGCGGGTTCGATGTGACGGTTGCCGGAAAGACCGGTACCGCTCAGGTCGCCGGCAAGGATGACTATGCATGGTTCACTGCGTTCGCACCGGCGAGCGACCCCCAGTATGCGGTCGCGGTCGTCGTGGAAGAGGGTGGTCACGGCGGTTCGGTCGCCGGGCCGGCAGCGCGACAGATACTGGCCCAGCTCTTCGGCCTCAAGGTGGAGCAGGTCCATGCGACGGATGAGTCGAGGTAGCCGTGGACAAGACTCCCTATAGGCGCTTTCGCAATGTGGTCAACCTTCCCTTGGTGGTATGGACGATCGCGCTGCTCATCTACGGGACCATCATGGTATCTTCGGCCACGACCGGCATGAGCAGCGGTATGCTTCGCCGTCAACTCATCGGGATAGCGCTAGGGTTGGTGCCGCTGGGTGCGGCATGGTTGCTTGACTATAAACTCCTGAAACACTGGACCGGTCCTTTGCTTGTGGCGCTCAGCATCCTGTTGATCAGTCCGCGCATACCGGGTCTGGGTTATGAGGTCGGCGGCGCTACGTCATGGCTGCAGGTCTTCGGTGTCCGTTTGTTCCAGCCCTCGGAGCCGGCGAAGCTGATCTTCATCGCAGTGATGGCGGCAGCCGTGGCCGATTTCAAGGGGCGCATCGACAAACCACGCGATGTGATACGTGTCCTGTCATATGTCGCGCTTGCGCTCGTGCTGATACTCCTGCAGCCGGATCTAGGGACCGGATTGGTGTTCGTCGCGATCGCGGGGGGGATGTTGCTCGTTGGCGGTCTCAAGGCGCGCTGGTTCCTCGTGTTGGGACTCGCGGCGGCACTGGCGCTCGGAGGGGTCGTGCTCGTCGACTCCGCTCTGGACAACATGGCGGGCAGTGACGTTGCGCTCAAGGACTACCAGAAAGATCGTCTGCTCGTGTTCATCGACAATACCCGAGCCCCTCAAGGAGCCGGTTACAACCTCGCGCAGTCGAAGATCGCGATCGGCTCGGGCGGCATCTCGGGCAAGGGTTTGGCCGCCGGGACGCAGTCCAACCTGCACTTTCTGCCCGAGCGACACACAGATTTCATCTTCGCTGTCCTAGGCGAAGAACTTGGTTTCACGGGTGCACTGATGCTGCTTGGTCTCTATCTTGCGTTGCTTATGAGCGCGCTCGCGATAGCAACATCTTCGCGCGACCTGTACGGTGCTCTCATCTGTGCGGGTATCATCAGTATGTGGGCGTTCCAGATACTGGAGAACATCGGCATGACTATCGGCATGATGCCGATCACCGGTATCCCGTTGCCGTTCATGAGCTTCGGCAGCTCGGCCATGGTCACGAATCTTGGTGCTGTGGGGATGCTCCTGTCAGTATGGTCGCGTCGGTACGGGACCTGATCCGTCTGCCGAAGAGGAGATGAGACGATATGGTGACACTGCCAGTTGACGTACGGGACCTGCTGAAAGCGGGCAAGAGACTACGCCAGGATCGCGACATGCCGGTGGGCATCACGATCTTCATAGAGTTGGACGCGTCCGATGAGCTGATCGATGAGCTTCGTGTCCAACTGCGCCCCCGCACGAGTGGGGCCAAGCTCCAGATCGAAGTCATAGAGCCCGGCAAGGCGGTCGAACTGTCTGCCACGACTGACGTCGTCGTACTGGCCGCCGGGAGTGGCTCCAACGGAATGGTTGAAGCGACCAACGTTCCCCGCCAAGCCAATGTCGAGTCCGTGGTCATAAGCCTTGGAGACGAGGCCCACGGCGACCGACTCGCGGACGTGTTGCTGCAGCCACTCGGCGACCTGGTCGTGAGGGAAGCTGCCGATAAGGCTGTTGCAGAGCTGGGTTCCTGGCTTGCCGAGAAGCTTCCGTCCAAACGGTTGGCGCTCGCTCACAACTTTCCGTTCATGCGTCATGCGGTCGCTGAAGAGGCCGTCAAGACGACTGCCTGGCAAAATGGTCTCATCGGCGCGGTCGCCGTCATTCCCGGCGCCGACATGCCGCTCATGACGGCGAATCAGGCGAAGATGTTGCTGCAGATCGCGGCCGCCTACGGCGAGACCCTCGGTACGGATCGCATCAAGGAACTCGCGGTGATCGTCGGTGGAGGATTCACGTTCCGTGCGATCGCCCGCCAGTTGCTCACGTTCGTGCCGGTCATGGGTTGGGCGATCAAAGGAAGCATCGGGTTCGGGGGCACGATGGCCATTGGCAAGGCTGCTGTCGCGTACTTCGATGAAGGCGCTGACATGATGCAGGTCGCCGCCAAACTCAGAGACGAAGCCGCAGCGCGGCTCCCCAAGGAGCGCGGTAATGCCCACGCTGTCGAAGCCGTGGTACAGCCTGAGCTTCCGCTTGTCTCGGGTGACCCGGAGACCGCCATTGAGTGATCTGTGGCCTCGGATCGAGCCACTACTCGCTTCAGTCGAGCGCCCTGCGCGCTACATCGACCGTGAGTGGGGCGCCCTGCATCCGATCGACCCTGACTACCGGGTGGCGCTTGTGTATCCGGACGCGTATGAACTCGGCATGGCGAACCAGGCACTGAGCATTCTGTACGAGCGTCTCGCTGCGATCCCCGGCGTCGCCCCTGAACGGGCTTTTGTGCCCTGGAGGGACATGGCCGAGCAGCTCCGTGGCAACGATGTCCCGCTGTTCACTCTGGAGTCGTGTACTCCCGTTGGAGAGGTCGACTTGCTCGGCATCACGCTGCCCTACGAGATGACCTACTCCAACATCCTTGAGATACTGGACCTGGCAGGCATTCCTTTGCGTTCTGATGACCGCAGCGACTCCGATCCATTGGTGTTCGGGGGTGGTCCGTGTGCTTTCAATCCTGAGCCAGTCGCTCCGTTCTTCGATGCGATCCTTATCGGCGATGGCGAGGAGGCGATCGCCGAGATCGTGGCGACGCATCGTGCAGGGAGGGCTGCAGGCGCCTCGCGCAGCGCGATCCTGGCTGCGCTGGCGGGCGTGAGCGGTGTGTACGTGCCCTCGATGTATGACATGACTTCCGGTGTCGCAGTAGGCCGAGACGGCGCGCCGGACCGTGTCACCAAGCGCGTGCTCGCTGACTTGGACTCCGTGAGGCCGCCTGTCTCTCCCATCGTTCCTTTTATGGATGTCGTGCATGATCGAATGACCATCGAGGTACTTCGTGGGTGCTCTCGCGGGTGTCGTTTCTGTCAGGCCGGGATGGTCTATCGCCCGGTTCGTGAACGAAGCTCGGACAATATCGTGCGCGATGTGCTGGCCGGCTTGTGGTGCAGCGGTCACGAGGAGGTCTCGCTGACCTCACTGTCTACGGCCGATCATTCTCAGTTGGAAGACATACTTCGAAGACTGTCGCGGCGTCTCGAAGGCTCGGGTATCTCGGTATCGCTTCCGTCGCTACGTGTCGACGCTTTCAGTGTGGACATGGCGCGGATGCTGGGGGGAGGGCGCAAGACGGGGCTCACCTTCGCTCCCGAGGCCGGTACCCAGCGGTTGCGGGACGTCATCAACAAGAACGTGACCGAGGAACAGCTGCTCGCTACGGTGCACAAGGCGTTCTCGGCAGGATGGCATCGCATCAAGCTCTACTTCATGATCGGACTGCCCACCGAGACCGACGAGGATGTCAGGGGTATCGGCGCGCTCGTACAAAAGGTGTTGGACACCGCTCGTGAGTCGGTCGAACCTGCGAAACGCGGTGGCATCCGCATCAGTGTATCGGTCTCGACGTTCGTGCCGAAGTCCCATACCCCTTTCCAGTGGGACGCGCAGGTAACACCCGAGGAGGTGCGCAGACGCCAGGAGGTCTTGCGCGGATCGATGCCGAAGCGCGGTGTCGATCTTTCGTGGCACGCTTCAGGGGTCTCCTTTCTTGAGGGCGTGTTCGCTCGAGGCGGTCGCGAGCTTGCCGATGTCATCGAGCACGCCTGGCGTGCCGGCGCGCGATACGACGCCTGGACCGAGGAGTTCGACCTCGGCAGGTGGATCAGTGCACTCGAGGCATGTGGTGTCGATCCATCAAGGATCGCTTCGCGTGAACGTGATACAGGAGAGCCGCTGCCCTGGGGTCACATAGACGTGGGACTTTCTGTGGCGTATCTGCGTATCGAGCGGGAGCGCGCTCGCGAGGCGATCACGACTCCCGACTGCACCTTTGATGAGTGCACGGGTTGTGGCGTGTGCCCGACGCTTGGCGTGGATGTCATCTTGGGCGGTGGGGGACGTGAGTAATGGTATGTTCCGCGCGCGGATCACCTACCCGAAGGCCGGCAGGCTGCGTTTCCTGTCTCATCTTGAGGTGACGAACGCATGTGAACGCGCTGCACGACGTGCAGGTTTGCCGTATGCTGTGACCCAAGGGTTCAACCCGAAAATGAAGGTGGGCTTCGGACCGGCGTTGCCGGTGGGTACCGGCAGTACGTGCGAGCGGTTCGACCTGTGGTTGCGGGAGTACGTTCCTGCCGATGAGGTCCTCGTGCGTCTGCAGTCGGCGTCACCGAGTGATCTGGCACCTTCCGAGGCGTGTTATGTGGCTCTTCGCGCGCCGGCGTTGACGGTGTCGCTGACGATAGCCGGATACGATGTTGAGACTGGGGAGAGTGGCTCCGCAGAGGATCTACAGGGTTTTTTGGACGCAGTGGTCAAGACCGGGGAACTCGTTGTCGAACACAAGGGCAAGCAGAAGGTTTTCGAGCTTACCAGTACGCTCCCGAAGGAGCCAACGGTGAGGTCGATGAACGGGCGGGTCGTCGTGGATATCACGACGCGGATGAGTGAGCGAGGCTCGCTCCGCCCGGAGGCCCTTGTCATGGCAGCGTTCGAACGGTCCGGGACCGGTGGGTCGGTTCTATCCGTGACGCGCACGCATCTGGCCGAGGAGGAAGAGGCTGTGCGCCGGCTGTTGTGATGGTGGTCGGTACAAGATGGGCGACATAACACGCGAGATACTGATCTCGCATGACTCGCACGAGACTCGTGTCGCGTTCATTGAGGAGCGTCAGCTCGTCGAGCTGTACGTCGAGCGTCCCAAAAAAAGCGTCGTGGGTAACGTATACCTTGGCAAGGTGCGTGACGTATTGCCGGGTATGCAGGCCGCATTCGTCGATATCGGGCTCGAGAAGAACGCGTTCCTGTACGTGGACGAAGTCGTGGATCCAGAAGACGTAAAGGACGTACCGCGGCGAGACATCCAGCAACTGCTCCGACCGGGGCAGCAGATCATGGTGCAGGTCCTCAAAGACCCGATGGGCACAAAAGGCGCGCGGGTCACCACAGAAGTGACGCTACCCGGGCGCTTCGTCGTACTCATGCCGTTCTCGCCCTTCGTCGGCGTATCACGCAGGTTGTCGGACGAGGAACGGGACAGGCTGCACGACATCGTCGCCCCGCTGGTTCCCGATGGACTCGGTGTGATAGTGCGAACGGCGGCCTCGGGTTCGACGGACAGAGAGCTAGCGAGCGACATCGAGTTCCTTCTGCGGTTATGGAAACGTGTCCAGCACCAATCCAGAGAGGGGCTTGCGCCCGAGATCGTCTACACGGAGATGGACCTCGCGTTGCGCATGGTGCGCGACGCGTTCTCCGAGGACTACCGCAAGCTTGTGATCGACGATAAGCGTGTCTTTGAGAAGGTCGTGTCGTTCCTGAAGAAGACGTCACCTAAGCTCGTTCGGCGCGTGTCCTTGCGCAAAGACAGCGTACCGCTCTTCGAAGAGTATGGGCTCCATCCCCAGATCGACCGTGCCATGAAGCGCGAGGTATCCCTTCCGAGTGGCGGGCACATCGTCATCGACAAGACCGAGGCGCTCACGGCGATAGATGTGAACACAGGTCGGTTCGTTGGGAAGAAGAATCTGGAGGACACCATTGTGCGCACCAACCTGGAGGCCGCGGACGAGGCGGTACGCCAGATCCGTCTACGGGACATCGGTGGCATCATCGTGATCGACTTCATCGATATGGAAGAGGTGAAGCATCGCGCCGAGGTGTTCTTGCGTCTGAACAAGGCTTTGGAGCGAGACCGGACAAAGACACGTGCCACGGAGATATCGCGGCTCGGTCTTGTGGAGATGACGCGCAAGAACGTGACCGACGGGCTCTACGGTGTGCTCACCGAGCCGTGCCCCTGCTGCAACGGGGAGGGGAGGGTCTTCTCGGGCACTACTCGGCGCATCTCCGTGGAGCGGCGGATGCGCGAGATCTTGGTGAGCGGGAAGTCCTCGGCGTACCTGTTCGGTGTGGATTCGGATACGTACGGACTCATCACTGGTGCAGGGAACAACTCTCTGGCCACATTGCGTGCCGAAACAGGCAAGCACGTGTCGGTGATAGCTGTGCCAGAATGTGACCCGACCGAGGTCATGGTGTTGATCGAAGGGCGCGTCGGTTCCACGGACATATTCGAGGTCTAACGGTTGACCCAGAGGGAATGGCGACGCCCGGTGGCGTGTTGACGCTGGTAGATGCCTGTGCTAGCATTTTCCCTCGCGTGAATTCCCGAGACTGGAGCGATATAGATGTATGCAGTCGTAGCAACTGGCGGCAAGCAGCTGAAGGTCGTCAAGGATGACCTGGCCGTTATCGAGAAGCTCGATGCCGCTGTGGGCGATACTGTTGAGCTGCCCGTTCTCATGTTCGCTGATGGCGGCAAGATCGTCGCCGATCCCACCACTTTGGCGGGCGCCACTGTGACGGTTACAGTCGTCGAGCATAAGCAGGGCGACAAGCAGATGGTCTTCAAGTTCAAGAAGCGCAAGGGCTACAAGCGCCTCAAGGGTCACCGTCAGTGGCTGACCGTGGTGAGGATCGGCGACATCGCGATGGGCGGAGAGAAGAAAGCCGCTCCTGCGAAGGCTGAGAAGAAGGTTGCTTCAGCCAAGCCCACTCCCAAGGCTGATGCTGCGGTGGAGAAATCCCCTGTGGCCGTTGCGGCTGCTGTAGAGCCGGGTCAGTGTGCTGCGCTCAAGGCCGACGGCACTCAGTGTGCCAACAAGACCAAAGAAGGTTCGGAGTACTGTGGCGTGCACGCGAAGAAGTACGAGGGCTAGACAGAACCTCTCCTAAGGGGAGCGACGGTACTGTCTGCAGGACAAGGGTGAACTAGAGATGGCACACAAAAAGGGCCTCGGCTCTACTAAGAACGGTCGCGACTCCAAGGCGAAGCGCCTCGGCGTCAAGCGGTTCGATGGTCAGATCGTGACTGCCGGCTCCATCCTCGTGCGCCAGCGTGGCACGAAGCTCAAGCCTGGCGTCAATGTGGGTATCGGCAAGGACGACACGCTTTTCGCCAAGGCTGACGGGGTCGTTGACTTCACACGCGGCAAAGATCGCCGCGTGCACATCCGACCGCTCGAAGGCTAGCAGGTCACTCGCGCCGCACGCATCCGTTCGAAGGCCCTCCGCCGACCGGTGGGGGGCTTTCTTCGTTGAGTCGGACCGGTTGGCCTATGATGTTCCGTATGCTGACGGTCTCTGATGATCGGGGCGCAGATGTTCGTCGATGAGGCAAAGATCAATGTCCAGGCAGGAAACGGCGGAGCCGGATGCAAGTCGTTCCGGCGTGAGGCGCACGTCCCAAAAGGGGGTCCCGACGGCGGCGACGGCGGCAGGGGCGGCAACGTGGTACTCGAGGCCGACCAGGCCATCTCGACTCTCCTGGACTTCCACTATAAGCGCCACTTCAAAGCCGAGCGTGGAACGCACGGAATGGGTGCCGCGCGCGCCGGCGCCACCGGTGAGGACCTCGTTCTTCACGTGCCGGTCGGGACCATCGCGCGCGACTCCGAAACAGGCGATCTCATGGCTGACCTTTCGCACCATGGCCAGAAGGTCGTCGTCGCGCGTGGCGGACGCGGCGGGCGGGGCAACCGGCAGTTCGTGACTCCCACACGCCGGGCTCCTGCTTTTGCAGAACTCGGCGAACCCGCAGAAGAGCGCTGGATAGAACTCGAGCTCAAGCTTCTGGCGGATGCGGCTCTGGTCGGCTTTCCGAGCGTGGGGAAGAGCTCGCTCATCGCGCGCATGAGCGCCGCGAGGCCCAAGATCGCCGACTATCCTTTCACGACGCTCGTGCCCAACCTTGGAGTCGTCGATTCAGGTGAGCACTCCTTTGTCGTGGCCGACGTGCCCGGGCTTATCGAAGGCGCCAGCGAGGGCGTGGGCCTCGGCCACGCGTTCCTCCGGCACATCGAACGTACCGCACTCATCTTGCACGTGGTCGATCTCTCCGGAAGCTACGAGGGGCGCGACCCTGTCGCCGACCTGGGGATCATCAATGCCGAGCTTGCGGCGCATGCAGCGGAGTTGGCCGAGCGACCTCAGATCGTTGTAGGCAACAAGGTGGACATACCGGGCGCTGATATTGCGTCAAGAGATGTCGCCGCCTGGTGCGAAGAGCACGAGCGAGCATACTTTGCAGTCTCGGCCGCGACCGGTGAAGGTATCGACAGCATGATCCGGGCAGTCGCCGCGCAGGTGTATGAGATGCGCGAGCTCAGCGCGGCCGCAGAGCCCCGGTACGAGGGTGTGTTCGTCTACGAGCCATCCACCGAACGCAGTATCTCCGTCGAGCGTGTGGGAGCCGACGAGTACCTGGTGCATGGTGGCGCGATAGAGCGCATGGTGATCATGACCGACATGGCCAACGAAGAGGGCGTCGCCTTCCTGCAGCGACGCCTCGCGAGGGCCGGTGTCGAGGCTGCGCTTCTCTCGGCCGGCGCGCGTGACGGTGACACGGTGACCATCGGACCTGTCTCCTTCGACTTCGAGACAGTGGGGAGGGGCGAGGACGAGGATGAGTAGGTGCGTCGTCGTCAAATTAGGGAGCTCAACGGTCACCGATGCCCATGGGCGGATCGATCGTGGCAAGCTCTCGTTGCTGGTAGGGCAGGTGGCCGAGCTTGCCGAGCGCGGGGACCGCGTCGTGCTGGTCACGTCAGGCGCCATCGCAGCCGGTCTCGAGATCCTCGATCTGCCCTCACGACCCACGGACATACCGACCTTGCAGGCGACTGCTGCAGTGGGTCAGGTCAGGCTTGTGGAGACCTATGCCGAGTTGTTCGCCGAGCGAGGCATCATGGTCGGCCAGGTGCTGTTGACGCGGCAGGACACCGGGCGGCGGCAGCAGTATCTGAATGCATGTCACACACTCGTGCGTCTACTCGAACTCGGTATCGTGCCTATCGTCAACGAGAATGACACGACGGCGGTCGACGAGATCCGGATGGGCGACAACGACCAGCTCGCGGCTCTGGTGGCCGTGATGGTCCACGCGGACCTTGTCGTGTTGCTGACCGATATCGATGGACTGTACTCGGCCGATCCACGCACCGATGCTGAGGCGACGCTGGTCGAGAGGATCGATGACGCATCCGACGAGCGTCTCAGCGCGGCCGGGGGTCCCGGCTCGCACATAGGATCCGGCGGCATGGCGACGAAGGTCGAAGCGGCACGGATGCTGATGAAAGCAGGCATCCCGATGGTCGTATGCGACGGCGCGAAGGAGAACGTGATAGTCGACGCAGCCGCGGGTGTTCCCGTCGGTACGCTGTTCGCCGGAGGCTCCGCTGCCCTGAAGGGACGGAAGCTCTGGATAGCGTATGCGGGGCGACCAGCGGGTTCCGTGACGATAGACGATGGCGCGAAGGACGCGTTATGCTTGCGAGGCGGCAGCCTGCTCCCGGCCGGCGTTACAGACGTGTCCGGGAGCTTCGTTGTCGGTGACCCGGTCACAGTGGTCGACTCGGCGGGCATCGTTGTTGCGCGAGGACTGGCGGCGATGTCGGCAGAGGAGCTTAAAAGGGTGAAGGGCATGAAGACGGCCCGCATCCGTGAAGTGCTGGGTGACTGGGACGGCGAGGAGGTCGTACACCGAGACCACCTTGTCATCCTGTAGGCCGAGACTGAACGAAGGGACGGCACATGTCCGAGGTGATGATGCTTGCGACTCGCGCGCGGGAAGCCGCGAATTCGCTTGCTGCGACTTCGACCGATCAGCGCAATCGAGCGCTGTTGTCGATGTCGCATGCGCTCGTTGCGAAACAGGACGAGGTCCTCTCGGCGAATGCGCTCGACATGGAGGCTGCACGTGCGAAGGGCACGCCTACGCCCCTTCTGGATCGTCTGGAGCTTGATCCCGGCCGCATCAAGGCCATATCAGAGGCGCTCAAGAGTCTCGCGCTGCTTCCCGATCCGATCGGTGAAGTGGTATCCGGTTCACGTCTGGCCAATGGCATCTGGTTGCAACAGGTGCGCGTGCCGATGGGCGTCGTCGCGATAATCTACGAGGCTCGTCCGAACGTCACCGCCGATGCGGCGGGACTATGCGTCAAGACGGGGAACGCTGTGATCTTGCGCGGTGGCTCGATGGCCACGAACTCCAACCTGGCCATCACGAAGGTGCTGGCGAATGCCGCTGCAGGCGCAGGTCTGCACCCGGCGTGCATCCAGTCGGTTGAATCGTCCGACCGTGAGGCGGCCGAGGAACTCATGGGGTTGCATGGCATGATCGACGTACTCATACCACGCGGCGGCGCCGGACTCATCAAGAGCGTTGTCGCCAACGCCAAGGTGCCGGTCATCGAGACCGGCGTGGGGAACTGCCATGTCTACGTTCACGAGAAGGCCGACCCGGCAATGGCGAAGCGCATCATCGTGAACGCGAAGTGTCAGCGCCCGGGTGTCTGCAACGCGATCGAGTCTCTGCTCGTGGACGAGAGCATCTACCAGACCGTACTGCCGCCCATCCTCAAGGACCTTGAGGACGAGGGTGTGACCATCATGGCCGATGAGAAGACCCGTTCCCTGGGGGCGGTCATGCGCATTCAGCCTGCGAGTGAAGAGGATTGGGGTACCGAGTACCTCGACCTCAAGATCTCCTGCAAGATAGTAAGTGGATTGGATGAGGCGATCGACCACATCAACACCTACGGCACGAAGCATAGCGAGGCCATCGTGACCGAGGACTACTCGGCCGCGAAGCGCTTCTTGAACGAGGTCGATGCCGCGGCAGTCTACGTGAATGCCTCGACGCGCTTCACGGACGGTGGCGAGTTCGGCCTCGGCGCTGAGATAGGCATCTCCACTCAGAAGCTGCACGCGCGTGGTCCCATGGGGCTTACCGCGCTTACGACCACGAAACACATTGCGATGGGGAGCGGTCAGATACGCGAGTGAGGAAGAAACTGCGTCTCGGCATAATGGGCGGGACGTTCGACCCGATCCACTACGGTCACCTCGTCGCCGCCGAGGAAGCGCTGGTCCAGTTCAACCTGGACCGGGTCGTCTTCATGCCCACCGGCGTCCCGGTTCGTAAGACGCACCGGGCGGTCACCTCTGCCGAGCATCGCTACCTCATGACGGTCGTCGCGACTGCGAGCAACCCGGATTTCGCGGTCTCGCGCATGGAGATCGAGCGTCCGGGGCTTACGTACACGGTGGACACGATGCTTGCACTGCGTGCCGAGCACGGTCGCTCGGCGGAACTGTACTTCATCACCGGGGCGGATGCTGTGTGGGAGATCTTGACGTGGAAAGATTCGGAGCGTCTCGCCGACGTGTGCACCTTCATCGCCGCGACGCGGCCGGGATACGATCTCTCGCGTTTCGAGCAGGACGAAGTGGCCAAGCGCATCAATGTGGAGTTCATGGAGGTGCCTGCGCTTGCCATCTCCTCCACGGGGATCCGTGAGCGTATCGCAGACCGTCGTCCTGTTCGCTATCTGCTGCCGGAGGCGGTCGCGGCCTACATCGCGAAGAACGATCTGTATAGGGACGTGCGCACGTGACGGCGAGTCGCTACCAGAGTGCCGCAGAAGCGGTCTTTATGCGGCTCAGTCGCGGAGGTGCGGAGCACTCCGTGCGAGTGGCCGATACCGCTGCGCGGCTGGCAGGTCTCTACGGGGCCGACGTCGATGACGCGCGCATCGCGGGTGTTCTGCATGATTGGTGTAGAGACATCCCCGGGCCTGAGTTGGTGCGCCTGGCCGAAGATGCCGGAATCCCGGTCACCGAGGTGGACCGGAGGGTCCCGTACCTGTTGC
Source organism: Coriobacteriia bacterium (assembly GCA_030655755.1). Taxonomy (GTDB): domain Bacteria; phylum Actinomycetota; class Coriobacteriia; order Anaerosomatales; family Anaerosomataceae; genus UBA2279. Next base: position 31,830 of record JAUSOQ010000049.1, read on the forward strand.
ATGCTCCGGTGGCGGCGGTCGTTCTGCCTTCCCGCCTCCCGTGGCTCTCGCAGCGTGTACTCGACGCCATCGTCGCTCACACGTATGGTCGGGCAGATATCGAAGCTCTGGGGATGATCGTCTATATCGCCGATGCCATCGAACCGGGACGCACGCACGAGGGCGTGGATGAGTTGCGCGATGCAGTGGGCGTAGTGACTCTGAGCGAGTTGTTCGAGCGGGCGTATGTAGTATCTGTGCGACATCTCATCGACGGTCGGCGGCAGATACATCCCGCCACCGTGCAGGTATGGAACGCGCTCGTGGCAGGTGAGCGCCAGTGAGCAGACGCAGAAGTGGCCATGGCGCCGACGATGGATCCGCCGTCAGATCCGGAAGCGAGGCTGACTACCCGCGACGGCGTACCCATGTAGAGACTGCCGGGACCACGGGTGGATACCGGACGTCGAAGCGCTCCTCTCGTGCAGGCAAGAAGGCGCGTCGCGTCGCTCGGACGGAGCAGCATAGGGCGGACACCAAGAAGAAGGCTGATCGGACCAGGCAGGGTGTCGCTGTCGTCGTCAAGCGTGCAGGCATCGCGCTTGCTGCTCTGATCGCGGTGGCTCTCGCACTTGTTCTCATCGCTACCGGCGTGAACATGCTCGCCCGCTCTATCGCGAAGCGGCAAGCGATGGCTGAGAGCTCACCCGAGGCGTTCCGGGAGAAGGCGAAGGAGAACTTGCTGGTCATCGGTGTGAACGGCAAGCAAGGGGCTGACTTTCTGGCCGTGCGCCTTGATGAAGACGGTGGTCAGATACTGGGCATCGCCATCCCGGACGGTGCGTTCATGGAGGTTCCAGGTCAGGGGTTCGAGCGTATCGGCGATAGCTACGGCGCCGGTCCCGAAGTGTCGCTCGCGGCGATCTCGAACTATCTGTCGGTGCCGTTTAACAAGTACATCGTGGTCGACAAGGACACCTATCAAGAGGCGCTCACGAACCAGTCGTTCGTCGGCTTGATGTCGCGTGTCGTCGCATCCGATCTTGGCGATGCCGAGCGGGAGAGCATAGCATCGTTCATGGACAGCGTGGCGAGTGAGAACGTGGCGCTTGTGCCGCTGCCTGTCAAACCGATCAGTCTCGGCGATCAGACCTTCTTCGAACCGCAGCGAAGCGAGGTGGCCGAGTTGTTGCTGTCGTGGTGGGGCGTCAAGCTCGGCGCCGAGGAGAACATCATCCGCGTCATCGTCTATAATGGCGCGGGCATTCCGGGGATCGCGGGCGAGGCTGCTCAGGAGTTGATCAGGAACGGCATGCGCGTGGTCGATACCAAGAACGCGGACCGTTTCGACTACAAGGAATCGCTCATCGTCGTGCAGGACGGCGTGTTGGAGAACGGGCAGCGCGTCAGAGACGTCCTGGGAGTTGGAACGATCGTCGACCAGCCATCCGAGCAAGACGTGGCTGATATCATCGTCATCATCGGAGCCGATTACGTGCCGCGATCGCAAGATGGCACACAGACTGGAGGGTGAGCACTCTGGATCCCAGAGAGTACGCGGTGTTAGCGGCCCAGGCCGCAGCGGAGAAGAAGGCGACCGATGTCATCGTTTTAGATGTCGCCGCAACGCTCGTCATCACCGAGTACTTCGTGCTCGCGACCGGTAATACCGACCGGCAGGTCCGTACCATCGCCGAGGAGATCGAGGCGCAACTCAAAGCGGCCGGTCGTCCCGCGATCGGTCGTGAAGGCGAACGCGAGGGTAAGTGGGTACTGGTCGACTTCGCAGACGTCGTCGTACACGTCTTCCAGCCCGATGAGCGAGAGTTCTACCGCCTGGAGAAGCTGTGGTCGGACGCTCCGCGGGTGGAGCTGCCCGCCGAGGTCGCGAACGTGACCGAGCGCCCCGTAGATGTCGCGGAGGCGGCAGACGAGTCGTGAAGCTCGCTTCTAAGCGCATGTGGGTGACAGTTGCTCTGGTCGGTGTTGCCGCTGTCTGGGGTGGGACCTTCGTCATGGTCAAAGACGCGGTTTCCCGCTACCCCCTCTACGGGTTTCTCGGTCTACGCTTCATGATCGCGGTCCTTGCTTTCGTGGTGATGTTCCCGACGTCGTTCAAGCTGTTCAAACCGGGGACTGTTCGCGTCGGCGTCGTTGCCGGGTTGATGCTCTGCGCCGGCTATATATTCCAGACCTGGGGGTTGCAGGCAACATCTGCGTCCAAGGCGGCGTTCATCACGGGGATGTTCGTCGTGATCACACCGGCGCTACAGGCGCTTTTGCTGCGCAAGCCGCCGCGTACTGCGACTATCGCCGGCGTAGTGCTGGCGGTCGGAGGGTTGTGGTTGCTTTCCGGCGGAACCGCTGGCGGATGGAACGTGGGCGATACTCGCACGTTGCTCTGTGCAGCAGCATATTCGGCGCACATGATCGTGCTGGGCGGTGCGGGACGCGAACATGATGCAAGACCCCTCACGCTGGTGCAGTTGGTGACGGTCGCCGTTGTCTGTGGCGGGATCGCGCTCACTATCGAGCGACCGCCTCTTCCGCCGGATGGTGGCGTGTGGGTAGCGCTCGTGGTGACCGGCGTCTTCGCTTCGGCAGTGGCCTTCGCGGTTCAGACCTATGCGCAACGGATCATCTCGCCGACGAAGACCGCTCTCATCCTGATCATGGAGCCCGCGTTCGGTGGCATGTTCGGCTGGCTTGCTGGCGAAACACTGGGACTGAGCGGTGTTACGGGCGCCGCACTCATCTTGTGTGGCATGGTAGTGGCCGAGTTCATCGGAGTGTCAGCTGCGGTTACGGAGCACGTGGTCATAGAGACCACTCTTGAGGGTCCGTCGGTATCGATGATCGAGCAGGATTCGTAGCGCGCGGTACGCTTGACCGCCGCAGGGCGGCTGGTATACTGACGCTTGCGCCTTTTGGGGCGCCCAGCATGTGGGGCCATAGCTCAGCTGGGAGAGCGCATGGCTGGCAGCCATGAGGTCAGGGGTTCGATCCCCCTTGGCTCCACCAAAAGAACATCACGTCCGTCGCGGAAACCGCGGCGGACGTTTCTGCGTCTAAAGGGTATCGTGAGGGTCGTACGTCGTGTGAGGAGGGGAGTCATCATGTGGAGGACGGTGTGGTCAGGTGCAGTCGCACTGACGCTTCTCGTGCTGGTGACGGGGTGCGCCGGCGCCGCATCGGAAGTGAAGGTGGGGGAATCCGATGACGGTGGTCAGGTGACGATCGGTGTCGGTCAGGTCCTCCTCGTCGAGCTGCCGGGCAACCCTACTACGGGTTTTATGTGGAGCGCGGCGAAGACCCCCGATTTCCTGACCGTGCTCGGGGAGCCCGACTACAAGGCGGATAGTGATCTTATAGGTGCATCGGGCATGATCGGTCTGCGCTTCTCGGCCGAGAGGACCGGAACGGGAACGCTGGAACTCCGGTATGCACGTCCGTGGGAAAGTGTGCAGCCACAGCAGGTGTTCACGATCGACGTGACGTGCAGGTAGGCGTCTTTCTCGGCGGCATCAGCTACAATAGTCGGCACGTCTGATGAGCGCCGGGAGGACACCTGTGACCCGATCGTACGAACCGCATGAGATCGAGGAAAAATGGCAGGCCGTCTGGGACGCCGAGGGACTGTACTCGGTGACAGAGGACCCCGACAAGCCCAAGAAGTACGTGCTTGAGATGTTCCCGTATCCGTCGGGCGACATCCATATGGGCCACGTGCGCAACTACTCTATCGGTGACGTCATCGCGCGCTACTGGACGATGCGGGGCATGAACGTGCTGCATCCCATCGGTTGGGACTCGTTCGGTCTGCCTGCCGAGAACGCCGCCATCAAGAGCGACTCGCATCCTGCTACGTGGACGTACGCCAACATAGAGAAGCAAGCGGCATCTTTCCGTCGCATGGGCTTCAGCTACGACTGGGGACGCCGTCTGGCCAGCAGCGATGAGGAGTACTACCGCTGGGGCCAGTGGATCTTCATCAAGTTCTGGGAGCGCGGACTGGTGGAGCGCAAGAGCTCTCCGGTCAACTGGTGTCCCGGCTGCAAGACGGTGCTCGCCAACGAACAGGTCATCGGTGACGGTGTGTGCTGGCGCTGTAAGAGCACCGTGGAGAAGCGCGAGCTCGAGCAGTGGTATCTCAAGATCACCGAGTACGCACAGGAGCTGCTCGACGACCTCGACGCGCTGCCCGGCTGGCCCGAGCGCGTGAAGGCGATGCAGGCGAACTGGATCGGTCGCAGCGAGGGCGCCGAGGTGGAGTTCACGCTCTGCGATGCCACTGGAGAGCCCACCGACGAGCGGATCACCGTGTTCACGACACGGCCTGACACCTTGTTCGGCTGCACGTTCTTTCTGCTCGCGCCCGAACACCCACTCGTGCGCAAGCTCGTGCATGGTACCGAGTACGCTGAATCCGTGCTCAAGGTCGTGGAAGAGGCGGCTAAGGAGACGGCGATCGACCGTTCTTCCACCGGCAAGGACCGGAACGGAGCCTTCACCGGTCGGTACGTGGTCAACCCGGTGAATGGCGAGAAGGTGCCGGTCTGGGTAGCTGACTACGTGCTCATGGAATACGGTACCGGCGCTGTGATGGCGGTCCCCTGCGGCGATCAGCGCGACTTCGAGTTCGCGTGCACGTACGGGCTGCCGATACCGCCGGTGGTCGTGGCCGAGGACGACCCGCTCTACGAGCGGCTCAAGGACCAGTCCGAGCGAATCGTCACTGACGTGGATTGGGAAGCAGCGCACGCCGACGAGGGCGTCATGGTGCAGTCAGGGCCGTTCACCGGTACGTCCACGGGCAAGGGTGGCGAAGGCGTGCGTGCGGTCATCGCATGGCTTGAGGAGCGTGGCCAGGGCCGAGCGTCCATCAACTTCCGTCTGCGGGACTGGTTGATCAGCCGACAGCGCTACTGGGGCAACCCGATCCCGGCGATCCACTGTCCCGTGTGCGGGCTGGTGCCGGTACCCGAGAGCCAGCTTCCAGTCGTGCTGTCCAAGGATGTGGATGTCACCAAGGGCGAGACGCTCGCCGACCATCCCGAGTTCTACACGACGACATGTCCCACGTGTGGCGGGCCTGCCCGACGTGAGACGGACACGATGGACACTTTCACCTGTTCGAGCTGGTACTACCTGCGCTACTGCGATGCGCGCAATGACGCGGCGATCTGGGAGAAGGACAAGGCCGACTACTGGATGCCGGTCGATCAGTACATCGGCGGCATCGAGCACGCGATCTTGCACCTGCTGTACTCCCGCTTCTTCACGAAAGTCTTCCGCGACATGGGCCTGGTGGAGTTCTCGGAACCCTTCACCAACCTGCTGACGCAGGGCATGGTCAAGCTCGACGGTTTCACCATGAGCAAGTCGCGCGGCAACGTTGTCGCGCCCGAGGCGATAATCGGACGCTACGGCGCGGACGCTTTGCGCGCCTACATCCTGTTCATGGCGCCACCGGACAAGGATCTTGAGTGGAGCCAGGAAGGTCTGGAAGGCATGTCACGCTTCCTTGGCCGCGCGTGGCGCTACGTCGCGGAGGTCGCCGAGGAACCCGCTATTGGCGTAACGGATGATGTGGACGATGACGCGGCCGAGGTGTTGCGTCGTGAACGTCACCGCGTTGTCGGCAAGGTCGAGGAGGACATCGAGCGCTTCCAGTTCAACACGGCCCTCTCGGCCATGATGGAGCTGCTCAACACGGCTACCGACTATCGCCGTTCAGTGAAGCCGGGACTTCGGGATGTCGCGCTCGAGCGCGAGGTGGCAGAGACGCTGGTACTCCTGCTCGCTCCGTACGTGCCGCATATGGCCGAGGAGTTGTGGCGTGAGGTGCTCGGCGGCAAGGGATCGGTACACCGAGTGTCGTGGCCGACATGGGATCCCGCCACCGCTGCGGCAGACGAGGTAGAGGTCGCGGTCCAGGTCAACGGCAAGGTGCGAGCGCGTCTTATGGTGGATGCGAACGCGTCTGAAGACATGGTACGCGAGGCAGTACTCGCGTTGCCGAAAGTCATCGAGCACACCGAGGGCATGACTATACGCAGAGTCGTGATCGTGCCCGGGAAACTCGTGAGCATTGTCGCTTCCTGACCGCATCCGGTATGAGCGTGCTAAGCGAACGGTAAGGACCCTGCGTTAGAGTCGTCACAAGTCCCGACGCCCCCTCCGTCACGACGAAGGGGGCGTCGTGCGTACTCAGGCGCAAGACAGGCTGGACGATCTGCTTGATCGCGCCGGTCTTACAGGGGTCAAAGCCAAGGCCGTCAAGGTCGCTGCCGCGATCGCCGTCGCTGCGACGGGGTTCGCTCTCCTGCGCGGTGGAAGCGCCCCTGCTGTCGAGTTCACATCGAGTGGTGTCGATGACGTCGCGATCACGGAGTCATCGGACAGCACTACCACCCAAAGCGCCGTGGTGGTCGTCCACGTTGCCGGTGCCGTGAGAGCACCGGGCGTCTATGAGCTTGAGGCTGGCGCACGGGTCGACGATGCTATCCGGGCTGCCGGGGGAGCGCTCGGTAGCGGGAAGGTGGACGCACTCAATCTGGCGCGCATCCTGATCGACGGCGAACAGGTCTACGTGCCCACCGAAGACGAGGTGGCACAAGGAGTCGCTGGTCCTGGCAGTGCGGTGGGCGTCGTGGGGTCTGCGGCGGGCCGAGGAGGGCTGGTCGACATCAACACCGCCACGGTCGCAGATCTTGATGCTCTGCCCGGGATCGGTCCATCAACGGCGCAGAAGATCGTGGATGATCGTACGGTGAACGGACCGTTCATGACGATCGACGATCTGATGCGTGTGAGCGGGATCGGTGTTGCGAAAGTGGAGTCGCTTCGCGACCTTGTGACCGTGCAGTGACGGGCCCAGCGACTCAGTGCAGCCGTCCGACCGTGCCCCCGGTGGCGTGGCTCGCTCTGGCGACCTGGTGCGGATCGGTCGCGGGTGAGGCGCTGTGGTGGACCTCGCGATGCGATGTGTCCAAGGCCTGCATGATGGGTGGAGTCGCTGCAGCTGTCCTCCTGTCGTGCGTGGTGCTCCTTTGGCGCACGAGGTGGCGGCAGCTTCTTGCGCTTGCCTGCTGTGGTCTGCTCATGGGGGCTGTCCTCTCCGGTATCCAGGGTGTCCACACAGATGTTGTATCGAAGATGATCCGGGATGCCGGTGCGCGAGAGTGGCAAGGGCGGGTGGTAGCGGACCCGTCAGAGGGTGCGTATGGCGCGCGAGTGAACGTACGGCTGCTTGGAGGGCCGTGTTCGGGCATAGTCGCATCGATCGGTTGGCCGGAGGGCGGCGATGAGCCTGAAGTCGGGCGGCTCGTGCGGTGCCGGGCCATTTTAGAACCGGCCATTTTAGATGAGGTATACGGCCGGGGCAACATTCGCGCGGGTGTTCTTGCATCGGGCACCGCCTGGTCAGCAGAGGTCGAGGGCTGGCCGACCGGCGTCGCCGGCAGACTGTGGCAGTGGCGCGAGCAGGCGAACGTGTACCTCTCGCGCCGGACTGGCGCCGGCGTCGCCCTACTGCGCGGTATCGCCTTGGGAGACCGTAGGGCTCTGAGAGGCACCAGCGTGGAGGAGGACTTCAGGATCTTGGGGTTGTCTCACGTGTTGGCGGTCTCAGGTATGCACCTTGGGCTGGTGTGCGTGCTCGTGTTGGCGGTATGTCGTCTTCTGCATGTCCATCGTCGTCTCAGTCTGTTGGCGTCGGCAGCTACCGGCGCATGCTTCGTTATCGTGACCGGCGTACCGACGTCTGCGGTGCGCGCGCTACTGATGGTGTGCACGGGCGCATCGGCCGAGGCATTCGGTGTGCGTCGTGACGGTCTTGCCAGCCTGTCTGTTGCCGTGTTGGCGCTGGTTCTGGTCTCGCCGTGGGGCGTGTTCTCTCTCGGACTGCAACTGTCGGTACTCGCCGTAGCGGGATTGCTACTGTTTGGACGTCTTGCTGCGGCGTGGGCTTCGTCATGCGTCGAGGGGATATTTCGCCGCAGTGCGGAGTTGATGTCGCTCACGTGCGTTGCCCAGGCCGTGACCGTTCCCGTCACCACGCCTGTTTTCGGCATGTTCTCTATCCTGGCGCCGGTCGCCAACGCCGCCGTACTTCCGTGCCTGCCGGTGGCGTTGTGCTGTGGCATGTCCGGGCTTGTTCTGACGGGGACTGTCGGAGTGTGGGCTGGAGAGCCGTTCATTTTGGTGGCCGAGGGCCTTCTTGGTGTTCTTGCGCGGGTCGTCGCCACTCTGGCGTCTCTTCCGGGTGCTGCCGTGATGCTTGGCGGGAATACCGCTGCTGCGGGTGCTTTTGTGGCCGCGTGTGCAGTCATCGCATGGGTGTGGTGGCCTTTGCCGCGCGATACGAGAAGTGCGCGGCGTGTCGCGTTCACGCTGGTAGTGCTTCTCGGAGCGGTGGCGGTCGGGGGTCCGGTCGGTGCAGGAGCCAGGATCGTCGTATGCGATATCGGTCAGGGTGACGCGATCCTTCTGCAGGACGGAGGCCGCACGATGCTGGTCGATACTGCCGGGGACGGGACGTGCTTGCGCGCAGCGCTGGCACGAGCCGGAGTGAGGCGACTGGATGCGATAGTGCTCACTCACGCGCATGACGACCATACCGGAGGGCTCGAGGGACTATGCGGAGTCGTGCAGGTGGGGTGGGTGGGTGTCCCGTGCGTGATGGATGCAGATGCCAAGCATGCGATCGAAGAGACAGTGGCGAGACTGACACCGCGTGGGCGTGTGATGACCCGGGAACTGCACGCGGGAGAGCGATTCGTACTCGGCGAGTCGACAGTAGATGTGCTGTGGCCGGATGTGTCGGGCCCAGTTCCCGAGAACACCAACGATACGAGTGTGATCCTGGCGATACACAGGGGCACATTCGACGCGGTCTTGACCGGAGACGCCGAAGGTCCGGTGCAAAACGCCCTGGAAAAGGCCGGTCTGCTCGATGATATCGAGGTGCTCAAGGTGCCCCACCACGGAAGTACGAACGGCTTGACCGAGCAGGGTCTTGCAGCCTGGCGTCCCGAGGTCGCCGTCATCAGCGTTGGAGAGGGCAACCGGTTCGGACACCCTCACGCGGCAGCGCTGGAGATGCTGGCCCGTGCTGGCGTAAGGGTCTACCGGACCGACTACGCGGGAGACGTGACGATCGAGATAGGGGTGCACGGATTCCGGGTGAGAACGCAGCGCGTATGCGAGAATAGGACGTGTGTAAGCGCCCGGGTAAGGGCGCCGCCTCCACCGACGATCTGGAGCATGTGTGGCCACCAAGAATCTGGCGGAACTCAAGTCCGTCTACCTCATATGGGGCAAGGAAGAGCTTCTTCTGGCGCAGGGCGTCCAGCGCTTGCGGGAGCGTGTCGCTGCGGTCGCAGACCTCGACTTCAATTTCGACGTCTTCGATGGTGAGAGCGCCGAGGCGAGCGCTATCGTGTCGGCCGCCAACACGCTGCCCTTTGCCTCCGAGCGGCGGCTGATCGTCGTGAAGAACGTCGACAAGATGAAAGCCGCAGCGCATGCGGAACTGGCTGCATACGCGAGTGATCCAGCGCCGACAGCGTGTCTCGTTCTGGTTGCGGGGAGCGTTTCACGCTCCGGCAGACTCTTCAAAGCGGTGGACGCGCTCGGTGGCGCCGTCGAGTATCGTGCGCCTCGAAAGAACGACTACCCGTCGTGGGCGATGTCGCACTTCTCGTCGAAGGGCCGACAGTTGACTCCCGATGGCGCCGAGGCACTCGTTCGTGCGGTGGGGCGCGATCTTCGGCGTCTCGATATCGAGGCCGAGAAGATCATCGCGTTCGCGGGCGATAAGGAGCGCATCGAGAAGGAGGATGTCGAGGCTGTCGTATCGGAGACCGCACCGACCAGTGTATTCGAGTTCTTAGACGCCCTCGGTGCGCGTGAGTGTGGAACCGCGCTCGGTCTGCTCGCCGACCTCATCGATGGCGGTGAGTCGGTCACAGGAGCGCACGCCATGGCGGTGCGGCACATTCGGACGCTGCTGAGCGTGCGGGCGCTTCTCGACCGGGATGCGACCGAGCGGGAGATCGCAGCGCAGATCCACGCGGCCGACTGGCAGGTCCGCAACTTCGCCCGGCAGTCACGGCGATTCGAGGAGCCGGAGCTCATCGGTGCACTGCGTGCCGCGGCGGAGGCGGAAGCGAACATGAAGAGCGGCGGCGCGGATGCGCGCATCACCTTCGAGCGCTGGGTGATAGGGGTCTGCAACGACTGAGTCCATCGATCGAGCGTTGAGCAGGGTACGGAGTAGGAACACAAGAAGGCCGCGGGGTTTCCGCGGCCTTTTAGATAGCGATCGTGGAGCCGGTCGTTACTCCATGCTCTCGACTCGGCCCATGACTCCCGACTTGCGGTTGGAGGCCTGGTTCTTGTGGATCACGCCCTTGCTGGCGGCCTTGTCCATGGCGCGGCTCGCGGCTTGGGCAGCCTTAAGAGCGGCGTCCTTGTCGCCAGCGGCGACGGCGACGTCGACGTGCTTGACGGCGGTCTTCAGCCCGGACCGGACTGCTTTGTTGCGCTCCGTCGCCTTTGCGTTGGTGAGGACGCGCTTTTTCTGGCTCTTGATATTGGCCACAGTGTTTCGTTCCTTCCGAAATCAGGTGGTGCCCGTCGCAGTGGGGTGCGGACGAACCCGAGTAGGATAGCACGGGGTATTGATGGCTGCAACGCGGGAATTTCAATCGAGCGCGTGATCGAGTGCGTGATCGTGGTGCTCGTCTTTCATTCACTCGGACACCGATGCCTGCTACACTACGCGTCTGATGACTGACCCCGCCTACATACGAAACTTCTCGATCATCGCGCACATCGACCACGGCAAGTCCACGCTTGCCGATCGGGTGCTGCAGTTGACACATACCATCGCCGACCGCGACATGATGGAGCAGGTGCTCGACTCGATGGACATCGAGCGGGAGCGCGGCATCACCATCAAGGCGCAGGCCGTCCGCGTGATGTATGACGCCGATGACGGCCACACCTACCAGCTGAACCTCATCGACACGCCCGGTCACGTCGATTTCACCTACGAAGTCTCGCGCTCGCTGGCGGCATGCGAGGGCGTGATGCTCGTGGTGGACGCAGCGCAGGGTGTCGAGGCGCAGACCGTCGCCAATGCTCTGATGGCGATGAATGCGCACCTCGAGATCATCCCCGTCATCAACAAGATCGATCTTCCGGCCGCCGATCCCGAGCGCGTGCGTCACGAGATCGAAGAGGCGCTTGCCGTCCCGGCGGATGAGGCCGTGCTCACGAGCGGCAAGAGCGGCGTCGGTGTCAAAGACGCGCTTGAAGCGGTGATCGCCCGGGTGCCCGCACCGGTAGGCGATCCCGACGCTCCACTGAAGGCGCTCATCTTCGACTCGTATTTCGACGCCTACCGCGGTGTGGTGGCTCTAGTGCGCGTTGTCGATGGCAGCATCCGCAAGGGCATGAAAGTGCAGATGATGGCGACGCAGACCGTGACCGATGTCGAGGAGGTCGGTGTCCGCCGGCCTGCGAACGTGCCGGTCGACGAACTCGGCGTGGGGGAGGTCGGCTACCTCATCACCGGTCTCAAAGAGCCGGCGCTGGTCAAGGTCGGCGACACCGTCACGCTCGCCAAGCACGGCACGACCGAGCCGCTTCCCGGCTATCGTGAAGTGAAGCCGATGGTGTACACGGGCCTGTTCCCCATCGATGGCGACCAGTACCCGGAGCTGCGCGACGCGCTCGACAAGCTCAGACTCAACGACCCGGCGCTCATCTACGAGCCTGAAAGCAGCCATGCGCTCGGCTTCGGCTTCCGTGTGGGTTTCCTCGGCCTGCTTCATATGGAGGTCGTCAAAGAGCGTCTGGAGCGCGAGTTCGACCTCGATCTGCTCGCGACCGCTCCCAGCGTGGAGTATCACGCGTTTACGACGAACGGCGAGATGGTCGCGCTGCATTCACCCCAGGACCTCCCTGACATGGGGACCGTCGAGCACATCGAGGAGCCGTACCTGAAGGCGACCGTGCTCGTGCCGCCGGAGTTCGTCGGCGCGGTCATGGAGTTGGCCGAGGGACACCGGGCGACCTTCAAAGATATGCAGTACCTCTCGGCCACCACGGTCGATATGCACTACGAGATGCCGCTCTCCGAGCTGATCATGGACTACTTCGACCAGCTCAAGAGCCGGACGAAGGGCTATGCGAGCCTGGACTACGAGTACATCGGCTACCGGCCGAGCGAGCTCGTGAAGCTCGACGTCTTGCTCGCGAACAAACCTGTGGACGCCTTGAGCTTCATCGTGCACAAGGACAAAGCGTACGCCCGCGGCAAGATGCTGACCGAGAAGCTCCGCGGCATCATCCCCCGGCAGATGTTCGAGGTGCCGATCCAGGCCGCCATCGGCGGGCGGATCATCGCGCGCGAGACCGTGAAGGCCAAGCGCAAGGACGTGCTTGCAAAGTGCTACGGCGGCGATATCACGCGCAAGCGCAAGCTTTTGGAGAAGCAGAAGAAGGGCAAGAAGCGCATGAAGAACGTGGGCAACATCGAGGTCCCGCAGGAGGCCTTCATGGCCATCCTGAAGGTCGATGAGTAGCTCCAGCGGAACCGCGCTCTACGTGCACGTCCCGTTCTGCGTGGCCAAGTGTGCGTACTGCGATTTCGCGTCGCGTACGCCGCGCGGTGAAGGCGAAATGGCAACCTACGTCGACGCGGCGTTGGCCGAGATCGGTGCATGGCGCGAGCGAGGTCTCCTCTCCGACGTGAGCACCCTCTACTTCGGCGGCGGTACACCGACGCTGCTCGGCGGGGAACTCCTGCGACTGCTTGCAGGCATACGCGAGCGCGTGACGTTGCGCGCAGATGCCGAGACGACCGTCGAGACCAACCCCGAAACGACCCCACCCGACCTCATCGCGCGACTTGTCGAAGTGGGTGTCACCCGCGTCAGTCTCGGCATGCAGTCCTTCGACGACGGTGTGCTTGCCACACTCGGCAGGCGGCACGACGCGGCGACCGCAGAGCGGGTCGCCCTGGCGCTTGCCGCAAGCGGTATGCGATTCGCGCTCGATCTCATCTGCGGTGTGCCCGGGCAGTCGATCGCTTCGTGGCGCGAGTCTTTAGAGCGCGCGATCGCGACGGGCGCGGGTCACGTGAGCGTCTACCCGCTGTCGGTCGAGGAAGGCACGCCGCTGTGGCGCTCCGTGGCAGTCGGGCGGGTATCGGAGCCCGATCCCGACGTCGCTGCTGACATGATGCTGCTGGCCGAGGAGCTCCTCTCGGCGGCAGGCATCTTCCGCTACGAGACCGCGAACTACGCACGGCCCGGCGAGGAGAGCCGTCACAACACCGCGTACTGGACGGGAGTGCCCTACATCGGCGTCGGTCCGGGGGCGCACAGCATGCTTCCCGCGGCAGCGTTCGATCGTGTTGCGCTGGCCGAGGGCTGGTACGGCGAGCCGTGGGACCTGGCGCCGGGCGCTGCCGACGCCGTGCGCGTGCGCTTCTCGGTCGGCAGCGATATCGCGTCGTATCTGCATCGGCCCACATGTCCTCCGGCGGCGGCAAGCTTCCTGACCGCCGAGGAGGTCACTACCGAGGATATCATGCTCGGGTTGCGGATGGTGGCCGGAGTCGCACTGGCGGGTGTCGAGGATGCGGGTCTGACAGGGGTGCTTGAGAGCCTCACCCGTGACGGTCTTTTGGAGCAGGCGGGGGAGCGTTGGCGAACGACGCAGCGCGGTTGGCTGCTCGGCAATGAGGTGTTCGGACGCGTTTTAGATGGGGCGTAGCGGTTTGACACCCCTTGAACTGGCGTTCTACCATCGGTTGGCACTCGGCATCATGGAGTGCCAAGCGAGGAGCAGATGATGACAGCCGAACTCAATCCAAGGCGACGGACCGTCTTGACGGCGCTCGTCGAGGAGTACATCAGAAGCGTGCAGCCGGTCGGCAGCAAGGTTCTGGTGGATCGCTACAGCCTCGGATGTTCGCCCGCGACCGTGCGCAGCGAACTCGTGGCGCTCGAGGAGACGGGCTATGTCTACCAGCCGCACGTGTCGGCGGGGCGGATCCCCACCGACAGCGGTTACCGTGCGTTCGTGGACGACGTAGCCGAGGGCAGCGCTCTGAGCGCCGAGGAGGTCGGCGCCGTCCATAGCCGGTACGACCGGCTGGAACGGGAACTGTCAGAGGTCATGCGCGAGACTTCGGCGGTGTTGTCTGCGCTCACCAGCTACGTAGCGATCGTGGCGGCGCCCACACTGCGACGTGCGCGGATCTGTCGCATCTCGGTGGTGCCGCTTGCAGCGCAACGGGCGCTGGTCGTGGTCGTCACGGACTCGGGACAGGTCGCCAACCGCTCGGTCGATTTCGACTACGACACGGACGCGAGAGCGCTCGCCGATGTGGAGGCATACCTGAACGGTATCCTCGACAGCCTGGTGGGCGATGATGCGCTGCGGCTGCGCGATGGTGTGGCCGAGCAGAGCGATGTGCACGCGCGCGCGATAGTGCGCATTCTTGACGAAGTCATCGACTGCATGGTCGAGGCCGATCAGGCCCGGGTACTGACCGGAGGCGTGTCGGCGCTGCTCGCGCAGCCCGAGTTCTCCGATCCCGGTGTGGTTCGCCCGTTGCTAGGACTGCTCGAGGACGGGCTGCTGATGCTGCGGGTCCTCGCGGACGTGATGTCGACTCAAGAGGTGCTCGTGCGCATCGGTCATGAGAACGGCGTCGGAGCGCTCGAGCGCGTCAGTTTCGTTGCAGGTCGATACGGCGACGGGGACACCGGCGGCATCGTCGGTGTCATCGGCCCGACGCGCATGGATTACCCGCGCGCTGTTGCGAGTGTTCGCACGGTGGCGGACACGCTGTCTGAGATCCTCGGCTGACCGAGGGAATAGGAGAGTTCTTCAGTGGCTGCAGCTTCCAAAGACTATTACGCCGCGCTCGGAGTAAAACGCGACGCTTCCAACGATGAGATCAAGAAGGCGTTCCGGCACAAGGCGCGTGAGACGCACCCCGACGTTGCTGAAGGCGATGGCGCCGAGGAGGCCTTCAAGGAGATCAACGAGGCCTACGAGGTCTTATCGGACCCCGAGAAGCGGGGCAACTACGATCGCTTCGGGACCGCAGACCCGCACATGGGTGGGTATGGTGCGGCAGACGCCGGTGACTTCTTCGGCGGTTTCGAGGACATCTTCTCGGTGTTCATGGGTGGCGGCATGGGTGGTGGCGCGCGTCAGGTGCGCACCGCGGGCCGTGACATGCGCGCGCAGATCACCGTCACGCTGCAAGAAGCGGCGACCGGCGTCACCCGCGATATCGAGCTTACGCGGGACGCACCGTGCGAGACCTGTGGTTCGAGCGGCGCTGCACCGGGTGGTAGCGCGAAGCCGTGCGTCGCGTGTGCGGGTACCGGGCAGCGACGCGCACAGCGTCGTACGATCCTGGGTGTGATGGAGACGGTCGTGCCGTGTGAACGCTGCGGCGCGACCGGGTCTATCGTGGACCCTCCGTGTCCCGCATGCAGCGGTACCGGCCGCGCGCGCAGGACCGAGCGTGTGAGTGTCGAGGTTCCCGCAGGCATCGCCGATGGGATGGGTGTGCGTGTCCCCGGCAAGGGCGAGGCGGGTCTGCGCGGGGCGGCCCCGGGCGACCTCATCGTGACCGCACGCGTCGAGACCCACGAGTTCTTGCATCGTGAAGGTGACGATCTGCATCTGATGCTCACCATCGACATCGCACAGGCGTCTTTAGGCGCGACGATCAAAGCTCCCGGACTGTTCGACCCCGTGGATGTCGCTTTCGGCGGCGGCGTGCAGACCGGCGACACGGTGAAGGTGAAGGGCGGCGGTATGCCCCGTCTGCGCGGCGGCAGTGGCGACCTGATCGTGCACCTCAAGGTCGTGGTGCCCCGCAAGCTCACCAAGCGGCAGCGTGAGATCTTAAGCGAACTCGCCGAGACGTTCGGCACCAAAGTCGCCGATCCCACACCCCTGCGCAAGATCAAAGACTGGCTGACCGGCTGATGTCGGCGCACCGGTTCTTCCTGACCGCACCGCTTCCGGAGACGGGAGTTCTCCCGCTTTCAGCCGAGGACGAGCATCACCTGCGCGTCGTCTTGCGTCTGACGCGCGGTGATGAGATCGTCGTCGTCGGCACTGATGCACGCGCGGCGCTCGTACGTCTGACGTCAGTGGGCGACCACATCGAGGCGGAGCTCGTTGCCGAAGTCCCTGCTCCCGTTTTGCCGCGTCTCACGCTGGTTCAGGGCATCTGCAAGGGCGAGAAGATGGACCTCGTCGTGCGACAGGCGACCGAACTCGGCGTGGAACGCGTGGTGCCGTTGCAAAGTTCACGCGGTGTCGTGCGTCTTGACGATCGCAAGCGAGTAGCGCGTCAAGAGCGGTGGCAACGCATCGCTGAGCAGGCCGCCAAGCAGTCACAGCAGGTCCGCATCCCGCAGATCGCGCCCGTGACCGACCTTGTCGATCTTGAGCCGCTGCTCGCCACGGTGAAACACACACTGGTGTGTTGGGAGGAAGCCTCCGGCGTTGGCATCGGCGACACGCTGGCATCGCGGGGTGCGAACGCTGCCGACGCTGTCGCCATCGTCGTCGGCCCCGAAGGCGGCTTTTGTGCCGAGGAGGTGGACGCGCTCGTCGCTTACGGCGGTGTGGCTGTCTCGCTTGGCGAGACGGTACTGCGCACCGAGACCGCAGGCACCGTCGCTTCGGCCATCGCGCTCTATGAACTCGGCGGCCTTGGAGGCGCGTATCGTGGCTGAGTTCGCCGTAGCGATGCGGACGCTCGGCTGCAAGGTGAACCGCGTAGAGGCGGAGAAGGTCACCGCGCAGCTCCTTGGCAGCGGCGTACGTGTGGTCGGAGAGCGGGACGCTTCCGTCGTTATCGTGACGACGTGCACGGTCACTGCCGAGGCGGATCACAAGGCGCGCAAGGCTGTCAGGCACGCGCTCAACCTTCCGCAGGCGCCCATAGTGGTAGTGAGCGGGTGTCTCGCGGCCATCGATCCCGATGGTCTTGCCGCGCTCGGCGAGCGAGTCGTCGTGGAGGCCGATACAGACGCGGTGGCAGCGCGCGTGGCTGCCCTCTTGGGGACGAGTGTCGGTGACAGGCTTACCGGACCTCGCGTGGGTGATGCGTTCCGCACGCGGGCGGTCGTCAAGGTCGAAGACGGATGCGATGCGTTCTGTGCGTACTGCATCGTGCCGTACGCGCGCGGCGTGCCACGGTCGGTCCCGCTTGCGGAGGTGGTCGCGGAGGTATCGTCGCTTGTCGATGCCGGCGTGGCCGAGATCGTGTTGACGGGCATCAACATCGGCCGCTACACGGATAGTGGTGCGGATCTTCCGGGCCTGATCGAAGCGGTCGCTGCCACAGGTGTTCGCCGCTTGCGTGTCTCGAGTATCGAGCCCGGTGACGTGAGCGAGCGCTTTCTCGCCGTGGCGGCCCGTGTGCCGTCGTTCTGCGCACACATCCATGTGCCGTTGCAGGCCGGATGCGACCGTACGCTGTCAGCGATGGGGCGCACGTACGACACCGCCGCCTACGCGTCGGTGCTCACGCGCATCCGGGATGCGTTTCCCGGGGCGGCGATCACCACCGATGTGCTGACGGGCTTCCCGGGTGAGTCCGACGTCGACTTCGACCGTACGCTGACGTTCGTGCGAGCGTGCGGGTTCTCCCGGTTGCACGTCTTCCGCTATTCTCCGCGCACCGGTACGCCGGCAGCCGTCATGGCCGAGAAGGTCCCGGTCGCTGTGAAGTCGGAGCGTGCGCGTCGGCTGCGAGCTCTTGATGCAGATCTGCGTGCACGGTTTGCGGAGGCGCACGTCGGGTCGGACGCAGAGGTGTTGGTGGAGCGACTCGGCGATGACGGTATGGCCGAGGGGACCACGCGTGAGTACTTACGGGTCATCATGCAAGGGCGAGGTCTGGCCGAGGGTGATGTCGTTACGGCGCATCTTGCGGGTGTCGAACGCGGTCGGATGACCGCTGCGTGGTAGAATATCCAATGATCGGACCGGCCGTGAAGATGGGTCTATCCGTTCGGCGTCTCCCCTGGTAGCGGTTGTCATATATAAGAAGCGAAAGGTGCGCATATCGTGCTGAACACCACCCAGGTGCGCCTGGTCGTTCCCCCTGACCTCAACATGGTCGACCTTCTTGGCGAAGGGGACCATCTCCTGAAACTCATAGAGGACCAGTTCGAATCCGATATCGCCGTGCGCGGCAACGAGGTCTCCATCTCCGGAGAGTCGAGTGAGGCGCAGGCCGTCTCGGAGCTCTTCGGCGAGCTGATGACACTCGTGCAAAGAGGCGAGCGGTTGACCCCTGATAGCGTCGATCGCGCGATCGAGATGCTCAAACGCGGTGAGTGCAGTCCGTCCAGTGTCTTCAGCGACGTGATCATCTCGTACCGCGGGAAGACCATCCGCGCCAAGACCGCAGGTCAGAAGCACTATGTAGACGCGATCCGCAAGAACACCGTGACCTTCGGTATCGGTCCGGCGGGCACCGGTAAGACCTACCTTGCGATGGCCATGGCCGTCGAGTCGCTCAAGAAGAAAGAGGTCAGTCGGCTTATCCTTACCCGGCCGGCTGTCGAGGCAGGGGAGAAGCTGGGATTTCTACCCGGAAACCTGTACGAGAAGGTCGACCCGTATCTGCGCCCGCTCTATGACGCTCTGTTCGACATGATGGATATCGAGAAGTCGCAGGCGCTCACCGATCGCGGCATCATCGAGGTCGCACCGCTCGCCTTCATGCGCGGGCGAACGCTCAACGACAGCTTCGTCATCTTAGATGAGGCGCAGAACACGTCGCCCGAGCAGATGAAGATGTTCCTGACGCGCCTCGGCTTTGGCAGCAAGGTCGTCATCACCGGCGACATCACTCAAGTCGATCTCGTCGGTGGCAAGTCGGGTCTCAAAGAGGTCCGTGCGATCCTTAAGGGTGTCAAAGACGTGGAGTTCGTCGAGTTGAATTCGAGGGATGTCGTGCGTCACCGTCTCGTACAGCGTATCGTGACCGCTTATGGCGAGTACGAGGAGAAGAAGGCGCGGGAGTCCGATGGCTAACGCGTTCGAACGCGTCAAGCGGCTATGGCCCAAGAGTGGGCTCCTGTCCACCGTGAATGGGCAGCGCATGCTGCTCGGCGTCCTGGTCATGGTCCTGGCTGCTGTGCCGTTGGCCATACGGACCGTGCCTATCGGCCTGGAAGAGGGCGCACCGGCGCCGCGTACCTACCGTGCGACTCGAGCGATCCAGTTCGTGGATCAAGATGCGACCACTGCCCTTCGTCAGGTCGCCGCTGACGCGGTAAGCCCGGTGTATGTTTTCGACGCGCAGGCCCAGTCCGACGCACGCCGAAGCGTTGTCGAGTTCTTCTCATCGGCTCTGTCGATGAAGACCTCGTTCTCTGAGGACACGACGAGGCAGGTCGCCTTCATGAACGAGCGGTATGCGAGCACAGTGGACCCGGAGACGATCTCCGCGGTCCTTGCGCTCGATGATGCATCGATCGAGACGGTCGCGCGCACTACCGAGGCATTGGTCGGCGGCATCCTGTCGGCCCGCATCCTGGAAGGCGATCTTGCCGACGCGAAGAACCAGCTTGCACAAAGCGCCGACCTCATCCCGATGTCTCTTGCCGAGCGCTACGTCGTCATCGCGGCAGGCAGCGCGTTTCTGGAGCCCACATTTACCGTGGACGAGGCTGCCACGACACGAGCCCGCTCAGAAGCTTACGATCGGGTCGCGCCTATCGTCATCCTCAAGCAAGAAGGCGAGAACATCGTAGAGAAAGGCGAGATCGTCACCGCGCGCGATATCGAGCTGGTCCGCAGTCTTGGCGGTCTGGAGCAGGGTGTCGATGCGCAGTCCGTGCTTGCGTCGATCGCGCTCATGTGGTTGTTGATCGCCGCCGTAGGCGGCTACTTCCAGCGGTTCGAGCAGAAAGTGTGGTTGCGCTTCCGGGACCTGCTGATCTTGTGTGTCCTGCTGCTCGGCATGATGTACCTGACCCGCGGTACTGCGTTGCTGGCTCCGGAAGTGTCGCCCTACGTGATGCCGGTGCCACTGGCTGCGATCCTGGCCACGCTGCTCGTAGGGCCGGCCGCCGGCATCCTTATGACGTTGCTGACAACGGTCGCGGGACTTTTGCTCGGCTTCTCCGGCGGAGTCCAGGTCGTGGCGACTCTGCTTGCGAGCGCAGCCGCTGTCGTCGTGATGGCGAACATCAGCCACCGCAGTCATCTGTTCTACGCGGGTGCCGTCGTCGCGGGTGTCGTCGGAATCGTCGCATTCGGCGCCTCGCTCGCTTCGGGTAATGCGATGCGCGTAGCGCTTTCTTCCGGCGCGTACGGTTCTTTGGGTGGTCTGATAACCGCCATCCTCACTCTCGGCCTGCTGCCGTTTTTTGAGTACATCTTCGGTGTGACGACCGACATCCGTCTGCTCGAACTCGGCAGTCCCAGTCATCCGCTGCTGCGCCGGCTGATGACCGAAGCGCCGGGCACCTACAGTCACTCGGTCATGACCGGCAATCTGGCCGAGACCGCTGCCGAGGCGATCGGCGCCAATCCGGTGCTTGCTCGCGTGGGCGCGTACTTCCATGATGTCGGCAAGCTCCAGCGCCCCGGCTTCTTCGTTGAGAACCAGGCGGGCGGCGAGAATCCCCACGATACGACGTCGCCGACCCTCTCGGCGCTCATCATCACCGCACATGTGCGGGAGGGTATCGACCTTGCCAGGGAGTACCACCTACCCAGAGAGATCATCGACATCATCCGACAGCATCACGGTACGTCGATGGTGGCATATTTCTATAACAAAGCGACGAGCAGCGGCGAGGCGGTGCTTGACTCGGACTTCCGCTACGACGGCGAGCGGCCTTCTTCGCCCGAGGCCGCACTCGTCATGCTCGCTGACAGCGTGGAGGCGGCTGTGCGCACGGTGAAGAAGGCGACTCCGCCCAAGATCGAGGAGGCGGTGCGCAGGGTCGTCGCTGCCAAGATGTCCGACCACCAGCTCGACGATGCTGATCTCACGCTCGCTGACATTGAACGCGTCGTACAGGTCTACACGCGCATGCTCGCCAGCGTTTACCATCCCCGTATCGAGTACCCGGAAGACGAACTTCGGAAGGAGCAGGATGCAGGTCAGCGCAAGCAGCCATCGCGAGCCTGAGCCGCTCAGCCTTGACGCGTTCGTGCGTCTGGGCGAGTTCGCCTTGCGTTTGGAAGACGTACCCGATGAGGCGGAACTCTCCGTTGCGCTTGTGGAGGTAGAGGAGATGACGCATCTCAACGAGCAGTACCGCGGCATCGCCGGCCCCACCGACGTCCTGTCGTTCGGATGCGATGACCCATGTGCGAGCGTGGGCGGTGAGCCTATCATGCTCGGCGATGTGATCATCGCTCCCGCAGTGGCGATCGCGCAGGCCATGGAGCTGGGAACGACCGTGGAGGCCGAGTTGAACCTCCTGCTCGTGCATGGCATCTTGCATCTTCTTGGATACGACCATGAGAGCGACGAGGACGCTGCAGTGATGCAGGCCCGTGAACAGGTCGTACTCGAAGCATACGCGGCGGAGTAGACACTCATGCGCAGTAAGTCGCTGCTCTGGAGCTTCAACTACGCGATCGACGGTATCGCGTATGCCCTGCGCACGCAGCGCAACATGCGTATCCATGTGGGAGCGGCGATGGTCGTCCTCGTCGCGTCGCTGTTCCTCCGTATCGAGCGTGCCGAGTTTCTCGCTGTGGTGTTCGCGGTGGCGTTCGTCTTGGTGACCGAACTCATCAACACCGCTGTCGAGGCTACCGTGGACATCATCACCGATACCTTCGAACCGCTTGCCAAGGTCGCCAAAGACGTGGCTGCGGGAGCCGTGTTCGTCTCGGCTATCATGGCTATGGTCGTCGGCTACATCGTGTTCTTCACGCGCTTGACGCACGTGACCGATACACTGCTGATTCGCGTTCGAGAGACACCGCTGCATATCACTCTGGTGGCGCTTGTCGTGACCGCGTTGGCAGTACTCGTGATGAAGGCGTTCCGTTTCGAGGGCGGTACCTGGGTGCGAGGAGGCTGGCCGTCCGGGCATACCGCACTCGCTGCTGCGGCTGCGGCGTCGATCGGCTATATCACCGGAAGTGCTCCCGCGACCGTGATCAGTCTCTCGGTGGCTGCGCTCGTCGCACAAAGCAGGGTGGAATCTGACGCACACACGGTGCCGCAGGTGGTCTGGGGCGGTGCGGTCGGCCTACTCATCACCACCATCATCTTTCAGTTATTCTGGATATAGACCCGTTGGGAAGGGGATCAAGACGCCCGCATGATGATCATGACGCTCGTCATAGAGACCGTAGTGTTCGTGCTGCTCGTTGCGGCGATGGCGGTCCTTTCAGCCGCAGACGGTGCGGTAGCGCTGCTGACCCGCAGCCGGACGCGTCGACTCCTGGAGTCGGAGCGCAAGGGCGCCGAGGCGGTCGACGATCTCACGGAGCGTCCGAGTCGTCTGGCGGGGGCGCTCGCGATCTCGCGTGTGCTCGCGTACGCGTTCACGGCGGGCGCCGTCGGCGAGGTCGCGAGTCTTGCGATCGGACCTACCACGCTCGGGGTGTGGCTCGCGGCCGCTGTCGCGGGTGTTGTGGTGGCGTTCGTCGTCGGAGAGACGTTGCCCCGTGCGCTTGCGGTGCACAACCCGGAGCGTGTCGCGCTAGCGGCCGGTGGTGTGGCGCTGAAGCTCACCGGTGTCCTCTATCCGGTGGCGCGCATCTTCTCGGCCGGCTGGCTGTGGCTCGTCGGCCTGGTGGCCGAGGAACGCGTGGCCGATGTCTGGGTCACCGAAGACGAGTATCGCGCTGCAGCGGTGGCAGATGAGGACGCGGTCGCACGCGAGGAGGCCGAAGAGGCGTTCATCGATGCGGTCGCCGACTTCACCAGCAAGATCGTGCGCGAGGTCATGGTCCCTCGGCCCGACATGGAGTGTCTCGAGGACACAGCGACGATCTCTGAGGCGATCGAGGCGATCGAGCGCAGCGGGTACTCCCGTCTGCCCGTCTATCACGAGTCGGTCGATGACATCCTCGGTATCTTGTACGCCAAGGACCTGCTGGTATGCATGGGACACGGTGAGCGCGACCCCGCCATCACGACGTTGGCACGAGAAGCCTACTTCGTGCCGGAGACCAAGCCCATCAAAGAGCTGCTCGTCGAGATGCGTTCTCGCACGCATATCGCGATAGTGGCTGACGAGTATGGTGGGACCGCCGGTCTGGTGACGATCGAGGACCTGATCGAGGAGATCGTCGGCGAGATATTCGACGAGTACGACCGTGCGGAACCCGTGATGGTCGCACTCGACGCCAGGCGTTACCGCGTGGACGGACGGATGCCTATCGACGACCTGAACGAGGCGTTCGGCACCGACATCGACATCGAGGCGGACAGCGTTGGCGGGCTCTTCATCGAGCTCGCGGGACATATCCCCGATGCTGGCGAGGAGATCGTGGTCGAAGGTCTGCGTCTGACGGTGGATGATGTCGAGGGCAATCGTATCCGACGGATGATCGTGGAGCCAGCTGCGAACGGGACGGACGAGGAGGAGAACGATGACTGAGATCACATCGGCTGACCTCGCGCTGCTCGCGTTCGCGCGTGAGGTGAAGAACAAGGCATATGCGCCGTACTCGGAGTTCCGCGTGGGTGCGGCGGTCTTTGCGGGTGGCGAGATATTCCAGGGCGTGAACGTGGAGAACGCCGCGTACGGATCGGGCATCTGTGCCGAGCGTGCGGCGGCCATGGCCGCGGTGACTGCGGGCTTCACTGACTTCGAGGCGATAGCCGTGGTCGGCGACTCGGAGGCGCCGACCGTGCCGTGCGGCGCATGCAGGCAGTTTCTGGCCGAGTTCAATCCTGAGCTCCGCGTCATCATGGGCGGACGCACCGATGCTGTCATGGTCATGGGCCTGGACGAACTGTTGCCCGAGGCGTTCGTGCGCGGCTATCTCGACCAGGATGACGGGAGCGACGAAGAGTGAGCATGGACCCGACTCTGGTACGCAGCGGGTTCGTCGCGCTGGTCGGCAGGCCGAATGCGGGCAAGTCCACGCTCACCAACGCGCTGGTAGGCGTGAAGGTGGCGATCACCTCCGACACACCGCAGACGACCCGGCATCGGTTGCGTGCCGTGCTCGATCTTGAGGACGCGCAGATCGTCATCGTCGACACCCCCGGCATGCACAAACCTCAGGATGCGCTCGGTGAGGAACTCAATCGCTCGAGCATGCTCGCTCTTTCCGATGTGGACGTGGCGTGTCTTGTGATCGATGCGTCCGTGAAGGTGGGGAAGGGCGATAAGTGGGTCGCCCACCGTGTGCTTGAGAGCAGTGCGAAGAAGGTCCTCGTGCTCACGAAGGCGGACCTTGTCTCCCAGGCGGAGATGAACGAGCGTCTTCAGTTCGCCCGGGGGCTTGGCAGCTTCGACGACGAGGTGGTCCTCTCGGCGGTCGATGATTTCAACCTCGACGGCTTCGTGGAGACGGTCAAGCGCTTCTTGCCGGAAGGTCCGCGCTACTTCCCCCGTGACATGCCGACGGACCAGCCGCTTGGTGTGATGCTGGCCGAGTTCATCCGCGAGAAGATCCTTCGGAACACGCATGATGAGGTTCCCCATGCGATCGGCGTGGAGATCGAAGACCTCGAGGTGAGCGGTACCGGTGATCTCACGACCGTGCAAGCGGTCATCTATGTGGAACGTGACTCCCAGAAGGGCATCATCATCGGTAAGGGCGGCGAGATGATCCGTCGCATCGGTACCGAGGCGAGAGGAGACCTCGAACGACTGCTCGGCACGAAGGTCTTCCTCGATCTGCGCGTCAAGGTGAAGAAGGACTGGCGCCGTGACGCATCGCAGATCCGTCGCTTCGGGTACGGAGAGGGGCTTTAGGATGATGATCGATCGCGTGTCTTTGGCGGGTGCCATCGACCAGACGTTGCTCAAGCCGACGGTGGGCTACAACGATGCGGCCGAGTGGATGGAGCGCAACGCCGAGCAGGGCTTTGCGGCGCTGTGTGTCTCGCCGTTTTTGACGGCGCTCGCTTCACAGCGGCTCGCGGGCACGGGTACGCGTGTGTGCTCGGTGTGCGGCTTCCCGCTCGGCTACAACAACACGGAGTCGAAGGCGGAAGAGGCAGCGCACCTCGTGCAACTCGGCTGCCACGAGGTCGATATGGTGATGAACATCGCCGCGCTGCTCGAAGGAGAACACGAGTTCGTCGTCGACGATATCGCCGCCGTGTGCACGGTGGTCCGTGAGGAGTCAGGCGGTATGTCGATCGTGAAGGTCATCCTCGAGACCGGCTATCTCACCGTCGAGCAGATCGCGATCGCTAGCCGGCTTGCCGTGGAAGCAGGCGCACTGTACGTGAAGACCTCCACCGGTTTCGGGCCGAGGGGCGCGTCTGTCGAGGACGTACGCATCATGCGCGAGGCCGCCGGGCCGGGTGTCGGCGTGAAGGCTGCCGGTGGTATCCGTGACCTGGACACGGCTCTGGCGATGCTCGATGCCGGCGCGACCAGACTGGGAAGCTCGTCTGGGACCGAGATCCTCGACGCGCTGGACGCGCGCTCCTAGCGGGCGTCGTCGTCCATGTCGGCCACCTACCGCGCTCGCGCGCTCTCCCTCAAGAAGACGAAGCTGGGCGAAGCGGATTTGATCGTGACGTTTCTGGCCGAGGATGGCTGTCAGTTGCGTGCGGTCGCAAAAGGCGTGCGCAAGATGAAGTCGCGTTTTGGAGCGCGCGTGGAACCGTTCTCCGTGGTGGACCTGCTGCTCGCGCACGGTCGGTCTCTCGATATCGTCACCGAGGTCGAGTGCGTCACGAGCCACGAACCTATCCGCAGTGACCTCGATCGCCTGTCTGCTGCATCGGTGCTCGTGGATTTCCTCGATAAGGTGTCGGTCGAGTGTCAGGCCGAGGAGCGTCTGTTCGCGCTTTCCACCGCGACGCTCGACGTGATGGATGAGGCCTCCCCACAGGAGCTGCGCGCGCTCGTGGTCGCGTTCCTGGTGAAGGGGATGGCCATGCATGGCTACCGGCCGCAGCTGAGCTCCTGTGCATCGTGTGCGACGTCCATGGGCGACAAAGCGTCGGTGCGTTTCTCGCTTTCGACCGGCGGGGTGGTCTGCCCTGGCTGCAGTAGGGGCGATCCATCGGCGTTGCGGGTCTCGGCCGACGTACCTGCGGCGCTCTCGGCCCTTCTCGGCGCGAAGATGACCGAGGTAAGCCCATTGGGGATTCCCGATGCCGTGTTGCAAGACGCTTTGGGACTCATGCGGGCTTTCATCGGCTATTATGTACCGTCGCGCATGAAGGCGCTCGACATGTACGGCGGGGGCGCACTGTAGGCTTCCCTCCCGCTCGTCAGCTCGTCAGCCCGTCAGCCCGTCAGCCCGTCAGCCCGCCAGGCCCCTCCTCCGCCTCCATCGAAATCCGTCGAACGCAGGTCCCGAACATCGAAAGCCATCGATATTCGGGACCTCCCATCGAAAGCCATCGATACAGGTCGCAATAGCCCCCCTGTGTCTCCCGAGGTATCGCCGCCCCGGACGCGCGCCGTGGTGTAAGATATCGACACGTTCCGCGGACGCCATCGGCGGATATGATGACCACAGCGTCATGCAGGGAGATTGAACGTATGAGACCGTTCGCATTCCAAGACATCATCCTCACACTCCAACGCTACTGGGCTGACCAGGGCTGCGTCATCTTGCAGCCATACGACAGCGAGGTAGGCGCCGGCACGTTCCACCCGGCCACCACGTTGCGGACGCTGGATCCCAACCCGTGGCGTACCGCCTATGTGCAGCCGAGCCGTCGTCCCACCGACGGTCGCTATGGCGAGAACCCGAACCGCCTGCAGCATTACTACCAGTTCCAGGTGATCTTGCAGCCGAGTCCGGACGACGTCTTGGATCTGTACTTCGGCTCCCTGCGCGCCATCGGTATTGATCCTGCGGAGCATGACGTACGTCTCGTCGAGGATGACTGGGAGAGTCCGACGCTCGGTGCGTGGGGTCTGGGATGGGAAGTCTGGCTCAACGGCATGGAGGTCACGCAGTTCACCTACTTCCAGCAGGTGGGCGGGATCGAGTGTCGGCCGGTCCCCGCCGAGATAACCTACGGTCTTGAGCGTCTCGCCATGTACATCCAGGGCGTCAACAGCGTTTACGACCTCACCTGGGTCGAGGGCTTCACGTATGGCGACGTCTTCTTGGAGAACGAGCGTCAGTACTCCAAGTACAACTTCGAGCTTGCCGACATCGACATGCTCTACCACCTGTTCGACACCTACGAGGCGGAGTGCAAGCACCTGCTGGACGGGGGAGTCGTCCTGCCGGCCTACGATTACGTCCTCAAGTGCAGCCACGCGTTCAACCTGCTCG
This sequence comes from Coriobacteriia bacterium, assembly GCA_030655755.1. Classification (GTDB taxonomy): domain Bacteria; phylum Actinomycetota; class Coriobacteriia; order Anaerosomatales; family Anaerosomataceae; genus UBA2279. The sequence continues at coordinate 59,289 of JAUSOQ010000049.1, forward strand.
ACGCGCGCGGCGCGATCGCCGTGACCGAGCGTGTGAGCTTCATCGGCCGTGTCCGCGAGCTTGCCAAGCGGTGTGCCGAGGCATACGCCGCGATGACGAGAGGCGGTGATGCGCAGTGAGCCGTGACCTGCTCTTCGAGATCGGCGTCGAGGAGATCCCATCCGGACCCCTCTACAAGGCGATAGCCCAACTCAAAGTCGTCGCCACCAAGGCGCTCGATGATGCGCGTCTCGGATACGCGCGTGTCGATGTGTATGGGGCTCCTCGTCGCCTTGCGGTGTTCGTGACCGACCTGGCTGAGCGCCAGGAGGATGTCACGCTCCGTGCAAAAGGACCCTCCGTCAAGGCCGCGTTCGACGATCATGGCCAGCCTACGAAGGCGGCTGAGGGTTTTGCCAGGGGTAAGGGTATCACCGTGAGCGACCTGGTGGTCGAAGACGTCGAGGGCAGCGACTACGTGTTCGCCGTCATCGACATGCCCGGCAAGTCAGCAGCAGAGGTGCTCCCGGGCCTGCTTGCCGACCTGATCACCGCTATCGATTGGTCCAAGTCGATGCGGTGGGGCTCGGACACGATCCGTTTCATCCGCCCGGTCCGCTGGCTTGTCGCGCTCTTCGGCGATGAGGTCGTGCCGGTCGCGTACGCCGGGCTGACCGCCGGCCGCATGAGCGTCGGTCACCGCTTCCTTGCGGGGTCCGTTGAGATCCCGTCGGCAGACGTCTATCTGGACACGATGCGGGGCGCTCTGTGTGTCGTCGACCACGACGAGCGTGCCGGCATGATCCGCCGTGCGATCGATGCTGCAGCTGCTGCTCACGGTGGTCGTGCTGTTGTACCTGAAAAGACGTTCGCCGAGGTAGTGAACCTCGTCGAGTGGCCTACGGTAGGTGTCGGGCACTTCGACGAGGAGTTCTTGGCAGTCCCTCGCGAAGTCGTCGAGGAGGCCATGGAGTCCCACCAGCGCTACTTCCCGGTCGAAAGTCCGGATGGCGTGCTGACGGCGGATTTCATCGTCGTGCACAACGGCGATCCCGAGCGGACCGACGCCATCATCTCCGGCCACGAGCGCGTCATCCGTGCGCGTCTGGCAGACGCTGCGTTCTTCTACCGAGAAGATCTGGCGCATCCTCTTGAAGCCTACGTCTCCCGACTGGACTCGATCGTGTTCCAGGAGAGACTCGGATCGCTCGGGGCCAAGGTCGGGCGCATCGAGACACTCGTACGCGCATTGGCCGAGCAAGTCGACGCCGGTCCCGACGAAGAGGCGTACGCATTGCGCGCCGCGCATCTTTCCAAGGCCGATCTGGTGACCCATGCGGTCGTCGAGTTCACGTCGCTGCAGGGCGTCATGGGACAGCACTACGCGATCGCTGCGGGTGAGGCGGAGCAGGTCGCCGAGGCGATCGTCGACCACTACCGCCCGCGTTTTTCCGGTGACGGACTTCCGCGCACCCTGGCGGGCAAGCTGGTCTCGGTGGCAGACAAGCTCGATACCATCGCGGGGATCTTTGCCATCGGCCAGGCGCCGACCGGCTCTGCAGACCCCTATGCCTTACGCCGTGGCGCTATCGGTGTTCTTGCGATGGTGCTGGATGGCGACGTGCGTCTCAGACTCGATGAGGCGATCGCATTCGCGTTGAGCGGATACGCCGGCACGCTGGCGGACCTTGATGTCGAGGCTACGGGTAGCGCCATCAAGGAGTTCTTCACCGGACGTCTGGACGGTGTTCTGCGCGACCGTGGTCATGCATATGACACGGTGCAAGCCATCGCTGCCGTCTCGGCAGACGATCCGGCCGACGCCCTGGCGCGCTGCAACGCGCTGACATCGTTCCGTGCGGCAAGCGATGACATGGAAGACCTCTCGGTAGCGTTCACGCGTGCGAAGAACCTGGCCAAGCCGGAACTCGGGACTGGCGCTGACGTCGCGCTCATGGGCGTTGAAGAGGCTCGCCTGGCCGACGCGCTCACCGAGGCCGAGCAGGCGTCGAGCGGGGCGTTTTTGGTGCGCGACTACATGACGGTACTCGGCGTGCTGGCGCGCCTGAGGGCTCCTATCGACGCGTTCTTCGAGTCGGTGCTGGTGATGGACCCGGATGAGGGAGTGCGCGACAACCGTCTTCGCCTGCTGAACCGTTTTGTCGCCCTGTTCAGCGGTTTCGCCGACTTCAGCGCGCTGGCAGGGTAGGGGACCGTGCCTGCCGAGCGAACGATCCTCATCGTCTCGGACGGTATCGGAGAGACCGCGCATCAGGTCACCAAAGCCGCACTCGGCCAGTTCGAGCCGGGTACGTTCCGCGTTGTGCGGCTGCCGAAGATGATGACCAAGCAGCAGCTGGCAGACGCGGTCGATGAGGGTTGCGCAGAGGGCTGCATCTTCCTCTACACGCTTGCTGACCCCACCATGCGCGCGGAGATGGAGCGATTGGTCGCCGACTGCGGTGCAGCGGCTGTCGATATCCTCGGCCCCGTGATCGATACCCTCGCAGCATCCGCCGGAACGTTACCGCTCGGCGTCGCAGGGACCATGCGCAAGATCGACAGAAGCTATTTCGAGCGCATTGGTGCGATGGAGTTCGCGGTCAATCACGACGACGGCAGGGGCGCCGAGTCGTTGGACGAGGCCGATATCGTACTTATCGGTGTGTCGCGCACGTCCAAGACGCCGTTGTCGATGTATCTGGCATCGCGCGGCCACAAAGTCGCGAACATCCCGCTCGTGCCCGGTACCGACCCGCCCGAGGAGCTGTTCAAGGTCGAGTCGCGCCGGGTCTTCGGCCTGATCATCGAGAGCGATCTGCTGACCGAGATCCGGGCGAAGCGCATGGGGGAGCTGGGAACCTACACTCGTCGATACGCCGAGCCCGACGCCGTGGGACGCGAACTCGAGTGGGCGCGAACGGTGATGCGGCGGATAGGATGTGTCGCCATCAAGACCGGTGGTCGCGCGATCGAGGAGATCGCTCAGGAGATCTTGCGCTACTACAACGCGTAGGGGCGCCCGTTGTTGGCGGCCCGTCCACCGTGTGTGCGGCCCGTCCACCGTGCGTGCGGGGGGCTACCATCGATGGCTTTCAATCGATGACACCGTCCATCGATGACCATCGATATCCTAGCCAATTCATCGATGGTTATCGATGAGGCTTACGCAACAACTTAGGTAGGCTCGCTTACGCAGCAACCTCGGCAGACTCGCCTGCGCAGCAACGCCTGCGTCAACGCGTGTCTACCTCCACACGCGATCATGCGATACGATAACCCCTGACCCAGGCAACCCGTCGCGGGGTCCGTCGCTCACACGCACACCTGTCGTGAGCCGGTGGGTCTGCCTAGCCCGTCAGCGAGACAAGTGAGGGAGTAAGCGAGTGTCCGACGTCAAACGTGTCTACGCGTTCAGTGAGGGCGACACTTCTATGAAGTACGTCCTCGGGGGAAAAGGCGCCAACCTTGCCGAGATGACCAGGCTCGGACTTCCAGTCCCCCCAGGCTTCACGATCACCTGTCAGGCGTGTGTCGAGTACTCTCAGGGTGGCAGCCGATTCCCGGAGGGGCTCGACGCGGAGATCGATCGCCACGTGGCTCAGCTCGAGGGCTCAATGGGCAAACGTCTGGGTGATGTCGCCGACCCGCTGCTCGTCTCGGTCCGCTCAGGCGCGCCGTTCTCGATGCCGGGCATGATGGATACCATCCTCAACCTTGGCCTGAACGATGAGTCCGTTCTAGGCGTGATCACCCAGACCGGCAACGCGCGTTTCGCGTGGGATAGCTACCGTCGTTTCGTGCAGATGTTCAGCAAAGTCGTGCTGGATGTCGAGGGCGATTTTTTCGAGAACGCCATCACAGCCATGAAGCAGTTGCGTGGTGTCCGCAATGACACCGATCTCACGGCGGAAGACCTGGAGAAGCTGGTCGGCCAGTTCAAGGAGATCGTGGCCGAGCACGTCTCGCCGGAGGAGTTCCCCGCGCTCGTGGTGGGCGGCAAGGTCGCTTTCCCGCAGGACGTCGCCATCCAGCTTCGACTCTCGATCGAGGCCGTGTTCAAGTCGTGGATGAACAAGAGAGCCATCGACTACCGGCGCCTCTACAGGATCGACGATTCGCTCGGCACCGCAGTCAACGTGCAGACGATGGTTTTTGGCAACAAAGGCGAGACTTCCGGTACCGGCGTCGCGTTCACGCGGAATCCTGCCGATGGCACCAACGAGTACTATGGCGACTTCCTTACCGACGCACAGGGCGAGGATGTCGTAGCAGGTATCCGCAACACTCAGCCGATCATCGAGTTGCTGGATGTCCAGCCCGAGGCGGGCGCTGAACTGTGGACGGTGTTCCAGACCCTTGAGACCCACTATCGCGATATGTGCGACATCGAGTTCACCATCGAGCAAGGCAAGCTGTGGATGCTGCAGACCCGCGTGGGCAAGCGTACCGCGCGCGCTGCCCTCAAGATCGCGGTCGACATGGTGGAAGACGGTCTCATCTCGCGCGAAGAGGCGGTCTTGCGCATCGACCCCGAGCAGCTCGACCAGCTCCTGCACCCGCAGTTCGACGCATCGGTCACCTACGATGTCCTCACCAAGGGTCTGAACGCGAGCCCCGGTGCGGCGGTCGGCGAGGTCGTCTTCACGGCCGAGGATGCCGAGCGCCTCAACAGCGAAGGCCGCAAGGTGATACTCGTCCGCTGGGAGACCACGCCCGACGACCTGCACGGTATGGTCGCGGCGCAGGGTATCCTCACCAGCCACGGCGGCAAGACGAGTCATGCGGCGGTCGTTGCCCGCGGCATGGGCAAGCCGTGTGTGTGCGGTGCCGAGGCGCTCAAGATCGACGCCAAGAACAAGATCGTCCGCGTGGCCGACGTCGAGATTCACGAAGGCGACATGATCTCCATCAACGGCACGACCGGGGACGTCGTTCTCGGTGAGGTCGCACTCGTGGAGCCCAAGCCCTCCGGCGAGTTCGCCATCATCCTCGGCTGGGCGGACGAGTCGCGCACGATGGGTGTACGCGCCAACGCAGACACTCCGGAAGACGCCATTCGCGGGCGCGAACTCGGCGCCGAAGGTATCGGCCTGTGCCGCACCGAGCATATGTTCCTTGGCGACCGTAAGCAGATCGTGCAGGACATGATCCTGGCGGAAGACGATGACACTCGTGAGGCCTCTCTCGCGCAGCTCCTGTCAGTGCAGCGTGACGACTTCATCGGCATCTTCAAGGCGATGGACGGTCTGCCCGTGACCGTGCGCCTGCTCGACCCGCCGCTGCATGAGTTCCTCGACGACCCGCGAGAGCTCGAGGTCGAGATCGTGCGCGCTGAGTGCGCCGGCGCCGACGAGCGTGAGCTCGCCGCCAGGCGCAAGCTTCTCGGTCAGATCGATGGCATGACCGAGGCCAACCCGATGCTGGGTCTTCGTGGTTGCCGTCTGGGCATCATGTTCCCCGAGATCTACGGCATGCAGGTCCGCGCCATCACCGAGGCGGCGTGTATGCTCAAGAAGGAGGGCGCCGATCCGCGTCCTGAGATCATGATCCCGCTCGTGAGCGTGGTCGCCGAACTCGAGACGTTGCGCGGCGAGTCCGAGAAGATCGTGGCCGAAGTGCAGTCCGAGCAGGGGTGCACCTTCGATATGCCGATCGGCACGATGATCGAACTTCCGCGTGCTGCGCTCACCGCCGATGAGATCGCCAAGGTCGCCGATTTCTTCTCCTTCGGCACCAATGACCTCACGCAGACCACGTTCGGTTTCTCGCGCGACGACATCGAGGGTAAGTTCCTGCCCCGCTATCTGGCGCGCAAGATTCTGCCGCGCAACCCGTTCGAGACTATCGATCCCGGAGTGGCGAAGATGGTCGAGATGGGTTGCAAGCTGGGCCGCAAGACGAATCCTGGTATCAAGCTCGGTGTCTGCGGCGAGCACGGCGGAGACCCGGACAGCGTCAAGGTCTTTTTCAAGATCGGTCTGAACTACGTGAGCTGCTCGCCGTTCCGCGTACCGCTGGCACGTCTGGCTGCCGCGCAAGCGACCCTGGCCGAGAAGGCCTCGGTATCTGACAACAGGTAGTATGCACGGTCCCGTCCGGTGACCGGCCGGGCGGGGCCACCTCTGCACAGCGGGGGTTTGATGACCCACAGGACGAAGCTGTATCAGCAGGCGAGATCTCCCTTGATCCAGGGGCGGTCTCGTATCGAGCGTCCTCTGTGGCAGAGTGCTCTTGCCGGCAGCATGCTCTCCTTCATGACCTGGATGGCGATACTCGCCGCCGACATCTCGGGTAGGCTCGAGCTGTTCGTGCACGATGCGTCCTTTGAGCTGGTCGATCTTGTGCCGGGTCCCGCACTGTGGTTCTTGACCGCAGCGTTGATCGGCGGATATCTCGGTGCGGGTCTTGCTATGGAGATGGGCTGGCACAAGGGCTGGAGGACGGCGGTCGTGTTCGCGCTTGTCCTCGACCTCGTCGCGTACTTCTTCGTCTTGTGAGTCGCCGGTCCGTAGGGGGCGTAACGTGCAGATCATGACCCGTGAGAAGTACGAGGCGGCCGAGCACCGGCTGCTGTGCGCTCGCGCGACGTTCTCCGATCGATCTCGAGGACGTGAGCGTGCGCTTGAGCCAGACCCGTTGCGTAGCGAGTTCCAGCGGGACCGGGACCGGATCATCCACTGCAAGGCGTTCCGGCGGCTCTCGCACAAGACCCAGGTCTTCTTGGCGCCGGAGGGAGATCACTACCGGACACGGCTCACGCATACACTCGAGGTGGCTCAGATCGCGCGCTCGATAGCACGGGCGCTCAGGCTCAACGAGGATCTGACCGAGGCGATCGCGCTGGGGCATGACCTCGGACACACGCCGTTCGGCCACATCGGTGAAGATGCGCTCAACGACTGCCTGGAGAAGGCGCAAAACGACTACCCGGGCGCGCGCTACCCATTCCATCACAATCTGCAGTCGCTGCGGATCGTGGAGGAGCTGGAGTACGAAGGCAAGGGCCTCAACCTCACGTGGGAGGTGCGGGACGGCATCTGTCACCACACCGGTTCCGTGCGTCCGGCCACCCTCGAGGGACAGATCGTGGCGATCGCCGACCGTATCGCGTACGTGAACCACGACATCGATGATGCGATCCGCGGTGACGTGCTCGCTGAGGCGGACTTGCCGCCGGGGTCGACCGACGTGCTCGGCCATAACCACGGTGCGCGCATCACGACGATGGTGCAGGACATGGTCGCCAACTCACTCGATGCCGATGAGATCAGGATGAGCGACGAGGTCTGGAAGGCGATGATGGATCTGCGCGCGTTCCTGTTCGACCACGTATACCTGAGTGAGACGGCGAAAGCCGAGGAACCCAAGGCGTACCACGTCGTCCAGACGTTGTTCGACCACTACATGACGTTCCCCGACGACCTTCCTGCAGATCACCGTCCCGATCCGACAGACTTAGCGCTGCTGCCCGACCGCGTCACCGACTACATCGCCGGCATGACCGACCGATTCGCGATCCGCACCTACGAGAAGCTCTTCCTCCCGAAGAGTTGGATGGTCTAGACGAGATGGCCGAGCGACGGTCGTGGCTCGATGTCCTCAAGGGTGCGGCGATGGTGCTCGTGGTGGTGAATCACGCGATCATCTGGCCGATGCGGGCCGGTGATGGCGCCTCGGCGTTCCTCTATGGGACTGCGTACGGGACCGTCGCGGCGTTCTCGGCAGTCACCGGGTACATCGGCGGGCTACGGCTGCCGGGCCGCTTCTGTGGTTGGCCTACTTGCTGGGAGTTCCGGGCGGGTGGGCCGCGCTTGCGCTCGCTGCGGACGCGGGTGGTGTGCCCGTTGGAAGCGGTATGAACCTGCTCTTACGTGCCGGTGAGTCGTCTCGCGGCATCTACGTGCTGCATCCGCTTGTCGTCGCGCCTTTGATGCTTGGAGTCTCGATGTTGGAAGTCGACGGCCCGCTGTTTTTCGTGGCCGCGGTCGTCATCGCACTCATCGGCGTGTGGGCGTCGCTGTTATTGGCCGAGACTGTGCGTCGCACGTCTCACGGTCACGCTCTCGTGTAGAGGTCGCCTCGCCCCATGCCATCGCCTCGCCCCATGCCACCGCCCCATGCCATCGCCTCGCCCCATGCCACCGCCCCATGCCACCGCCCCATGCCACCGCCCCATGCCACCGCCCCATGCCATGCCATCGCCGTTCTGGTTTCTGACGATTACCGTTTAGACCCGGCTTGGGTGGGACGCGTAGAGTTCCGGGGTGTTGCTGAGTGTCCGGAGTGCGGCGGAGCAGAAGCACCTTGAGCTTGGGGTTGCATCGAAGCCCATCGATTAGAAGGTCCCACGATCGAAGCCCATCGATGATCGGGTTCTGCGATCGACGGCCATCGATGGACTGCCAGGATAGGGGTCCGCAGGCAAGCGGACGAACAGCACGCAGGCAATCGGACAGCTGATATCGAGGGAGGTCGACGGTCGTGCATGAACCGTTTCCTGCGCTGGACGCACAACGGATGTTCAACGCCCTTGGACAACCTACCAGGAGGCGGATCATGGAGACGCTTGCAGTCAGACCCACGGGGGTGACCGGTCTGTGCGACTACGTCGGCGTTTCGCAAGGCACGATGTCCTACCACATCGAGATCCTTCGGCAAGCAGGCCTTGTGGGTACGTCGCGAGGAGGGTTGTGTGTCGATAAGGGCGGGCTGTGTCGGCTCATGCGATACATCGACCAAACGTTGATGTCGTGAACCAAACGTTGATGTCGTGAAGCGTCCATGAAGCGTCCGTGAGGCTCCCGTGTTGCCCCATCCGCCTGCTTCGCATAGAATCCACCAAAGCGTCGCAGAGGGAGCGGCGATGTCGCGTCGCGCGTAGCAGACATCTCACCGCAGCGACGACCCCTAAAGGTTTGCAGGAAGGAGAGGCAACGTAAATGGCTGACTGGATAGTCTGGCTGGCGCCTGTGGCCGCAGTCATCGGCTTCGGTACCGCGGTCTATCTCGCGTCATGGGTCCTCAAGCAGGACCCGGGCACCGAGAAGATGCAGGAGATCTCGAAGGCGACCCAGGAGGGTGCCCTGGCATTCCTTCTTCGCGAATACCGTGTTCTGATCATCTTCGCCTCCGTGGTCTTCGTGGTCCTCGGCCTGGCCGTGAGCTGGCTCACCGCCGTCGCGTTCCTCACCGGTGGCTTTCTGTCCGCCGCTGCCGGCTACTTCGGCATGTATGTCGCCACGCGCGCCAACTGCCGCACGGCGCAAGCTGCCACGAGCGGCGTTGCCAAGGCGCTCAACGTGGCCTTCCGTTCGGGCCTGACCATGGGTCTCACCGTCGCGAGCTTCGGCCTCGGCGGCCTCTCCCTATGGGCCATCACCATGCTCATCATGGGCACCGACCCTGTGGCCAACGCTGAGATCGTCAACGGTTTCGCCATGGGCGCCAGCTCCATCGCGCTGTTCGCGCGCGTGGGTGGCGGCATCTACACCAAGGCCGCCGACGTGGGCGCTGACCTCGTCGGTAAGGTCGAGGCCGGTATCCCTGAGGACGATCCTCGCAACCCCGCCACCATCGCTGACAACGTCGGTGACAACGTCGGTGACGTGGCAGGCATGGGCGCCGACCTGTTCGAGAGCTACGTCGGCTCCATGCTCGCCCCGATGGTCCTTGCGATCTCGCTGTGGTATGTCCCCGGCGTTGCCAAGAGCATCGACCTCCAGTACGGTCTCGCGGTGCCGCTGCTGATCGCCGCGTTTGGCATCATCATGAGCATCGTCGGTCTATTCGCCGTCAATGCGAAGGAAGGCGACGACCTCCACGGTGCACTCAACAAGGGCACTTATGTGGCCGCCGGTCTTGAGATCGTCGCCATGTTCTGGCTGTTCTACCACTGGTCCACGCGTGTTGGCGCTGAGCCGCAGCGTCTGTGGTACTTCGGCGCCGTCGTCGCCGGTCTTGTGGCCGGTATGGCTATCGGCAAGATCACCGAGTACTACTGCTCGGATCACTACAGCCCGGTCAGGAAGATCGCCGAGGCGTCCGAGACGGGTGCCGCCACCAATATCATCCAGGGTCTTGGTACCGGTATGATGTCCACCGCGCTGCCCATCCTCGTGGTGTCCGCTGGTATCATCGCGTCCTACGTCATGGGTAACGCTGCCGTTCCCGGCAACGACCTCTCGGGTATCTACGGCATCGCGCTTGCCGCGCTCGGCATGCTTTCCATCACCGCCATCACCGTCGGTGTCGATGCCTACGGGCCCGTCGCCGACAACGCCGGCGGTATCGCCGAGATGGCCGGTATGGGCAAAGACATCCGCAAGATCACGGACTCCCTGGACAGCGTGGGCAACACCACCGCCGCCATCGCCAAGGGCTTCGCGATCGGCTCGGCAGGTCTTACCGCTCTGGCCCTGTTCGTGGCCTTCCGTCAGAGCCTGCAGGTAGGTTTCCTCGCCCGCGGCATGTCGGCGGATCAGATCCTGAGCACGATCAACATGTCGCTGGAGAACCCCTACGTGATCGCGGGTCTGTTCATCGGCGGTATGCTCCCGTTCCTGTTCGGCGCCCTGACGATGGGCGCTGTGGGTCGCGCTGCCTTCGCCATGATCGGCGAGGTCCGTCGCCAGTTCCGTGAGATCCCCGGCATCATGGAGGGCACCGGCAAGCCGGACTACGCCGCCTGTGTCGATATCTCCACCAGGGGCGCCCTCAAAGAGATGGTCGTTCCCGGTGCGATCGCCGTCGCCGTGCCGATCGTCGTGGGTGTCGTGGACCTCTCCATGCTCGCCGGGCTCCTCGCCGGCGCGCTCGTCACCGGCTTCCTGCTCGCCATCTTCATGGCGAACGCCGGTGGTGCGTGGGACAACGCGAAGAAGTACATCGAAGGTGGCGAGCACGGCGGCAAGGGCAGCGATGCCCACAAGGCCGCTGTCGTTGGCGACACCGTCGGTGATCCCTTCAAAGACACCTCGGGTCCGGCCATGAACATCCTCATCAAGCTCATGACCGTCGTCTCGCTCGTGTTCGTGCCGCTGTTCCTCAAGGTACACGGCGGGTAGTTCTCCCGCGTCACGCGTCTGTAGGGCGCGCGGCGTAGTACAATGCTCCCGGGTGCGACCCTCGCGCCCGGGAGCATTCATATTCCCCCGGCCGATACGGTCGAGCCGCCACGCGAAGGGAGGTCAGGTGGGCCGCATCTGTGACGAAGACATCCAGCGCGTCCGCGACGCCACCGACCTCGTCTCCCTGATCTCCGAGACGGTCGTCCTCAAGAAGAAAGGACGGCTGTTCTGGGGCCTGTGCCCGTTCCACGGCGAGAAGACCCCGAGCTTCAAAGTCGATCCGTCCACGCAGCTGTGGCACTGCTTCGGTTGCAGTGAGGGCGGCGACGCCTTCGGTTTTGTGATGCGCACAGAGAACCTCGAGTTCCCGGACGCCGTGCGCAGGCTCGCCGAGCGTGCTCACATCGAGATCGTCGAAGAAGGTGGCGGCCTGCCGGCCGGGCGCAAGGAGCGGCTCATCGCGGCATGCGAAGCGGCGGCTGTCTTCTTCCACAACCAGCTCACGATGACGCGTACGTCCGGCGCGCAGACGGCGCGCGACTACCTCAAGGAGCGCGGCTTCGGCATCGACGTGGCCAAGCGCTTCAACTTAGGTTACGCGCCTTCCGGCCGAGACAACCTGTCGCGAACGCTGATCCGTGAAGGTTTCACGCGCGAGGAACTCGTCGAGGCGAACCTGTCGATGGCCGACGGCACCAGCCTCAAAGACCGCTTCTACAACCGGATCATGTTCCCCATCAGCGATCTTTCCGGCCGCGTCATCGCGTTCGGTGGACGCGTGGTTGGCACGGGCGAGCCCAAGTACCTCAACACCGCCGAAACACCCATCTTCTCCAAGTCGGCCAACCTCTACGCGATCGACCGCTCCCGCAACGAGATCGTGACATCGGGTACCGCGGTCGTCGTCGAGGGCTACACCGACGTCATCGCACTGCACGAGGCCGGCATCGCCTACGCGGTCGCCACGCTCGGCACGGCTCTGACCGAGCGTCATGTGCGCCTGCTCGGCAGATTCTCCTCACGCGTCGTCTATCTGTTCGACGGCGACGCCGCGGGAATCAGGGCGGCTGACCGGGCTGCCGAGTTCATCGACTGGCACGCCACACCCGAAGCGGGCAGCGCCAAGACCGACCTGCTCGTCGCGATCATCCCTGAAGGCGCCGATCCTGCCGACTACGTTGCGGCGAACGGCGCCGAGAAGATGTGCGCGCTGATAGCGGACGCGCAGCCGCTGCTGCGGTTCGTCATCGACCAGCGGCTATCGGCTCACGATCTGGGTACTCCTGAAGGTCGTGCGCGTGCGTTGGAGGCGGCCGCGGTCGTGCTCACCCGTGTGCGCGGGTCGATCCTGGAGCAGGATTACACCAATTACCTCGCAGATCGTCTGCTTACCGACTTCGCTACCGTGCGGCGCGCTGTCGGCTCGGCCAGACCCGAGCCGAGAAGGGGAGAGGCGAGCACTTCGGCGGGAGTTCCCGGGAAAGACGACAGCGCGCAGTCGGCGACAAAGCCGGCGCGTCCACTCGTTGAGGGTCCGCAAGAGAAGGCGGAACGAGAGCTGCTGCGACTGGCGGTCATCTCGCCTGCGGCTCGTGTCCGGGCACAGGAGTTGCTTACAGAGGGCATCGTGTCGGGAGAGGACGTGCGTGTGGTGCTCGACCTTGTCGTGAAGGCCGGGGACGCGCGCAGGGGCGAACTCTATGACGCGGTCGCGCGAGCCGATCGCAACGCTGCGGAGACGATCAGTCCGTGGTTGGTGGACGCCTCTGAAGTGGAAGAAGTAGAATACGCAGTTCGTGAGATTGCGAGCAGACTCAAGGATTTTGACCTCGGGCGTCAAATCTTATCAAAGAAGGCTCAACTTCATGGCCTGGATGCCAAAACGGACCGGGTCGCGTTCGATGGTCTGTTCAAAGAGACCGCGGAGTTGCAGCGTTTACAGGAGAAGATCCGGCGCGGGCTGCGGGACATGGAACGATCTGGAGGCGGAGATACGGCGTGACCGCACACAAGAAGACCGGCTCCGAGATGAAGACCGCACCCGAGCTCGAGCTTTCGGCAGTCAAGACACTCGTCAAGATCGGCACCGCGAAGGGGAACCTCACTGAAGAGGAGATCTCGGGTGCGCTGAGTGATATCGACTTGTCTGACGATCAGTTCGAGAACGTCTACGCCCACTTCCAGCGCAGCGGCATCGACATCCTCGACGACAGCGTCGCCGATGTCGACATGGCGGTCGATGACCTTGTGGACGGTGACGCGGACGACTCGCCGGACGACCCTGCCGAGGGTGTCGCGCCCGAAGAGGCACCCGAAGAGGCACCCGAAGAGGCGCCCGAAGAGGCGCCCGTTGTGGCCGAGAAGCCCGCTCCCAAGCCGCGGAAGAAGCCTAAGCGCCGCACCGACACCTCACTGGCGCCGCTGACGAGCGATCCGGTGCGCATGTACCTCAAAGAGATCGGCAAGGTGTCGTTGCTCACAGGCCGTCAGGAAGTCGACCTTGCCAAGAAGATCGAGGCAGGGCTGATAGCCGGTGAGCAGCTGGAGCACGCGCGGGAGCACGGCGTCAAGCTCAATCGTACCGAGCAGCGGCAGCTCGAGCACATCGAGAGTATCGGTGTGCAGGCCAAGAAAGGCCTTGTCGAGGCCAACCTCCGTCTCGTCGTCTCGATCGCCAAGCGCTATGTCGGTCGCGGGATGTTGTTCCTCGATCTCATCCAGGAAGGCAACCTCGGCCTGATCCGTGCGGTCGAGAAGTTCGACTATACCAAGGGATACAAGTTCTCGACCTACGCCACCTGGTGGATCCGTCAGGCGATCACCCGTGCGATCGCCGACCAGGCGCGCACGATCCGCATCCCGGTACACATGGTGGAGACCATCAACAAGCTCATCCGCGTCCAGCGCGGTCTGCTCCAAGAACTCGGGCGCGATCCCGGTCCGGAGGAGATCGGCGAGAGGATGGAGATGACTGCCGAGCGGGTCCGCGAGATCCTCAAGATCTCACAGGAGCCGGTCTCGCTCGAAACGCCGATCGGCGAGGAGGAAGACTCCCAGCTGGGCGACTTCATCGAGGACTCCGAGGCAGTCGTGCCACCCGAGGCGGCGAGCTTCTCGATGTTGCAAGAGCAGCTCTCCAAGGTGTTGGACTCGCTTTCCGAACGGGAACGTAAGGTCATCGAGCTGCGATTCGGCCTTCAAGACGGTCACCCTCGCACTCTCGAGGAGGTTGGGCGTGAGTTCGGCGTCACCCGGGAACGAATACGACAGATCGAAAGCAAGACGTTGTGCAAGCTGCGACATCCATCTCGTAGCAGCAAGCTCAAGGACTACCTGGAGTAAGGCCCGATCAACCGTAGACCCGCGAACCGCTTTCGGGGCCTCCGCGCGCGCGGAGGCTCTGTGCTTCGAAAGGTGCTGAATAGTATGGCAACTGCTCGACCCAAGAAGACGACGTCCCGGCGAGAACCTGAGGCGCATACCCTCGTCCCCATGAGCACCGACTCGGTGCGCGTATACCTGCGCGAGATCGGCAAGGTCTCGTTGCTTACGGCGCGCCGTGAGGTCGAGCTTGCCAAGAAGATCGAGGCGGGGCTGGCAGCGGGCGTGGAGCTTGAAGAGGCGGTGGAGCAGGAGGTCAAGCTCGAGCGCCCCGAGGAGCGCCGGCTTGAGCGGCTGGAAGCTGTGGGTATCGAGGCCAAGAAAGAACTCATCGCGGCCAACCTGCGGCTCGTCGTCTCCATCGCGCGCCGGTATGTGGGACGCGGATTGAGCATGCTCGACCTCATCCAGGAGGGCAATCTGGGTCTGATCCGTGCGGTCGAGAAGTTCGACTACACGATGGGGTTCAAGTTCTCCACCTACGCCACCTGGTGGATCCGCCAGGCGATCACCCGTGCGATCGCTGACCAGGCGCGCACGATCCGCGTACCTGTGCACATGGTCGAGACGCTCAACAAGGTGAGCCGCGTTCAGCGAGACTTGCTGCAGCAGCTTGGGCGTGAGCCTACCCCCACCGAGATCGGTGAGGTCATGGAGCTGACGGGCGAGCGCGTCGAGGAGATATTCAGGATCGGCCAGGAGCCGGTCTCGATCCACACGCCCATAGGCGCCGAACAGGACTCGCAACTCGGCGATTTCATCGAAGACTCGGACGCGATCGCACCGCCTGACGCTGCGAACTTCATGATGATGCGCATCCAGGTGGCCGAGGCGCTGGAGTCGCTCACCGATCGGGAGCGCCAGGTGATCGAGCTGCGCTTCGGGCTGGTGGACGGTCAGGCGCGGACGCTTGAAGAGGTGGGTCGGGAGTTCGGCGTGACCCGCGAGCGCATCAGGCAGATCGAGAGCAAGACGCTTGCGAAGCTGCGGCATCCTTCACGCAGCGGGCAGCTGAAGGAGTATCTCGAGTAGTCGATCCGGCGCGTGCCGAGGGCGTGCGTATTAGGGCTCCAGGCGCTGCAGCTCAGTGTTCAAGCGAGTGATCAGTGTGTTCTTGACCTCGACCTCGTCTGAGAGCAGCTGCATCGCTGTGGTGAGCCGTTCGTTGGCGAGACGGAGCTCGGCCACCTTCTTCTCGAGCTTGTCGACCAGCCGTGCGTTGTATTTGCGCAGGATCTCTTCTTCAGGAAGGGCGGCCGGGCGTGTCTTGAGGCGCCGGGAAGCGCCCTCGCGTACCAGTTGCTCGATGTCTAAGACGAGCTCAGCGGAGTCTGCGGGTTTACGCATGAAGGCATCGGCTCCAAGTGTCATTGCGAACTGCTCGTCCTCGTCTTCCACATAGGTGGCGCTGTAGAAGATGAAGGGGATACTTGCGAGCGCGGGGTCATCGTGCCAGGCCATACAGAGTTGATAGCCGTCCATGCGCGGCATGAGGATGTCGGTGATGATCGCGTCCGGCGGCGTCAGGCGTGCGAGTTCTAAGGCTTCCTCTCCGTCCTGTGCGGACTGGACGGTGTGATTGCGTGCCTTGAACACGGTCTCGAGCAGGTAGCGGGATGACGGTTCGTCGTCGACGACCAAGACGCGCATGATGTCCTCCGATGGTTTTTTGATTCCTTATGGATTATACGTCGCTTAGCACAAACAGAAACGTCGCCCGCGGGGGGCGACGTTGGGATGTTGTGGCTCCTCAGGTAGGACTCGAACCTACAACATTTCGGTTAACAGCCGAACGCTCTACCGATTGAGCTACTGAGGAATGAAGCGCGACTGGCGCGCCACGCGATTATACGGAAGGCATGTAGCCAACGCAAGCGACGGTCCAAGGCGCCCGAGCCCCGCCGAGTCCCGCCGATCCGGTGGCAGAGCTCCGGGCTGACGGACATGATTTCCTACCACCATCGATGGCTCTCGATCAAAGACGTCGAATATCGACTGTCATCGATGGTCTGGTGCTGGAACCCCCTGCACCCCGTCGCCCAACCGCCCCGTCGCCCCCGCCGCCCGTGTGCGGTATAGTGTCTATCCGCAGCACTGAACCCGGGCGGTCGGCTAGACCCGATGCCCAAAGCGCACGTCGGCGTGGGCCCGTAGCTCAATGGTGGAGCAGGGGACTCATAATCCCTTGGTTGTAGGTTCGAATCCTACCGGGCCCACCAAAGCGCGCGAATACCACCAACAAGAGGCGTTCCCCCATGGCTAGAAGCAGAGTCGCCCGGCGCAGCACGAAGCGAGAGCGCACCAAAAAAAACGTCACGTGGCTGACAGTCGCGATCGGTGCAGTTGCAGTGGTTGCCCTCGGTGCAGCCATCGCGGTGGCCGCAGCAGGCGTCAAGAGCGCTGCGGTGGACGGCAGCACCGTGGATATCTCCGAGGAGATCCTCGCCGG
Source organism: Coriobacteriia bacterium (assembly GCA_030655755.1). Lineage (GTDB taxonomy): Bacteria > Actinomycetota > Coriobacteriia > Anaerosomatales > Anaerosomataceae > UBA2279. The sequence continues at coordinate 76,167 of JAUSOQ010000049.1, forward strand.
CGGCAACTCTGAGGACCTCGCTCCCACAGCCGTGCCGGATGCCGCTACCGCCCTCATCGAGGTGCCGGATGTCTGTGGGATGCAGCTTGAAGAGGCGGAGACGCTTCTCGCGGTCGCGGGCTTCAGCGTACTGAGGGTCTCCACACCTGCGGGGGATGCCGTACCCGGCACGGTGCTTACCCAGGACCCGCAAGCGGGTAGCAAGATCGGTGCGGGTTCGGACGTCTCTCTCGTGTATGCAGATCCCGAGGGGGTCGAGGAGCAAGCGTCCACCGGCACGAACGCCTCCACGGGTCTGGTCGTGTGTATCGACCCGGGTCACCAGTCCCAAGCGAACCTGGACCCGGAGCCCATAGGCCCAGGCTCCAATGAGATGAAGCCCAAGGTCACCGGCGGGGCCACCGGTGCGGTCACCAAGCAGCACGAATACCAGCTCGCCTTCGCCATCTCGCTCAAGATCAAGGAGCGATTGGAGGCCAAAGGCGTCAACGTCGTGATGACGCGCGTGAGCGATGCAGTCGACATCTCCAACCGGCAGCGTGCAGAGGCCGCCAACAAGGTCAACGCCGCGTTGTTCGTGCGCGTCCACGCTGACGGCTCCACCAACGGCGACATCAAGGGTATCTCCACGCTCTACCCCAGCGGCAACAGTTGGGTAGCTCCTATCGAGGCACGCAGCCTGCGCGCCGCCAAACTCGTGCAGGCGGCGGTCGTAAACGCGACCAAAGCCCAGGACCGGGGGCTGAGCGCTCGCGGCGACATCGCCGGCTTCAACTGGAGCAAGGTCCCGGCCGTGCTTGTGGAGACGGGCTTTCTCTCAAACCCTGTTGAGGATAAGCTTCTAGCGACGGATGAGTACCAAGACAAACTGGCCGACGGCATCGCTGGCGGTATACTCACCTATCTCGGCCTTCAGTAGGGGGAACAAGAGGATGACTGGCACGCTGAGAACAGCGCTCGTCGCTGCGCTTGTGGTAGTGATCGTGGCGGGCGCCGCTGTTGCGTACTGCGCGGTGACGGACACACCGCTTCCGTGGCAGTCTGCCGAGACACCCACACGCTTCCTGTTGATCGCAGGCTCGCCTGATGATACCGGCGCGGTGATCGCGCAGGTCATCGTGATCGTGGACACGGCCGAGCAGACGCTGACCGCCATCGCGCCGGACACCCCCGCAACCATTCCCGGCACCAGCTACAGTGAACTCAAAGACGCGTTGCCCTTTGGCGGCGGCGCTGCGGTCGCGCGGACGTATGCCGAGGTGAGTGGCGCCCCCGTTTTGCCGTACATTACGATCAGGCCCGGCGGTCTTGTGCGTGCGGTCGACGGTCTCGCTACCATCAGGGTGACCCTGCCCGCCGGCATGGACGTCTTCGACGGCGACCGACTGTACTCGTTTCCGGCAGGACCGCGCACCGTGAGCGGCGTCGAGTTCGCCGCTGTCGTCAAAGGGCGGCCCTACCTGACGAGCCGCCAACAGAAGCAGCTCGATGATTCGCTTGCGGAAGCGCTCGCGTGTGTGGCCGCGGGATGGCCGGGCGGCATGCAAGCGGCCGTTGAGTCGGGGGAGATCGACACCGGACTCACGGCGGAATCGCTGGGTGTCTTAAAAGGAGAACTTGCTCGATTCGCGCGGTGAACCGGCAAATGATAGTATTCACATGTGTGCATCAGCGCACTTATAGTCACGGCCAGGATCTGGGGAAACCGTTGTGGCTTATGATGAAGGAAGAGGGGGGCACCCCCGAGGTGCAGGAGACCAAGCGTCAGCCTCGATTCTCCACGAAGGTCTCCGACTCGGTCCTGAAGTCCTGAATCCGACCCCTGCCACGATATCGCATCCGTCTGAGCGTCGCTGGGGCCGCCGCGGTGACGCGCTCGGACCCGAGGGGTCTACTCGAGTGGCTTT
>JAUSOQ010000050.1 GCA_030655755.1 Coriobacteriia bacterium
AAATACATGGTACTTGTTGGTACTCGTTGGGACCTATTGGGACGAACCGGCCGGTCAGCCGTACCAACGAGTACCAACAAGTCCCAATAGTCACCAACAGTCACAAGCACAATCAGGATTCGAATTCCCTTGGGGGCACCAATTTCTTAGCAGGTCAGGGGTACAATCCCCTGGCCTGCTGGCGTTAATCCCGCCCAAAACCCGCCATATATCCGAATACCACCTCGGCGACAGTGTCTGAACCCTTAGCGTATTCTGCTATGCAGACTGCAGAATCGTTGTTAGCGAGACCACAGGGAGATACATGCTCAGGCGCGGGGGATCTCGGGTAGTTGTGTGTGCGATGGTTGCAGTGGCGGTCGTCAGTGCGATTGCCCTTGCTGGCTGCTCTGTTCCGTCGGGCGGCACGCAGCTTCAATCCTCATCGGCTGGTGCGTCGAATCCGCAAACGAGCGGGTGGCAGCAGTATGCCAATACCGATGGCGACTCCAGCGTGCGCGAGTACGAAGTGGGCCCCGACTACATCCGTGTGCGGTTCAGTGATGGCTCGGTCTACCTCTATACCTACGCCAGCGCCGGCGAAAGCAACATTGAGCGCATGAAGCAACTTGCGCGGTCTGGCGATGGGCTGAACTCCTTCATCATGTCGAACGTCCGCAAGAAGTACGAGAGCAAGCAGTAGTGCTGCCTGCGTGCGAGTGCAGCTCGCTAACCAGCGCATCCTTGGTGTCACTCTGCCCCTGTGGGATTCCTGACGAGAGTCAGGTAGCCTCGGATCCGGTGGCTGGGTGACCCACAGCGCTTCTGTCGTCGCGTTGCGGCTGACCGTCAGCTGTTATGTCCCCCGCCGCCGGGTGCTCGAGGGGTCGCCGTCGTGACTTCATAGGAGCCTGGCCAGAACAAGGCCCCAGCCAAGGCGTGTCCGCCGCCGACCCCCGCCATCGTTCACGTCGACGGAGGGGGACAGACATGATCGTAGTCGGAATCGACCCGCATATGAAGACCCACACGGCAGTGGCGCTCGATGCGGTGACCGGTCGCAGCATCGCGAGCAAGACGGTCGCCTGTGACGAGCGCGGACACGACGCGTTACTTCTCTGGGCGCGGAGCCTGGGTACGGAGCACTACTTCGCGATCGAGGACTGCCGTCACGTCTCGGGAAGACTCGAACGGTATCTGTTGCCACGAAGTGAGCGCGTGGTGCGCGTGCCGCCCAAGATGATGGCGGGTGCGCGCTCCTCGGCACGCACCTACGGCAAGTCCGACCCCATCGACGCGGCATGCGTGGCCCGGGCCGCACTGCGCGAGCCGGACCTTCCCGAGGCGCATCTGGTCGGCCCTGAACTCGACGTGCGTTTGCTTACCGATCACCGCGCTGACCTGGTGCAAGAACGTGGACGCATCCAAAACAGGCTGCGCTGGAACTGCCACGACCTTGAGGTCGGACTCGAGCTGCCGCCCCGCGTGCTCGACCGCTACGTGTGGCTGGACCGGCTCGAGGAAGCGCTCCTGGCGCTGCCCGAGAGCGTGAGGCGTCGCATCGCCATCGAACAGGTCGGGTGCTGCCGCGGACTCACAAGGCAGATCCGTGTCCTCGAGCGCGCCATCGAGGCTCTCACGCGAGAGCTCATCCCCGAGTTGCTGGCCTTCCCGGGCTGCGCGGCCATCTCAGCGGCGCACCTCGTGGGACAGACGGCCGGCGCCAGCCGCTTCTCTTCCGAGGCGGCCTTCGCGATGCACGATGGCACAGCCCCTCTGCCGGTGTCTTCAGGCAAGTCCGAGCGCCATCGTCTCAACCGTACCGGGAACCGCCAGCTCAACTCCACCATCCACATGATCGCGGTCACACAGATCCGCATGCATCCGCCAGCGATCGCGTTCATGGAGCGCAAACGCTCGGAGGGGATGAGCAACCGAGAGGCACTCCGGTGTCTCAAGCGCCACATCTCCCGAGCGGTCTACAAGACGATGGTGAGAGCGGAAAGAGCACGGGCGGGACGGGTGCTTGCAGTCGATTTCACTGCCGATCCACTCGCTGTCGCGGTGTAGGGTTGACATAGGAGCAACAGCAGAACGCCAGGCATCCATCGCCATCACTCGGAACTCGAGGGAGCGTATCCGGATCTCGATATCGCCAACGCGGTCAAGAACCGCGCCGTCGTCGTCCATGATTATGACGGGACCAACCGGGCCACGCTCTGGCAGACCGCCACACACGATGTTCCGGCCGCCACGGAAGTCGCAGGTGGACTCTTGGAGGCCTTTGCGCGCGAGGTCGGTCACGAACGCTGACGCTATCGGTGGCGATCGATATGCAGTGCGTCGAGGTTGATTCGGGATGATTCGCGCAGGTTCAGGACAGTACGCATAGTGGCGGCATCATCGCAGGTCAGATAAGGTATCGAGTGCGGTGGCGTTCGCCCGTGTTCGGAGTCATACACTGCTACGCTCGTGCTACACCGTCCGCTTTTTGTCCGGAGACTGAGGCCGAGTGGTCGTGCCTGGTGGTATCCTGGCGGTGTTGGGGGAGTCGATTCGAGGGGGTTGTTGTGGCCGATTCCGTGGTTCCTGAGATGCCTGCACCGAGTCCTGAGCCAGTCGCACCGAAGAAGGGCTGGTTCACCAGTCTGCCACTGTGGGGGAAGATCCTCTTTGTCTTGGTGTGGCCGGTGTCCCTGACATACGCGGTCATCGTGATGTGGAAAGACAAGCGTTTCCCGATGGCCGTTCGGGTCGCGCTGACCGCTGTCGCGGTGATCGTCATCGCAGTCGGCTTTGCTAGTGGTGGTGGGGAATCCACCACGACGGCTGACACCGCCAAGAAGGCGGACACCAGTGCGGCTACTGTCTCAGATTCGACCGTCGCGGATATCGCAGAGTCGGAGCCCGAGCCAGAGCCCGAGCCAGAGCCCGAGCCGACGATTCAGGAGCTTGCTGACGCCACCTATGGCACGTTCGAAGTCATTGAGAAGACGGGTAAGGGTGACGATGTCGTTCTCCTTCCGGAAGATATGATCTGCCTAGTCACAGCGACGCACAGCGGTTCATCCAACTTTGTTTTGGAGGTCCTGGATTCAGGCAACCAAACAGTCGATCTGCTGGTGAACGAGATTGGAGCCTATAAGGGGTCCACCTTCGGCCCTGGAGGTATATCGCTCAAGATCACGGCGGACGGAAACTGGACAATCAAGGTTGCGCCAGTCTCCACGGCCCCAGTAATGGCCGCTGACTCGGTGAGCGGCAAGGGTGATGCTGTCATGCTCAACGACGGTGGGACTGCCATTTGGGATATTACGCACAAGGGCGAGAGTAACTTTGTTGTTGAGAACGGTGACGGCCTATTAGTCAATGAGATCGGCAGCTATGACGGCGCGGTACCCGTCACCGGAGGCCCCGATGTGGTCACAATCATGGCCGACGGCGCTTGGACGATCACGATTCGATAGCCGCGGATTCGAGGGGGAGTTATGCCGAAGCTCACGCGTTGCCTACTTGCGCTTGTCATGATCTCATTTGCCGCTGGGTGCGCGCCAAGCCAGGCCGAGCCGGCCGTAGTGGATGACGCCGTCCTCGAGAAGGCCGTCGATGTCATCGACTGTGCCGACACTTTCACTGAGCAGGTCAACTCGGGATCCTCAGCGATGCTGGTTTCACTAGACCGCGTCGATCGTGAGATCGAGCGCTTTGAGAAGGCAGACGGCCCCGCACAGATGCCATCATTCTATGAGGCGATCACTTCATGGCGTGCCGGTCTTGACGAGGCGATGGCTGCAGACGCCGGAGTCATGACCGATCGTGCACTCGACGACATGAGCGTGGCCTACGGTGCTGCCCGCTCGGCGCTTAATGCAGCGCTTGATTCCGCCGGGAAGTAGGTAGCCGTTCCTGCTTGGGCGGACCGTTCATCCGAAGATCTTCATCTTCCGTTCTACGTCGGGGATTTCCATGACGAAGGGTTCATCGGCGTCCACAAGCACTTCTCGCTTGTCGTGGCAGCACTCCCAGAACTTATCCATGAGTCGGCGGACGCGGGCGAGGCCGAGATCCGCTCGAAGATGCTCAATGCGCGGATTCTGCTCGATGGGTACGCGCACCTTATGACAATCCCGCTGAACATCGCCTACGTGGATTACTTGAGAACGTACGAGCGCGAAGCCCGCGAGGCCTCGGCGGGACTGTGGGCGCAGAATGGAGACGATGCTTCATGATCCTCGCGACTGTTGACGGTACCGAGATCGACTACGCCGAGGGCGACTTCACACTCAGCACCGGTGAGGCGATGAGCGCTGCTGAGATTGTGGCGCTCGATGGTGAGGGTGGGGTCGCTTGGCTCGAAGAGAGTTATCGCCGATGGTTCTACGACAACCAGGATGGGATCGTGGCGGTCAGGACCGCCCTTACCCCTTACGTAGCGCAGGCGGGTCCGGAATGGCGGGGCGCAGCGCCTTTCGGACGCAATCCAGTGGCAGGTGCTCCGTGGTGCGCGAGTGGAGTCTCGTGAGAGGGGCAGCGCGGTCCTCGTGTTCGGGCGGCGGGTCGACCACCTCACGCACTTCATCATCGCGCTCTTCACCTGCGGCATCTGGGTGCCGGTCTGGATC
>JAUSOQ010000055.1 GCA_030655755.1 Coriobacteriia bacterium
GAGTCTCGTGAGAGGGGCAGCGCGGTCCTCGTGTTCGGGCGGCGGGTCGACCACCTCACGCACTTCATCATCGCGCTCTTCACCTGCGGCATCTGGGTGCCGGTCTGGATCATCATCGCGGTGGCTGGCGGGGAGCGCCGGATGATGGTCTCGGTCGACGAGTCCGGTACGCCTATTTACACCTAGTTATCAGAGACAATCGGTGGCCATCGATATGAAGTACTGACTCTGTAGTGCATCATGCTTCGTTGCAGGTCAGGGCGTTATGCATGATCGGCAGTCCTGAGGGCCTGCAGCTAGATGAGTTGCTGGTAGTGACGCATATTTGACACAAATCAGTATCGCGTAGGCACTGTTGGCCAGGAGAAGCCGCGTGCTCGTCCAAGTACGTCGGAAACGCGTGGGTCATGTCGGCCGGTTGAGACTTCCTAGTCAGTGCGGACGAGATCTATATGGGCCGCTGCGCGCTTCGGGTGGCATCTGGGCCACTGGAGGTAGGGCCTCCCGGTCGGACGGAAACCGTCACCTCATCCAGAGATGCTTCCGCGGCAGCACACCAGCGGCTCAGCTAGATGTTGCTCTTGAGACGATTGTCCTTGAGGCACAGCATCTGACAGTTGGCGCTGACCGTCTTCCCGCCCTTAGACCACGGCGTGATGTGGTCAGCTTCCATCTCTTCCAGCTCGAAGTGCTCACCGCAGCGGGGGCAGATGCCGCCCTGACGCTCATAGGCCGCCCGCCTATGGCTTGCGGTGAACGCCCGGATGCTTAGGTGCTTCTCGTCGCGAGTCAGGACGTACGGGTATATGCCCCTATTCTTGGTCACGTCGTCGTCGATCATCAGGGACTTGATCTCATCCTCAAGCTTGGCGGTGTCGTACAGACTGTCCTTGAACCGGTCGTAGAGGGGGCCCCATTTCTGGCCCTTCATCTCTTTGCGGTAGGTGGTGAAGGTGGCCTGCACCCACGCGATGACAGCCTGGAAGTACGTCCACAGCTCGTTGGCGTTCGGGTCGTGCTGGTGGGCAGACATGTACTGCTCGATCTGCCCATCAGACCGCCAACTGATCGAGATCTCGAGCAACTCCTGCCGGATCGGAGACCCTGACACGTACTTGCTGGCCAGCAGATGGGCCGGGCAACCTGTCTTGCTGAAGATCGACTTGGCATGCGAAAGCCACGGCCCGGTGTAGACGGCGTTCCGCAATTCCTGGTCCGTGAGCTTCTCGCCAGCAATATTGACGATCTTAAACCAGTCGAGCTTCTCCTTGTCGTCACCCTCGCAGAAGTAAACCATTAACGGGTAGTCAAGAATCCGGTCCTTCTCAACCTGGGTGAGGTTGTGGAACGCCATCGGGTTCCCGTCAATCGGCACAGAAAAATCACCGTTGACGTATTGGCAGAAGCTGATCGTCCGCTGCTGGCCGTCGAGCACCTCGTATTTGTCCTCACCGTTAACGACCCAGTATATGACGTTCAGCGGGAAGCCTTTGCGGACGGTGCCGATGACCGCGTTGCGCTTCTTCTCATTGTAGACGAACTCCCGCTGGTACTTGGGGCGGATATCCAGCCTGCCGCTGTACCCAACGACGCCCTCCTCGGCGCTGTCGGCGTAGCCGTCCACGACGTCGCGGATGGTGATCTCCTGAAGTTCGATCTTCATACGGATGCCTTCCCGAGGGCCCGGTTACGGACGATGATACGCATGTAGGTCTGGACTAGGTAGCCGTCCGCGTTGTCGGCCACGTAGAAGGTGCACTTAGGGGGGCGATCGTTCACCAGCAGGGTGGGGCCGGTGTTCACCTTCCCGCCGTTCGACTCGGTCCCATCTGGATTGACCTGACGGGCGTTCACATACCGCTTCGTGGGCCGCACCTCAAACTCATCCCTGCCCCGCGTCCAGCCCAAGATTCCGAACTGCTCGGGGTTGTACTTGTCCAAGAAGGTGATGGGGACGCCCATGTTGCCCTCAAAGTCGTAGGGGGTGTCGGCGTACCTGGACACCTCGATCGCGTCGTAGTTGTCGTAGTGGGGAAACTCCGACGGCGTATACCGCTTGTACAAGGTAATGCCCTCGTGCCGCTTGGTGGTGTCCAGATTGGTGAACCAGTTGATGTTACCCATGGAGAAGTACTTGATTCCGTCTTCCACCTTGATACGCGACTCGGTGGTGATGTTGTAGTCCTCGGGAACGCGAAACCACTTCGTGCCGCCGTTGTCGTAACCGAGCCAGACACGGTCCTCCTTGATCAGCTTGAAAATCTCGCTGTAGGTGATCGCGTTCTGGTTGCCGAGAATGAGGAACAGCTTGTCGTGTTCGACGAGTTGGGCGACATACTCACGGAACAGCGAGAACGGTGGATTGGTGACCACGACGTCGGCCTCGCCAAGCAGTGCGATGCACTCTGGAGAGCGAAAGTCGCCGTCGCCGTCAAGGAGGGTCAGGACGTTCGGCTCTTGTCGGATTAGGTGCTCGACGTCGGACAGGTCGAATGCTCCGTCGCCGTCCGCGTCAGGAACCTCCACTATCTCAACCTTGTATGCGGGCTGTGGAGGCGTGTCTTCAGGCAGCCATTCGATGCCGAGCGGGGACAGTTGTTCGCCCGCTATAGGTGATCCCGAGTAGCAGGTTGTGATCAGCTTCTTCAATCCGAGATGATTGAAATTCATGGCGAAGTACTTGAAGAAGTTGCTCTCATACGGGTCGTCGCAGTTGCAGAAGACGACCTTGCCACGGAACTGGTCCTTGTAACGTCGCAGTTCCTTCTCGATGTCCACGAGCTGTGTGTAGAACTCGTCGTTCTTCGCCCTGTTCGCCCGGATCAAGGCTTCTTTACCCGCCACTGTGCGAACCTTTGTCCTCTGGAGTTCTTGTGGGAGTGGGATGAGGCGCCTTGGATCCCAGCACGAAAGCCCCGGTGACCATCGTCAACCCGACGACACCGACAATGACGAGTGGAACCTCGAGAAGCGGCAAAGAGAGTAACTCTGTCACAGTCGGTGTGCCCCCTCAGTGCTGTGCCTAACGTGTTTGCGCATCAGCTGCGCGCCGATGCCCCCTCGTTCAGTCTAGCGCTTGCCGCGTCTGCTGTTGCTGGTTAGACGCGACCGTCTGACTAAACCGGAATCCGTGTGGGGACAATGCCGTACTTGGTGAGCACTCTCTCGAACTCGTCTAGCGCGACTGCCTCGCCGAAGTTCATAGAGCCCTCATCTTCGAGTGGCAGCGTGTGGTTGCGAGGATGGACAAGTGACCCCCAAGGTCTGCGTCTAACGTGTTTGCGCTTCACTCGCGCGCTTGCGCTCCCATTATGCGACATCTGGCACGCGTCGAGTGGAAGCGCGGGTTAGGCACCTTCACCTGCAGGTTCGGGTTCTACTGCGGTTTCTGCTGCTGGTCGGTTCCACGCTGCAGTCGGCAGGGCAACACTGAGACTGGAGGCGACCACGTAGCCGAGTTTGGTCCATTTGTACACGGGCTGACCGTCATCTCCGATTGCGCACACCCAAATCAGCCGCTTGTCTAGAAGCCGCGGCAGCGCTGTCGTGGCTGTGAAGTTGACCCGCCCGCTATCGGAGAAGCCGAATCCTGCTCCAGCATCGAACTTGGCGAAGTCCTCCAGAACCCGTATCTCCTCTGCGGTGAGCGTTGCTATGGCCAGCTTGACTCGAGCGTCTGCGACGAAGTCTCTGGCTTCGAGGCGGCTCTCGATTTCTGCCCGCAGCTGCTCCTGCGCTACTTCCGGATCAGTGAAGTCAATGTACATGTGTGGAATCGTGCTGACGTCGAAAAGGAACTTGTGCTTGTCATCCCTAATCAGCAGTACTTCAGTTGACTGGCGCGCCGCCACGGCAAGACCGACTTCATACATCACGTTCCCATTGCGATAGGGTTCGGCGGTCTTGGAGTCGTAGCCGACGCTCGATACGTCCGCGAGGAACATCTGGCAGTGTGCGATCCCGTCGATGATTTCAGTGAGTATCGAATCTCCAGTCTTGGAAAGATCCACGCGGAATGGTGATAGCGAGACGCCATCAACAGAGACGGCACGAATCGCGGGGTCAATAACATCAGTGAAACGGTTCTCGTATGTGTCCGAGAAACTCATGGCAACGAACACCTGCGGTCGAAAGTCCGGTCGCCAGAATGTCTCCAGGAAGAGATTCGGATACACGATGCCCCCCAACTGTGTGCCTAACAATGATTCTGCTGTCAGGATACGCGCATATCACGGTAGCCTACTCAGGCAAAACCCACCAGCGAACACGCCATCGCGACCCCCTTGTGCTCTTGTGTTTCGGGTCGTGTCCGGAATCTTCTGTAAGTAGCGTGGCCGCCTGAGATGACGAGGGTGGCCACCGCCCTCCATGATGGTTGGTGTTCGAGGCCGAGTACCGATGTAACGCAGATGGGCGACGTTGCCCGCTCGCTTCAGCGCAAGAGATACTGACCACGCGCCTCATGGTATCGTGGCGGTGTTGGGGGAGTCGATTCGAGGGGGTTGCTGTGACTGATTCCGTAGTTCCCGGGATGCCTGTGCCGGGCCCTGAGCCTATAGGCGCCGAGGCGAAGAGGGGCTGGTTCACCAGCCTGCCGCTGTGGGGGAAGATCCTCTTCGTTCTAGTGTGGCCGGTTTCCCTGACATACGCGGTCGTCGTGATGTGGAAGGATAAGCGATTCCCGATTGCCGCCAGGGTCGCCTTGACGGCCCTCGCCGTGATCGTCATCGCTGTCGGCTTTGCGGGCGGCGGCGACGAGTCCGCAACGACAGCGGGCACCACCAAGAAGGCTGACACCAGTGCGGCTACTGTCTCAGATTCGACCGTCGCGGATGTCGCAGAGCCCGAACCCAAGCCAGAACCCGAGCCAGAACCGGAGCCCGAGCCGACCATCCAGGAGCTTGCGGACAGCGCCTATGGCGTGTTCGACGTCATAGAGAAGACGGGTACGGGGGACGACGTCATACCGCTGCCTGCGGGCGTATCCTGCGTCATCGTCGCCACCCATTCCGGCTCCTCGAACTTCGTGCTCAGGTCTTTGGACTCCGGGAACCAGATGGTCGACCTGCTAGTGAACGAGATCGGTGCCTACTCTGGGTCCACGTTCTGCGCCGAAGGCGTGTCGCTTCAGGTGGAAGCCAGCGGAAGCTGGACGATCAGGATCGCGCCGATCTCCACGGTGCCGGTGATGGCTACTGAGCCGCTCTCTAGTAAGGGCGACGCCGTCATGCTGTACGACGGCGGAACGGCCATATGGGACATCACGCACACCGGCTCGAGCAACTTCGTCGTCAAGAACGGTGACGGACTGCTTGTCAACGAGATCGGGGACTACAGCGGCGCGGTGCCCGTATCCGGTGGGCCTTACATAGTGACCATCAGCGCTGACGGCGCATGGACGATCACGATTCGGTAGCCGCGAATTCGAGGGGGAGCCATGGACCAGTCAGTCATCGCAGCGATCGTCATCATCTCGGCGGTCCTCGTCGGCATGGACGCGAATACGCTCGGCGCGGGCAAACACAACCTCGGCGGCATGGCGGATACCACGCCGGTGACGTGGGCGTTCGGGACGCTGCTGCTGTGGATCATCGTTCTGCCGCTCTACGTGATCATGCGGCCGAAGCTGGTCGCGGCCCACAAGGCGAACCCAGACGCATCCACCGCAGCACCGGGGATCTCGCAGCGCCGCTGCGCAGTCTGCGACCAGCTCTACGCTGCCGAGTACGACGCCTGCCCACACTGCGCGAAGGCGAACGCTGAGATAAGTAGGTAGCGGGTCAGTTTGAGTCTGCCCATCTGGGCTGACCGTCTTGACGAATGGGCAAGAAACGAGTAGACGCAACGGTCTTCTGCTACGATGAACGCGCGGGGCATACTTTCGGCGCTGGGTTGGCAGGCTTCGTGCTAACAGGGGCGCACATGGCACTTGTGCACCTTGCCGGGGGAAGACGGAGGGAGCGACCGATGGCTAGCGGTGAGACGCGGGCGGACGTGGCCGCCTTCCTCTTGTTTCGCCAAGGTACGCTGTGCCAGACGAAGCTCATGAAGCTCGCCTACCTCGCGGACCTTGAGCACATGCGCCGTTACGGTCGGCCACTAAGCGAGGCAAGCTACCGTTGCGACAAGTACGGCGTCGTGGACTACGCACTCTTGGGTGTGGCGGCAACGATGCCGGATGTGCGAGTCAAGCAAACCATGACATTCTTCCGCACGAAGGGCCGGGACTTCTCTCGGACTGAGACGCTTGCCGATCCGGCAGATCACATGAGCATCCAGGCGAGATCTGTGCTTGAAGCAACTTTAGAGGAATACGGTAGCTGGCGGGCTGGCGACCTAGGGGACTTCACAAAGACGACTCCTCCCTGGAATGACGCCAAAGCTCGACATAGCCCCCTTGTCCATCTCATGGTAATCGCTCCAAAGGACAAACTTGCGCACTTGCACGAGGTGCTCAAGCATGTTGATCGGAGCACACGCGGTTCTGCAGAGGATCTCGCGAAGCGGGACGCTTCTGTTGACCGGAGCATACGGAAGTATCGTCTGCGTGCGATGGGCGGATAGCCCCCCTTGCACTACGACTTCCATCCAGGTGGCGTCTACTCGATACCAGACGAGTATGCTGTCTTTCCTGACGCCCGCGAGGAACGAGCCGAAGGGAAGGGCGTGAAGAACACTCGCTACGTCGTCGTACTGCAAGATGACGCGGCTGCTCGTGACGGTGGCTATTCGCGACTCCTCGTGGCCCCATTCACTACGCTGGAAGAGACAGAACTAGGAAAGGGCGTCAACGACATCCCCGTTGACCGTGGCGAAGGCGGACTGACGGACGATTGCTACTGCCTTCTCGGCCACATCTTTCCGATTCTCAAGGATGACATCAAGAACTATCACGGGCTGCTTCCTGCGACGCGGGTGGAGGGCCTTCAGTCGGTCATCGCAAGCATCTTCGGGTTGGTCAAGGATGACGCATACTACGGTCTTGAGTAGCTGTAGGGCGTCGGGGCTTGCGCCGTGGTGCCCGCTCGAGAACCTGGGTCATACGTCGCTCGTCCGCGCGAACGAGAACGGCGTGTCATGGGAAGACGCGGCCTCGTGGGCCGGACACTCGTCGCCGAAGATGCTGCGGACACGGTACGTCAAGCGCCGGCTGCTCCTCGATGCGCTTGCCCATGGCGGCGAGCTGCGCGTCTCGCACGAAGTAGGCGCCGACGAGCTGCTGAAACGCCTCTTGCGCGTATGGCTCGTCGAAGCGAAGCGCGCGCATCCTTAACCTCGAAGCGCGAACTCCACTTGTCATTGGGCCCCGGATACCGCTTGCCGTAGCGCATGAGGAAGCTCCGGATGCGCTGGCGTGCGATCCGCCTGTCGGACTTGACCTCCTCGCGCACCCTGATGAGGTCGCGGACGGCCTCCTCGGCACTCGTGGGCACGCGGACGGGTGTGAGCTCGCCGGCGCGGTGCAATCGTGCGAGGTTGCGCGCGTCGATGCGGTCGGTCTTCACGCGCGAGCCGCTCCTGCGGGGGATGAGCGAGGGCTCGATCACGTCGCACGCTATGTCGAGTGAGGTGACGAGCCGATGGGTGTCATAGCCCGTGGGGCCCGCCTCGTAGCAGACCCGAAGCGAGGCGGGGTCGTCGTGCTGTGTAATACCACAACACTGCCCCAAGTAGTGCATGGCGTCCAGAGGGAGTCGTCAGGCGCAGCTGGAGTCCGTGGCCCAGACGGCCGCCCACATGAGCGGCCGGAGGAGGGCTCTCCTGCCCGTGGTCAGGCGTTGAGAACCGCGCGGTTGTAAGCGGACGCGGAGGCACCTCTTGTAAGCGGCTTGTAAGCGGAATGACCCGAAACAGGCCGAAACAGGCGCTACGGACACGGATAGGCCCTCCGGCATTGGCGCTGCTCAGAGGGCCTATCCTGTGCTCAGCCGGGCGTAGCTGGAAATGCTTGGGACCCGCTCGGTCGACGAGTCCGGTATGCCTATTTACACCTAGTTATCAGAGACAATCGGTGGCGATCGATATGCAGAACTTATCCATGAGGCGGCGGCCTCCGGCCGCCGGCGGCCACCACATCTTGTGGTCTGGGGATCGTCTGGTCGGTATACATCCGTCGCCGGTCGGTAAACGCCCTTTTCGGGTTCCTGCCCCCACGACGACTTAACAGAAGGAACATTATCACTGCTCGTATCAAGAGGGGAACTCTATGCAATTCGCGTCGCGGTCTCGCTCTCAAACGCCCGCTACCGGGCGCGCAGGCGGCGGAGCTCCGCAGGGAGTGGGTGTCAGAGAGTAGTATATTTGCTACATGCGCTCGGCGGTAGTATATTTGCTACACGTGGCCACGTAACAGCGTCGCTTTAAGGGGGTAGGTCTGATGCCGATCGACAAAACGGTCTTCGCCGAGGAGATCACCCGCATCATGAAGGACCATGACATGACGCGGTCCGAGCTCGCGCGGATAATCGGCACCGACCGCGCTACGGTCGCTCGCGTTCTGGATCCGCGCGATCCTCACGTCAGCCTTGCCACACTCTCTCGCGTGGCCGCTGCCGTTGGACGAGAGCCAGCCGTCAGCCTTGTACCCGAGCGACCCTCCGTGCTTTTAAAGCGGCACCGCACAGAGCTCAGGCGAATCGCTGCCAGCCGTGGTCTTACGAACGTGCGGGTCTTTGGTTCCGTCGCACGGGGCGATGACACGCCGTTGAGCGATCTGGACCTTGTCGCAGACATACCGGAGGACCTGGATCTGCTCGACGTTGCTGCTGTCGCCGAGGCGATGAGTGACGTCATCGGCCGGCGGGTAGATCTTGCGGAAGGCCGGGCGCTCAAGCCCGGCGTGACCGAGAGCGTGCAGAAGGAGTCGATGTTGCTGTGATGGCCCAGGACCGCACGATCGAACAGTTCTTGTCGGATATGCACGAGACCGCTCAAGGGATTGCGGCGGAGATCGCGAAAACGGATCGGGACACTTTTCTCAATACGGTGACCGGATCATGGGCGGTCGAGCGCGGGGTTATCCAGATGGGCGAGATCGCCGTCCAGATGCGCGAGAGACATCCCGACTTCGTGGTGGCGCACCCGGCTCTCGATCCCGAGGGTATGAGGGGTGCTCGCAACATTGTTGTGCATGGCTACGCGGTTATCTCCCGTGAACGCGTTTGGTCAATGGCCATAAACCGGGCCCCAGAGGTTGGAGAGCTGGCGGGCGCCCTCCTCCGGGCTTTGGCGGCCGAGCGCTGACCCTTCTGCGCACTGAAAAGCCCCCAAATCCGTCCGGGGTTTTGTCATGTCCGGGGTCCCGATAAACGGCCTCGTGAGAGGCCTTCTAAGGCTCTGGAATGGGAGCGTTAGGGTCCTAGGTTGGGTCTTTTGTGGCCACTACCGCGCGGCGGAGCGTCGCAATCGCGCGTACCCGCTCGCCGGTGCTCCCTGCATCAAAGGCCTGCAGGAGTGCGGAAGGGTCGTTCGTGGCGAGCCCGCCGGGACGGAGTTCGGCCGCGATCGCCGCGAACGTGTCGGTGGAGAGTGCCGGGAGGGTGGCTGCGATCTCTGCGCGCCACGTTGCCGCGCGCACGTCTTCTTCGGTTCCCATCATGATCGTCTCGAGATCGATCCCAAGCGCTTCTGCCAGTTTCGCAACGGTGCGGATGAGCGGGGTCACGCGCATACACTCGAAATCATAGACGGTTTTTTGAGCGAGCTCGGATCGGCGGGCGAGCTCGTGGAGCCCCCATCCGCGAGCTTCGCGCCCTGCTTTGGCGTTGCGCGCCAGCCGCTCGGTGCTCAATGGCGTTTTGCGTTTTGTGGTCATCGCTGGTCTCCTGTCACGATCTCGGTTCGAGGATCGGTGTTGTGCGCGGGTTCAGCACTGGAGCGGTCCGTGGCTGCCAGTCCCATCGGCGTGCAGCCGAGAAGTCCTTACGCCGTGCGAGCTCGGCGATTCGCACCACGTCGCCTGTGTGCGGTGCGTGCACGTAGTAGCCGCCTCCTATATACATTCCCACATGATAGACAGGAGACCCGAAGAACACGAGGTCCCCAGGCTCGAGTTGGGAGGCTGGGATAGCAGCCCCCCACCGGGCCTGATCGCGTGAGACCCGTGGTGGGGCAAGACCGTGCTGGCGGAACGTGTAGACCATCAAGCCCGAGCAGTCGAAGGTACGCGGTCCTACCGCTCCCCACACATACGGCGCGCCGAGGTATGAAAGCGCGGTCTCGACCGGGGAACCGGGCTCGATCACGACGTCTTGTTCGGCGAGCATGGCCGCGATCTCCGGTGTCATGCCGGTGCCTGCGGCGAGGGGGTCGTATCGACCCAGCTCGTTCACGCTCGATAAAGAGGTCAGATAGAGCTCTGCGGCCTCGTCCTCACGCCCCGCGAAGAGCGCTTCGCCAGGAAGCGGGAAGGTTTTGGCGACCTCGCCCACCGGTGCGTAGAGCGCAGTCACCACGACGGTCTCTGTCGGGGTGGTGGAGATGCGTGAGGTCGTGTAGCGCACCCGGTCAAGGACCGCTCGCTCCACTGCGTCTATGTCCGCCTGATCGAACTCCTGATCGCACTCTACGGCCGCGATCGCCACGAGGTAGCGCCAGTCCGGTGCCGAGACGCGGGTCGCGGTCAGCGTGTCGGTAGTGGCTGCGCTCTCTGCTCTGCCCGCTGCGCCCGCTTCGACCATGCGTGCGATCCGCGCGGACAGGTCGAGATAGTCGTCGATCTCTGCTTCGAGCAACGTCGAATCCGCTCCACCGAAGACAATCGAGGGCACTGCGGCCGCGAGCGCGCCCAAGAGAAGCGCGCCGACTATCGCAATCCCCGCGATCGCCCCGCCGATCTGCAACACGCATCCGGCTGCCTTCTCCGGATCTCTGGCAGCCTGGATGCCGATCGAGGCGGCGGCGCGCTTCGCGGCCGCCACCGCCAGGGCCCCGAGGGATACGGACATCTAGCGGCCTCCCCCTCCGCCGAAGACCGCGAGCTCTTCATCAGAGACCGTCACTCGGACCTCGGTGGAACGGGAGCCGACCTTGAGCCACGCACGGGCACGCTGCTTGGCCGCCAGTAGATCGGCTTCTCCATCGGAGAGGTCGTAGAGATCGCGGATCTCTTTGAGGTTCTTGCCGTCGGCTCCGAAGATCATCTTGAAACAACTGTCATTCATGAGGGCCTGACCCGAGCGCTTGACCTCCGGATCGAGAAAGTCCCCGGCATTGTGCGAGATCACGATGAACCCTCCGCCGTATTTACGGATCCGCTTGGAGAAGTTGCGCATGGTCTCAAGGGCCTGCGGCACGTTCGGATCGACGAGCAGGTACGCCTCATCGACCGCGAGCAGGATCCGGCCGCCGGCCGCCTCGTGGTCAGCGCGGTTGGCCTGCACCCGCTCCCATGCGGTCGTGAGTAGGTTGAAGTACTGAGCACGGCGGGTCGCGTCGTCGGCTTCCTGGAGTTCATGGGTGTCGAGGACGATGAAGTCACTGGAGAGCTCGACATTCGTCGTCCCGTTCCAGAGCACCGCGCCTGCGCCTTCAGCGGCCGAGCGCAGGAGCGCGCGGAGCTCGGTGAGGGTCGCACGGCGGCCGGGCTCGTGCTCGGATGCAGCGGCCGCGCCGACGATCTCATAGAGGTCGTGCATCGTCGGGTAGTCCTCCGGGCCCAAGTGCGCCGGATCCGTGTCCCAGGTGATCCCACGGGCCCGGTACGCGGTCTCTAGGGCGGCCTCGAGCTCGGCCATCGCCAGACTCGACAGGTCGCGGAGAGCGAGGGCGGCGAACGTCTTAAACATCTGGATCTGCCGGGCAAGGGCAGACGACTGACCTATGTCGTCCTCGTCGCCCGAGAGTGCGTCGGAGATCTGCAAAGGGTTTATTACCGTCGCCCCGCCGCCTGCGTTCACCCACTGCCCTCCGATCGCGCGGCACATGTCGCGATACTCGCGCTCGGGGTCGATCACGATGATCTTGGTCCCCGTCGCCCATTCGTTGAGGAGGATCTTCTTGACGGCGGTCGACTTCCCCATCCCCGGAGCGCCCAGTACGGTCCAGTTCGCGTTTGTGCGGTCTGCCCCTCGCTTCCAGATATCGAGGATCACCACCCCGCCCATGCCGTCTCGGCCGAGAGCCAGCCCCTCCGCGTCGTTGATGCCGGAGCTCACGAATGGCAGCCCGCCCGCGAGCGTGGAGGCAGGGAGCACCTTGGCGGCGAAGTCCTCGACGGCCGGGTCAGTGTAGCCGTAGGGGCCGGTGTGCAGGACCCCGCCCTCCTGTAAGAACGCGAGCGTCCGCGCGGTGAGCTGTTGTCCGGCAAGCGCGCCTATGACCTGGTTCGTGCGGTAGTCGAGACCACTGTCATCGATCGCGTAGACCAGAATCGTCAGTGTCGCGCGGAAGACGACCTCTTTCTCGGCGTCTAGCCGCACAAGAAGTGTTTGTGCCTCGTCGAGCGCCCGCCGGGCGCGCATGGCCGAAAGCGCGTCTTTGCGGTCGGTCTCGGCAGACACCGACCACTGGACGATCGACTTGTTCAGGTTGTCGATGAGCTCGGCCGGATTGTATGGCGCCGCATGGAGGTTGACCACGACACCGTCGAGCGAGGCAAGACGGGAGAGCCACCCTGCCATGACCTTCGGAGGATAGCCGGTCACGGCGAGCACCGTGGCGACATATTCGCCCCACTGTAGACGGGTACGGAAGAACTCCACCCCGGAAGGCGCGATCGATTCGATCGCGCGGCTTTTGCGCGTGACCGCGACCTCCGGGGTCTTGGTCTTAGCCATCTTCACGCCTCCTCAAGCATCGGGACCAGGGAGAGTTCGAGCGCCGCCGGCAACATCGCGGCCTGCCGGGGCATCGCGTAGAGCATTAGCGCACGATGGATCTCATCGTAGGCGCACCGCTGCGCCTCGACGCCGCCGGCCGCCAGGCGGCCGACCAGCTGTGCCGAGCGCTCGCGTAGGCGGTCGAGCGCGTGACCGTCGTTGTTCGGTGGCTCGATCACGACGAAATAGTATTGCCGCTCTACGCATGCGCCCTCCCGGACGAGACGTGCAGCTTCACTCATCGCGGCCTTGAGCACGAGCCTTTTATGCGGGTTCGCCTCACCGGACAGGCGATTCTCAAGACGCATCATATAGCGCTCGAGATCCACGGTGCGTGGCATGATGACGAGGGCGAAAGAGCCCCTTTCCCCATTGTAGGCCTCCTGGTAGGCGGTGATGAGACGACGACGGTCCGATTCGCCCAACAGGGCCAGATCGGCGGGTGTGACCCGCAGGAGCGCTGTTAGTGTGCCATCTGTGAGTACCACATGGTCTTCACGGATGTCCTCGACCGGCAGCCAGTCGGTCACCGAGGGGGTGACAGTCGGCGCGGCCTTCGTGGTCTTGAGTCCCATCAGATCTCCCGACTCTTGTAGTGGTAACGCTTCGGGCGTGCCGAGAATGCGCGCATCCGGCGCGCGAACTCTAAGATCGACGTGCCGCTCTGCTTGGTCACGACGATCCATACCGCGAAGAGTATGAAGGCCGCCGTGCCGAACGCCGCAGGGATCCCGGCGAGCGGCAACAGTATCGCGAGCGCGACAAAGGCGACGGCGGCGGCCACATAGATGTAGGGGCGTTCGCGGATCCCGATGCCGGGCAGAAGCTCGCGGCCGGAGGCCTCACGACCAGGGATGATATAGGCGTCTTGTTCCATAGCTTCTCTCCTACCAGATCGTCGTATAACCGTAGTAATGGGCGACAGCCATGACGAGGCCGCTTATCGCCGTCAGGACCGCGGCGGCCCCGAGAGTGCGCATGAGACGTCGTTTGAGCATCGGCGTGTCGGCCCCATCGGTATCAGCCAGCACCGCCGCCGCCGTGAAGAGCGCACGGAGGACGAGTGCGCCGATCGCGAGGCTTGAGACGGCTACCGCCATTGTGTTCAGGAGTCGCACGGCCTCCATGTCAGCGGCCTCTCACAGCGCCGGAGACTGCGGTGGAAAGTACGTTGACGGTCGCAGACCCGGCTCCGGTCGCTTGGCCCTGGTGCATGATGCTTGTGAAGAACTTCGGCGCTTTGATCGTCACCGCGAGCATGGCGAGCTCGAGGATGATGAGACCGATCGGCCGGAATGCGGTCGGCCATGAGGCCGGAGCCACCTCAAGGAAACCTTGGTTGAAGACGAACCATAAAGAGAGCCTGAGCATGAAGACCTGCAACACCTGAGTGAAGGTCAGCAGTAGGACGTTTCGGACCCATGCGTTCCACATGCTCCGGTCAGGACTCGCGTAGTTCACGGCGAAGAGCGGGCCTGCGATGCACATCAGAGCCAGCTCGATCGAGCGCTTCGCGATCTGAAAGACGACAACGCCCATCATGGTGATAATCACCAGCATGACCAACCCGCCCCACAGGCGCTGGTCTATAAGCGCAGTGGGGGCGCCACCGACGGCCGGTAATAGACCGGTGACGATGTAGTTTTGAGCATTGGTCACCGCAGCCGCGTCGATCGTGACGGTTAGGTCGATACCGAGTAGATCGCTGTTCATGGCGGTGCCTATCGCGATCGCTTGGCGCACCAGGATCGGCACGACCCATACCGCCGCCGCCGCACTCACTCCACGCAGGGTGAACGTCGAGAGCGGTAGCTCTTCTTCGGTGCCAATCCCGTACATCATGACGCCCCGGTAGAGCAGGACCAATATGAGGGCGGCTGTCGCGAAGACCTGCACGTATGTCGTGGCACGGGTGATGGGTTCCCATGACAGCAAGCTCGTCGTGAAATCGGCGATCGCGGTGAGGATGGGCGTGAAGATCTCGACGTACTTGTTCGCAAGATCGGCGAGGAACGTGAGCGCCCATTCGGTGATGACGTTCATCAGTCGCTCACTGGAAGTAGCTTGTGATCGCGGCGAGCAGACCCGAGACCGAGAGCGCGACTGCGAAGCCGATCGCCACGCCTCGCATCTTCCGGTTCGTGGCCGCCTTCTCGTGTTCGTCAGACGCGAAGAACGACTTGACGAACAGGACCAGGAGCACGAGCGCGGCTATCGCCGCCAGCAATCCCGTGATAATCACCGTCGCATCCGCGATGAGCTCTTTGGTGCCCGTGACGAGCGACGTGTCGGCGAGTCCTGCCGCGTAGGCAGATGCCGGCACCATCATCATCATGGCGGCCAGGGCCGCCGTTTTACCGATCCGCTTCATTCGTTCTTCCTTTCTTTCGCGCGCCCGGAGGGCGCTCATGCAGTTCTTTATCGGCTTCGCGCCCTCACGGCACCAGCCGTCCAGTCCTACTTGTTTCCTCTCGCTTCCTGCCCGGCAGCCACACCGGTGGCTGCTCGACCGGATAACGGCGAAGCCCATCCTCGCGTTCTTTGAGGATGAGGGCTGTGGTGGTGGGGTCGGACAACCCGTATTCTCTATTGGCACCGAGACGTGAAAGGTCCGGGGCCGGGAAGACAGCCGGGAGCTGACGGGTGCGTATCACGATCGCGCCGTCAGAAGGATCCCACCGGCGGATCTCGTCGGCCATGAGCAGCGGCCGACCGGCCAGGGACTCATTGCGTGAGCTTTGCGCACCCCGGTTCGGGTCGAGGGGGCTGAACATATCCACGCGCTGTGAGATCCCGCCGGAGGTCGTTTTGATCGTGTAGCGCCCCAGCATCTTCTCCAGCATCTCCGCTGTGGGCGGATGCGACGTCGAGAGGTAGATCCATGTGTGGCAGTTCCCGAGGATCGTGCCGGATCCTTTGTTATACAGGGCCTCGATCTGATCGATGCCCTGGATCGCGAGCACGAACCGGATCCCCCGGCCGCGCGCCACGGTGAGCATCTGAGCAAAACCGGGGATCGCCGGGATGTTGCCGAATTCGTCAAGGATGAAGGTCACCCGGCGGTCCAACCTTCCGCCTCGTTCATTGGCGACCTCGATGAGCGTCTGATAGAGCTGCCGGACATAGATCGAGGCGAGCACGTTGTAGACCTCGCGCTCGTCGGGGATCACAAGGAAGACCGCCGTCGGGCGTTCCGCGACGGTACGCATGTCGTGCTGGGGGCGGTCTTTGTCGCCGCTCGTTACCGACGCGATGTTGGGATCTGCGAAGATCTGCAAGGCGGCGAGCGCCGACGTGAAGATTGATGCTTGTGTGCGCTCGCTCGCGATGCCCGCTGTGAGCCATGCGGCAGCAGCGGGGTGCGTCACCGACAGGGTGTCCATCAGATCCGTGAGCGGGATCCGCTCGCGGAGCGGATGAGCGGGATCGGGTACCGGACGGCCGAGACGACCGAGCATCGTGTAGACCCCGTACAGGTGCTTGTGTTCGAGGTCCGGGGCCTCCAGGGCCACATAGAGCGCGACGGCAGCGATCGCGCCGGCGGCGGTCGTCGTCCAGAATGAATCACTTGTCTTCGGTTGGCTCGCACTGACGAGTGCGGTGGCGATCTCTTGAGCGGTCAAAGAGGCGGCGGCGGTATCGTCTCGCCCCGCCGCTTCCACCACCTTGTGGAGTGGGTTCCAGCCGTGCGATTTTGCCGGGTCGCGGAAGTTCATCGCGACGACATCGTATCCGCGCGCCTCGAGGTACGGCTTGCAGGAGAGAAAGAGCTCGCCCTTCGGATCGGCAAGCACCATCGAATCACCGCCTCGGGCCAGTGCGTAGATCGTCTGGAAGACCATGCGGCGAGTCTTTCCTGAGCCGGTCGTGCCCAACACGAGCGTGTGTGTCTCATCGGCATCCAGACAATAGCGCTCCTTCCCGCCGACGATCTCCACCCCTAGTGCGACACCTGCGGTGGTCGGGTCGACCCCCGCAGGGTCCCACAGCGTCACCGAATCCCGCCGCTCCTTGTCTGTCTGGAAGCGTGCCGACCCGTACTCGCTCGCACCGGCAGCCGGCGGCCCATATTTACCGGCCGTGGCGCGACCCTTCGCCATGAGCATCGGCGAGGACGCGAACCAGGCGACGATCGCGGCTATGAGCAGCATGACGAGCGTGATGAAACGCAGACGCTCGTCGGTGAACGCGATCGCCCACGCCTCGGCGAATGGTGCTTGCCACCAAGCGACGAACGGTGCGGCAAGGCCGGACGGTGGGACCGTCTTCAAGTAGTAGAGCAACGCCACGACGCGCGGGACCACGGCGGTGGCCAGGGCAAGACCGAACCCGAGGAACGTGAGCCGGCGAGCAAGATGCGGCCCTCTCATCGTTCGAACCCTCGTGCCCCGAGGTCGAGGCCTGCGACGCAACGGGCATAGAGAAAGCCCAGCAGCTCGGTCTCATCGCCCGTCGTATAGTAGGCCGACAGAGTACGGTTGAATGTCTCGAGATCCGCCGGCGGGATCGAGAGCATCCCGGCCCCGGCAGCGAGCATCAGGTGATTAGCGGCGAGCATCGCCGTCCGCTTGTTGCCGTGCCAGAAGAGCTGGGCGCGCATCGCTGAGACGGCAAAGCCCAATGCACGCTCGGTCACGCTCTCTCCCCCAAGCTCGAAGACCCGCGCGACCGAGTTCTCGTCAGGTGCGGGCGGACGCCACTCGGCGCCGCCGATGCCCACCGAGCCCGTCCGCCACTCGCCTGGGTCGAGGCTCATACCGAACACGACGCGGGCGTTCAGACCGCGCACGAGTTCGGGCCCGAAAGCGTCGTCTAAGGAGCTCAACAAGAAGCGCCAAGCCTCGCGCAGATTGAGGACCACGGTCACGTCGTCGGTGGACAGCCCCGCCGGCACCATGCCATCGATGATCGTCAGCGTGTCAGGGAAGGTCACGTTACATCCCTCGAGCCGTGCGCCGTGCCATATATGCTCTACGAGTGTGCGGCGAGCGAGAAAAACGCTCTCCTCGCGGCTGAGCGCGTAGCGATCGCTCATGTGTGGGTGGCGGCCGCTCATCGCTGCAACGCCTGGGCTTCTGCGGGGATCCACCCGAGCTGCATGGCTCGTCCCACAGCATCCGAGGGCTTGTCGTAGATATCGACGGCGAACGTGCGGCCTTCGGGCGTCGCGATCGCCCACCGCCCGCCGATCCGCCCCACGGTGACGCTGCAGCCGTCAGAGTGGCCGAACACTTGTTGGCTGTCTGGTTTTTCGTCCCACTGCGGTTGTGCTGTCTTATATGTCTCCTGCGCTACGAACGGGCTCATCAAAGCGTCCCGCACCGTGAGCTCCCCGATGGGGAAATACTCATCGCGCTCGACCGGCAGGCCGAGGTGGCCCGTCGCGGTCTCGAGCTCGTCGATGGAGAAGTAGCCGAACTCACGCTCAAGGCCGACGGTGTACCCGAATGCGATGCGCTCTTTCGGATCCAGCTCGGTCATATACCAGGTCCAGGAACTGTCGGGTGTGAAGAACTTGGCATATACGAGCGCGTCTTCACCCTTGCCGTCCTGCTCATAGAGCTCCGGCACTCTCTCGGTGATCTCTTTTATGAGTAACCCCACCGACAACACCCCCCTAGGCTGTTTGCGCCTTTTGCTATGCTATCATGTGTCAAATGATTCTGCTAGAAGGGGGTGTGGGGATGTCAAGTGCATTCAACATCGTGGAGGCAGAGTACACGGAGGGTGTCGATCCGCGTTTTCCCGGCGAGCGTTTGTTCGCAGTCGAACGCTCCGCGATCGCCCGTCTCGCGCCAAATTCCCCTGTCACCGACTACATGGCGGGGATCGACGCGGTGAACGCTGCCTACTTCGTCACCTTCCGTCCAGGCTCAGAGCCGGGCTCGTTCCTCCCCTCTCGTCTCGTTGTCTCCGGGATCTTCGTCGAAGACAAACAGGCCTTCGTCTATAGCCTCATCTCCGGATCCGGCACATTGACCACACGCGACCAGCTCGAGCCCGGATTCGGCCTCGACGCGCGCACGGATCTAGGGCTTCTCACCGAACGAGAGGTCGAAGCGTTGCTCGGCACAGAGCCGGTCGCCGTGACCGGGCCACCTGAGCCGACCGACGAGTTCGATGTCAGGGCGGTCAAACGGGAGCTTTTTGAGGCGACCGGTGCGTTCGGCCCGCTCCTACGGGTCACCGATACCCGGTCTTTGGCCCTCATAGACCCCAGTGATGGAAGTCCTTCGGTGGCGGCCGCAGAAGTCGTGCCCGACCTGTGGGCGGTCGGCGGGGCCGAGGACGTCCCTCTGCTTGTTCCTGCGGCCACTGCGCGTGCGGCGATCGACGCGTACCGGGCCGAGGTCGAAGCGCGGCGATCGCCGTCCCGTGACCTCGTGCCGGCCCTGTCTGAGCGCGGCTATGGTTTCGAGGGTGTCGGGCGGATGGCGCTCGGAGTGGTAGAGGCCGACCAGATCCGGTCACACCACCGCGAGGTCGTTTACATCATCGGTCCCTACAAGGCCCCCGATGTCGCAGGAGTACGCGAGAACATCGAGACGGCCGAGCTTGCCGGTTGTGCGCTTATGCGAGAAGGCTACGACGTCGTGGTCCCTCATGCTCTCTCTAAGATCGACGGTCATGGAGAGTTCGACGATCCCCGCTGGGTCGATGCAACGATGAATCTCATGGAGCGCTGCGACCGTGTCGCCGTGCTTCCGGGGTGGGAACACTCGACGGGTTCGCTTGACGAAATCGCGCGAGCGGCCGAGCTCAGTAAGCCCGCAGCGGCGGTGGGAGAGTATCTGAGTGTGCCCGTGCCGGGCAGGCTCTACGTCTCGCAAACCTCCAAAGACGCCCTGCATGACCGCCTTGGCCGAGAGCTCTCACAAGATCGGTCCTGCCCTCTTTATGACCTCAAGAGTGGGGAACTCCAGCCTACCCGAGATCGTCAAGCCCGCGTGACCGGCGGCCTTAAAACTCCCGAGGACGCAGGAGCGGCCAGCCGTATCTCGCGCTCACATGAGCGCTAAAACTTAGTGCTATAGTGGGCGCAGCCCAGAGGAAGGATTTCTACTAACACCAAAAAGCAGGCGCCCGAAAGGGACGCTGAAAATAACGAAGACCCGGCGGGAACCGGGTCTACCAAACGATATTTACAGCCTCGAAACCTGTGGGTATCTTACTTTGGTACACCCTCGGTGTCAACCCCCGCCACTCAGCTCGTCTCTTGTGCTGTCCTGTGGTCTTCGCGGCGGTCTGTGCGCAGGAGGTCCCGCCGACGGAACCAAAGACCCGCGGTGTCGGCGAGCCTATGCAGAGAATCGTCGCGGATCCGTACCAATCACTCTAGGGGTGCGGGTATACGTCAAGACGTGGTCGCATCGTCTATAAATATCGCGCGGAGGTCTCGGATATGGGGCCTGTGGACATGATGTCGAGGGGCCGAGACGACATCGAATATCACAGGCGAGTGAACGTTTTCCCCACCCTTTGGGGGGATCAATCTGTCCGATGACGGGTTGTGGGTAACGTTGCTCTCGTGGAGCCCGCAGGAATAGCTCAAACGAGAGCTGCGGACGTTATCCACATCCGTATTGTCATCGGACTCTAACATTATTTCAACGATCAACCCGGCACGGAAGAAGGGCTAGTTCTGTGGAAGTTTATCTGTGTACTTGCGGCTTATACTAGCGTTTGATATATTAAGAAGAGGATTTATTGGATTCAAAAGGAGGTGTTGGACTATGACGCGGCTACGCGAACGAGCACTTGGGAATGGGTGGAAGCTCATCGCTGGAGAGTCTGGTTTACAGCCGACCCTCATGAGTCCAGAAGGGCGAGTTTACACGGCTAATGACTCAATCAAGAGCAAATATGTTGCGGTTGTGTTGGACGTGTCACCATCCGAAATTAGGATGTTGCGCCAGGCTGGGAGACTAGAAAGTTTCCCGTCTGGTTATACCTTCGAAGTCTTGGTGGATTCTCTCCTTAACTATCTGGAACACGGACGTCCACTCATCATGGTCCGAGAGGGGGAAGGGATGTATAGATCAAAAACGACCGAAGGATATCGCCTGGTGAAAGACACCGAAGGAAGGGTCTGGATTGGAACACCCTTCGGTCCGGTAACCGGGCATCTTGGCGAATCATTTTCGAGTGAGGAAGAGGCGCGAGGCGCGATCGTGCGCGCGATCGCAGAAGGTCTTCCGGATCTCCCGATCGTTAAGGATAAGGAGTAAAACGTGAATCAGGTAGCGTTGATTGGAAACCTTACTCGGGATCCAGAACTCAAATCTCTTCCTAGAGGGAAAGATTGTTCCGTGCTTGAATTCACACTCGCTTACGATGAGCGATATAAGGACCCGGAGACCGGCGAGTGGGGGGAGAGCCCCAACTTCTTCGATGTTGACGTGTATGGTCCGTACGGTGAGCGAGTCGCACCATATCTGACGAAGGGTATGAGGGTGGGGGTCGAAGCCCGCCTCGTCCAGCGGAGCTGGGAGGCAGAAGACGGCTCAAAGAGATCGAAGGTCTCACTCGTCGCGTTCCATGTCGATTTTCTATCCTCGGCAGCCGACAATCCGGCGGAAACCGAAACCCCCGATCATGGGCCGGTGGGCTGAACTGGTTGTCGAGATAGATGACAAGGGCTTCCGCACCCCAGCGTCCTGGAGGTAGAATCTACGTTACTCCCACTGTTTCTGTGGTAAGGACTTTGGGAAAAGGGCCCCGCTTCGGCGGGGTCCTTGCTTGTTCTGGACCAAAAAAACGCACATCGCGCGCGAGGGGCGACCGCGGAAGCGTTTCGAACGGCGTAACCCCGAAGTCACTAGCGGCTGTCAGGCGGGGTCGACTGCAGCCACACCATCGTCCGAAACGTGTTCTGTCCACACAGATGAGCTCCAATAGCGAAGCTGGTGGCGACCGGTGGGGTCGGGCAACCATCCTGCCGGCGTCGTTGGGGAGGCCGTCGGGCCCGCAGTGACTCTCTTCACACCCAGCACGGCGACTCTTCTGGGAGCATGATCTGGATGCTTTGACCGCGTTTGCTCTCGCCGCAGAGTGAGGGGTGGCGGAACGGGCGGCATTTCCTGGCGACCAGCGCGTCAATCTGACGCGCCTCTCTTCCGTCTGTAGATGCGGGTATATATGCAGGTATCCGATTGCCGCTCACTGTTCGTGTGTCCCCCCCCTCGGCGCCGCCTGATTGTGTTTGAATGTACCCTAAACACCCCATCTTACCTGGGCAAACAAGTTCTTCGCCGACTCAGACGGCGAGGTCAACGGCGGTGACCTGGTGGACACGATCGGCTCGATCCTGCGCATTGAGCGCGAAAAGCTGGCGTATGGTCTCGGTCTATCTTCCGACGCGATCCCCCAGTAGCTTCTCAGTGCCGGATCTTCCGACGCCCCGCCAATAAGGCGGGGCGTCCCCTTTCCAGGTGGTCGGCGCAGCCGCGCCGACCGGTGACCGCTTCGCTCCTGGATCCCCGCGCTGTTCGCGCGGGCGGATTTACTCGATTGCGCTGCCGGGATCCGCCAAGCGGAACCCGGCTCGCCGGCGGCCGGCTGGCCGGCGGCGCTCGAGTTCTAAGGAAAGGCGACGGGCATCCGTCGCTCTCGCTCCGGGCAGACCCAAGCCCGGCTTTTAAGAAGCCGAGTATTGCCCCCGGTCTGACATCCTGCAACCGTCCCGAAACGTGGCGCTGTTGTTACTAAAAAAGATGCTTTCACCTGCGGGTTTATTGGTGTTTTCTCTTGTGTGTCCTTACGCTTTGTGCTATTCTTGAGGTACCACAGAAACAGGGTACCGAAGGGTGCCGAGACCGAAGGGAGCACAAAATGGGGAAGAGCCGAAAGCGTTATCCGAACGGTTTGGCCGTCCAGCACGTCAGTACCTACCTTGTTCGCGAGACAAGTGCAGCGACAAGCGAGTATGTGACCGACCCCGCCGACGCCGCTCGCGTCTTGCGTGAGGCATTCGACCTCGACCACCGGGACCGCGAGATTTTCGCGGCTATTGCGCTCAACACCAAGAATCGCGTGCTGGGTGTCTATGAAGTCAGCGTTGGCAGCCTGAACGCATCTATCGTCCATCCTCGTGAACTCTTTAAGACCGCCGTCATGTTGTCGGCGTCGTCGGTCGTCGTCGGCCACAACCATCCGAGCGGTGACACCACGCCGAGTGGTGCAGATATCCAGCTCACCCGCCGGCTTGTAAAAGCGGGCGATGTGTTGGGAATCGAGGTTCTCGACCATGTAATCGTCTCCCATGACGGCACACAAGCCTCGCTCCGAGACGCAGGTCTGATGTAAGCAAACATGAGGCGGCGGGGGCAAAGCCCCCGCCGCCGGAGAGGGTGGAAGATATGCAGACCAAAACCATGAAAGAAAGAGCCACCGCAGCGGCGATCGCGTATGCCGGACGCGTAGGGATGGCGTTGTGTGAGCCCGTTCCTGGCGGTTTTCATGCGGTAGACGGAGAGCGAGACGTGTTTGTGGTGGTGACTGCGCGCAAGAGCACGGGCGAGGCGGCGGTGACCTTGACCGCCCGACGCCACGCACAGCGCGAAGAGCGGCGGCTAGACCACATCATCGTCCGGGTACTGTCAGCTGACCGGGCGCTACTTCGCCACCACCGGGACGTACCGACCGAATAGCCCCCTCGCCCCGGCGCGGCCTCCCCTCCGCCCCGGCGCCGCTCGCGGCCTCACGGCCGCGAGGATATGACCAGCCACCCCGCCGCCGGCGCGGTGGCTTCATTTTCCCAGCCCGCCCGACCGGTCGACCTGCCCACCGCATGGATCGCCGTGGACGGCTCGACCGGTCGGGCACACCCGTCCTCCTGCACACAGGCAACACACCTGTGCACAGTAGGATCGATCCGAGCTTACCTATCGGGCTCGGATCTCGGCGCTCCCGACGTCGGTGGTCTCGGCGTTCAGGCAGTGCGGGTTCATACGCGGCCCCGCCCAAGTCGCCCAAGACCACGACTTGGGGAGAGAAGAGAGAAGGCAGGATAAGACCTGATGCTCTTCGCGCATCAGGCAAGGGCTACGCATCCCCGGCGGTGCCGGTGAGCAGGAGCAATAGACCCGTAAGAGGAACACAAAGTGAGCATCTGGACGGGTGCGCGCTGATGCTCTATGCTCCGAGCATGGGAACCAGGCCCCGACCGACGACCGAACATGCGACAGGAGGCCACTCGTGAAGCGCTTTATGATCCGGTTGGACGAGGACACCCACGAGCTTCTGGCGAAGGTCGCGGCGGCCAAGGACGTGCCGCCTGCGGCCCTTGCCCGCGAGTACGTCGAGTTCTGTTTGACGAGCGACGCGTACGACTCACGCAAAGGAACGCTCGAGGAGATGATCCGGCTCGCCACGCGTGACGCATCCAAGAGGACGGCCGACGCCATGCGGGCGATCGCGGCGAAGACGGCGATCGCGGCGGCGACCTCGACGTTCCTCTCCCTCGAGGTCTTGGCTCGCGAGCACGACTACGCCCCGGCCGAGCTCCAGACGCTCTACGACGAGTGCCGTGGTAAGGGCGTGGCGTTCGTGCGCCAGACCGTAGCGGAGGTCGGCGAATAGCGAGCGCTTAACGCTCGTTCAGGAAAGGGGGCCACCGTGGCCCCCTTGGAGATTACGGCGAGGGTGAGTCCAGAAGTGACCGTGAGCAGCAACATCGTCATGAAGCTCAGCTTCAAGCCGGCGGGGTCAGAAGCCCATGCGGGCAACGTCGCCCATCTGCGTTACATCGGTACTCGGCCTGGGGTCGATACGGAGGTCACAGACGCCGCGCTTGAACGCGCGGAGCTCAGCGACCTCTCAGACGATGAGGACTATCTGCGTTACATCGGTGAGCGCCCTGGCGTAGTGCGTGAGACAGCCGAAGGACCGGTGCTCCACGGACTTTTCGGTGCGTCCGGTGTGGCCGATGTCTCCCGAGTGCGGCAAGAGATCGGTGGTCTTGAACTCTCCCCCGCATATCGCATGATCCTCTCGGTGCGGGAAGAGACGGCAGCGGCCGTCGGTCTTACCGACAAGGCCGCCTGGGAGATCTTAGTCTGTGAGCAGGCACCGACGTTCGCGCGTGGGTTGGGGATCCCGCTCCAGCGTCTCGGGTGGGTGGCTGCTCTTCACCAGGCCGCCGGTCACCCACACGTGCACCTGATCGCGTGGGACCGTGCGGATAAGCCAAGAGGGCGTGACGTGGTGGAGAAACAGGCGCTCGTGGCCATGCGTGAAGAGCTCACGCGCGAGCTATGGAGGCCGGTCACCACCGAACTTGGTGCAGAGAAGGGTGGGATCCGCGACGCGTTGGTGCGCGGAACGCGGACCGAGCTCGCCGTCCTCACTGACCTCATGGGCTGGGAGAGGGGCACCGGGGCGCCGCTCTTGGACCGTCCGGCGACGCTGCCGATGCGCTCGGCTGAGGACCTGACGGCGATCGCGGCGGGTCTTGAGGAAGTCGCCTCGACGCTGCCCGGACACGGCCGGCTGGTCTTGGCTTATATGCCGACCGAGACTAAAGATGCGGTCTCCCGTGTCGTGGACCTTTTGCTCGACGA
Source organism: Coriobacteriia bacterium (assembly GCA_030655755.1). Lineage (GTDB taxonomy): Bacteria > Actinomycetota > Coriobacteriia > Anaerosomatales > Anaerosomataceae > UBA2279. The sequence continues at coordinate 25,379 of JAUSOQ010000055.1, forward strand.
CCCGGCGAGTAGGGAGGCCGCCGATCGTTTCACAGCGATCGCGGCGGAGCTCGCAGGTCACCAGGCGCCCGCGCCCGAGAAGGTAGAGGCGGCTGCGGATCGGGCTTCCGCAGACCTTGGCCGAAGGGTGGGGCAGAACGTACTCGTTGCGGCCGAAGGTCTCGTGCAGGACCGTCTGCATGAGCGGGCGTGTCGGGCTGCCCCGGTGTTGCTGTCTCGTGGCGCGGATCCCGCACTCTGTCTGAGCGATCGCATCCGGGCGGCACGTGCGTGCGGCACTCTCGGAGTCTCTGAGACATCGGTCGTTGACTCAGCCACGAATCGGCACGCAGGACCGGACGGACGGACGGTGATCGCTGCGGCCTGGGGCGAGGGGGCGGCACGGGAGCGTCTGGACGCAGGTGACGTAGAAGCCCTGGAACGAGCGACGGGAGGAGACCGGCCTGCGCCGGTCATGGCCGGTCTCGGGACGGCCGCGAGGCTGGCCAGGCAGGTCTACCGGGACCTCGATTGCGCTCACGCTGACAGCCGGTCTATTGTCCGCGCGAGGCGCGCGCGTGTACGTCCCCGCGATCGAGGGATCTGGCACGACGCTGAGCCTGGGCACGACCGCGCTTAACGCTCGTTCAGGAAAGGGGGCCACCGTGGCCCCCTTTAAACTGCTTGCCTATTTCTATTTCTAGGTATTGTAGAGTATTACGCGTTGTGCTAGCATATACACAAAAGGGGATGAAGCTTAGTGGAGGAGGATCCCATGAGTGTACAAGTGGTCGCGTTCGTGAACCACAAAGGTGGCGTAGGCAAGACCACGTCTGTCGCCAACATCGGAGCCGCGCTCGGGCGCGAAGGGAAGCGGGTCCTCTTGGTGGACCTGGACCCGCAGGCGTATCTCTCGAGCGCCGTGGGGATCCAGGTGGGCGAGGATGCCCCGAGCGTCTACGAGGTTCTGACGGGGGTGGTTGCGGCCGAGGGGGCCACCGTGGCCCCCTCGGAGTTCTACGACGTGTTGCCTTCGACACTCGCTCTCTCGCGACTCGAAGTCGAGTTCGGCGCGCACGCGGGGCGGGATCTCTTGCTCCGGCGCGCGCTCGAGCTCCCGCGAGAGGCCTACGATTGGATCCTGATCGATTGTCCGCCGTCGCTCGGGATGCTCATGTTGAACGCGCTCGCGGCGGCGACCGCCTACGTGGTGCCGGTCCAGACCGAGTACTTCGCACTCAGGGGCCTTGGGACACTCGAAGAGATCATCGAACAGGCGCACGACTACCTGAATTCAGCCCTTGTCCCGCTTGGGGTGCTTCCCACCCTCTACGATGGCCGGAAGAACCAACATTCAGATACGCTCGCCGAACTCAAGGAATCCTATGGCGAGCTCGTCTTGCCGAGTGTACGGATGAATGTCGCGCTTGCCGACGCGCAGAAGGCGGGCCGCGACATCTTCGCCTTCCGGGCGAACGCACACGGGGCCGAAGACTACGCGGCCGTGGCGCGCGAGCTCCTAGTGCGAGCCGAGGGGGGTGCGTGATGACGGCGGAGCTACCCAAGCGCACCCGGAAGGGCCTTGACGGTTTCGGTAAGAACGCGAGTCCGGAACAGCGTGAAGCGCGGCAGCGCGCGGCGCATGAGGCCGTGATGCCGTTCCTCGTCCAAGGGAGGGACAACGTCGCGGCTGAGCTCCGGATCGACGAGATCGAGCCGAGTCCGAACAACTTCTTTGCGATGGAAGACATCGACGCGCTCGCGGCGGATATCGCCGAAGTCGGGCTCCTGCACCCGCTCGTGGTCAGGCCTCTCTCCGAGGATCCGTTGACCCATTACGAGCTTATTTCGGGAGAGCGCCGCTGGCGCGCCCTCCGCACGCTCGTTGACGCTGGTGACAAGCGCTTCGAGCGTGTCGGCGTGATGATTCGCCGGATCACCGACGACCAGGCCGAGCATGCGCTGATCTCTGCGAACATGGAGGCGCGCGATCTTACTGTCGCCGTACGCATCGAAGCGATCGCGCGGATGCGGGTGATCGTTGGGCGAGAGAGGGCGGCGGGGACCGTCGAGGGGAAGACCGCCGATCTGCTCGCGACCCGGCTTGGGATGGCGCCGCGGCAAATCAAACGCTACGAGGCGATCGCGAAGGCGGATGTCGGCATTATAGAGGCCGTGGACGCCGGGACGATCACCCTCCGTTCCGGTGTCGCTCTCGCAGGTAGGCCCGCCGATGTGCAGGCTCGCGCGCTCACTGAGCTCACGGCGGCAGAGAAGAAGCACACTGAGGACGAGGCGGCAGAGGTCATCGAGCGGGCAGCGCGTCCGCATGTCGAACGACACCCGGCAGCAGGGCCCAGCGAGAAGGCCGTCAAGGCGCTCCGAGGTGCGGTCCGTGCTCTTGAGCGGATCCAACCATTCACGCTGGATGTGGAGTACCGTGACGAGGCGCTGGCTCTGGCTGAGCGGGTCCTTGATCTCGTTCGGCCGATGGAGGATGGCCAATGAAGGCGTTCCTGCTCTGTGACCCGCTCTCATGCGGTGCCGTGTCTGCTGCGGTCGAGGGCGCAGCAGGTACCGTCCTCGCTGCCCGTGAGGGTGCAGACGCGGTTGCGTTGACCGCTGCACTCACAGAGGCCGCAGCGACCTCCTGTGACCTCGTCGTGATCGAGCCCGGTGCGTGGGACGCCGAGACCTACGAGATCGAAGACGCGGTACGGCGTCTGCGGACGTCGCGCGAGGCCGCGCGGATCATCGTCCTTCTTCCGGAAGGGACCGAGCCTGACGCCTTCACCACCGAGCTCGTAGGTATGGGCATCTATGATCTCGTGAGTGTTCCGCCGGCAGAGATCGGGTCCCGGCTGTCTGCGGTGATCGCCGGACCTGCCACCTATGCGGCTGCGTCGCGGTGGCAGGTCCGCAAGGCAGCGCCTGCGTCTCGGAGGCGTGATGCGCGCCCTTTTCGTCCTTCTGTGGCCGCAGCCACAGAGACGATCGTGGAGCGCATTGTGGGGTGTGCGGCGATCGCTGTCGCTGGTGTCGGTCCGCGCGTGGGTACGACACACCTGGTCGTCTCGGTAGCGCGGTTCCTTGCGCATGAGGGCCACGCGGTAGCCTGCGTGCTCATGAATGAGGCCCACTGGAGGGCGATTGCGGGCGGATACGAGGGCGTCGCGATCGACGAGACGCGTTCGCGCTTCGAGCTCGGGGGCGTCGCCTACTATCTCGGAGCCCCGAGCCACGTGGCCGACTATCACTATGTCGTCCTCGACTTCGGTGTCTATGAACCAACGCATGCGATCGAGTTCAAGCGATCTCCCGTGCGCTTGCTCGTGTCCGGGTCGGCCGAGTGGGATCTGGCAGAGACCACCGAGCTCTTGCGCGCGGATCCGGCGACGCTCGGGTATACGGTCTGCTTTGCACTGACGTCTCCAGACCTCTTCGCCTACATCGCCGAGAACATGGGCGGGGCACGTGCCGTCGCCATTCCCTACAACCCGGAGTGGGGGCAGGTAGAGGGGGTAGCGTCGGTCATGGCGGAGCTCGTCGGAGACGTGCTGCCCCGCGTCACCCGCAAGGGTGGGCGCTCATGACCAGGCGAGCCCCCACGCTGCTCCGCGCGATCGAGCTTGAGGAGACCGCGCGGGCGGCAGAGACCGCGCGGGCGGAGAGAGGGGCGGCGCGGAAGGCCGCCAAGAAACGGTTCAGGAAACATCCGGTCGTTCGCGCGGGAGGCGCGGTCGGGTGGTGGCTGGGGACGCTTGCAGCGACGCTCGTCGCGATCGTGGTGCTCAATCTCGTGTTCAACCCGGACAGCGAGTTCAGCCGGCAGGTGGTCGGGTTCTTCGAGAGTCTACGGAATGGAGGCTTGTGGTGAGACGCAAATATGTGAGGGGGGCATTCACCGCTCTGCTTGCAGCCGCGCTTGTAGCGCCGGCAGCAGCGTATGCGGCGGCGGCTGTCACACGGAGCGTGGAGGGCGTGGTCCAGACCGATGACACCCTTTTCCCCGCAGAGGTCGAAGAAGAGGGGGTCACCTACAAGCTCGGCGAGATCGAGTGGGTCGAGCGGATCGTGACGGACCGAACGGTCCGTCATTCGGTGGCCTATGATTTCGGCGCACAAATCGGTGAAGTCGAGATCCCGGAGACGTGCGCCACCACCTACTACGATGCCGCCAGCAACACGACCGTGCGGGCGGTACTCACCTTCGCGCGGGTGCAGAAGGCCGCAGCGACCATTGAGGGCGAACGTGAACTGTTCACTCACGTCTCGTATGACCCCAAAGCCTACGAGCTTGTAGACGCCCTCTGGTTGCCCTACGGCGCTCCCGCACCGTTGTGCAGCGGCGTCGAAGTGGAAGCTCCCCTTTTGGATGCGCTCCACTACGACCCTACCGTCTACCACGTTACGTCGTCAGAGTGGATCAGCCAAGCGACGCTTAACGGGGACAGGACCGAGCGGGTAGCAGAATACACCGTCTCAAGGCGGGCGGTGCAGGAGGAGGTTGTCTACTCAGGAATGGTCGCGCTCCCCGATGTGCTGGTCTTCGACGGCACGGCGACCTACGCACCACTGTCGTTGCCCGAGCGCGCCGAGCGCGCTGTCAGAGCAGCCGCCACGGTCGCGACGTCAGACCCGTGGTCTATCCTCCCCTGGGCGGCGGCCGGTCTTGCGGCGGGCACCGCCCTGTTGGGCGCGATCGTGTTCTTCCGGCGTCGGAAGCGGCGCTCAGACGACGAGGACGAGGAGGACGAGCATGAAGACTAGGTTGCTCCTCACACGATTAGCGATAGTGGTCTTCGTGGTGGCCCCGGCACTCGCCTGTGCGGCGTATGCAGGAACCGGGATAGTGCGAGCTGCGCATGAGACGCAGACCGCACAGGTCGAACTCGCCACGGCCCGAGCAGAAGGTGAGCTCGTGGCGACGCAGGCGATGGCCGCGCGTAAAGCAGAAGAAGAGATCGCGCGGCAGAAGGCCGCAAAGGAAAGGGCCGCCCGAGAAGCAGAGATCGAGGCTGCGGCCGTCAAGGCCGCAGAAGAAGAAGCTGCTCGCCTTGCTGCCGAAGAAGTGGCGCTCGTAGCAGACGCAGGGACGGCGGCCACGATCTCCGGGACGTCAGGGACCTCTACGGGAGGCGGCACGTCGTCTCCCGCTCCGGCACCGGCCCCCGCTCCGGCACCCGAGAGTCCGGTCGTGGTCACCTCCTACAATGTGGCGATCGTGCGCGCGATCAACCCGAATGCCACCTATGACAGTGCGCTTTCTGCCTCATGTGCTGCTCATGCGAAGAAGATGGCCCTTGCGGGGTCGATCTTTCACTCAGGAATTGATGGGCGTTTTGAGAGTGTTGGTCAGATGGGCGGGATCGGCTCCGGAGCCCTCCTTGGGTGGACCGCAGAAATCATCGGTGGGTTCCATGCCGGTCACGTGTCTCAGCTCAGAACCGAATGCACGCGTGTCGGTGTCGGAGTCGTGACATATAAAGGTGTTTTGTGGACAGTCGCACAGGGGGTCTTGTGATGAGAGTCTTCCACTCGAAGCGCGCGGTTGCACTAGTGCTCGCGTTCGTCCTGGCGTTCGCAGGACCGGCGGCGGCGGTCGCCGAGACGATCACGACCGGGGCCGCCGGGACTTCCTACTACGAGTACCACAACCTCTCAGGGGGCGTGTGGAGCGATCTCCTGACCCCACCACATTGGACCGGCAGCGGCAACGTCGCCTTCTGCCTGGAGCAGACGGCGGACTATCCGCTCGGCGAGACGTATGGCGTGTTCAATCCCTTGAGTGTGTTCAGTACCCGGACACGCAATGGTCTACAGGCGATTACTTTCTACGGCTATCCCTATAGCACCGGCGGTTTCTCGGCGGTCCAAGCTCGCTATGCGACCGCGAATGCAATCCGAGCGTGGCTGAGCGAGTCGGCAGGGGTCGGGTACGCGTTCATGAATCTCTCGGGCTACGACCCCAACAACTCGGCGACTTGGACGAACGTCAGGCCGGTCTCATCGTCTTACAATGCACTCTTCCGGTGGACGCTCAGCCTCGTCGCATATGCCCGTGCGCAGCAATACCCGGCACACGCGGTCACGAGTTCGCCGAACCCGGTGACGCTCGTCGCCGATCCACCGTATGCCCACCTCGTGGGCAGCACGACCGTCGTTTTCAACAACCTGAACGGCTCTTATACGTACAGCGTGCCTGCCGGGGTCACAGTGACCGGTTATACCGGCAGCAACGGCGACGTTCTCACGCTCTCGGTACCGCTCACTCCGGAATGGCTCGGCCAGACCGTGACGCTCACTCTCACGGGCACAGACAGTCGCGTTCCCGCGAACCTCTACTGGTACTCGCCTAGCTATAACAGCTCGCTCCAACGATTCCTCGTGCCCACCAGTCTCGCATTCGCTCCTGCTGCGGTAGGTCTGATAACCGTCGGTACCGGTGAGGGGGCGATAGACCTCCGCAAGACCGATGAATTGGACGGCTCTGCCGTTGCCGGTGCGCTCTTCCAGCTCAACTGGGGGACCATAGAGGTCGCCCAAGGCACCACCGACGCGAGCGGGCAGCTGCTGTTCGACGAGATCGCGCCGGGCACCTACACCATCTTCGAACTCGCCGCGCCAGCCGGTTACCTTCTGGATCCGACGGTACACACCGTCGTCGTCCCTGACGGCCCGGCGGTCCTGCTCCGGCTGACGAACGAACCGGCCATGAGACCGGTCGAGGTCATCAAGACCGGCGAGGCGGGCGAAGCACTCGCCGGGGCCGTCTTTGAGGTCCGCGATAGTGGTGGGGCCCTCATGGACACACTCACGACTGACGCCACAGGGCGCGCCCGAAGCATCCCGCTAGACTTTGGCAACTACACCCTCGTCGAGATCGTGGCCCCGGTAGGGCACGTGCTCGATCCGACGCCGCACCCCTTCACCACCGCGCGGACGAGCCCGGCGGTGGTGGTAGTAGCTCTCGACAACGAGAGGATCACCGGCCGAGTCCGGATCATCAAGGACAGCGACGGTGTCGCCGGGGCCCTGCTCGAAGGTGCCACCTTCGAGGTCTTCGCCGATGACGGCTCGACCGTCCCCGTCTGTGAGCTCGTGACCGATGAGAACGGAGAGGCCACGAGCGACCTGCTCGAGTACGGCGGTTACTATGCCGTCGAGACTGTGGCACCTATCGGCCACGTCTTGGATCCGACGCCGCACCCCTTCGTGATCCACGAGCAGGACGAGCTCGTCACGCTCGAGATCACCGACCCGATCATCAGGGGTCGGGTCCACATCATCAAGCGAAGCGCCGGGGTCGATAACCCAGGACTAGAGGGTGCCGTCTATCAGGTCTTCCGATCCGCAGACGCGTCCCCGGCGGCGTCTTTCGAGCCGACGGTGACACTCGGTCCCGTCTGTGAGCTCGTGACCGATGAGAACGGGGAGGCCACGAGCGACCTGCTCGAGTACGGTGTCTACTACGCCGTCGAAACGATCGCCCCGGTCGGCCACGGTCTCGATGAGAGCCATCGGTATTTCGAGGTCCGTGAGGACGATGCCGAAATCCTTTTCGAGCTTGAGGATTCCTTGCTCAAGATCCACCACGGTGGCGTGCAAGTCCGTTACCGCAACGTATGGGACGGCACCGAGATTGCCCATGCGTGGGGCTATAACGCGGAGGTGGGCAGTGCGTATCTGCCGTGGCTGGCGGTGCTCAACTCACCGGGGTACACGACCAGAGACCCCTACCTGCCGTGGACCGCGCCGGGAGCCACCGCCGCTCAGGCGGCAGGAAGGCCCATCGACGGTTTCATCTACGTTTCTGCCGACTATCCGGCGGAAACCGAGCTGATCGACGGCAAACTCACCGTCACCTACTGGTACAAGCGCACCATTGATGGTAGCTGGTCGCTGGTAGGCACCGGCGATGATGGACTGTCCACACTCACCCCGCAGGTCCGAGAGACGTTCGGGCTACTCTCCGATTCCGAGCTCTACGCGCGGTTGCAGGATGCTAAGACCGTCAATCCCGACGTCGTGGGCTACCTATCGGTGCCCGGCACCGATCTGCACGAGCCTGTGGTGCAGACCACCGACAACCTCACCTACCTCAGCACCGGCGCACTGGGCGCGCCGGACCCGCGCGGGGCGATCATGATGGACTACCGTTCTGATCGTTATGTCGGCTCGCAGAGCCGGATGACGGTCCTTCACGGTCACAACATGCGCGATGATTCGATGTTCGGTCTCCTGGCCTCCTATGGCGACCCGGACTTCTGGTCCGCGCATCCGTTCATCCAGTACATCGACGCGGCAGGGCGTGGCGGGACGTGGCGAGTGTACTCCGCTCGCCTGTCCGACGGCGCAGACGATGTCTTCACCTTCCCGACCAGCGTCTCCTACGCCGAACGCGCGCAGGCGTACGCGCACTCCTCCGTCCTCGATCCGGGTTTCTTGCCGGATCCGGACGGTCGCACGCTCACACTCTCGACGTGTGCCTATCACGTCGAAGACGGTAAGTTCCTCGTTCACGCGCAGCTCGTCGAATGAGACCACAGACGGGTCGGGTGAAGGGCCCTAAGACAGCCCGTAGCGTCGCGGCTCGCCCACAGGGAGAAAGCCTGTGGGCGGGCGCGCGGCTCGCCTGCGCATCCGTCCTTGCTCTCGTGCTTGTGCTCTCGTGCGGGTGCGCATGCCACCCGCAGAGCTCGCCGGGGGCCACCGTGGCCCCCTCTGCACCGATGGTGGGCGAGCTCACGGCGGCCGAGGTCGTTCGCGTCGTGGATGGGGACACCGCTATCGTCGTACTGGGCGATGGGACCGAAGAGCGTGTCCGGTTCATCGGGATCGACACGCCCGAGGACACGAGCGAGGTAGAGGAGGGCGGGCCAGAGGCTACCGCGTATACAACAGCAGCGGTCGAGGGTGTGACGGTGTTCCTCGAGCTTGATGTCGAAGAACGCGACAAATATGGTCGTCTGCTCGCCTACGTGTGGCTCGAAGAGCCGGCGGATGCAAGCGAGGCTGAGGCTCGCGCGAAGATGCTCAATGCGCGGATCCTGCTCGATGGGTACGCGCACCTTATGACCATCCCGCCGAACGTCGCCTACGTGGATTACTTGAGAACGTACGAGCGCGAAGCCCGCGAGGCCTCGGCGGGGTTGTGGGCGCGGAATGGGGACGATGCTTCATGATCTTAGGGACCGTTGACGGCACCGAGCTCGAGTACGGCGAGGGCGACTTCACACTCAGTACCGGCGAGGCGATGAGCACCGCTGAGATCGTGGCGCTCGATGGTGAGGGTGGGGTCGATTGGCTCGAAGAGAGTTATCGCCGATGGTTCTACGACAACCAGGATGGGATCGTAGCGTCCGGGGCCGCCCTTACCCCTTACGTAGCGCTGGCGGATCCAGAATGGCGGGCGCAGCGCCTTTCGGACGCGATTCAGTGGCAGGTGCTCCGTGGTGCGCGAGTGGAGTCTCGTGAGAGGGGCAGCGCGGTCCTCGTGTTCGGGCGGCGGGTCGACCACCTCACGCACTTCATCATCGCGCTCTTCACCTGCGGCATCTGGGTGCCGGTCTGGATC
>JAUSOQ010000056.1 GCA_030655755.1 Coriobacteriia bacterium
TTGCCATGCGCATCCCTCGTCTCTCTGGAGCCCAGCCGCTCCTATAGCGTCTTGTCTGTCGCGTCCGTTTTCAGGCACAGCGAAACGCGAGTCTCATCTGAGTAGGCTATTCGCCTCCAGATGACGCGTACCTGCAAAACAGTATGAACCCAATCGAAGATCGCGGCCAACTCTCCTTAGCAGACGAGCAGACGAGCAGAAGCCGGGAGCCTTCAGCCGCGCACCTGCATGATGACAGAGACCTCGACCGGAGATCCAAGGGGCAGCGCGGCGACACCGATCGCCTCACGCGCATGCCTTCCGGCATCACCGAACGCCACGGTCATGACCGCACTGGCACCATCCACCACACCTGGCTGTGTGATGAAGCCTGGCGCACAAGCCACAAATCCAGTCAGCTTGACGACCCGCACGATATCATCCAGGTCGCACACAGAAGACGCAGCCCGGAGCGCATTGAGCGCACAGCGCTCGGCGCATGTCTTCGCGAAGTCCGGATCAACGTCGATGCCCACGATACCCGTCGCGAGCAGCGTCCCATCCACAAGCGGCAGTTGGCCCGAAGTGAACACAAGATCGCCGACGCGCACTGCGGGCAGATAGGCGCCGAGCGCATGGGAAGCCAAGGGTAACAGCAGACCCGCCTCGGTCAGTCGGTGCTCCACGGCGCCAGACATCAGCGCACCACCAACTTATCGACGAGGACGTTGAGTTCTATGATCGCGGCAGAGATCTGACGCGACGTCTGCGCCGCCTGCTGCGAGACGACCGCAACCTCTCTCATTGAGATCACGACTTGGTCTGAAGCGGTGCGCTGTTGTTGCGTCGCGATGGATATCTGCTTGGCCGCGTCGGTGGTCTCTTCCACCTGAGAAACGATTCGCTCGAGCGCGTCGCCTGTGGATTGAGCCCGTCCCTTACCCTCGACAACCTTATTCGCGGCCTTTTCTGTCGACATGATGAGGGCGGAGGTCGAGGCCTGGATCTCGCGGACCACGCGGTTGATCTCCTTGGTTGACTCGGTGACCGAATCCGCCAGCTTGCGAATCTCCTCGGCCACTACCGAGAAGCCCTTCCCGGCCTCACCGGCACGCGCCGCCTCAATGGCCGCATTCAGCGCAAGGATCTTGGTCTGCTCGGCGATCTCGTCAATGACCGAGAGCACACGACCGATCTCCTGGCTGCGTTCACCGAGCGCGAGGATACGATCGGAGGACTGTTGGGTCGTCAGCCGAATCTCCTCGATACCGGCGGCAGTCTCGGCGACCTCATGCATCCCGTCCTCGGCGCTCGCAAGCGTGCGCTCGGCAACCCTGACAACGGCTGCCGAGTTGTCCGCGATCTGGCTGGATGTCTGGGCGAGTTCCTCGACCGTCGCCGAGGTCTCGGTCACCGCAGCGGCCTGTTCGGCCGCGCCCGACGCCTGCTGCTCGGTCGCAGCGAGCACTTGTGCCGTGAGCGCCCGGATGTTGGTGTTGGCCGAACGTATCTGCTCGAGCAGTGAGACCACGCTGGAGAACACGCGCTCGATCTCATCTGAGAGAGCATCGATACCTCTGATATCCTCGATGGACATACCGAGCGAGCCGGCCGTCCGGCGCAGAACAGTGAGTAAAACATGTTCTGACACACGTAACGAGACGACGTGCGCAAGCAGGGCAAGTGTCACTCCGGCAGCGATGCACGCAACAACGAAGATCCACCATGCTGCTGTGCTCTTAGGCTCAACGAAGACACGAGCGAAAAGCGGGAAGATGACGCCCACGGCGACACCAGCCGCCAGCAGGTAATAGAGCAACTTCCGGCCGGTCACGCCCAATTGCCGCTTCGTGTTCACCAAGGTCTCCTTGCGCCATGCGTATGTGTCGTGACCAACGATCTAGTGCGGTCTCATAGTAGCAGTAGGCGCAGCGTCACGCATGGGCCATCAGGTTGGCATCAGGATTGCATTCCATACCCCCACAGGTATACTTGCCATGGGGAAACCTTTGGCAAGCGAGACTACAAGGTGATCACGTGCGCATAGTAAGTGTCGACAACACGAGTTGTGACCGCTCTCCCGGATGCCCGGCACGATGGGTCTGCCCGAGAGGCACCATTCAACTCGGCTGAGGAGGGACTTGATGGAACAGCAGATGGTAGTAGTCGAGGTTTTCGACTTCCCCACAGAGACCGCATGCTGGGGCGGTGGATGAGGTCCTACCTGGTCTCCGGAGGAGATCACATCCATCGTTCGTGGTGAGATGCAGAATCGCTTCGGCGAGTCGGCACGCATCACATACCACGATACCAGCCGACCCGAAGTCATGGCCCAGTATCCGGATGAAGTGCGACGGATCCAGGGAGACGGCCTGGTGTACCCGGTCACATTCATCGACGGTGAACCGGTCTATGACGGGGCAGTGTCCTACCCCGCGATCCTACGGGCGGTTCAGTCGAAGTTGTTTGCGACAAGCTGAGAGAACCACCAGAACAGACCAAGGGGTCGGGGCGATACGCTTCGGCCCCCTTTGATCCTCTTCAGCGTCGAACCCGGTGGCTGAGATAGAGTCCGACCAATCCCTCATCCCAGAACACGTCCCAGCCACTACGTGTCTCGCGATCGCGAAGCAACGTCGCGTCATAGCGAGCCCGCTTCAGTGGATCGCCGAGTACCGCGTACGCTTCATTGATACGCTGCATGCGAAGCGTTGCGCTCTCCCCGACCTCGGTCGAGGTGTCAGGATGATACTTGAGCGAAAGCGCACGATACGCCTTGTCGATCACGGCGGGATCGGCGCTCCGCACGACCTGCAACACACGGTAGTGATCGGCGACCATGTCAGTGCACCCCGCATGTCTTCGTCGGCACATCCTTGGGATCCAGGTAGACGTCCACGGCATTCGGGCAGCGCGGGTTGGCCAGCAGGAACGTGTCAGCACACACGTGCACCATAACGACGTCGTGTGCGACCTCACCACCCACGCCCGGCAGCGGCTCGGGCGCACTCGTCTGCACGAGAGCCTGCTCCATGAACCGTTTCCAGATCATCGCGGGGAAGCTGCCGCCGGTCACCCTGATCCCCCGGACGTTCGTCATCGGGATCTGGCCCTCAGGATGGCCGACCCACACCGCAGTGACCATATCGCCGGAGTAACCGACGAACCACGCGTCACGGTACCCCTGGGTCGTGCCCGTCTTGCCGGCGGACCATGCGGGTATCCTCGCCGCCTGTCCTGTGCCGGTCTCCATGACATCATGCAACATGAGTGAGGCTGTTCTCGCCACGTCCTCGGGTACCGCACGCTCGACCGCACGCTCAGGCTCGAACACGAGCGCGCCATCGTCACCGGTCACCCTGATGATGGCCGAGGGTTCAGCGTGAACGCCATCATTCGCGATCGTGCCGTAGGCAGATGCCATCTCCAACGGCGAAACACCCGTGGTGAGACCGCCAAGGGCGATTGCAGGATTGGGCTCCAGTGAGCTTGTGATACCCATGGCCTTCGCGGTCTCCACGACCTTCTCGGGGCCAAGCCTGATGATCAAGCGTGCGTAGACAGCGTTGACCGACCAGTTCGTGGCAGCCGACAAGGTGAGCGAACCGCCGGTGATAGTGTTCTCGTAGTTCTGGACGTTCCATGTCCCGTCCTTGACCTGGACCGTATATGGAGCGGCCGAGAAGACATCACCGGGTTTGATGCCATTCTCCAACGCGGTCACAAGAACGAAGGGTTTGAAGGCTGATCCGGGCTGTCGTCTTCCCTGTGTCGCAAGGTTGAACTTGTCCTCGGTGAAGTCCCGGCCTCCGACCATCGCGAGGATATCCCCGTTGCGATGATTGATGCACACGAGCGCGACAGAAGGATCATCGCTGTTGCCGAGGATAGCGTCCGCTGCCGACTCGGCCTTCTGCTGGACCGCCGGATCGAGCGTCGTGTACACGCGAAGCCCGCCCTGGAAGACCATCTCCGAACCGAGCCGATCGATAAGTACCTGCTTCACGTATTCGACGAAGTACGGTGCAGACTCCGATGGCTCCCCGGAAGGTGCGGTCACGAGTTCTTCGGCCTGGGCAAGGCGCCGCTCATCAGCAGTGATATAACCGAGTTCGCGCATTTTCGCCAACACCAGATCGCGTCGCTCCTGAGTCGCCTCAGGATCGTCTACCGGCGAGTATCGGCCAGGAGAGCGTATGACCGCGGCAAGGGTCGCCGAATCTGCAAGCGTCAGCGCAGAGACCGACTTGCCGAAGTAGTGCTGCGCGGCACTTTCCACTCCATACGCACCATCACCGAAATAGACGAGATTGAGGTACGTCTCGAGGACTTCCTGCTTGTCAGCCTTCGTCTCGAGTTGAAAAGCAAGTAACGCTTCACGGATCTTACGAGTCATCGTCCGTTTACCGTCGGTGAAGAGCAACTTGACCACTTGCTGGGTTATCGTGCTGCCGCCCTGAGCGTACGTACCCGCCTCGGCATTGACCTTGAGAGCACGAACTATCGCCTCCAAGTCGACACCGTTATGCGTATAGAACCGCTCGTCCTCAATAGCGACGACGGCGTCGACGAGCGACTGGGGGATGTCGTCGTAGAGCACGATCGTGCGGTCCTGCTCACCATGCCAAGTAGCGATCTCGGAGCCGTCGGCCGCGTAGACGAAAGACGTGCGAGGCGTGCTGATCATGCGAGCATCCGCGCTTATGTCGGGCAACGTCTCCGAGAGCCTGTACAGGTAGATACTTGCTGCGAGGAGAACGACAAGCAACCCAGCGAGAACGCCAGCGATGACCTTCAATATGAGCGTGAGCCGACTCGATGACACCGAAGTCACCTCTTGGATCAGGACCGCCGGCACACTTACAGCTTTCGAGGCGCGTAGCGCATCCATCCAGTATGCTGTTCACAGGTCAGAACACCCGGAGAAGAGGGCATGACAAAGCACATGGTAGCATGGAGAAACCTAGTGCAGCGCAGCGCAGCCAGGAAGCTGCACTACCACCCAAGACCCGCCCTTATGCTCGCGTACGTCCGCGCACCCGAGCACGCGATTCGTTCTACTCAAGAGGCACCGAGCCGCATCGCAGCGTTCGGCGCACGCGCCTTTCTCGCCGGTGCGCTCGGGCTTGTGGCTGTGTCTGCCATCACGGGAAGCGACACCACTGTCGCTGGGACCCGAGCGCTTACAGCGGTCGTGTGGGCGTTCGCCCGCCTCGGCGTGATGCTGTTCTTTGCGCGCGGTGACCAACGTGCGGCCATTGCCACCGGATGGGCTGCGGGGCTGCTCCCCTATCTTGTCGGCGTCACGCTCGGCTTGAGGGCTGTCGCATTCTTTATCTCAGCCATCTACACCGATGCGGCGCTTACAGGCGTCGGCATCGACCGGGAACGCTCCCATTCGCTCGTAGTCCGGGCGTTCGGTGCACAGGGCATCGTGGTCGGCGCTTTGTGGGCAGCGCGCGCGATCATCGCAGCAGTCGTGATGCTCGGCGCCTCGTTCTAGACAGCTGCAAACTCGTCCGTCGCGACCGGAGTGGTCGTGCGCCACTCGGCAGCAACGACACCGCTGATCACAAAGAGGACTCCGAGCAGCTGCATGGCGGTCAAACGCTCTGCGAGGAAGACCGCCGCAAGTGCGATCGTGAAGATAGGCTCCATCGTCGATACGATCGCCGCTTGGGAGGGCCCGAGCGCACGGATGCCTCGCAGGTAGAGCACGACCGCCGCGAACGTCGGGATCAGCACGATCAAACCGAGCAGCACCCAGAGTCGACCGCTCCATGCAGCGACCGAGAGGCTCTCGCCTGACGCGAACGTCACCACAGCCAGAGCTATGGCGGACAGACCGAACGTGTAGGTCATCACCACGATGCGCGGGCGCTTACCGACAAGCGTGTGGGACAGCATGTTGAAGATGGAATAACCGAATGCGGCACCCAGACCGAGCAAGACGCCCCGCAGCGTGACCGAGACATGTGAAGTCAGTAGTCCGACGACCAATGCGCACCCTATGAAGGTCAAAGCTATGGCTAGCAGACGGTTCTTGGTGAGCGGCTCCCGATACATGAGCCAACTCAGCAGCGCCACCATGGCGGGATAGGTGTACAGAAGCACAGCGACGACCGATGCTGACGCGAACTTGAGAGCGTAGAAGTAGCAGATCGAGGCGGCTCCATAGCCGGTGATCGACATCAGTATGTACGCCTTCATGTCACGAGCACCCGAGACTAGCTTGGCGCGATCATGGGACAGCTGGTACACGGCCATGAGTGCTGTGACTATCGCAAAACGCCACGTCAACAAGGGCAGTGGTCGGACGCCTTCGGCGTATGCGAGGTTCGTGAAGATGGCCAGCGTGCTGAAGCATGCCGCCGACAAGACAACGATGACGAGTGAGCCACGCCGATTCATTCCACCTCCAGGGACGATGGCCGGTACGTTGTCACGAGGCAGACAGCCAGTCAACCGTCCGACTCTGGTAGACTCACCCGAGTCGGAGCGAGGCAGAGAAGCGGGGCAACGTGAGAACACGGTTGCACAGTGTAACGACATGGAGCGCAGTCGTCTTATGGGCGACGATGATCTTCATCCTCTCCAGCATCCCGGGCTCCGCCCTGCCTCCGGGAAGGTACAGCACCCTGGGACATTTCACGCTCTACTTCGTCTTGGGTGCGCTGGTATTCGCCGCCCTCGACGGAGATCTGCGCAGTCGCGCTCTGTCAGCCATCGCCATCGCATCTGCTTATGGGGTGAGTGACGAGTTGCACCAACTCTTCGTACCCGGGCGTTGTGCCGACCCGATCGACTGGCTCGTTGACACGCTTGGCGCCCTTACGGCGATCGTCTTGATCCTATTCATCTTGCGACCACGCGCATCGCGCCGAAAAGACTAAGGGCAGCCACCGCGCACGCGGCGACTGCCCTCGAGGATCGAACATCACTTTCGGTCTGCTACAGACCAAGCCAAGCCGTGAGCTGTGCCGCAAGACGCGCCAAGCTGGCGGTGATATTCCCCAGCAGACCTTCGCTGGCACGCACCTGAGCTCGAATGATTGCGGTGACCGGTCCATCAACCGGCTCGCCTGCAGGCTCTCCGAGCGCTCCCGCGTTCACATGCGCCTTCACTTGCGCCTTCACCTTCACCGACTCGTCGGTCGGTTCGATCACGTCATCTGGATCGTCGCCCGTTGTCGCCATGTGAACCTGGGTCCGAGTCTGGGTGCACGTCTTCTCGCCATCGCATTCGGCAGTGCATTCCGCGAACGGCCCGTCGCGGAACCAATCCTGCAAACAGTCCCCCTTGAGTTCACCGCTACACGCGGTCTGCTGCGTCTGGGACGGTTCACCGCTCCCTGCGGCAAGTGCCGAGACAGGCACTGCCAGCGCAGCAAACATCGCTGCGGCCGCAACCAGTGCGATCATCTTCTTCATGTGGCGCACCCCTACTCTGTGGATTCGAGATCGATCGTCTACAGAAACGGTTCGCGTGCGAAAGAGGATACGGTCAGCGTCAGGGTCGGGACATCCCTGATGGTCCAGTCGTCTCCGGCGATGCAGCGGGAGCGTCACCTGTGCCCGGAGAGTCAGGGCTGCTACCGCTGTTGACATCGGACCCCTGCATGCTGTTCCCTGCCGGCGATCCGTTCGAGACAGTGGGGTCGGCGTTATCGAGCGCCTCCTGCAGTTCGGTCCTGATCGGCTGAGGTGTCGATTCCACATGCTCACGCAGGCGTGTCGCATAAGCACTCTCTTCAGCACTCATGGCGTCTTCACCGTATGCAGCCGATGTCATCACTCGGAACTGCTCGAACGCGCGCAACATGAGCTCGTCGTCTGCGCCGTCGTTGGTCATCCGAGCAAGTTCATCGGCTCTCCGCATCGCGATCGTGAACAGGAAGTGACGCTGCATATCCCCGTCGGGGAGCACCTGTAGCGTCACGTTTTCAGAAAAACGCTTGATACCGTAGAACGGATCTCCGGGGAGAGATACTGCGGCCGCGTATGAGGTACCGCCGAGAACGGTCGCCGTGATCGTGATCATCGCCATCGCGCGACGGAAGACCGTAAGCCCGCGTACTGGGAGCGCGTCATGATCGACATGCGACATCACGCGCGCACGGATCGCCCGCTTGCGGTCAATAGACAACGGTGCTGCACTGCGCAGGACGACCTGCGCGACAACGTCCCATTCGTGTGTCTCTGCGTCGAACCTAGCCATGTTCGTTCTCCTCGGCCAGCAGCCTTGTAAGCGAGCGTACCGCCCGATGCTGCAGCGCCTTGACGGCCCCTTCTGACTTGCCGAGCCCTTGCGCACTCTCTTTCACATCGAAGCCCCAGACGAACCGGAGCATCAATACCGATCGTTGCTCCTCGGTCAGCGAGTCCATCGCCTCGCAGACCTCCTCCACCTCAAGACGGGCGAACACCCTCTCGTCGACGATCGCGGACACATCCATGACTTCGAAAGCATCCTCTGCCGAGGCGATCTCGGGCACACGCGCTGTCCGACGGTAGGAGTCGATCACTGCATTCCGAGCGATGCGGAAGAGCCAGGCTCCGAACGGAATACCTCTGTCGTCGTATCCATTGATCGCCTCCCACGCCTTCAGGAAGACGGTGGCCGTGAGGTCTTCAGCGTCCTGTGTCGAGACCACCCGCCCGCGGACGAACGCGTATACTCGGTCAGCGAACTCATCGTAGAGTCTGCCGAACGCGCGTGCGTCACCAGCGATGGCCTTCGCCACCAGCCTGTCAATGTGCCTCTCAGCCAACGCGGTCTCCCGCGCGCCTAGAACCATTCATAGCAACGCCAATCCACGTTCGGCGGATACGGTCTCCATGATAGAATCTACTGACTCGTGCGCCGATCTCGAACCCTGCACCGTACACTGCAATGCGCACGCCACATGAGGACTGAGGCTCAACATATGATACGTCGCATCGCACTTGTAACACCTCACTATCACAGTGGCGTCGTAGAGACCGCCGGCACTTGGCCCAATGTCGCATTCGTCTACATCGCCGGAGCACTCCGAGAAGCGGGCTTCGAACCCGTGATCTACGACGCCATGACCATGGACCATGACGCCGACCAGATTCGCGCACAACTCGTCGCGCTGCAACCGGACGTCGTGCTCACCACAGCGTACACGCCCTCATTCCCTAAAGCAGTCGACCTACTGCGCCTGGCTAAAGACGCGCTTCCCGGCGTGATCACCGGTATCGGGGGCGTGCATACGCACTTCATGTACGAAGAGGCGCTCACTCGACATGGAGATGTCATCGATTTCGTACTTCGCGGCGAGGGTGAGGTCACTGCCCCTGAGCTCATGTGCTGCCTTGCCGAAGGGGGTGACCCGGCTACCGTCGAGGGTGTCGTCTTCAAACGTAACGACGTCGTTGTCGTTACCCCCACGCGACCCTTCCTGGAGAGCCTTGACGGCCTCGCAACCGCATGGGACCTGGTGGACTGGGATCTGTACCGGTTCTACCCGCTTCCCGAGACAAACCTCGCCGTCATCTCGACATCACGCGGCTGCAACCAGTCATGCACCTTCTGCAGTCAGCAGTCCTTCTGGTGTAAGACTTGGCGCGGACGCTCCCCCAAAGACGTGGTCGATGAGATGCAGATGCTCAAGGACCGTTTTGGCGTCGGGGTCATAATGTTCTCAGACGAAACACCCACACTCGACCGCGAACGCTGGGAGCAACTACTCGACCTACTGATCGAACGTGACCTGGGGCTGCACCTGCTCATGGAAACGCGAGTCGACGACATCTTGCGTGACGAGGATATCCTCCCCAAGTATGTCGAGGCGGGCATGCGACACGTGTATGTCGGGGTCGAGCGTACCGACCAGGCGACACTGGATCTGTTCAAGAAGAACACCGACGTACAGATGGGCAAGAAGGCCCTCGACCTCTTGAACTCGTACGACATCATCACCGAGACGAGCTTCGTCCTGGGCCTGCCCGACGACACACCCGAGACGATCGAAGCGACGTTCGAACTTGCGAGACACTACAACCCCGATCTCGCGTTCTTCCTCACGATCGCTCCCTGGCCGTACGCCGACATCTACCCCGACCTTGAGCCGTATATCGTGTCCTACGACTACGAGGACTACAACCTGGTCGCGCCTGTGGTGAAGCCTAAGGCGATGGAGACCGACGAACTCATGCGCATCGTGATCAACTGCTACCGACGCTTCTACATGGGTAAGCTCAAGCGCGTCGCTTCGATGTCACCGTCAAAGCGCGACTACTTCCTTGTGACCATGAAGCTTCTCATGGAAAACTCGTATCTCAAGCAGTTCATGGGTGGGCTGGGAAAGATGCCGACTGAGATCGACTCACTGCTCGGGAAGTGGCTCTAGGACATCACACTGAAGGCGACGCGCACTAGTAGATGCCGGTCTGCGCCGCCTGTTCGGCAGTGACGCCGAGCTGTCGCACCTTGATCTTGAAGTCGTGTGCGTTCCCGGCCATCGCAGTGGCGTCCTCTAACGTGACCCTCCCCTGCTGGTACAAGGAGAGCAGACTCTTGTCGAAGGTCTGCATCCCGTAGTACTCACCGTCTTCCATCGCATCCCGGATCATGTAGGTCTTCTCGGAATCGACGATGTACTCCCTGACCGTACCGGTCATGACGAGGACCTCGACGGCGGGTACAAGGCCACCGTTGATCGACGGGATGAGACGCAACGAGACGATGCCCTTCAGAGTCGAAGCGAGCATCAGGCGGATCTGCTTCTGCTGGTAGGGTGGGAAGAAGTCGATGATGCGGTTGATCGTCTCGGTCGCATCGATCGTGTGCAGTGTCGAGAAGACGAGGTTACCGATCTCTGCAGCCGTGAGCGCCGCTGAGACTGTCTCGTGGTCGCGCATCTCACCGATAAGGACGACATCGGGATCCTGGCGAACGACATGCCGAAGGGCATCGGCATAACTGTCGGTGTCGATGCCGATCTCGCGCTGGCTGATGATGCACTTGTCATCCCGGTGCAGCACTTCGATCGGATCCTCAATGGTGACGATGTGACCTTCGCGCGTGTGGTTGATGTGGTCGATCATCGCCGCAAGTGTCGTCGTCTTACCTGAACCCGCGGTACCCGTGACGAGCACCAGACCACGCGGCTCATCAGCAAGACGGCTCACGACCGGCGGCAAGCCGAGATCCTCGATCGAACACCGATCGGTGGACACACGACGCAGCGTCATACCGACGCTGCCACGCTGATGGAAGACGTTCACGCGGAATCGCCCGACACCCGGCACGGAGTAGGCGAAGTCGATCTCGCAGTGATTGACGAAGGACGCCTGCTGCCGCTCGTCCATCATGCCGAGCGCAAGCTGATTGGTGGCTTCAGCGCCAAGGGTGGGGAGATCGCGCAGCACGACGAGCTTCCCGTTCAAGCGAACTGCGGGAGGACTCCCGACTTTCAGATGCAGGTCGGAACTCCCCCGGTCGCTCATGAGTTTAAGCAGGCCATCTATCTCAGCCATTCTCGTCACCACTCCGACTGCTCGCAGGCTTCAGGCAGACACCAGCATACCCCACGAAAGGTAGAATCGCGTAGCGGGTTCTCACGCAGTGCGCAGTGCGTGACGACTGAAACCGACGACTCCTGTAAGAAAGACCATGCCGCCGATCAGGGCGATCGTGATACTGAGACCGACCCTCTCGGCAAGAAGACCGGCGCCGATGAAACCTACAACCGTGAAAATGCGTGATACTGTCGCCTTCGCCGCGAAGACGCGGCCGCGCAGCTCGCCGCGTGAGGACTGCTGGATCATCGTAGCCATCGGCACCTGGAACCACATGTTGGCGATCCCGCCCACAAACAGCAGCGGCACTGCGACCAACATGCCGGGAGCCAGCGCAACCGCGCCGAAGAAGAACCCGAAGGCACACAGACCGAGAAGGAACTTGCGACCTGACGCATCGCTGGTCGTCCTTCCGACACTGAAGCTTCCAAGCAGCAGCCCGACCGTGATCGCTGCATCCAATATGGCCAGACCGGGAGCCCCGGCATTGAAACGATCGAGTGCAAGCAGATAGACGACCGTGACCGATGCCGCGACGCCCATCGCAGCGATCGTGTAGACGCCCATCAGATCCCGCAATAACGGGACTTCATTGATGTGCCGCAGACCGCGCATGACGTCCTCGCGCAAGCGAACGCTCACCTGTCCCACCCGTTCACGAGTCTCACGGTAGGACACGAACATAATGAAGATCGCGGAGATCACGTACGTTCCGGCATCAAGGAAGAACGCTACCCTGTAGCCGAGTGCGGCAACGAGCGCACCCGCGAACGCCAGCCCGAAGAGTTCGGAGACAGACATCGTGGCGTTGTCGAGAGAGTTCGCCGCCATGAGTTCGTCTTCTCCCACCAGTTCAGGGATGAGCGAAAACTTCGAGGGCTCGAAGAACAGCGAGATCGTCGAGACGAGGAACGCCACCGCGTAGACACCGAGTATGCCGACACGCGCGACAGCCGGAATCGCAAGGACAAGCACACCACGCAGAAGATCCGAGACGATCATCGTGATGCGGCGATTCCAGCGGTCCACGAACACGCCTGCAAGCAGCCCGAACAGGGCGGCGGGCAGTGTCGAGATCGCCAGCATGATGCCCATCTGCAGCATCGAACCTGTGGCCTTGTAGACAAGGATGCCCATAGCGATCTGGTTCACCTTGTCGCCCACCACCGACACCATCTGGCCGAGCCAGAGCATCCGGTAGTCCTTCGAGCGCAACGGAACCCAGAGACGGCTGGTCGCCATACTCCCCCCGATGTGAGTACCTCAGTTCCCCCAGCTTAAGAATGAATCTGCGCCACATGGATGTCTAGTGGCGACACGCACCAGCATAGTCACTTCGATCCATACTAGCGATCCTCACGACGTCACCGGTATGCGGCGCATGGATGTACATCCCGCCACCGACGTAGATCCCGACATGGTGGATCACGCTCGTACCGAAGAACACAAGGTCGCCCGGTGCAAGATTGGCACGAGAAACGCGTTGGCCACAGCTGATCTGGGAACGGGAACTGTGCGGCAGACTGACACCGACGCGTGCATACACCCACATCGTGAAACCGCTGCAATCGAAGGCATTGGGGCCAGCCGCTCCCCAGACATACGGCGCACCGAGCTTGGACTTCGCTATCGAGACGACCTCGGAACGAGGGGCATTGGTGGGACTGCCGTAGTCGCCCCTTGGAGCCGCGCTTACCCGCTTGGCCTCTTCGGCTGCCTGTAACGCGCGGACTTCGGACTCGATCCCCGCTAAGACGCGCTTGCGCTCGGCGAACTGCTTCTCGATCGACGCCTTGCGGTCATCCATGATGTCGAGCTGCTTCTTCGCCTCAGCCTGCTGCGCCTTGAGCTCGACTTGCACTGCCGATATCTGGGCTCGTGTCGCCTTGAGTTCAGCAACCGCGTCGGCATCGTTCTCATTCATCTGCTTGAGCAGGTCCCACGTCGAGGCGAACTCTTCAAACGTCGTAGCGCCGAAAAGGAGCTCCAGTGCGCCAAGTGGACCGCTGCGATACATGCCCTCGACACGCGTGTCGAGGTGCTTCTGCAATTCCTCCTGACGAGCGGTGAGCGCCGCAAGCTCCTGCTCGGCGCTCTTCACCTTCTTGGTGACGGCGTTGTATGCAGCACTCGCCTCGTTGTAATCGTCGCTCGCGATCTCGACCTTGGCGTCGAGTTCCTCGACCTGCGCTTTGACTTTAGCCGCCTCGGCCTGCTTATCAGACGTCGGGGTGGCAAGCGCCATGCCGGGAAGTGCCATGAGCAGCGCTGCGCTGAGAAGCAACGCGACAAGACTGCGGAACGGACTCTTCAATGTGACACCTCTTCGTTCGAACACGGACGAAGCCCAAAGATATTACCACATATCGCCCTCTCGACACAGCGCGGAGCACAAAGCGTCGAGCACTCTGACGGCGACTCGCTGCCTTCCTGCATCATCATCGAGAAGCAGGGAGCTGAGATCGACGACTACTTCCTTGCGGCCTTCAAGGGCGCTCAGGGCGGTGAGTAATCGTGGCTCCAACGCACCATCGTCAACCGAATCGATGACGAGCCGAGGAAGCGACCCATCGACGTCTGGAGCGATCCCGCTGCCAAGTCGAAGGACGATCATAGCATCCGGTGCCGGAACGTCACACACGTCCACCCCTGCCGAGGGTTCGGTGGCGAATGCAAGATTCGCCATTCGGTCAGCAATATCACGCCCGCCGTCATCCAGACCGACGAGCGAGACCGGTGTTCGCGCCAGTACGTCGGCAGCACGCGCTGCTGCCACCTTGAGTGCCACAGGGGCAGACGGATCCTTGTCGTGCCAGACATGGCGAAGACGATCGATCGCTCGGACGGTCTCGCCACCGACGATACCGTCCTCCGCCTGCGCGACATTGGACTGAAACTCACGCACGGCGCGCTCAGTGAACGCACCGAATATGGCATCCGGTTCTCCACACGCGAAACCAAGGGCATTCAGTGCACCCTGCAAGACACGCACGTCTTCTCCATGGAAGTACGGGAACTTGAGGTAGAGTAGCCGATCACCGAGTCTGAATGTCGCGTCGACGAGGGCGGCCCAAGTCTCTGCGCCGACCTCACCGTCTTCGGTAAGGCGCCGTTCGCTCTGGAAACCTCTCACCGCGTCCCAGGTCGCACCTAGGAACACGCCATCAACTCCAGTTGGGCCGAGGTCATACCCCAGCATCAACAGGCGCTTCTGGATGTCCTCGACCGCGGAGCCTCGGGAGCCCCGCTTGATGGGTTCGATCACGGGCGAAACCCTCCGTCCGGGTCCTTGCGTGGCACGGGGCAGAGTCAGTTGGGGCTGTACCGCTCCCGGAACTTCGCGACATTGCTCTGCATATGGTCTCGATGCGCCCTGATACGTTTGACAAAAGAATCTATCTCCACAACGAGCGCGATATCACCGGTGAACGCGTACTCCGTGGGCTCACCGACACGCGAATTGAACACGTAGGACTCCCTGAGCGTCTCGAGGATCCGCTCCGCTGCTGCCGAAGCGTGACCTGTGCGACACCACACGTCATCAGCGGTCATCCACTCACGCTGGTGCTTCGAGAACAGCATCAGTATGTCGCGCACGATCATCTCGTGACCGCCGTCCTCGGGCAACCGGGACAGCGCTCTTGCAAGACTCACAACGCCCTCCGTTCGCTACGGCGGCAGTGAGATAGTAACTACATGTTACCACCGGTCAGGAGGCGACCGTCACCTGATTCTTGCCATACCGCTTCGCTTCATACATCGCCTTGTCAGCCGTCTCGATGAGCCGGGCAGCAGTCGTGGCATGCGTAGGGAAGGTCGCGACACCGAGCGAGACGGTCTGGGTCGTAGGGCTAGTCCCCTCGCCCGTGACGAAGGGATACTGCGACATGCTCTTGCGGATGCGTTCTGCGACTGCAAGAGCGCCAGGGATGTCAGTCTCGGGAAGCACGACGACGAATTCCTCGCCACCGTACCGCGCGGCGACATCTATCTCACGTAGGTTCTGCATGATGATCGAACTCACAGCCTGAAGCACCTTGTCCCCCCGCGGGTGACCATAAGTGTCGTTGAACTGCTTGAAATCGTCGATATCGAGCATGATGAGTGACAGCTTGTGACCGAAACGCTGTGCACGTCCGAGTTCCTCCTCCAGCCGCTGCTGCAGGTAGCCGTGATTGTAGAGCTCGGTCAGTCGGTCGGTGATCGAGAGACGTTCAAGCTCTTCATGCAACAGCGCGTTCTGCAGAGCGAGCGACGACTGGTTGCCGATGATCTGAAGACGGTCACGCTCGGGCTGCGTGAACTCACGGTACGTCGAGGATGCAAGAACGAGTATGCCGATGATCGACTCGCCCGCCCTCAGAGGAATCGCCGCTTGGGAGCGGATGCTCTCAGGCTGATTCGTCCACCGCGCGGACTCGGCGCCGAGCGGTACGTCGCTCTCCTGCGTGGCACCGTCGCGGAACGCGGTACCCAGGATCGTCTCGGAGACAGAGACCACCGGCCGGAACGCATCCTCGGGTCTACCCTGGCTCGCACGCAAGTGTAAGGTCCAGTCCTGCTGATCGAAGAGATACACACACGATATCTCCGCGCCGAGGATACCGTTGGCGCCGTCAACGATCAGACTCACTACGTCATCGACAGAAGAGTAACTCGTCAGCGCTTTGAAGAACTCGTGAGTGAAGAATATCTCAGCAAGTCTGCTTTCGAGTTCTTCATTTGCCTGCTCGAGCGCCTCCTTGCTCGCCTGCAACCGTCGCTCGTGACTGCGGATCTTGTCGTACGCCACCTGCAACTCGACGAAGATCTTCTCCTGCTCCTCACTGCGCTTCTTTGCAATGAGCAGATCCCAGACGAGTTCTGCGCCCACCGCCGACACGATCTCCACTGCTCCGGGACGCAGTGACTCAAGCGCTGCACGCACGGTGAGGTCTTCAGACATGTCGAGGATGAGATCGAGCTCCATGAGCTGCGAGAGCTCGGATATCTCCGTCGTCGTGAGAATACCGAGGTCGTCCGCCAGCCGAAGCGCCGGGGCCGACCGGTTCGGATCGTAGACGGCTACCATGGCAAGGTTCTCGACATCGGCAAGCAGGCGCAACACGGAGGTGGCACGTAGCCCACCTCCCGCGATCGCGATATGCACCTGTCCCGAGCGGGCCGCCGAGCCGGCGACCGACGCCACGACCTCTTCCATCACGTGCCTTCCCTCATACGACCTAAAGCTCCTTCATACCGTACAGATAGCTGCGCACGACGACCAGACCGGTGTCCAGGTGAAGTTCGACGGTCCGAGCATGACTACCACCTGTATCTTCGGCCAGAACCGGGATCATCAAAAGAGCGAGCTGCCTTCTGACTTCCTCGGCGTTCCGATCTCCGATACCCGTGAAACGAATATCCCCCGTGAACATGGATGCCCCGCCGATGACCTTAGCTACCAATCGACGACGAGCTCCGCCCTCACTCAACATCTCGGCCATGCGAGGCACGGCATACGATGCGAAGCGATCGAGAGTGCCCTGGAAGGCCGTGTCTGCCGGGCTTGGAAGCATGACATGCGCAAGACCGCCGGTATGTCGGAAGGGATCGAACATCGTGACGCCGATGCAAGACCCGAGCGCCTGTGTCACCAGTACCTTAGGGTGGGACGCGACAACGTACTTCCCCGTGCCGACGTATACCGCAAAACCGTCGGTCAGATCCCTGCACTCATGTTCATCGTAACCTGTCATCGGTTCCTAGATGATGCCGAGTCGACCGAGCAGGACTTCAAGACTATCCGGATCGGGCAGATAGAACAGACCGGCGTCGATGGACATGTCCTCCTCCGAGAATCGCGTGAGAACGAGCAGTGCCGTGTCGACCTTCATGCCGATCTCAGCGGTCACCACCTCGAGGATCGCGCCGAGCATGTCGAAAGCGAACGAAGCGGGCGACGGAAGCAAGTTGATGTCGGCCATGCGGGCAATCGCCGACACATACGCCGATATGAGGATCGAAGCGGTGTGTACCGCCAGCGCCTCCTCGTCACCATGGAGGGACTTGGTCGTGCCCGGTGCACGGCTGCGGAGCATATCGACGAGCGCGAGCAGGTCCTCACGCGCAGCGATGAACACGATACTGCCTTCGATATCGCCCAGCAGTCTGCTGTGCACGGCGCCAACGAGACGTTCTGGTCCTCCTAAGACGTTCGGGACCTCGGTGACAGGAATGAGCGCGATGCGCGGGACATCGATAGCGACGGCTTTGCCGAGCATCTGTGACAGTGCGGTCGCCGCATGGCCGGCTCCTATACTCCCCACCTCGCGCAATGCGTCGATCTGAAGTGCCGAAAGCTGGTCTGGGTTCATGCGATCACGCTCCCATATGGAACAAGGTCCGAGGATCGAGGATCAAGGCGACACGACCATCTCCGAGCACTGTTGCGCCACCGAGGCCATACAAACCCCTGAACAGCGGCGAAAGCGGCTTTATCACGACCTCCTGTCGACCGACAAGTCCCCCGACAGCAAGCGCGTTGATCTCTTCGCCGATCTCCATCAAGACGATATGCTCCCCGGGCAACGGTTGTCGCTTGCTACGCGGGGCTGCCCCGATCACCTCGTCCAGTAGATACAGCGGCGCCACGGAGCCATCGCGCAGCACCACGACCGGGGTGCCATCGACGGTCTTGAGTGTGACCTCCTCCGGAGACAGCACCTCGGAGACTGCGGAAAGCGGGACAGCGAAAACCTGTCCGGCACTCGCCACAAGAAGCGCCTGGATGATGGCAAGCGTCAAGGGCAGCGCGAGTATCATCTCGGTTCCGACGCCCGATCGCGACTTGATCACGAGCGTGCCACCGAGATACTCGATCTTGCCCTTCACGACATCCATGCCGACACCGCGCCCCGAGACCTTCGTGGCCTCCTTCACGGTGGAGAAACCAGGTACGCAGGTCAGCATGAGGATGTCTGACTCGGCGTAGGAATCGCGGTCGGCAGACGCGACCATGCCGCGTTCAACTGCCTTCTGCCAGATGCGATCAGCATCCATCCCGGCACCGTCATCAGTCACGATCACCCTGACCTGCTCCCGTTCACGCCGGGCGATCAGGCGCACGGTGCCCCTCGCGGGCTTTCCCGCACTCTCACGCACGTCGGGAGCCTCGATGCCATGATCGATGCTGTTGCGCAACAGGTGCACGATCGGGTCACCGATCTCGTCCAGCACCGTCCGGTCGAGTTCGATGTCGAGTCCCTCCATCTCGAACGCGACATCCTTACCAAGGTCCCGGGCAAGATCGCGTACCATCCGCGGGAAACGGTTGAAGATGTTGCCAACAGGTACCATGCGCGTCTGCATCACCTCGTGCTGGAGATCGCCACTCACCTGCTCAAGAACGCTCAGGGTCTCGCCTAGTTCCAAAGAACCAAGATCGTGGGCGATCTTATCAAAACGCGAGCGGATGATGACCAGCTCACCAACCAGATTCACCATATTGTCGAGGTGGCCGATCGAGATCCGCACGGTCTGGGTCTCGGCGATCTTGGGAACCGAGAGGCGACCTTTCGGCGAACGCGCTTCGATCTCCATGACCTTCTCGGCAAGTTCGTCCTCGACCAGCGCGACAACGACACCCTCGATCTCAC
This sequence comes from Coriobacteriia bacterium, assembly GCA_030655755.1. Classification (GTDB taxonomy): domain Bacteria; phylum Actinomycetota; class Coriobacteriia; order Anaerosomatales; family Anaerosomataceae; genus UBA2279. The sequence goes on from JAUSOQ010000056.1 coordinate 19,164, forward strand.
TGATAACCGACAAGGCCTTCTCAATAGCGTCAGGCTCTTCCTGGGTGCGCAAGATGACCTCGAAAGCGCGGTCGAACTCCTCATCCTCGATCTGCTGGACTGACGGACGCGTCTCGATGACCGTACCCATGTGGCCAAGACGCTTGATGGCCATGTAGGCGCGAACCGCCTTGAGCACACATGTCTCGGCAAGGGTGATGGTGACCACGAACCGTGAGCCGACATCGGGCATGGCCTCCGCTACCTCCGGAGGTATCACCTCTTGCACAGCGACATCTTCCTCCGGAGTCGAGCGGATCTCGGCCCGAGCTAGGATCGCCGAGACGATGTCATCGATATCGACGGACTGACCACCCGACGACTCATCGTCGATGAGATCGCGAACGCTGTCCACAGCGCGCAGCATCAGGTCGATGAGCGATGAATCGATCGGCTGCAGCCTCTGCCGAACGGTATCCATCAGACTTTCCATCTTGTGCGTCAGCTCGGCCGTACGGTCGTAGCACATCGCTGCCGCCATGCCCTTGAGGCTATGTGCACCGCGGAAGACCGTCTCCACCGGCTCGAGATCAAACGGGTCAGATTCGAGCGCAAGCAGCCCGTCGGTTATCGACTGGATGTACTCCGCGCTTTCAGACAGGAAGACCTCTTTGTATGCCGACATGTCGTCGCTCACGACACACCACCCTCCCTGAGCGTCCTGCGGATCTCCGCCGCGATATGTTGCAGCGGCACGATCCGATCCGTCGCACCAATGCTGATAGCGGCCCTGGGCATGCCCCACACCGTACTACTCTTCTCATCCTGAACGATGGTCTCACCACCGCCATCGAATATCCGCTTGAGCCCCTGAGCTCCGTCCGAACCCATGCCGGTGAGCACGACCCCTATCGAACGCGAGCCGAAGATATCACTGACGCTCGTGAACAGCGGATCAGCGGCCGGCCGAACGCCATGTATGGGCGGCCCGTCTTCCATTTGAAGACGTGGCGCCGTAGCGCCGACGACCTTCATGTGTGTGCCGTATGGCGCGATGTATGCAGAACCTGGTTTCAAGAGCATGCCCGAGCGACCCTTCTCGACGTGGATGTCTGTCACCCGGGACAAACGCCGTGCGAGCGATTCGGTGAAACCCGCCGGCAGGTGCTGCACGACGACATATGCAGCAGGAAGCGAAGCGGTCAGACCCGAGAAGACCGCCTCAAGCGCAGGCGGTCCACCGGTAGAAGAAGCGATGGCGACGACCCGTCCGATCCTGGTAGCGACGGGTGGGCCTTCGGCCTTGAGACCAGGAACCTCCTCAGCAGCGAGCTGCCGTACATTCCCTAGCTCGAAACGACTCTCGGGACTGATGCGATATGCCATCTTTATCTTCTTGATGAGCGTCTCGGAAAGCTCGGCCAGCGAGGTCGCGACTCCGGTCTTCGGTTTGACAAGAAAGTCGACGGCGCCCCCGGCGAGCGCCTGGTAGGTGGTATCCGGATCATCGAGTGAACTGAGCATGACGATGCGCGCAGGGGTTGCTTTGATCAGGTGCGGTAATGCCTCGATGCCTGTGAGCTCGGGCATCGCGATGTCCAGCGTGATGACATCAGGGGTGAGTTCGACGGCCTTCTCGATCGCTTCGATCCCGTCACGGGCGGTACCGACCACCTCAAGTCCGGGGTCGACACTCAGCGCCCGGGTAAGCATCTGGCGAATGAGGGCCGAATCATCGACGATGAGGACTTTGATCGTTGAGCGCATCGACGCATCAACTACGTGGTGACGACTGCAGGCACTTCTTGACCGTCTCCAGCACCTTCGTCGGCTGGAAGGGCTTCACGAGGAAGTCCATAGCCCCGGACTCTATTGCCTCCACGATCATCTTCTGCTGACCCATCGCACTCACGATCAGCACCCTGGCTACCGGATCCTTCTGGCGAATGATGCGAAGTGCGTCCAGCCCGCTCATCTCCGGCATTGTTATGTCCATCGTGACGAGATCGGGGTGGACCTCGGTGTACTTCTCGACAGCATCACGACCGTTGACCGCTTCGTGGATGACGTAGCCCTCCTTTGAGAGGATGTCGCGAATCATCATCCGCATGAATGCGGCATCATCGACGACCAGGACGATCTTAGACATCCGCCTCGCCCTCCTGGACCGTAGAGGCCACGAACTCTTGCCTAGGCAGTACTTTGTCAGCCTGTAGCAGGATGATGAGGCGGTCACCGTAGTTCGCGACGCCCTCGAACGCTTCAGCGGTATCCGCACTGAGCGCGGCTTCGGGCGCAGGTCTGATCTCGCTCATCGAGATACTGACGACTTCGCTGGCCGAGTCGACTGCGAGTCCGACGAGACCCGAGTCGCCCTCAGCCACCACGATCCTCGAAGTCGATGCTCCGGTGAACGGCACGCCGAGCAGACGCATGGAAAGGTCGATGACGGGAATGACCTTGCCACGCAAGTTGATGACGCCCTCGACTCCCGAAGGAGCGTGCGGCACAGGCGTGGGTTGCTCGTAGCAGATGATGCTCTGTACGCGCTCGATGGGTAGCCCATACTCCTCTGTCCCAAGATGGAACAGAACGTATTGGCGGCTCTCTGCGGTGACGACATTGTTCTTCACGGCGACCCCTTAGTCGCCGATCTCGAACCGGCGGACAGACTCCTCGAGACGACGAGCCATGTCTGCGAGTTCCTGCGCCGATGACGAGATCTCTTGCATGCATGCGGTCTGCTGCTGGGCGGCGGCAGCCGTCTCCTCGGCCGAAGCCGCGTTCTCCTCGACGACTGCAGCGATGTCGTGCATGGCGCGGTCGACGTCGGTGGTGCGCTGGGTCTGATCGGCCATGCTGGCAGCGATCTCCTCGGCAAGTGTCGCGGTGCGAGTGACTGACTCCGTGATCTGACGCAACGCCTCGCCACTCCTGGCCACGACCGCGGTCCCATTGACGACCTCGGTCGTGCCGATCTCCATGTACTTGAGGGCCTTGGCGGTCTCGGCCTGGACGTCTTTGATCAACTCGCTGATCTGCTCGGCAGCCTTTCCGGAGCCCTCGGCGAGCCTACGTACCTCCTCGGCGACGACCGAGAAGCCTCGACCGGACTCGCCGGCACGCGCCGCCTCGATGGCAGCGTTGAGCGAAAGCAGGTTGGTCTGGTCCGCGATGGACGTGATCACATCGACGATATGACCGATCTCCGCAGAACGCACACCAAGCACCGTGACCGATCCCGCGAGCGTCTCGATGGCCTGACGGATCTCGGCGATCTTGGTGATGGCCTCATCGGTCGCTTGCTCGCCGAGAAGCGCGGCCTTAGCCGCCTCCTCACTCGTCTTACTGGCTTCTTCGGCACGACGTGCCACGTCTTTCACGGTGCGCGTGATCGACTCCATGGCCGAGGAGGTCTCTTCGACCTTGCGTGACTGCAGCTCGGCGCCGTGCGCGATCTGCTGCACGGAGGAACTGATCTCTATGGACGATGCGTTGATCTCCTCGGAAGAAGCGGAAAGCTGGATCGCCGCATTAGTGACGGAGTCGGAAGAACGACGCACGCCGGACGCGATCTCAGCAAGAGAGCTGATGAGCTGGTTGCACTCCGTGGTCAACACGCCGATCTCGTCCTCATTGACGACGACCGCCTGCACACTGAGGTCGCCTCCGCCCGCATCGATCATCACACTGCCGAGATCGCGGAGCGGGTCTAAGATGCGCGCCATGAACGCCCGGCGCCACATCAACTGCCCCGGTATCGCACAGACCCCCATCGCGACCGCTCCGAAGACCGCGATGTAGAAAAGGTCAACGATAGCCATCCGTAGGTAGAACATCGCGAAGAACGCCGTCGCCAGCAGACCGATACCGGCCGCTGGTCCGATGGTCGCCCACGTGAGCAGCGTGAAAGTGAATGCAAGGCCCCGCTTCACCCGGCTACTGCGAACCTGACCATCCATACTCGGATTTCCCTCCTCCGCAGAACCACGACTGCATTGCTCCCATTGCGTTCACAATAGCAAAAACCCCTGGTTACGGCATCCCGAGCGGTTTGCGATAAACACGTTCGCGGCCGTCCACGAGCTCGAATCGACCGATCATCGAGGTAGCGAGCCGCTCACTGCGGCCAAGCACGAGATAGCCACCGCGGGAGAGCGAAGCCCAGAAGAGCTCCAATATCCGCTCCTGCTCAGTCCGGGTGAAATAGATGAACACATTTCGACAGAAAATGACATCCACTATATGTATCGGCTTGTCCTCGAACAGATTCAAGTACTGGAAGCGAACCAGCTTGGTGACTTCCGGACGAATACGGAACGTATCACCGAGGACATCCACATACTTGTGATCAGGACGAGGGATGTGCTCGAGCTGCTCGATCGGATAGACCGCCTTCCTCGCCGTGGTCAGCACATTGCTATCGATGTCGGTACCCTGGATCGAGAGCAGGAAGTCGTTCGATCTGGAGTCCATGACTGAAAGGAATGACATCGCCAGCGAGTACGGTTCCTGGCCGGTCGCACAGCCGGCCGACCAGACACGGATCATGCGCTGATGACGTGCCTGCTTGGACTTGATGATGTCAGGCACGATCTTCTCACGAAATAGTTTGAATACCGTGCCGTCCCTGAAGAACTGCGTCACATTGATCGTCAGCGCATTGAGCAGGCTGGCGTACTCCTGGGGATTTTGATCGAGGTACTCGGCATACTGCCGATAGGTGTGGATATCGAGCAGATGCAGCCGGGATGCGATGCGTCGCTCAACGTACCGCTCACGATACTGCGCAAGGTCGAGGCCGCGTTCGTTGCGGATCTTGTCGAGCAACTTAGAAAGGCTGCCCCGATAGACCGCGTCGGCCTGTTGACCCTCCATCACACTCCCCGCTTCACATTAGCTCAGGTCATTGTAGAATACACGGAAATGCGTGTCATAGATGGCGCGGAGGAGCTCATGCATAAAGCGTCCCTCAAAGTACGCATACTAGCCACCGCGACAGCGGTGCTCCTGTTGTGCCTGTCGGCTGGCTCGGCCTGGGCGGTCATGGACGACTACCAGGTCCGCGAGGTCATGCCGACGGGCTCCGCCATCGCCGGCATCGATGTCAGCGGCATGACCCGCGACTCCGCACGCGACCTTCTTCAGAGCGAACTCGTGACGCCGCTGAGCGGGCCCATCACCACCCGTCACGACGACCAGACCTTCGTTCTACCGGCGGCAGATCTTGTCGAGATCGACGTCGAGGGCATGATCGCGCAAACATTCTCTCCGAAGGCAGAAGCCTCACTTCTCCAGCGCGTACTCGTCCGCGTGACCAGCGAGACGATCGGCATGGAAGTGCCGCTCGCGCTCGGGTTGGACGACAAGGGCATCGGCGTCTGGCTTGCAGACGTCGCGTCACAAGTTGACAAACCGGCGATCGACGCGACCATATCTGTCGAGACGACCGGCGTCACGTTCATTGCCTCTCAGCGCGGCGAGATACTCGACGAACAGGAAGCGCGCACGATACTTGCCGTGGCGTTACGGGCCGGTTCGAAAAACGTCGAACTGCCGGTAGACTACATAGAACCCGCTGTGACCGAGGAAGACCTTGGGAAGGTGATCTTCATCAGCCGCAGCCAGCGTAAGCTCTACCTGTACGACAATGGCGGACTTGAGAAATCGTTCGGCGTGGCTGTCGGTACGCCGAGCCACCCGACACCACGTGGCGATTGGGTGATCATGCTCAAGCGCTACATGCCTGCCTGGTCGAATCCCGGCTCAGCATGGGCGGCCAGTATGCCCGCCTACATCCCGCCCGGGTCGAGTAACCCGCTCGGTACACGTGCACTCAACCTCGATGCTCCCGGCATTCGCATCCACGGGACGACGCAGGACTGGTCGATCGGGCACGCCGCGTCGCATGGGTGCATGCGTATGCACCGTTGGGACATCGAGGATCTCTACGAACGCGTTGAAGTGGGAACGCCTGTCTTCATCCGCTAGCGATCGAGTATCCGCACGCTTCCCGACCAGCCGACGCCTGCCTCGGCCAGTATTCGCTCGACCAGCGGTGCGTCGTCTTCCGCAACGCGCAGTGCGATGCCGCACAATGCCCCCAACACCTTAGGGCTAGGCATGACGGTGAGTGCGAGACCCGTCGCGGCAAGCGCAGCCTCCGCAGTCAGCGCGTCATGCGTGGTCTCGAAGCCGAATACGACGTAAGGCCTCTCGACATCGCTGTTCACGCGCAGATCTCTCGCATCGCATCCAGCGCATAGTCGACATCGGCGGAGGTGAGACCGTAGCCGATGCCGAAGCGCAACGCACCGGAATCCAGCGTCCCAACGGTGTTGTGCGCCCAGGGTGCACAGTGCAGGCCCGCCCGAACGGCGATGCCATACCGGCGGTCGAGCTCGAATGCGATGCGGTCGCCATCGATACGCTCATGCACGACCGAGATGACCGGGACGCGTTCCTCACCCGGAAGCGGTCCGAGTACACGCAGTCCTTCGATACCGAGCAGGCCCTCGTGCATCCGGGAGGTGAGCTCACCTTCGAGCACGCGCAACTCATCGCCGTGAACCGCAAGATAGCGTGCCGCGGCACCGAGTCCCGCGATGCCGGGTGTATTGCTCGTGCCGGCCTCATAGCGATCGGGGCGCAACCGCGGTTGCATCGGTTCCTCGGAGTTCCCGCCACTGCCGCCCTGCACGAGTTCGTCAGGGTCGATGTCGGACGAAAGATAGAGAATACCCACCCCTTGCGGACCGAGCAGACCCTTGTGACCTGAACTCGCGTACACATCCGCTCCAAGCGCGCCGACATCCACGCGCAGGTGTCCGGTCGCTTGTGCACCATCCACGATAAGGACCGCGCCGGCATCGTGCGCAATATCGGCGAGATCGCCCACCGGCTGGATCGAGCCGGTGACATTGGAGGCGTGTTGGCAGATCACCGCCCTTGTCTCGCGCTCGGCCACCGCAAGTTCGACCGCATCAGCATCCACGTTCCCGTACTCGTCCGCACGCACGACATCGACGATGACGCCTGCGGCAGCGAGCATGTTGAGTGGTCGCGCAACGGCATTGTGTTCCATCGAAGAGACGACCACACGGTCGCCACGCCTGATGAGGCCTTTGATCGCAACGTTCAACCCCTCGGTGCATCCAGCGGTGAAGACGATATTGCGCGGCTCGGCAACACCAAGAAGCCCTGCGACCGCGCCACGCGCCTCAAGGATCGTGCGGGACGCCGCGACCGCAAGGCGGTGTGCACCTCGGCCGGGATTCCCGCCCGCGTCGTGCATCGCGCGCTGCATGGCATCGAGTACGACATCGGGCTTGGGCCAGGAGGTCGCCGCATGATCGAAGTAGACGACGCGGGACGCGTCAGTCTCAGCCATGGCCTCCACCGGCGATCATCTCAACGGCATGCTCGAGCTGGTCGATGACTACACCGAGCGACTCGCGCACAGCCTTCTCGCTACCGGGCAGATTGACGATCAGTGTGCGACCGCGCTGCGCTGCAACGCCACGCGAAAGCATCGCCCGGCCAGTGACACGCATACTCTCGACACGTATCGCCTCGGCGATGCCCGGGACCTCGCGGTCGGCATGCGCAAGCGTCGTCTCGGGGCAGATGTCACGCGGGCCGAGTCCGGTACCGCCCGTACTCAGCAAGACGTCGACCTCGTCGACGTCGCATATCTCGATGATCGCACGTGCGATGGCCTCCTGCTCATCGGGCACGACGTGATACGCCGAGATGATCCAGCCCCGGTCTTCACAGATGCTGATGATCGCCTTGCCGGATGTGTCTTCCGCTTCTCCCGCAGCGCGAGTGTCGGAGCATGTCAGCACACCGATGCTCAGTACCGTCATGAGACCTCCCCCAGCCGTTCGACGATCATGCTGTCGCCTACCTTCACGCTACCACCAACATGTACGACCGCGAAGATGCCTTCCTTCGGCATCACGCAATCGCCAGCCTGGTAGTACGCTCATTCGTCCTCCTTGCGGGTCCACGTGCCGGACTTCCCGCCCTCCTTGGAGAGCAGCTTCACTTCCTCGATGACCATGCCGCGATCCACAGCCTTGACCATATCGTAGAGTGCGAGCGCCGCGACCGACGCCGCAGTGAGCGCCTCGATCTCAACGCCGGTCTTACCGTCGTTCTCGGCGATAGCCGTGATGCGCACACCGTCGTCCTCGGGTATGAGGTCGACCGCGACGTGCGTGAGCGCGAGCGGGTGACACATCGGGATGAGCTCGGCGGTGCGCTTGGCCGCCATGATGCCCGCGATGCGAGCGGTTGCGAAGACGTCGCCTTTGGGTGCCCGATCCTCGACGATCATCGCAAGCGTCTCGGGCCGCATACGGATGAAGCCGCCCGCGACGGCACGGCGGTGTGTGACCGCCTTGTCCGAGACATCGACCATACGTGCCGCGCCGGTCTCGTCCAGGTGAGTGAGCTTGGGTGCGTCCTTCATACCTACCCTCCGATCTGGGACATGCCGCGTACGGTCCCGATACGCATGTTGTGACTCGCCGGCTTGGTCGCCAACGCAGTCCTGATGATCTCGTGCACGTCCTCCTCGCTGCCCTGCCGAAGGACGGTGCGTACGTCGAGTTCGTCGTCGCTGAACAGGCAGGTGCGCAGCTTGCCATCGGCGGTCAGACGCAAGCGGTTGCATTCGCCGCAGAAGTGATGCGACAAAGGTGAGATAACGCCGAGTGTGCCGGGTGCGTCACCCAGCCGATAGTAGCGCGCAGGCCCCCAACCACCGGGCGCACGGTTCTTCGCGACAGGCAGCAGCTCACCCAGACCCGCCTCGATCGCTTCAAGTTGCAGTCTGCCCAAGATCTCCTCGGCAGGGACATAGTCGTCCTCGGTCCAGATGTCGGTGCTGCCCGACGCGCATGACGCCTCGTTGGAGACGCCGCCCACCGGCATGTACTCGATGAAGCGCACGTGCAAGGGACGCTCGAGCGTCATCCGCGCGAAGCCGAGTAGGTCCTGCTCGAGTCGCCGGACGACGACGACGTTGAGTTTGACGGGATCCATGCCCACCTCGAACGCAGCTTCGAGTCCGTCGAGTACAGCCTTAAGCGAGCCACCACGTGTGACGTGCGCGAAGGTGTCGGGATCCAGCGTGTCGAGCGACACGTTGACGCGCTCGAGTCCGGCCTCCTTGAGTTCGGCGGCGTAGCGGCGTAGCAGTGTGCCGTTCGTGGTGATAGCGATCGCCTCAAGACCGGTGATCTCGCGCAGGCGGCGTACATGGTCGACGATGCCGTGGCGGACCAACGGCTCGCCACCCGTGAGACGGATCTTACTGATGCCCTCCTGCACGGCGACCTTCGCGAAACGCTCGATCTCCTCGAAGGAGAGCATCTCATCGTGAGGCTTCCACTGCACGCCCTCGGGCGGCATACAGTAGATGCAGCGCAGGTTGCACCGATCGGTGACGCTGATGCGCAGGTAGTCGATGCGCCTGCCGAAGCTGTCAGTCGCCATAGGGGGCCTTTCCGCCGAGGAACGTGCGCTCCACGAAATCGGTGAGCGCGTCGTAGTCGTTGAGTCCGAACACCAAGACACCCTCGGGCTGCAGATCGGAGTGATCGGTGATGAGTGCCGTGAGCTCTTCGACAGTGGAGATGAGCTCGTCGGAACGAGCGCGCCGCGCGACCTCGATGCGCACCGAACCGGCGCGCTTGAAGCCCTCGGTGACCAGGATGTCCACGTCGCCGGCAGCGTGCACGATCTCCTCCAGCGTCCGCTCGCGATCCACCTTGCTCACGACCGCGAACTGGGTTGGCGCGGAGATCATCGTGACCTGTGCACCCGCCCGCGCATGACGCCAGGAGTCCTTGCCCGGCACGTCGATGTCGACCTCGTGTACGTGGTGCTTGCACGTGGCCACACGATGCCCCCGGTCGACGAGCCGTCGCACCAACTGCTCGACAACGGTCGTCTTGCCCGAGTCGCTCTTCCCGACGATGGAGACGACGGGTACGCCGGCCTTCTCGGCCATCTTAGAAGCAGCCGAGGTCACAACTGTGCATCTTGATGCTGAGCTCATTGGCTGCCTCGCCGACGGCCTTGTACGGCACGCCCAGGTCCTCGGCCAGCTTACGGGCGACCGGACATGCGATACGGCCGTCGACGGCCTTCTCGGTCACAGCCTGCTTGAGTTCGGGTGTGATCTCGTAGTCTTTCATTTGACACCTTCCTCGATATCGAGACGGATACAGGTGACGATGCTGCCTGCCGAGAAGAACGACTCTCCCTCGGCAAGTGAGACGAGACAGTTGGCGCGGTGCATGGAGGTGAGCATGGCCGAGGACTGGGAACCCGAGAGCGCGACGCTGTAGCCGTCGTCAGTCCTCGTGAGACGCCCGCGCAGGAAGTAGCGACGGTCGGACTTCTTCTTCACATCGTGGGTGAGCACGGCCTGCACGGTGGGACGTTCGAGAGCGCCGTAGCCTGCCATCTTGCGCATCGCCGGGCGCACGAACAGCTCGAAGCCGACCGTCGTGGAAGTCGGGTTGCCGGGAAGACCGAAGAACGGCGTGCCGCCGATCGTGCCGTAGGTCTGGGGGGCGCCGGGGCGCATCGCGACCTTCCAGAAGTCCATCACGCCGATGTCTTCCAGCACGTCTTTGACGACGTCGAAGTCGCCCATCGACACACCGCCGGTGCTCACCATGAGGTCGAACTCCGGCGCACGCGACAGGATCGCTCGCGTATCCGCCTCGTTGTCGCGGGCGACAGGCAGGATGTGTGGCTCGCCGCCGGCAGCCAGGACCTGCGCCGCGAGCGAATAGGAGTTCGAGTTGCGGATCTTGCCGGGGCCCGGATACTCGTCGATGCCGACGAGCTCGTCGCCGGTCGCGACGATCGCGACGCGGGGACGGCGGTAGACGCTCGCCTTCGGGCGCCCCATCGCTGCCATGAGGCCGATAGCGGCGGCGCTCACCACCTCGTCGGCCGAAAGAACGATATCGCCGGTGCGAACGTCCTCGGCACGCAGCCTCACGTTCTCGCCGACTGCAACAGGCGCCTTGATCGCAGCCGTACCACCCGCGCCGCCACCGGCCTCAAGCGCTTCGGTGCGTTCCACCATCACGACCGCATCCGCGCCTTGCGGCATCGGCGCGCCGGTCATGATGCGCGTGGCCTGACCGGCGCCGACCGTCTCGACCGGGAACGAGCCGGCCGCGACATGCTCGACGACGTCGAGTACGACCGGCGACTCCTCGGATGCGCCCGCCACGTCGGCGGCCCTCACCGCATAGCCGTCCATCGCCGAGTTGTCGAAGGGCGCGATGTCGATGTCGGAGCTGATGTCTGCGGCAAGAACGCGGCCGAGCGTGTCCAGGATGTCTACCTCGACAGCGGGGAGTCGTTTAATGCGAGCGAGTACGGCCTCGCGAGCTTGTTCCACCGTGATCACGAGTCTTCGTCCTCCTCGTCGATGATGCGCTCCGGATGTGTGTAGACGACGAGCTTCCCGCCGCGCGCGTAGCCAACGATGCTGATGCCCACGCGGGCGCCGATATCGGCGGCGAGATCGGTGACAGCCGTCCGCGAGACCACGACCGGGATGCGCGCCTTGGCAGCCTTGACGGCCATCTCGTAGCTGACACGGCCGGTCGTGAGCAACACGCAACCCGTCGTGTCCGTGCCGTCCAGCCACGCTCGGCCAAGCACCTTGTCGAGCGCGTTGTGACGACCGACATCCTCCCGCATGATCGTCACAACACCGTCGCAGGCGAGCGCGCACGACTGCATACCGCCCGTATCGCGATACGCGGTTGCCAAGCGCGCCATCTGGCCCATCAGGCCGTACAGCGTTCTAGATGAGATGGTCATGTCCGAGACGACCGGCTCGATACCGGACGCATGCGCCACGGAGGCGAACGTGATGCCCTTGCCACAGCCCGCAGTGACGTATCGCTCCCGGTAGCGGAAGTCCTCGGGTACGCTCTCCTCACTCGCCACGTACACATGACCGCGTTTGTGATCGACATCGACCGCGCCGAGGGCATCGCGGCGGGTAATGAGCCCCTCGGACATCAAGAACCCGACCGCCATCTCCTCCAGATCGGCTGGCGTCGCCTGGATCGTCGCGATCTCAACGTCATTGAGCATGACGGTGACGGGTCGCTCGGAGGGCATGCCACGTGTACGCCGCGTGCCGACCTCGATGACCGAAAGACGTACGGCGGAGGACTCTTCGCGAGCCGAGATGGGACTGTTGGCGCGCACGTCGGCAAGCTCCTCCGGCGTGTTCACGTTCACCAGACTGCGCAGCTCGGGGTCGACATCGCGCAGTGACTCGACCGGGACTTCCACGACCTTCAGCGATGGCAGCATCGCGATGAGGCGACGACGCCCCGATTCGAGCACGGCACGCGCCGCCGGTAGACAGCTGACGTGATAGAGGGCAAGCAGCGGCTCGGCGCCTTTCGAGCTGACCGGGATGACGACCTGCGCACCATCGCGAGCGTCCCAGAGTGCGCGTACAAGCTCGGGGCGCAACCACGGCATGTCAGCGGCGACAGCAAGCACCCACTCGTCCTCGGACTGCTCGAGTGCAGTCGCAAGACCGCCGAGAGGACCCTGGTAAGCGACGGTGTCCTGCAAGACCCGGACTCCCGCCGGGAGGTCGATCTCCTCAAGAGCCTCGGGGCGATTGGTCACGATGACGGTGTGTGCGCAGACGTCACCGACACTCTCGGTCACGCGAACGACGAGAGGCTCGCCCTCGACGGACAGTAACGTCTTGTCGATGCCCATGCGGAGCGAACGACCGCCCGCGAGCACCGCTGCGGTCACCGGTATGCGACTGGCTACTTGCCTACCCATTGAATCTCCCGTCCGATACCCCACACCCTTGGGCGTAGGCACCTATAGTACCCTTTCGGGTATCGGTCATGAAGCCGCGCCAACGCGGACGGCCGTCGCCTTGAAGACAGCCACCACAGCGCTGCCGACCTCAAGCTGCAATTCCTGCGCTGATGCGCGCGAGACGGCAGCAGCGAAGTGCAGTCCGCCTGCGTTCATCCGCACCCGCGCGGTCGCACCGCGGGGTTCGACCGCTTCGACGACGCAGTGCAAGATATTGCGAGCCGATGATGCCGGCAGGCCGTCTGCGGCGAAGAGCGTCACATCCTCGGGGCGGACGCCCACGACGACGTCGGTGCCGATCGGTAGCGACGTGATCGCATGCACGGCAACGCTGCTGCAGTCTATCTCTGCCACATCGTCTTTGAGCCCCACGATCCGTCCGCGAATGGGCGCCTCCATGCCGATGAAGTCCGCTACCCACTCGTTTGTGGGAAGTCCCATGACCTCGTCCACACCGCCGGTCCGCACAAAGCGGCCTTCGTGCATAATGCTCAGCCTGTCGGCGACCACCATCGCCTCGTCCTGGTCATGTGTGACGTACACGGTCGTCACACCGGAATCACGCAGGATGCGGGAGAAGTCCGCCACGAGCTGGCGCTTGATGAGCGGGTCGAGGTAGCTGAGCGGTTCGTCGAGCAGCAGGATGCGCGGGTCGAGCACGAGCGCGCGGGCAAGTGCGACACGCTGGGCCTCACCGCCCGAGAGCGTGAGCGCGGAGGCGTTGATCAGGTCGTCGAGTCCCACGCGCCCCACGATCTCGCGGACGCGTCGGCTCCTCTCGGCAACGGACACACCGCGAAGCTTGAGGCCGTATCCGATGTTCTCGGCGACCGTACCGTTGAACAGGTACGGCTTCTGGAAGACGGCGGCCATCATCATGCGCGCCGAACGGCTGCGGTGTGTGACCTCGCGACCCTCGATACTGACGACTCCCGCATCAGGTTTCTCGAGCAGACCCACGATACGGAGTAGCGTGGACTTGCCGGCGCCTGACGGGCCAAGAAGCGCGTGCGTCTCTCCTTCGAACACCTCGAAGCGATCGATGTCCAGCACGACCCGGCGACGGTACTTCTGGCACACGCTCTCGGCGAGGATGAGCGGTATCGTCTTATCGCTCATAGCGCGCTCCCGACTGCTGCAGCGTGGTAAGCAGCCCGTTGATGACGAAGGAGATGCCGATGAGGATGAACCCGAGCGCGAGCGCGGTGCCGAAGTTGCCCTTGCGGGCCTCCAGCACGATCGCGGTCGTCATGACCCGGGTGGAGTGTTCGATGTTGCCGCCGACGATCATGACCGCACCGACCTCGGAGATGATGCCTCCAAAACCAGCGACCACGGCCGCCATGACGCCCCGGCGAGCCTCCTTGATGGTGAGCACGGCCTCCTGCCACCACGACGCGCCGAGCGAGCGCGCCTGGAGCCGCAGCTCAAGTGGCACCGAGGCGATTGAAGCGGCGGTGACGCCGGTGACGAGCGGCGTGGAGATGAGCACCTGGGCGATGATCATCGCCGGAGTGGAGAAGAGCAAGCGCAGGTCGCCGAGCGGCCCGCTGCGTGAAAGGAACATGAAGACGATCAGGCCTGCGACCACCGGGGGCAGACCCATGCCCGTGTTCACGACAACGAGCGAGAGTCGGCGTCCAAAGAACCGGCCGACGCCGAGCAGGTATCCGGTGGGGATGCCGACGATCATCGCGATCCCCACCGCGATGGCAGAAACGCGCAGCGAGAGAAAGATGATCTCGAAAAGATATGGTGCTCCGGATCCGATCAGCTGTACGGCCTCAACGACCGCATCCCATATGACTCCCATGTGACTCCTTGTGAACTAGGGGGACGTCGCGACCGGCACCGCGACGTCCCCTCAGTCTTCACGGCACCTGTAATGCCGAAGACATCTCCGAGAGGTACTCTACGATGCGTTCGGGATGAAGAGCGGCTGCCCGAACTTCTCGATACCGTAGGTCTCGATGACCGCCTGACCTTCGGCACCGGTGATCCAGTCCGCAAACGCCTGTGCACCCTCCATATTAGTGGCATCTGTGACCGGAATGACACCGTACGGGTTGAAGAGGATATCGTCGCCCTCGACGAGCACCTCAAGATCCAGCGTGTCCTTCAGGTTCAGGTAGGTCGCGCGATCCGACATCGTGTAGCCAAGCTTGTCGTTCGCAAGCTTGAGGACGTCGCCCATACCCTGGCCAGCCGAGAGATACCAGTCGTCGGCTGGCTCGAAGCCCGCCGCCTTCCAGATGGCCTTCTCCTTGGTGTGGGTGCCCGAATCGTCACCGCGCGACACTAACGTGGCCTTGGCCTCGCTGATCTTCTTGAACGCGTCAGCGGCGACGGTCATGCCCTTGACGCCCGCGGGATCTGTAGCGGGACCGACGATGACGAAATCGTTGTACATGACGTCGCTGCGCTCGGTACCGAAGCCGGCCTCGACGAAGGCGTCTTCCTTAGCGCGTGCGTGAACGAGCAGGACATCGGCATCCTTGGACTCGCCGAGGGCCAGCGCCTCGCCCGTGCCGACTGCGATGACTTCGACCTTGTACTCGGGATAGGCCTCTTCGAACGCAGGGATGAGCACATCGAAGAGTCCCGAATCCTGCGTGGAAGTCGTCGAAGCAAGAACGAGCTTGGTGGTTTCGACGACAGGTTCCGTCGTCGTGGTCTCGGTGTCCGTGGTGTCCTCGGTCGTCGTTCCGCACGCGGCAAGCGAGAACAGAAGTGCGATCGAGAGGGCGAGGGCGGCGATCCGCCAGAAAACGGACGCCTTGAAGCGGTAGAACATGGGGTGCTCCTTTCCAAGTAACGGGAGGCGAAGCGGTTTCCCTTCTTCACCCTATCGGTCTCGTGTCCATGACGGCCGTGCCGCGGTAGGCGCACGAGACTCGGAGGCATATGGCCTGATGCTTACAGGGCAACAGGTATGGGGGTAGTCTAGCGGATTTTAAAAGACAGTCAAAACAGCTCAGGTCTCAAGGGCCTCGCGGAGATAGTCGGTAAGGGCGGCAGCCGCCCGCGTGGTCGTGGTTCGCGGCATCACGAGGAAGAGTGGCCGCACGAGCGGGAACGAGCCTTCCGGCACCTGGGCGACGGTACCGAGCTGCAATGCCTTGTCGGCCACCCACGTGCTCACGACACCGATGCCCATGCCACCCTCCACGGCGCTCACGATCGCCTCGTTGGTGCTGAGCTCCATCACAACGCGCAGCTCGGCGGGATCAACGCCGCCGTGTCGCATCGCGTCCTCGAAGACCATGCGGGTACCGCTGCCGGATTCACGCACGATGAACGACTCGTCGACAAGGTCGGCGAAACGCACCGCTTCTGTGGCAAGCAGCGGATGGTTCGGCGCGCAGATCATCACGAGGTCGTCATGTCCGAGACGCTCGTACTCGACGCGCGCGCCATGTACCTCGGCGCCGGTCATACCCAGCTGCGCCTCGCCCGACTCCACCTTCTCGATGACCTCGGCGGTGTCGAACACCCGGAGTGAGACGCCGACCTCGGGGTACTGCTTGAGGAAGCCGCCGAGCAGGCGCGGCAGCACGTACTGGCCGGGCGTAGTGGATGCGGCGAACAGCAGACGACCCGAGACGGTCTCGCTCAACTCCTCGAGCGCCGTGCGTGCGTGCTCGAGCTCGGTCAGCACCTTGCGCGCATACGGCAGCAGGGCGCGTCCGGACTCGGTGATCTCGACTTTGCGGTAGCGGCGATCGAGCAGCGTTACGCCGAGGTCCGCCTCGAGCGCCTGGACCTGCATCGTCACCGCCGGCTGGGAGAGGCCCATGGAGCGGGCTGCCTCGGAGAACGAGGCATGCTCGACGACCGTCACGAACGTCTTGAGTTGCGCGATGTTCACGGCTTGAGTCGACCTCCGACCTTCGCGTCGTATAGGTAATGCTTATACTACCCCATCGCGCTGCCGAGAAGCGCGCCCATGCACTGCTCAAGCGTGATAGACTCCGTCTATGTGAGAATCGTTATCAGTTAGGTGACAACGCATGGCACACGATCGCGAGTTGACCGATAGGGAGCTGCGCACCGCCTGCGGCGAGGGGCGCATGAGCCACCAGCGGCTGCGCATCGTACGCGCGGCCGACGGGATGGCCGGCACGTTCACCGTCGAGGAGTTGCACCTCTCGGCAAAACGCAGCGTCCCCGGCCTCGGGATCGCGACCACCTACCGGGCGGTCACGGCGATGGCGAGCAGCGGCACGCTGGCGGTGGTCGGCGAGCGGAACGGTCGGACCCTCTACGTGTGGTGCGCGAACGACGAGCATCACCACCACATCATCTGCACCGGCTGCGGCCGTGTCGCCGGCATCCACTGTCCCCTGCCTGAAGATGATGCACTCGTCGCGGTCAAAAACGCGGGTTTCACCGTGACGCGACACGACCTCACGCTCTACGGCCTGTGCGATGCGTGCCGCAAAGGCGGTGAGGTGTAGATGTCGCATATCCACATCCCGGACGGCGTGCTGCCGATCTGGCTCTGGGGTACCGGTTGGGTCATCGCGCTCATCGCGCTCACGATCGCCTCGCGTGTCTCTGAGCGAGAAGCCGTACGCCGCAAGGTGCCGCTGCTCGGTGTCATGTCGGCACTCATACTCGTCGCGATGTCCACCGAGATCGTGCCCATCGCCTACCACGTGAACCTCACGGTGGTCGCCGGCGCGATACTCGGGCCGTGGATGTCGATCATCTCGGCGTTCGTCGTGCAGGTGATCCTGGCGCTGCTCGGTCATGGCGGCGTCACGGTGATAGGGCTCAACACCATACAGATATCCACCGAGATGATCCTGGGCTGGCTGATCTTCCGCACGCTCGTTCGCATCCTCGGCCGCCCGCGAGTGCGCTGGGCGGCTGCCGTCACCACGATCATCACGCTCGCCATGACGACAACGATGCTCGTCGGCATCGTGGCGCTCGCCGGTGCGGGTCCCGCCGCCATCCGCGATACCGGCGCCCTGAACCCGGCGACGCTGAGCTTCGGCAACCCGCTCGACGGCGGCGTGGTGAGTATCAAGCTCTTCAGCACCCATGAGCATGCAGATGATCACGAGGCTGACGACGGACATGCCCACGAGGAGGTCGACACCGGACTCTCGATCTCGCGCTTCGCCGCCGTCGTCTACACGCTCGGGCCGATCGGCTGGCTGCTTGAAGCGTTGATCACAGCCGGGATCCTCGGCTATGTGGCGCGCGTACGACCGTCGCTGGTGTTCGAAGGTGGCCTTGCCGAGACAGAACCCGCCCATTACGGCGACGAGCACGGGAGGCACTAGTGGATATCACCGCCGTCGACCGCGCTGCGGTGCTGGGCACATCCCGGCTACACGTCACCTCCGCCCGCGCGAAGGTGATCGCGTTCACGCTCGTACTCGCCACCGTCGTCGTGACCAACGACGTGCTCGTGTTGCTCTCGGCGCTGCTGCTACTGCTCGCGCTCGCTGCGGGTATGGGGATGCCACTACGCCACATGCTGCCACTCGCTCTGTATCCGGCGGTGTTCGCGGCGGTGTTCGCGTTCGCTTCGGCGCCTAGTGTGCTCTCGGCAGTGCTGATCGTGGGTAAGGCGGTGACCGCGGCGCTCGGCAGCATCGTGCTGATGTTCTCGACACCCTACCCACAGGTCTTCGCGATCATACAGCGATTCGTGCCCGGCATCGTGGGCGATGCACTACTCATGACGTACCGCTCCCTGTTCCTGCTGGCCGAGAAGCTCACGAACCTGTCGACCGCCATCAAGCTGCGCGCAGGCCTGGCGGGCAGACAGCCGGTACGCGCCGTGGGCGCCACCACGCGCGCGCTGGGCGGGTTGGTGCTCTACTCGCTCGACCTCTCACAGCGCGAGTACGACGTATTACGCCTGCGTGGCTACGAAGGCCGACTACGCGTACGTACTATCCCGTCGGCAGACGGCGCGATGGACCGCGCGCTGCTTCTGGGCGGCGGCGGGCTGCTCTCCCTCACGATCATCCTGCGCACTGCCCCCGACGTCGTGGGCGCCTACAGCTGGATACTCGCCGCCATCTCGCTTCTCACACTTGTTGCCGCCGCGACCGTACGCTGGAGGAAGTCATGAAAGAACACACCCATGTGTACGTCCACGAACACACCCATCCGGACGAACCGGTCAGTGAAGAGGTCGTACGCATCAGCTGCGTGCGGCACACCTACGAGGGCGGCACGAGCGTGCATCTGTGCGGGATGGACTTCCTCGTGCATCGCGGCAAGCGTGTGGCGGTGCTCGGACCCAACGGCGCAGGTAAGACGACGCTGCTCTACCACATCCTCGGCCTACTGCGCCCGCAAGAAGGCGAGGTCCGCGTGTTCGGTATCGAGCCTGCCCAGGACTGGAAGAACATCCGGCGGCGCATCGGCGTCGTGCTGCAGAACGTCGACGAGCAGATCATCGCACCCACGGTCTTCGATGACGTCGCGTTCTCGCCGCAGCAGTACGGGCTTCCGGACGACGAGGTGCAGCAGCGCACGATAGCAGCGCTCGAACTGCTCGGCATCAGTGAGCTCGCAGGCCGTGTGCCACACAGCCTCTCTGGTGGCGAGAAGCGCAAGGTCGCCCTGGCCGGCGCTTTGGTGATGGAGCCGGAGCTGCTCGTACTCGACGAGCCGTTCGAGGGGCTCGACCCCGCCTCACGCGACAACCTGGTGGGGCTGCTCGGACGACTTTCCACCGAGCGGGGCGTGACGGTCGTGCTCTCCACCCACGACATCGACACCGTACCGGACTTCGCCGACTTCGCGTACGTACTGGCGCCCGGCGGCACTATCGTGCTGCGCGGGACGCCCGCCGAAGTCTTCAGCAACGCCGACGTGATCGCCGCAGGCAACATCAAGCCGCCGATCCTGGCCGAGTTGTTCGCGCGACTGCGCGAGCGTGATCCGGATGCACCGGAACCGGCGCTGTCGGTGAACGCCGCTGTCGAGGCGCTCGAGGCGTGGAAGCGGGGCTAGGAGCGCTGGCCGGAGAACGAGAACCACAGATCGAGAAGCCCGATGATGTTGAACCCGGCGAAGCCGAGCGTCGCCGCGGTGCCCCAATCGAGGACGAACTCGTTGGCCAGAAGACCGAGTGTGCCGATAATGACCAGCAGGAAACCGGTAGACCGTAGCGTTCCGGAGTCTTCTCTCATGATCTCACCCCCCTCTTGTAGGGATTACCCGCCTGTGGCTCCAGTGTCACACCTACAGGCGAAGAGCGCACACGCCGTCTGTGTGGAAGCGCAGGTTAGGCGTCCCACCCTACGCCGTAAGCTGGACCTTCAGCCGCTTGCCGATGGCACTCGCGGCACGCTCAAGTGTGACGAGCGTGACCGAGGGGTTTGCAGGGTCAAGCAGTCGCTCCACCGAAGAGCGACTCGTATTCATACGACGCGCGAGTTCCGTCTGCGAGATGTTGGCGCGCTCCATCTCCTGCGCCAGCTGATAGGCGATCACTCGCTTGGTCGCGACGGCCTCCGCCTCGCCGAGAACGCCCTCGCCACGGAGGAAGTCGTCGAAGTCGCTCCCGATATGCTTCTTGTCCACCGTGTTCACTCCCTTCGCAGATCCGCCAGGTGCTGCTGCGCGGTCTTGAGATCGGACGCCGGCGTCTTCTGGGACTTCTTCACGAAACCGTGCAAAAGGACCATGACCGATCCGTCCACCGTGAAGAGCACCCGTGCGATGCCCGCCGCGATGTGCGAACGGACCTCCCACAGACGCGGCTCGAGCTTGCGGATGAGCGGCATCCCAAGTGGCCGGCCGTACTGCGCCGTCTTGATGTCCTCGCCGACCGCGCGAC
Organism: Coriobacteriia bacterium; assembly: GCA_030655755.1. Lineage (GTDB taxonomy): Bacteria > Actinomycetota > Coriobacteriia > Anaerosomatales > Anaerosomataceae > UBA2279. Next base: position 39,856 of record JAUSOQ010000056.1, read on the forward strand.
GATCATCCTTCGCGAGTCCGAGCAGCCATTCCCTCACCGGTTCGCTACCGGACGCGGTGCGGTAGAACCGCACTGAGAGGATGGGCTGCCTGTCACGAGACTCACTCATGCAAGGAGTGTACCACAATTGGTACAGTCGTGAACCCGGAATCTGAGCGGGATGAGAAGTGACAGGTGGTCGTTCTAACGTACGTTGTTGCGCTTCACCTGCAAGGCGCTCGCGGCGTCCTCGACCCGAGCTTACCGCACATGCGCCTTGTCAGCTAAGCGATGCCATTGTTCGACAGCGCGATCGACTTGGGCCGCGCACGCGGATACCTGGACACGAATCTGTCTTACGCGGCGACCCCCTCGGGATCTCGAGCGTACCACGCCTCGCGTGTTGCTGACGGGCTCATGAACCCGTTCTTCTCCGGCAGCCACTGGTCGTTGTAGAGATCGACGAACGTATCGACGGCCTCGCGCACCTCGGCCACCGTGCGATAGATCCGACCGTAGATGATCTGCTCCTTCAGGGTACGGAAGAAGCGCTCAGCCACCCCGTTGGTCTGAGGCTGCTCGATGAAGGCGTAGCTCGCCTCCACCCCCCAGAAGCGGACCTGGTTGCGGAAGTGATCCGAGATGTACTGTGTGCCGTTGTCCATGCGCAGGCTCAGCCCGCGGCCCGCTTCCGCCTCGACACCACCGAAGTGCTTGAGCAGACCCTGCGCCACCGGCTGCAGTGCGGCGAAGCGGTCACCGCGCTTGCACACGTGACGCCCCACGACCTCGCAGTTGAAGTGGTCGACGGCCGTGAAGATCCAGCACATCCCTTCGTCAGCGGTCATGACCCGGGTGCCGTCGGTGCCCCACATCAGGTCGGGCGCATCGGTGGTGATAGTGCCGTCGTGACTGACGCCGGCGCCTTGGCGCACGCGACGCGGGGACAGCAGCCCGTGCTCACGCATGATGCGCAGCACGCGCCTGCGCGACACACGTACGCCTGAGACCCTGAGACGCGCCCAGACCATGCGGTGCCCTTCACCCGTGAACGGCGAGCGTTCGAGATCGTCCTCGATCATGGCGTGGAGCTCCTCGTCACAGATGGCCGGGACCGGACCTCTTCTACTCGGCTCCACCTCGGCCTGAGCCGAGTAGAACGTCGAGCGGGCCACACCCCATACCGCACACACACGCTGGACGCCGTAGACCCTGTTCGTCGAAATGGAGACCGCCGCGCTCATCGCTTCGACCTCCGACCGACCAAAGGGCCCGGGCGCTCGATTCTTCCGCGGAGCAGTTCGTTCTCCATCGACAACTCACCGATGCGACGCATCGCGGCGTCGAGCTGATCGGCGACCGGGTCGCCCTCGCGCTCCTTCAATCCGGCGTCCATGCCGGCAAGCGCCTTGTCGCGCCACTTCTCAAGACGGTAGACCTCGACGCCCAGCTCGCGGGACAGCGAGTCGATCGGCTCGCCTCTCAGTAGGCGCAGGGCCACCTCACGCTTGCGCGCGAGGCTCCAGCGCTGGCCGGGCAGAAGCGGGCCGAACGGGACGAGCTGACCTTCTGTGGACGGGTTCTTCTCTGACATGACGGACCTTTCTCTCGGACACGGATGCTACACAAAACCGTGTCCAGGAAATCCGGCGCCGCCGCATCGACTTGCGTCAGCGCGTCGTCATTGGCCTGCATGCGGTGAGCGAGAACATCAGGGGAATGTCACCGATGCCCGCCGGCATCCTCCACAGTCCATCTGCGCCCTCCTCCATGAACTCAAGCACCTTCCACGACACCACCGGATACTCCTGCAGCCGCCGGATCTGAAGGCCGTGCTTCAGTAGTGAGCCGACAATCTCCGAGAACGTGTGTTGCCATGCGTAGGAGTCTGCGACGAAGTCAGCCTCTCGGTCCGTGTAGCTGCCGTGCTCTTCGAATCGAATAGGCTCCCGCGAGAAGTACGGATAGCGAACGCCAAGCACTGGTTCCGTTGTTACGTCATCAAAGACCGTCAGGAACGGGTGCACGTCGATGATATGGAACACGCCACCGGGAACGAGTCGAGACGCAATCATCTGGGCCCATCGGTCCAGGTCGGGTAGCCACATGATGGTGCCGTAGGACGTGAACACGACGTCGTACGCCGCCTCAGGCACGTCATCGGGCAGCTCCGCAACGTCTGCCTGGACGAACCGCACGGGCAGCTCAAGCCGAGCCGCGATCGAGCGCGCGGCTGCTACGGCGCGTGGCGAGAAGTCCACGCCCGTAACGTCCGCCGCGCCAGCAAGAGCGAATCGCAGCGTGTCGAGTCCGATGTGGGACTGCAGGTGAAGCAGCCTCTTGCCGGCAACGTCGCCCACGACCTCGCGTGTCACCCAGTCGAAGGGACGAGACTCCGGGCTGGCGATGAACCCCTCGACGTCGTAGCCAGTGCCCGACATGTGGAGGTCCGCCCACCCGTCCCACAGCCGCAGATTGGTAGCAACTTCTTCGCGCACAGGTAACCTCCGAACTACGTGTCTGTCGAACGTCTTTAGGCATCAGCTGCGGCCGATACGCCTCTCTTCATCCTAACGCTCCTGGCCGTCTGCTGGATGCCCTGGTCAGACGACACACAACGGCTTGATGTGCCGCATATCGTCCTTGATCGCAACCTGCGCATCGTACAGATCGACGG
>JAUSOQ010000057.1 GCA_030655755.1 Coriobacteriia bacterium
CCGTCGATCTGTACGATGCGCAGGTTGCGATCAAGGACGATATGCGGCACATCAAGCCGTTGTGTGTCGTCTGACCAGGGCATCCAGCAGACGGCCAGGAGCGTTAGGATGAAGAGAGGCGTATCGGCCGCAGCTGATGCCCAAAGACGTTCGGCGGAGCCCTTCGAGCAGGGTGGCAGCAAGCGAGATTATCGTGTAATCTGATTCTCAGATACTTGAGTTAGGAGCAACGAGATGTCGGATGTGACGGTCACCCAAGTCGCGCGCCACTTCGCGGACTATGTCAACCGCGTCGCCTACCGCCGCGAGTCGTTCACGCTCGTGCGCGGCAAGAAGCCGCTCGCGGAGCTTCGTCCGCTGCCTGCAGGCAAGCGGCTCTCAGAACTGCCCGCCCTGTTCGCGTCTCTGCCGCATCTGACGCCGCGAGAAGCAACGGACTTCGCTGATGATCTGTCTGCCGCGCAAGGGGAGTTGGCACAAGCAGAGGTCCGTGACGCATGGCAGTCCTGATCGATGCCAGCATCCTCATCGAGGCCGAGCGCGGCAGACTCCACCTTGAGTCGCACGTGGCACGGCATCACGACGAAGAGTCCTTCCTGTCCGTCATCACCGCGAGTGAATTGCTTCACGGCGTGCATCGGGCGACTCTGCCGGACGTGCGCGCGAAGCGCTCGGCTTTCGTCGAAGGCATTCTCGAGCACTTCCCGCTCCTTCCCGTGGATCTCGCGTGTGCCAGAGCTCACGCGCGGATCTGGGCGGAGCTGCGCCAGGCCGGTACGATGATCGGCCCGCATGACCTATGGCTCGCCGCCACGTGCGTGGCTCATGGGCTCACCATGGTGACGGGGAACGTGCGCGAGTTCGAGTGTGTTCCCGGGCTGACAGTAGAGGTTTGGTCTGGATCCTAACTGACCTGCCGGGCCGCGCCGAAAGCGGATCGAGCGGGCGGCGGGAGCGCTACAATCAAGCAAGGGATGGGCCGCCGCTCATCCGCAATGCGTTGGGCACCACCTGACGCCGTGTGCAGCGGCAGACACAGACGGGAGTCGTAGGTGACAGACGCAGAGCGCGATTACCGGCACGCCCATGGACCCACGGCACTCATCTCCCCCGCCCGGGGCTCGGCGTCGTGGGTCTCTGGCGTGGTCTCGACACCCATCACGATCAGAGTCGTGCTCTCGCTCGTTCTTCTGGCATTCGTGGGTCTGGTTGACACCGCCATCGAGATCAGCTTCTCAGTCTTCTACCTCATACCCGTGCTTTTCGCAGGAACCTTCCTGTCCCGTGGGGCCGGTCGTGCCATGGCTGTCGTCAGCGCCGCGACTTGGGGCTATCTGGAATTGCTCGGCGGCGGTGTCTACTCCTCCGCCTGGATTCCGGTATGGAACAGCGCTGTCAGACTCGCCTTCTTCCTGATCATCAACGAGCTGGTCCACGCGATGCGTCAAGCCCACGCGCGCGAACGCGAGTTATCCAGGAAGGACTCGCTCACCGGGATCGCCAACGGACGCGTGTTCGCGGAGCGCGTCGATCAGGTCATAGCCCAGGCCCGCCGTGACGGACGTCCGTTCACGATCACGTACGTGGACTTGGACCGCTTCAAGGAAGTGAATGACACCGAAGGCCACTCGGAGGGCGACCGGCTTTTCAAGGCGGTCGCCACAGCCATCGAGCGTGATCTTCGCGCGACCGATGTCGTGGCGCGGCTCGGAGGCGATGAGTTCGGCATCCTCATGACGGAGTGCGGGGTGACGCAGGCGCGCCAGTCGCTCGAACGCATCGCTGCCTCACTCGCGCTTGAACTCGGTAAGCGTTGGGGAGTCGGGGCGACATTCGGCGCCGTGACCTTCGACACGCCGCCCGATGACGTCGATTCCGCCGTGCGGCTGGCGGACGATCTCATGTATCGCGGCAAAGCCGAGGGACGAGGACGTATCATGCAGGCGACGTGGCCGGGTCTTCACGCGGCGGAGACAGAACTGATGGGGTGCCCAATCACCGCATCCAGCAGACAGCCGCTTCGCGGCTGCAGCTGATGCGGGTCACGTTAGGCCGATTCGCGTATCCTTTCTTGGCGATCATCGCGAGGAGTCCGAACACGTGGCAGTGTCTATGAGCGCCAACTCAGCCGACGGGCACTCCGGCTGTTGACATGAGTGATTGCGTCTACTACCGTCGATTTTGGGACGACTGGGGGGGGGCATCAAGAACGGGGGCATTGATGAATCGTCTAGTTCGCATTTGTATCATGCTCGCATTGGGCATGACCGTAGTGGCTCCGCACGTCGCCGTCGCGAAGTCAGCGGCACCCAACCCTTCGCAAATCACTCACTACACCCTGTCGGTGTCGGTCGATGGTGGTCCGTTCACGGAGGTGGCGAGCGGCAGCAACGAGAGTGACGTCGAGCTCACTCCGCAGATCATGGCTATCATTTCTGGGGGTTCGAAGTCGGTCACGTATCGGAACACGGCTTGGTCGCTGGTTCAGCCGATCTACTATCTTGACCACCGACTGAGTTGGGGGTGGGATGGCTCGAGTTGCCGCCTGATCAGCCGGGGCTATTCCGCGTACGCATATCCGGGCAACGGTTGGTCTTGCTACAGGCTGAACTCCAGCAGCTGGGGAGGCACTGGCTCGTCCTCTATATGGAGCAAGTACCAGTACACCTTCAAATACAATGGGACTGTTGGCGGTGTCCCCGTCATCTTCTTCAAGAACCTCGGGCTCCAGGTCATCGGTTACGCCGGCGGGGGTAGTTCGTCAACACCGTACTAGTTCCTGCTCGCTGCCATCGGATTAATTGGCCCACCAGTCGTCCCCTTTTCACGCTTAATCACAAGAGAGGTTGCCGTGAGTACAAGTGGGATTCCAATGCGAATGAGAGTAGCCGCATGGTCATGTGTGCTGTTTGGGGCCATTGCCCTGGCTAAGACCTTAGTTCTGCTCTTTCGAGGCGAGGTGAGCTTCGACCCAACGGTGCTGCTGCTTCTTGCAGGCATTGCTCTGCTCTTTGGGTGGATCCGTTTTCGCATGTGGATTATTGCGTACATCGCTTCCATAGCCACTCTCGCGATTGTCGGTCTGTCGCTCGTGCTGGCAAGAAGCCTCGATCGGATAGTGATTGGGGGTTTGGTCATCAGGGCTTGGCAGGGAGCCCTCACCGCACTCATCATCGTCGTGGCGCTCGCTTCAGCGGCGTTCTGGGCCCTGTACAGCAGCCCCCGCGCTCGGTCAGATGCCGCCTCTCACTGACATACGGCCATACTCCCAGTTGTGTGAGGGACAGAGGGCTAATGCGCACGGCCTAACCCGCGCTTCCACACAGACGGCGCGCTTCGTGCGGTAGACTCGGGCGGAAGGCACTCGCCGGCGCGCCGCTGGTGAAGCGCCCAACGTTAGATTCATGACGTATGACGCTTGACCTTTGACGCCACGCGTTATACCCTCTGAGCATGATCAAGTCGTTCGCCGACAGCGAGACCGAGAAGGTGTTCAATCGGCAGTTCTCGAAGAAGCTGCCGGGCGACATCCAGGCCGTTGCGCTGCGCAAGTTGAGGATGCTCAACAACGCTCACGCCATCAACGACCTGCGAAGCCCTCCGGCCAACCGGCTCGAGAAGCTTTCCGCGGACCGCGAGGGCCAACACAGCATCCGCATCAACGATCAGTGGCGCGTGTGTTTCGTGTGGGACGACCGTGACGCGTACGACGTGGAGATCGTCGACTATCACTAGAGAGGAGGCCTACGATGACGAACAAGATGCTCGCACCCGTACACCCCGGAGAGGTGCTGCTCGAGGAGTTCCTCAAGCCGCTCGGGCTCAGCCAGAATCGTCTGGCCTTGAGCCTCAACGTGTCGCCCCGGCGCATCAACGAGATCGTGCTCGGCAAGCGCCGCGTCAGCGCAGAGACCGCGCTGCGGCTCGCTCGCTACTTCGATACGACGCCCCAGTTCTGGCTTGGACTGCAGGCGGACTACGATCTGGACGTCGCGTCCGACGAACTTGGCGAGCGCTTGAACGTAGAGATTCGCGGTCACGCGATCGCAGTGTAGAGTCAGAATCTAACAAGCAGTTCGAGCCGACCCGCTTCGCGGGCGGCTCAACTGCCGGACGGACGCGACGAGGCACACGAGGGGGGCCGGATGGGGCGTAGTGGTCGCACGACAGTCGACCCAACGACGATACTCGAAGCTGCGCGCGAGTTCCGCACCTCAGCCGACCGCCTGCTCGCACAGGTTCAGACAATGTATCCGGGCCGCATCCCACCGTTCGCTACTCTTGCCCCGGGGTTTGCTCTGAGCGCATTCTCGGTCGAGCTGGCGCTCAAGGCGCTCATCTTGCTTGAATCTGGCCAGTGCCGGCGCGGTCATGATCTCGGCAAGTTGTACAAGATGGTCTCGCCGGCGAGCCAGATTGTCTTAGCAAAGGAATTCACGGCGCGATGCGAACAAAACCCGGTCCTGATGCAGATTCGGACTGACGTTATCGCTGATGGCGGCGATATCCCGTTGACTATCGAGTCGGCCTTGGACGAAGTGGGGAGCTCGTTCGAAAGCTGGCGGTACGTCTACGAAGGTAATCTGCCTAGTGTCTACGGGCTACAGGAGGCCTTCGTCGCCATCAGCACCAGAATGGCTGAGTTGAGGTCAGCTAACAACGGCGGGCCCGTGAGTGAGTCGATGCGCTGCCCGACCGCTGAGCAGTGACAGAATCAATGAGGAGGATGCTCGACTTGGAATTCGTGTTCAAGCGCGATGGCTTCGCGCTGGACATGTCGTCTGGCAACCACTCGCCTGAAGAGAATCAGTGGCTGGACCGTTTCCAGCATGACAAGTGGCACGCCCTCTTTCATCTGGGGCAATCAGGCTACCATTCGGCGCCCGCATCCTCACTCGAGTTTCTCCTTCGGCTTGCTCGCGAGTACTTCGCGCTGCTTGCGCGCTCCAGCGACCTGGAGCTCAGGCGAGCGGCAGTGGATCTCGAGGTATCCGACGAGGCCGTGGCCGCAGCGCTCTCCGAAATACCGTTCGCGGTAGGGTCCGAACATCTCACGCCCAAGTGGGTGCGCAATGTTTACGCCCGGCTGCATGAGGTGTTTCAAAGCGATATTGCCGTGTGGGACGGTTCAGTCGAGTCGTACTTCACTCAGAAGGGACTCGCTCATGCCGGAGGGCGGCTGATCTTCCACCTGGCCGAACGCAGAAACAGCAACACGCCCTTCGCCTTCCTGGCAACCTATGCCGTCGAAGGTGCAGAAGGCGCAATCACCCACCTCAAGTTGAAGCAGGCGCTCGATCAGTTTCAGGACAACCAATCAGAACTACTCCGCATCGTCTCAATTCTTGAACGAGCGCAGAAACGCAGCGGCTTCGTTCGCTCGTTTATCGAATCAGGCGACTTGTTCCATGCCGTTGAAATGAGCGCGCAGGACACCTATAGATTCCTTCAAGACGTAGCGACGCTTGAGGAACTCGGAATTAAGTGCCGCACGCCGGTCTGGTGGAAGCCTACGGGCAAACGGTCTCGAATAGACGTCCGTGCGTCACTGCTTCGAAACTATACGCGGGAGATCACGGGGCAGTTTGGCCTTGGGACGCTCGTGGAGCTGCAGCCGATCATGAGCATCGACGGCACGCTGATTACTGAGAGCGAGATCAGGGAGCTACTTGAAGTCTCTGACGGGCTCACCCTACTGAAAGGGAACTGGGTTGAAGTCAACCATGAGCGGTTGGCCTCAATGCTTGAGGTATTCGAGAAGCTCAAGGACACGGAGCTTACAATTGCGGATGCTCTGCGTGGGAGCTTGTCGCCGATTGATCTTCCCGATGACTTTGACATCGAGGTCGATAACTCACTCTGGCTCGCGGAGATGCGGCTTACAACGGACAACGCCGGATTGGACTCCTCACCGCAAGCCCCGGACACGTTCCACGCGGACCTTCGACCCTACCAGGCCTTGGGATTCGCCTGGCTGTGCCGCATGGCCTCCTTGGGGTTCGGTGCGTGCCTCGCGGATGATATGGGTCTGGGCAAGACCGTTCAGGTACTCGCGTTGCTTGAGAAGTTGCGCATCGAACATCCAGAGCATAGGACACTTCTGATCGTGCCAATGTCTCTGCTGGCCAATTGGACGCACGAACTGAAGAAGTTCGCACCATGCATGCCGTATTCCGTGATCCATCGTTCGGCAGACGACTACGCTGCCGTGGACTTTGCTGACCTGCCATTCTTATCAATCACCACATACGGGATGATTGTGCGCCGTCCTGAGTTTCACGATATGGCCTGGAATCTAGTCATCCTGGACGAGGCTCAAGCCATCAAGAACCCCGCCTCTTCGCAAGCCGTAGCGGTGAAGAAGTTGCGGCGTCACAACTGCATCGTCATGACAGGGACGCCTGTTGAGAACAAGCTGTTTGACCTATGGTCACTGTTTGATTTCCTTAACCCGGGACTTCTCGGTTCGGCGAAAGAGTTCGCATCCTCCGAGATGCGCTACAAGCCGAGTGAGATACGAAAGATCACAGGGCCCTTTGTTCTGAGGCGATTGAAGACGGACAAGACCGTCATCGCTGATCTTCCTGAGAAGAACGAAATAGATCAGTACGTTTCGCTCAGCAAGGACCAGAGAATTCTCTATCAACAGATCATTCGGAGCTTGCAGGAAGATTTCAATCGCGGCGATGTACGCCACACCAACGCGAAAGTGCTGACTGCTATATCGGCCTGCAAGCAGGTCTGCAATCACCCTGACCAGTTCCTCGGGCTTAGGGGGTTCGATCCTGAACGAAGTGGTAAGTTCCTAGCGCTGCGCCAATTATGCGAGACGATTCACGATAAGCGCGAGAGAGTAATCGTCTTCACGCAATATCGCGAGATCACGCAGCCGTTGGCGGACTTCTTGGCTAGCGTGTTCGATCATCCAGGACTCGTGTTTCACGGAGGCCTGACTCAGCGCCAAAGGGCCCGCGTGCTGGATGAGTTTCAAGGCGATGGGGACGCCCCGTTCATTGTTATGTCCATTAAGGCAGGTGGCGTAGGTTTGAATCTCACTGAAGCTAACAACGTCATCTTGTTTGATCGCTGGTGGAACCCGGCAGTTGAGCAACAGGCAATTGACCGGGTCTTTCGTATCGGGCAGACACGCGACGTCATGGTCCATAAGATGGTCGTGGCGGATACTATCGAAGAGAAGATCGTCGAAGTACTGAGGACCAAGGGATCCTTGGCAGATGCCGCAGTGGGTGCGGGTGGGGGTCTGGCGGAGACCCTGAGTATCGATGATCTCGTTGCTCTACTGCGATCGGAGATCGTTTGATGTCCTGGGAACTTGATGAGAACGGATTCTATAGGCAACCCTTGCAGCAAGAACTCAAAGTTCGAGCTGCCGCCACCAAGCAGAGGCTGGCCAATGCGACGCAGTCGCTCTCCCCGATCACAATGCCCGAGGGCGGGCGTACGCGGATTGTATCCACATGGTGGAGCGACGCGTGGTGCTCGAATCTCGCAAGTTACGCTGACCTGCAGAATCGTGTGGCCAGAGGTAGGAAGTACCTCCGCGCCGATGCGGTCATCGACCTCCAAGTTGCCACGGGACGAATTGCCGCACTGGTCCAGGGCTCCGTGGTTGAGCCGTACAGGGTTCAGATCGAGATTCAGACGTTGGATGAGAATCGGTGTCGCGATATCCAGCGTTACTGCGCAGAGCGCATGACCGGCCTTGAGACCTTGATGGCCGGAGCGCTGCCTCAGGAGCTCGCGGACCTCTTCACTGATTCGCGGACCGGGCTGTTTCCGTTAGAGCAGGAACTCAATCCGTGCTGTTCCTGCCCCGATGTTGCCTGGGTCTGCAAGCACACCTTCGCCGTGTTGTACGGAGTCGGCAGCAGGCTTGACGACAATCCGCTTCTGTTGTTTCAGCTTAGAGGAATTGATGTAGCGGAGCTAATTAGCAAGTCGGTCGACGCACGAGTCTCCTCCCTGCTCGAGCGCGCCAACGAAGCGGGTCATACGGATTTAGATGATGATGACTTGAAGGGGACCTTCGGACTATAGGATCTGAAGGACGACGCAGGTGAGCGACGCGCCGTCCAACAATGAGATCAACCTGACAACGCTTCGCGTTGCGGGTTATCTCACAGACGTTAGGCGCACTTGGTAGCGGTGATGGAGGGGCCAAGATGGCGACCATTGTGTCTCTTCGCCAGGTGGTCGACGAACTCGACATCCTGACAGACGAGTCCAGCGTCTACCTCAACCGGCAGACGGGCGAACTCTACACGCTCCCGGATGAGGTGGCGGGCATGGTCGAGGACGATGCCGATCCGGAGGACCTTGCCGAATGGCTGGGTGACGAAGTCCCCAAGGTCCGCGAGATCCTCGAGTCGGAGGACTGGCTCGCCCTACCCACGAGGTTCGACATCCACGAGTGGGCGATCATGGACGATTTCGCCCGCTCAATCGACGACCCCGAACTTCAGGATGAGTTGCTGGGTGCCATCCGGGGCCGTGGGGCGTTCCGATACTTCAAGGACACCATCCACCGGCGCGAGATCCAGCAGGACTGGTATGACTTCAAGACAGCGGCGCTCGCACAGATTGCCGCTGACTGGCTCGATGGGCACGGCATCTCCTACACTCGTGACGCAGGTGCATCGCCGGCGGGGTAGGAGGCGCCGAACAAGGGGATCAAGCTGACTCGCTTCGCTCGCAGCTTATCCCCAACAACGTTAGGTGCTCCGCTCGTGGCGATTCTGTGTACCGTCAGTAATCGTTCGCGCCATCGGTCTCAGTAGCCAACAGCGCTCGCCCCGTATTCCGCCTGAGCCTCGCAGGTGAAGCCAAACATGTTAGGTCAGATCCCACGAGTTCCTTCGACTTGTAGTGGCTACTCCTCGGTTGTACTATGGTTTGTACAAGCCAATGTACTTGGAGGCAACGATGCAGCCAATCAAGTTCGATGAGGACATCCGACCACTTTCGGAGTTTCGCGCCGGGGTCGCCTCCTTCGTCAAGCAGGTGAATGACAGTGGCCGACCACTCGTGCTGACGCAGCGCGGTCGAGGAGTCGCGGTCGTCGTCGACATTCGCGAGTTCGAAGCTATGCGAGAGAGGCTGGTGCTTCTCGAGGATATTGCCGTTGCGGAGGCGCAGCTCGCCGCCGGCGAAGGTATCCCGCACGCTGAAGCTAAGGCCCGAGTACTTGAGAGCATTCGCAAGTGCAGGTGACTTGGACCGACCCGGCTCTCGAACGGGTCAGAGAGATTGCGCTTCATATAGCGCTCGACGATGTAGATGCAGCGGAACGATGGGCTGTCGGAGTCTTCGATGCAGTCGAACGGCTGGCGACCTTCCCGGAATCCGGACGCGTGGTTCCGGAGTTGGGCTCCCGCACAGTCCGCGAGTTGATCCTGGGATCGTATCGAGTGTTCTACCGCGTTGGCCAGGCGGTTGAGGTGCTCTCAGTCCGGCACGGCAGCCAGCTGATTCGCGCTGAGGAAGTCCACGAGGACTGACCTAGCGGATCGAGCGGGCGGCGGGAGCGCTACAATCAAGCAAGGGATGGGCCGCCGCTCATCCGCAATGCGTTAGGAATAGCCGCGTCACCGTGCGCGGCTTGCGCAAGGGTTTATCGCTGACGTATAGTATGGGTTAGGTTGTACGTCAGGAGGCCCTACATGAACACCAAACTCACCCTGCGGCTCGATGACAAGCTCATCGCAAGCGCCAAACGCCGCTCGGCCGAATCTGGCAAGTCCGTTTCGCAGCTCGTCTCGGACTTCTTCACTCTGATCGATGCAGAGGACGCTGGCATCGAGATCACCCCTCGCGTCCGCTCGCTTCGCGGAGTGCTTGCCGGCTCCAACTTGGACGAGAGCGACTACCGCCGTCACCTTGAGGAGAAGTACCGGTGAAGGTGCTGTTCGATACGAACGTCGTGCTCGACCACCTATTGGGCCGTGAGCCCCACGCTGACACGGCGGAACGACTGCTGAACCTCGTCGACACGGGGAGGATCGACGGGGTCATCTGTTCTACGACCGCCACGACCATTCACTATCTGGCGTCCAAGGCGGTCGGAGCGTCGGCGGCTATGGACTATCTCCGCAAGCTGCTCGCGATGTTCGATGTAGCGTGCGTGGACCGGGAAGTGCTTCAGGGCGCGCTCGACCTGGGCTTCACGGACTTCGAAGATGCCGTTTTGCATGAAGCGGCCTGCAAGGTCGGTGCAGCGGCAATCGTGACTCGCAATGGCAAGGACTTCGTGCGGTCGTCACTGCCGGTGTTCAGCCCCTCTGAGCTTCTCGCAGCCGTGTACGCCGAACCCAAGTAGTGGGCGGAACCTGACAGACCGCTCGGGATAGACTGGGAACCGATCGGCGCGCAGGTTAAGCGCTCGTACTTGGCGACACTGTTCGTCAAGGCCACTTCTCATGCACTGCTCACGATGCTGCAGACGGAGATGAACACTCGAGTCTCTGGCTAGGATGATGCCTTAGTTATTGTGCTTGAGAACGCGCTGCTGGATGCGCAAGCATGCGATACACGCCTACCAGGGGGGCACATTGAGAGCGCCTAAGTCGTCCGTCCCGCCCGTGCGGGCGATATGGTTCATCGGGTCGATCGTGCCGGTCGTTCTTCTGTTTCAGATGTTCGCGCTTGCAGGAGCGGCCGCCACTGTGAGCGAGCTCTTCGACCCCACGCCGCTTTTTGTCGCTATCGCCATTCTGGTTGCGTGGCGCTGGAACGGGGTTTCTCGGAAATGGTTTGCAAAAGCGGGAGTCCTGGCCGCAGTGATGTCGCTGGAGTGGATCGCCTGGCACGTTCGATTGAGTCAGACACCTGGCTCCACGACCATGTATGGATTCCAACAGCAGACATATGCGTTGGCGGCGCGTTTGCTGTCGTTCTACCTTGCTGAGGGTTTGCTACTGTTGATAGCGTGTGTTGTTGCTTCAACCTTGTCGATAAACGGGATCTGCCGGGCCAGGAAGGCGCATTGCGCCAATGCCGCCACTCACGCATAACGATTACGAGCTCCTGGATAGCGGGGAAGGCCGGAAGCTTGAACGCTTCGGTGACGTGATCTTGTCACGCCCGTGCGAGCAAGCCCTGTGGGAGAAGCAGAAGCCTGAGCTGTGGGCGACTTTCTCGGCAACCTTTGACCGAGGGCGCGGGTGGATCGCCCGGGACGATGCGCAGATGCCCGCAAGCCGGGTCGTCACCATCAACGGTATCGCCATGAAGCTCAAGCCCACTCCCGCCGGTCACCTGGGCGTATTCCCGGAGACGCGCCAACTGTGGGGCTGGGTCACTGACACGCTGAAGCAGGCGCCCCAGGGTACGAGTGTGCTCAACTTGTTCGCGTACTCGGGCGGCGCAACGCTGGCCGCAGCGCGTGCCGGCTGCGCGGTATGCCATCTGGATTCCTCGCGGTCAATGGTCACGCGTGCACGAGAGAACGCCGCGCTGAACCAGCTGGAAGACACCCCCATCCGATGGATCGTGGAAGATGTGAACAAGTTCCTTGATCGTGAGATCCGCAGGGGCCGTCGATACGACGCGATCATGCTGGACCCGCCATCGTTTGGGCGCGGCATCAAAGGCGAGCAGTACAAGCTCGACAAGGACCTGGTCGCCACTTTGGAGAAGTGCCGAACGCTTCTGTCCCAGAAACCCGAGTTCCTCCTGCTCACCTCACACACTCAGGGCGTGACGACGGAGCAGCTTGAGGAAGTGGCGGGAGAGGTGCTGGGTTCCGGTTCCATCACAAGCGACCAGATGGAGTTGACTGGTGCTGCGGATGTGCGCCCGGTGAGCAGTGGCGTATGGGCTTGCTGGAGTGGCGCGCGGTAGTAGTCCTTTTGGCTACCCCTGGAAGCCGCGCGTAAGGTAGTCCGCGAATCCTGTTCGAAGTCGCACCGGTTGACCGCGATGTGCTCGACGGCGCGCTAGACATCGACTTCACGGACTACGAGGAGGCTGTGCTTCACGAGGCCGCGCGTGCCGTTGGGGCGAACGCCATCATCACCCGGGATCGTCGCGACTTCGCCAACTCGGCTGTTCGGCAACTCGCTGAGTTCTGGCTCATCCTCCAGCGATCAGTCGACCCGTGGGACGCTGCGCAGGCTATCAAGGACGACGTGGCCCGGATCAAGCCGTTGAGTGTCACCTAAGCGCAACAGCAGAACGCCAGGAGCGATAGACTGAAGTGAGCGCAGAAGCCGCAGCTGATACGCTAAAATATTGGGCAGGGCTCAGATTTTGCGAGGGGTAGGTCGGCGGCGAGAGCTGCGCGTCGCTGATGGGACTGGGGCTGATGCAGATGTCTGAGTACACGAAGGACGACGCGCTGACATGCATCGAATCGATGCGCCTCATGCTTGGCAATCGCGTAGGGTTCAAGTGGCTTGTCGAGAAACTGTCCCACCTCGCCGCCTACATCGAATCGATCGCAGCCAAGAACGAACGGCTGAACGCCTACCTCGACTGGGCGAACGCGAGAGACGACTACGAGTCGTACTGCGCCAATCCCGACGCCGCCCTCCGAGATGACGCACCAGAGGAAGGCTGAATCGTTCTCGAGGCATTCGCGCCCATGGCGCCGCGCACCGATACGGTGGAGCGTTTCCATCCCGTACCTTGGGGGCCGTCGCAGTGCGCAGTGGTCGTCTAGTCGTGGAAGTGGCCGGATTCGTGGACCTCTTCCACCTTCGCCTTGAACGCCTCGAAGAGCGGCATGACGGTCTGCATCGGTTCGCCGGTCTCAGTGTCTTCGGGTAGTGCTTCGACCGCGTCGATCAGATCCTGGTGCGCAGCGACGGCGTCCGCGATGTCCATCCCCTCTACTCCCTCAGCGGCTTGCTCGACGCCCTTCCATCGAGATGAGAGCCTCTCGGTGACGGATCGGACGTCAGCGGTCGTCGCTTCAGGTCCAAGCAGGTAGAAGGACGCGAACTCATGCTCCACGCTGTGGATCGCCTCATCGAGAGCGGCGCGCTCTTCTTCCTGAGCCGAAGCCTGGCATCCTGACACCAGTCCGACCAACACTATGGCGGTGCAGCAGAGCACGAGTACTCGTCGCACGGATCCCACCCACTCTCCTTGAGACGAACCTTCGAGCAACCGGGTGTGGTGATTCGACAACACCAGTCGCTCGCATTCATCCTACCAGGGTCCGCCGTGAGTGTAGAGTGCTCGAATGGAGAAACGACCCGCTTATGCGTTCGCCATGAGTATCGTCTACGGTTGGCGGCTGCTTGCTCTCACGATGTAGGCTGTGGGTGGTCGGGAGCGTTAGCATGGAGTGAGCCGCTTCGGCTGTTGCGGATGCGTTCGACGTCCGTTGGTCAGGCCCACACACGACGCATGGAGAAACACTTGCTGACGACGATACTGCGCGCGGTGTTGGCGAGAAGCCTCAAGCCGTTCGTGTTCGAGTCGACCGACCACTCGCCTGCGCTTGACCTGGATGTTCCGCATCTGGGCGCGTACGTGCATATCCCGTTCTGTGAGACCCTCTGCCCGTTCTGTCCCTACTACAAAGTCGCGTACGGTGACGGTTCGGCGATGCCTGCCTACCTGGATGCCCTCGAGAGGGAGATAGCGCGCGTTCTTGGCAGGAGCGTCACGCCTCTCAGTAGCGTCTACTTCGGCGGCGGCACCCCGGCGCTCGCGGGCGAGGGTATCGGCCGTATCATCCGTGCGATCAAGTTCCATGCCGAGATAGCCGGCGAGATCGGACTCGAGTTGCATCCCCGCGATGTGGCAGAGGACTTCACCACGATGCTTCTCGACGCTGGCGTGACGATGGTGAGTCTTGGCGTGCAGTCCTTTCAGCCTCACTCGCTGGCTGCTCTGGGTCGGCCAACGGACCCGTCGATCAGCGTGGCCGCGCTGGGCATGCTTGGGACCGCCGGGTTCTCTGCAGTGGATGTCGACCTGATCTTCGGCATCCCGGGGCAATCGGACGATGACCTGAGGCGCGACTTCGCGCGTGCCGTCGAGTTGGGGGCGACCCAGGTCTCCACGTATCCGTTCATCGACTTCTCTTACGCGAGCAATCGCATAAAGCCGGTCTCGGAACGTCGCAAGCAAGGACTCATGTCCGTGCTGCTCAAATCTGCCGAGGAGAACGGTTTTACGCGGGGAAGTGTCTGGACGTTCCGGCGCCGGGGCACGCCATCGTACTCGTCGATCACGCGCGACGACTTCGTGGGCTTCGGCGCATCGGCGACCACACTGTTGCGTGATCAGTTCAAGGTGAATACGTTCGACGTGGATGGGTATATCTCGGCGGTTGGAAACGGTCGTCTGCCGACCGCCTATACCTTGCGGTTCAGCCCCAGAGCACGGCGCGCGTACTGGCTCTTCTGGTCCTGCTACAACATGGATATCGGGCGCGATAGGTTCAGTGCGTTCTTCGGAGCAGAGCTGGACGAGGAGTTCGGGGGATCGCTGGCGCTTGCGAAGGCGCTCGGCATCATGGCGCCTACGGCGGACGGATACACCCTCACCGGTCGTGGCGCCTACTGGTTCCACGTGATCGAGCAGCTCTACACGCACCAGTACATCGACAAGACCTGGCGGGTCGCGATGTCGGCCACGCCTCCCAGGCGCATCATGCTCTGGTAGGAGAGGGTGCCCACAATCACCGGGTTGCTGCTTTTTGGCGCAGGACCTGCTATACTCCAGCCAGGTGAGCCATAGGGCTCATAGGATTGCGACGTGACTGGCCGCATTCTAGCGGTAATAGTCACGTCGTTTTGTTTTGCCCCGTTGGGGCGAGAGGATGGATTTGAATGGCTGAGGGTAAAGTTAAGTGGTTCAACGCTGACAAGGGTTATGGCTTCATCGAGCGCGAAGGTGGCGACGATCTGTTCGTTCACTTCTCCGAGATCCAGGGCGAGGGCTTCAAGAGCCTCGATGAGGGTCAGGCTGTCTCCTTCACGGAAGCCACTGGCCAGAACGGCAAGCAGCAGGCGACGCAGGTTCGCGCTATCTAATAGCGTACTTGTTCGGACGCTCACGAGCCGGGTAACCCCTAGGGGTTACCCGGCTCTGTCGTTCCGGTAGACCTCAAGCGCTCGGGCGATCCCAGCTACTTGGCAGCGGTCGCTGCCGCTCGCTCCTCGGCAGACATCGCGGCGAGGTGCTCGACCTCGGTGACATCGACGCCGACGCCCTCGGCCACGCGCGTGCCGTACTCAGGGTCCACCTTGTAGAAGACCGCGCACTGGCGCAGCTTGATCCGCTTCTGTGCGTTGCCCAGGTGGCCGACGATGTTGCTGATGAGGTGATCGCGGTCCTCGTCGGTCATGGCGTCGCGGAAGAGCGCTCGCGGTTGGACGAAGTCATCGTTGGGGTGCGGGTACTCCGTGCGTCCGGTGACGCCGGCGATAGGCATGCCGGGATCGGCAGCACTCGGATCCGGACCCGGGCCACCCTGGCTGTTGGGCCAGTAGTTCGGGCCGCCGCCGCCGTTGTCGTCGAAACGCATCGTCCCGTCGCGCTGGTAGCTGCTGATCGGTGCGTTCTTGGGCGCGTTGATGGGCAGCAGATGGTAGTTCGGGCCAAGCCGATGCAGGTGCGTGTCATGGTAGCTGAACAGGCGCCCCTGCAGCATCTTGTCGTTCGACGGTCCGATGCCCGGAACGAAGTTGCTCGGGTTGAAGGCCGCTTGCTCGACCTCGGCGAAGTAGTTCTCGGGGTTACGGTCGAGCATGAGGCGTCCGACGGTCATCGGTGGGTAGTCGGCATGCGGCCACACCTTCGTGATGTCCAGGACATCGAAGCGATACGCGTCGGCTTCGGCGGCGGTGAGGTTCTTGATGCCCTGCTCGGTCTTGAAGTGGTACTGCACGTAGAACTGCTCGCCTGAGGCGTTGCTCCACACGTAGGTGTGGCTGGAGTAGCCGTTCATGTTGCGGTAGGTAGCCGGCGTGCCGCGGTCGGAGAACAGGACCATCACCTGGTGCACCGACTCTGGCGTGAGCGACAGGAAGTCCCAGAACATGTCCGGGTCTTTGAGGTTGGTCTTCGGGTTGCGCTTCTGCGTGTGGATGAAGTCGGCGAACTTCAGCGGATCGCGGATGAAGAAGACGGGCGTGTTGTTGCCCGTCATGTCGTAGTTGCCTTCCTCGGTGTAGAACTTCAGAGCGAAGCCGCGTGGATCGCGCTCGGCGTCCGCCGAGCCCTTCTCACCTCCCACCGTGGAGAAGCGCGCGAACACCTCGGTCTTCTTGCCTACCTCCGAGAGGAACACCGCCTTCGTGTAGGCGGTGACGTCCGCGGTCACCTCGAAGTAGCCGTGTGCGCCGGCGCCTTTCGCGTGTACGACGCGCTCCGGGATGCGCTCCCGGTCGAAGTGCCCGAGCTTCTCAAGCAGGTGTACGTCCTGCATGAGTACGGGGCCCTTCGGCCCTGCAGTGGCGGAGTTCTGGTCGTCGTCGACCGGTTTTCCGAACCCGGTCGTGAGTCGCTTGTCTTTTTCGGCCATGATCGGTCCCTTTCTCTGAGGTCGGGCGGGCATCGTCCTGCCGTGACTGTCCTTGCGGTCATCTCGCGGTTGCCCATCTCGTCGCAAGAGGACGCGGAGAGTGTGTACCCTGCTACCCGATACCTGGCATAAAGTACCCGAACCGTGAGGGGTCATGACGTGAGCGCCCTCTCGCGACTCGTCGTATCATGCCTATATGACACTCTCGCGTTCCGACATAGCCGCGCTGCTCTTCTCGGCCAAGGTCGTGCTCGGCCCCATGGCCGGGGTGACCGAGGCGCCGTTCCGCGGCATCTGCAAGCGCATGGGCGCCGGGCTCACGTATACCGAGATGGTCAGCGCCAAGGGGTTGCACTACAACCCGGACGCGGCGATCTCACGCGGACTGCTGTCGTTCTCGGCCGAAGAGACGCCGTGTGCGGTGCAGCTCTTCGGCGCCGACCCCGCGATGATGGCCGAGCAGGCCCGCGGCATCGTGGAGCGTTACGGCGATGATGTCGCGCTTATCGACATCAACATGGGATGCCCCGTGACGAAGATCGTCGCGAAAGGGGAGGGCAGTGCGCTCATGCGCACGCCGGAACTGGCCGCCGAGATCGTGTCGCGCGTGGCCGAGGCGAGCGCCGTCCCTGTGACGGTGAAGTTCCGCAAGGGCTGGGATGAGAGCGAAGCTAACGCGATCGAGTTCGCCCGCGTGATGGAGGATGCAGGTGCGGCCGCGCTCTGCGTGCACGGACGCACACGAGACCAGTTCTACCGCGGGAGGGCGGACTGGGATGTGATCGCTGCGGTCAAGGCCGTGGTGGGAGTGCCGGTGATCGGCAGCGGCGATGTCTTCTCGGCTACCGACGTGGTGGCGATGCTGGAGCGAACGGGCGTGGACGCTGTGATGGTCGCGCGCGGCGCGCAGGGCAACCCGTGGATATTCTCACAGGCGCGGGCCCTCATCGATCGCGGCGAGGTGCTGGCGCCTCCAACGGCGTTCGAGCGCATCGACATGGCGCGCGAGCACGCCGCAGCGCTCGTGGCGTTCGCCGGCGAGCAGGCCTTCGTTCGCATGCGCAAACACGTCGCCTGGTACATCAAAGGGGCGCCGGGGGCGACCTTCGTGCGCGAGCGCGCATTCGAGGCACCGAGCTACGCCGCGCTTGATGCGCTGCTGGTCGAGTATCGCGCGTTTCTGGAGCGTCTCTGAGCCTTCTGTGGCGATGTCTGAGCAGCGCGCTTAAGCACCGCGATTACCTTGGCGACTCCTACTTCAGGTAGGATAGAGCGACGACAGGCATTCAGCATAGCCCGGATCCTTTGCTGAGACGAACCGGTGGCGCCCCGATGGGTTGCCCGGGTGTACCGCACGAATCGGCACCCGATGCCGGTTCAAGGGTGGAAGGGACCTTCATCGTGAATCCAGTTTCAGACGACCGTACGCGTCGCCCGAAGGCCGAGACAGAGACAGTCACCGAGACCCTTGACCGGTGGAGTCGCCTGTCCCAGGAGAGTAGCCGTTTCGACCCCGCACTCTATGTCGAGTACGACGTGAAGCGTGGTCTGCGTGACCTCACAGGCAAGGGCGTGGTCGCGGGCCTGACGCAGATCGGCGATGTGGTGGGTTCGCGGGTCGAGGGCGACTCCCGGGTCCCCGCTCCGGGACAGTTGATCTATCGCGGTATCGATGTCGTCGACCTCGTGGACGGTTTTCTGGCCGAAGGACGTCTCGGCTTCGAGGAGACCAGCTACCTGCTGCTCTTCGGTGAACTCCCGGACGGGGACGAACTGCGTCTGTTCGGCGACAACCTCGCTTCCTACCGCAAGCTGCCCAGGCAGTTCGTGCACGACGCGATCCTGGGTATGCCCAGCCATGACATCATGAACGCGATGGCGCGCAGCGTGCTTTCCATGTACCTGCTCGACAAGCATGCCGACGATACGTCGATCGCGAATGTCTTACGCCAGAGCCTACATCTCATCTCCAAGTTCTCGATGCTTGCCGTCTACGCCTATCAGGCGTATCTGGAGGAGTTCTGTGGGAAGAGCCTGGTCATCCACCGTCCGGCCGCTGAGCTTTCGACTGCCGAGAACTTCTTGCACATGCTGCGGCCCAACAGCAAGTTCACACCGCTTGAGGCGCAGGTGCTCGATCTTTCTCTCGTGCTACACGCCGAGCATGGCGGTGGCAACAACTCGTCATTCACGGCACACGTGGTGTCCTCTAGTGGAACCGATACGTACTCGGCCATCGCAGCTTCTCTCGGCTCGCTGAAGGGGCCCAAGCACGGTGGCGCGAACATCAAGGTCGTCCATATGTTCGATGACCTGAAGTTGAATGTGCGCGACTGGGAGGACGACGAGGAGATCGAGCGTTACCTGCTGCGTGTGCTCGACAGGCAGGAGTTCGACCGCTCCGGTCTCATCTATGGTATGGGACATCCTGTGTACTCGGTCTCCGACCCGCGGACAGTGATCTTGCGCCACTACGCTGAAAGGCTGGCGGGGGAGAAGGGTCTTGCCAAGGAGTATCAACTGCACGCGAAGGTCGAGACGCTTGCTCCTCAGGCTATCGCCAAGACGCGGACGGTGTACAAGGGCGTCAGCGCGAATGTCGACTTCTACTCGGGCTTCGTCTACCAGATGCTCGACATCCCCCAGGAACTCTACACACCGCTCTTTGCGGTATCGCGTGTCGTCGGCTGGTGTGCACATCGCCTGGAAGAGATCGTGAGCGGCGGCAAGATCATCCGCCCCGCGTACAAGAGCGTCGCGTCTCGCAGGGAGTATTCGCCGCTGGAAGGGCGATAGCACCGGCGGTTGGCCTTGTATAGCGATTCGAAGAAGTGAAGGATCGTCACGGGTGCAGTATCCTATTGGGACTTCACCCGGGGACGATCCGGATCATGCGCGTCAGCGCGACGGACACAGATCACAGGAGAGAGGTCATAGGGCGATATGGCTGAGCAGAGCAGCAGCGAGACGACTCCAACTGAGGATGGGTTCTTTGGCAAGTGGGGTGGCAAGTACCTGCCCCCGCAGCTAGAGAAGCCGTTCGCCGAGATCTGGGACGCCTACCGAGAGATCGAGAACGATGCGTCCTTCATCGCCGAGCTGCGTTACATCCGTAAGCACTTCCAGGGTCGGCCTACCCCCGTCTATCACGCGCGGAACCTGTCGCTAGACAATGGCGGTGCGCAGATCTACCTCAAGCGCGAGGACCTGAACCATACCGGAGCGCACAAGCTCAACCACTGCATGGGCGAGGGGCTTCTCGCCAAGTACATGGGTAAGAAGAAGGTCATTGCCGAGACGGGTGCCGGCCAGCATGGTGTGGCGTTGGCAACGGCGGCGGCGTACTTCGGTCTTGAGTGCGAGATACATATGGGCGAGGTCGACATCGTCAAGCAGAGTCCCAACGTGAGCCGTATGAAGTTGCTCGGCGCCAAGGTGGTGCCCGTGAGCGGCGGACTCAAGACGCTCAAAGATGCGGTCGACTCGGCGTTCAACGCGTACTTGGCGGACTATGAGGACTCCATCTACTGCATCGGTTCCGTTGTGGGGCCGCATCCGTTCCCGCTGATGGTGCGCGATTTCCAGCACGTCGTCGGTGTCGAGGCCCGGGAGCAGTTCCAGGAGATGACGGGCAACCTGCCCGACGCGATCACCGCGTGTGTGGGCGGCGGCTCCAACGCGATAGGCATCTTCAGAGCATTCCTGGACGACCCATGCAAGCTCGTTGGGGTCGAGCCGCTCGGCCGCGGCGAGGGTGTGGGAGATCACGCAGCGACCATGACGTACGGCACCGAAGGCGTCATCCACGGTTTCAGATGCTACCTGCTGCAGAACGAGGACGGCTCACCCGCGCCGGTCTACTCCTGCGCGAGCGGTCTGGACTACCCCGGGGTTGGTCCCGAGCACTGCTATCTGAAGGACACCGGACGCGTCCAGTATGTGACTGCCTCTGACGACGATTGCAGGGACGCGTTCTTCAAGCTGTCGCGGCAGGAGGGCATCATCCCCGCGATCGAGAGTGCTCATGCGGTGGCGCATGCGCTCAAGCAGGCGTGCGAGATGAGACGAGGGACCATCCTCGTCAACCTGAGCGGTCGCGGCGACAAGGACCTCGACTACGTCCTCGAGAACTGGGGTACGGGCGAGTAGGACTGACGCCCGGCGTACAGTATCACGAGAATCACGTACGATCTGCTGGCACTTATCGGCTGCCGGGCGCTGTGATCCGGCGACGACATACAGGAGGAATGCATGGCCAAGCACGTAGTGACACTGATCTCCGGTGATGGCATTGGTCCGGAGATCACCAAGGCGATGACGCGCGTCGTCGAGGCGACCGGCGTCGATATCGAGTGGGAGAGCGTCGAGGCAGGCGCCGATGTGATGGAGAAGTACGGTACCCCGCTGCCACAGCACGTGCTCGACTCGGTGCGCAAGAACAAGGTTGCCATCAAAGGTCCCATCACGACGCCCATCGGCACCGGTTTCCGCAGCGTGAACGTGGCGCTTCGCAAGGAGCTCGACCTCTACACGTGTCTGCGGCCGTCCTTCTCGATCCCGGGTACCGGCGCGCGCTACGACAACGTCGACCTGGTCATCGTGCGAGAGAACACCGAGGACCTCTACGCCGGCATCGAGTTCGAAGAGGGCAGTAAGGGCGCCGAGGAGCTCATCAAGTTCGTCGCCGACCACGGCGCCGGCATCATCCGACCGGATTCAGGTATCTCGCTCAAGCCTATCTCGGTCACCTGTACACGCCGCATCGTGAAGTTCGCGTTCGACTACGCGATCGCCAACGGTCGCAAGAAGGTCACGGCCGTGCACAAGGCCAATATCCTCAAGTACTCCGACGGACTGTTTTTGAAGGTCGCGCGTGAGGTGGCCGAGGAGTACGCGGACAGCGGTATCGAGTTCGAGGACTACATCATCGACGCCACCTGTATGCAGCTCGTGCTGCATCCCGAGTGGTGGGACGTGCTCGTACTGCCGAACCTCTACGGCGACATCCTTTCCGATCTTGCCGCGGGTCTTATCGGCGGTTTGGGCATGGCGCCCGGCGCGAACATCGGCGCCGACTACGCCGTCTTCGAGCCCGTGCACGGTTCGGCGCCAAAGTACGCCGGCAAGGATATGGCCAATCCGACCGCGCTGATCCTCTCGGCGGTACTGATGCTCAACCACCTTGGTGAGCGGGAGGCGGCCGATCGCGTGCTTGCCGCCGTGAAGACCGTGCTGGCCGAGGGCGAGAAGGTCACCTACGACATCAAGCGCACCAACACCGGCAGCACCGAGGGTTGCGTGGGCACGCAGACGTACGCCGACGCGGTCATCGAGAAGCTTTAGGGAGCCGTTTGCACCAGGCGCGCGATCGTTGCTTCGACCTCATCAAGGAGCCGCTTCTCCGCATCTGCGGGGAGCGGTTCTTTGTCGTCTTGTGCCAGGGCGTCTGGTAGTTCGACGTCGGCAAGCGCGCCAGCCAGCATCGTCCACGCACGCGGCACGATGTCTTCCCACGAGTAGCCGCCGCCCCCGAAGGCGACGATGTGGCCGTCACACAGCTCGTCGGCGAGACGCACCACGCTTTCGACGAGCCAGCGGTAGCCGGTCAGCGTGAGTCCGAGCGACGTGAGCGGATCGCTGTGGTGTGCGTCGGCCCCGCCCTGAAGTGCGATGAGGTCCGGGTGGAACGCTCGCACGGCAGGCGCGATCGCGCGCTCGAAGGCGAGGCGGTAGCACGCGTCGGTCGCGCCGGGGGGCAGCGGCAGGTTGAACGCGGTGCCAAGCCCTGCGCCCTCGCCGCGCTCATCGGGAAAGCCGGTGCCGGGGAACAGGAAGTGACCGGACTCGTGCACCGAGAACGTGAGGACGCGCGGCTCGGCGTAGAAGGCCTCCTGTACTCCGTCGCCGTGGTGTGCGTCGATGTCGATGTATGCGATGTGCAGATGCGGATCCTGCGCGAGCGCGTGTGCGATGGACACCGCAACGTCGTTGTAGACGCAGAACCCGGCGGCATGATCGCGGTGCGCGTGGTGCAGCCCGCCCGCTACGCTGAAGCTGCGACGATATCGCCCGCCCATGACCGCCTCCATCGCGATGATCCCTGCACCGGCGACGAGTGCGGACGCTTCGTGCATTCTGGAGAATGCCGGTGTGTCCGGGGTGCCGATGCCGTGAGCGGGGAAGAAGCGGTCTGGTGTCGCGCCTACCTTCTTCACGGCCTCCACGTACTCTCGCGTGTGGATGCGCAGGAGTTCCTCATCTGAGGCCGCACGGGGCGCCACTGTCTCGATCGTGGTGCCGAGAAGTCCGTATGCCGACATTCGCTCGACCGATCGCGTGACGCGTTCAGGCCTCAGTGGATGGCGTGAGCCGAGGTCGTAAGCGGCCAGCCGTGCGTCATAGACGAGCGCGGTCTCCATGTGCCCCCGACCGTCGTGACTTCCTAGCGTGAGGATACCCGCATACCCGTGACCATGGTGTAGGGAGCAGGCAAGTCTTAGCACAGATTAGTCGATAGATACCCACGGGGTATTGTAAAAAGGCTGTTCACGTCGCAAAATCAAATGAATCCGCGTCGGGCCAGGGGCCAAAGAGTCTCGGTGCGGGGATGATTTGCGGCTTTGAACCGTCGTCTCTATCTGGGCACCTGGACGATGGGGAGCCAGTGGTGCAACCGGCTGATTATCCTAGCCGGTTTTCTTGTGTCTGGGGCAGGCACGCCGGCACCGCATGGTTGAGGAGACCGCACACGGCGGGGGAGGACTCAAATCTGATGAAAACGCAACGCTTCATTCTGGTGCTGGCGATTCTGTGTTTCGTGCTTGCAGTCGGTGTGCCGGCAGTCGCATCGGCCACACTGTTGCCCGCGACGGGCTCGAGCACCAACACGGACTGCCTGGGCTGTCACGAGCCGGGCTCTACCGTCACCGGGACGACCGTGGAGTTCGGTGTCGGTGCTGTCAACAAAGCAACCGCGTGCCAGAAGTGTCATTGGATATCACCGCATCCTATCCATGAGTCGACCCAGCGGTGCAATGCTCTGTGCCATGGCCGCTGGGACTGGGGTACACGGACCGATTTCTGGGTTTCACAGACGACGCCGGATGCTGTAGCCGTTGGCAGCTACTTCAACTCTGACGAGTCCGTGAACACTTCGGCGGACGAACTGCACCGCATACACACTCGCCGCAGCTGGATCGCGGAGCTCGCGGACTACAGGCCCAAATGTGCAGGTTGTCACGCGGCTGCGACATGCGACGCCTGTCACGGCTCGGGGACGGAGCACGGTGCCCATGGTGTTGCCGGGGATCCGGAGGTGGGTGAGCCGACGGAGGTGGTCCTGACCAACATGACCGGTGGGGCACCTACGAGCGCGATCAGCTCCGACGCCGACTTCACGTTCTACGGGGAGAGCGGTTGCATAGCTTCCGGGTGCCACGCTGGTGTCGCATCCGGCTATTTCATCGATGATTCAGAGATTGACTATACGGGTGACTGGAACACGGTCTATAACGCCAATCTGATCGGGGACTCATACCGTTACTCGACGCAAACTACGGCAGTCTTCCAGTTCACCTTCACCGGTACCGGTTTCGCCTGGGTCGGGCAGAGCATCAACACGGGTGGTATCTCGGACATCTACATCGATGGAATATACAAGAAGAGTGCAGATTCCTTCCTTGGCAGATGGGGCCTGGACAAACACGTGGCGTCGGTGCTCGGTCTGCCTTACGGCGAGCACACGGTGACCGTCAAGAACACCGTTCGTTCGTCCTATCTGTGGAACTACATCTTTGTGCAAGGTGTTCGCGTATACGGTGCCAAGCCGGATTTCGTCGCGGCACCCGACTGCGCCGGTTGCCATGATCAGCACGGTGACCTGGAAGCGAAGCATGTCTCCAGCTGGACGTTGGAAGGCTGTACGGCCGACGGCTGTCACCTCACGAACGAGCTTGCTGCAGAGCACGATCAGTGGCAGCCGACCAACACCTGCGCGCTTTGCCACGGCACCGCCGTCAACACGACCGTTGCGGATGCTGTCGATGTGGGCGTGACGGCGTGCGACGCGTGCCACACCACATTGCTCACTGAGAGCGCCCACCATGATCTGCACTACGCCGCTAGCGTGACCCAGAAGGGCTGCAGCAGGTGTCACAGCATGTATCTAGACACCGAGCACGCCAATAGGGGCTACGATTGCAATGCGTGTCATGACCCGGATGAGGACAATCCGCTGGCGGCGGCTGCGATCGCAGCAGTGGCGAACGGCGACCTCCGCTGCGTGGCGTGTCACGGCTCCATGCCGCACCGGACACGCTAGCATCACAGGATTCCCGAGACCGAAGGGCCCGGCTTCTCGTGAGCTGGGTCCTTCTGCATCCTGAGCGGCCAACGCGACTACGGACCGCGTGCTTCCACGAAGCGTTCTACTGCTTGTCGCTCGAATGCCGCTGACGTATACTCGCACCCTGATCAGCTGAATACGAGAATGGCGTTGACGGGGACAGTAGGGGCCAATCCTTACCACAGAGAGCCGGGGATGGTGGAAACCCGGCGTTGGACGTCTCGAAACTCACCCCTGAGCCGACCGGAAGAACGGACCGATACCCGCGTGCGGACGACCTCCGCAGGGAACCGGGACAAGTAAGACGGGACGGTGGCATCCGTTACCTGCCGCATGAGTGGACGCACGTCACGACGTGCGTCAAACGGGGTGGTACCGCGGGAGTGAGTCTCTCGTCCCTGATCGGGGTGACTGCATTCTCGGCGGTTTCGTCGTTTCTTAGACACCCCTCGATCACCGCCCATCATGCGGCACGTGCGGCAGCCGCCGACCCCTCGGGGAAGGTGGACGCATGGAGCTTCGGAGCGACCGCATGAAGAAGGGCCTCACCCGGGCGCCACATAGGAGCCTTCTGAAGGCCGACGGCCTTACCGATGAGGAGATCTCGCGGCCGATCATCGCTGTCGTCAACTCGGCCAACGAGATCATCCCGGGTCATCTGCAGCTTGCCGCTATCGCTGACGCGGTCAAGGCAGGTATCCGCATGGCTGGCGGTACGCCGCTTGAGTTCTCCACCATCGGTATCTGCGACGGTATCGCAATGGGTCATGTCGGCATGCGTTACTCACTAGCGTCGCGTGAGGTGATCGCCGACTCGGTCGAGCTCGTCGTGCAAGGCCATGCGTTCGACGCGATGGTCATGATCCCGAACTGCGACAAGATCATCCCCGGCATGCTCATGGCCGCCGCCCGTCTCGACATCCCCACGGTCGTCGTGTCCGGCGGACCGATGCTTGCGGGTAAGTGGCAGGGGCATGACGTCGACCTCAACACCGTCTTCTCTGCGGTGGGTGAGGTCAGCGCGGGCACGGTGTCCGAAAAGGACCTGTACGATCTTGAGAATGCGGCCTGTCCTACGTGCGGAAGCTGTGCCGGGCTGTTCACCGCCAACTCGATGAACTGTCTGACCGAGGCGATCGGTATGGGTCTGCCAGGTAATGGCACGATACCGGCTGTCTACAGCGAACGCATACGCCTCGCGAAGCACGCAGGTATGCAGGTCATGGAGTTGCTCAAGAAGGGCATCACCGCTCGCGACATCATGACACCGGCGGCCATCCGCAATGCGATGACGCTGGACATGGCGTTCGGCGGATCGAGCAACACGGTGCTGCACCTGACGGCGATCGCGCACGAGGCAGGCGCCGACATCACACTCGATGACTGGGCTGAGGTGAGCGCGCGTACGCCCAACCTCGTGCGTATCTCGCCGGCGAGCGACTACCACATGGAAGACCTCTACTTCGCGGGTGGCGTCCCGGCGATCATGGCCGAGCTTGCCAAGCGCGATCTGGTCGATGACAGCGTGATGACCGCCACCGGTGAGAAGCTGCGCCATAACCTGAAGGGTGTCAACGGCGCCGACGGTCGTATCATCCGTTCCGTCGAGGACCCGTACTATGCCGAGGGTGGTCTTCGCGTTATGAAGGGCAACCTTGCGCCGCGCGGAGGGGTCGTCAAGCAGTCGGCGGTCGCTGCCGAGATGCGTCAGCACAGCGGCCCCGCGCGTGTCTTCGATTCCGAGGAGGCCGCCGTCGACGCCATCCTGGGCGGCAAGATCGTCGCCGGCGATGTCGTCGTGATCCGCTATGAAGGTCCGAAAGGCGGACCGGGTATGCGCGAGATGCTGGCACCGACTTCCGCGGTGAAGGGCATGGGGCTCTGGAGCAGCGTCGCGCTCATCACCGACGGCCGTTTCAGCGGCGCCACCTCCGGTGCATCGATCGGACACGTCTCGCCCGAGGCCGCCGACGGCGGCCCGATGGCACTGGTCGAAGAAGGCGACATCATCGAGATCGACATCGACGCGGGAACACTGACGCTCACTGTGACCGATGAGCGGCTTGCTATGCGGCGACGCGAGTGGACGGCGCCCGAACCGAAGGTGACGACGGGCTATCTCGCCCGCTATGCGCGCTTCGTCTCCAGCGCGGACGAGGGGGCGGTGCTGTCGTGAATCGGATGTCAGACAAGCAGCGGACGACGCAGGAGGTGACGAGATGAGGATCACGGGCGCAGAGGCCCTGGTGAAGTCCTTGCAGGCCGAGGGTGTCGAGGTCGTCTTCGGGTACCCGGGCGGTGTAGCGCTGCCCATCTTCGACGCACTCTACGACGTCGAAAGTCCGCGGACCATCCTCGTGCGGCACGAGCAGGCAGCGGTGCATGCTGCGGACGGCTATGCACGGGTTACCGGCAAGCCCGCCGCAGTCATCGTGACGAGCGGCCCGGGTGCGACCAACACCATCACCGGCATCGCGAACGCGTTCATGGACTCGATCCCGATGGTGGTGATCACCGCGCAGGTGGCGACGCACGTCATCGGTACCGATGCATTCCAGGAATCCGACATGACGG
Source organism: Coriobacteriia bacterium (assembly GCA_030655755.1). GTDB lineage: Bacteria > Actinomycetota > Coriobacteriia > Anaerosomatales > Anaerosomataceae > UBA2279. The sequence continues at coordinate 27,420 of JAUSOQ010000057.1, forward strand.
GTATCACGATCCCGATCACGAAGCACAACTACCTGGTGAAGAGCTCGGCCGAGCTGCCCGAAGTGATCAAAGAGTCCTTCCATATCGCCACGATGGGCCGTCCCGGGCCCGTGCTTGTCGACCTGCCGGTCGACGTCAGTAAAGGGGAGCTTGAGTTCCACTATCCGGAGCAGGTCAACCTCCCCGGTTTCAAGCCGACGTACAAGGGCCATAGCAAGCAGATCAAACAGGCTGCTTCGCTGATCTCCAAGGCCCGCAAGCCGCTGCTGTACGCGGGCGGCGGCGTACTCGCCTCGGGAGCATGGAAGGAACTCAAAGAGCTTGCCGAGCTCATGCAGCTGCCTGTCGTCACGACGCTGATGGGCAAGGGCGCATTCCCCGAGGACCATCATCTGTTCGTGGGGATGCCCGGCATGCACGGCGCCAAGTACACGAACTACACGATCACCGAGACCGACCTACTCATCGGCGTAGGGGTGCGCTTCGACGATCGCGTGACGGGCAAGCTCGCTGCGTTCGCCAGCAAGTCCAAGGTCATCCATATCGACATCGACCCGGCCGAGATCGGCAAGAACAAGGCCGTCGACGTCCCCATCGTGGGCGATGCCTGCAATGTACTCACCGCGATCATCGCCGAGCTCCGCAAGATGGGCGCCGAGCCGCGTACCGATGCGTGGATGCGCGTCATCGATGACTGGCGCAACCGATTCCCCCTGCACTACCACACTGAAGAGAACGTGCTCATGCCCGAGTATGTGGTCGAGCGTGTGCGCGAACTCACGAAGGATCGACCCACCGTCATCTGCACCGAGGTCGGCCAGAACCAGATGTGGGCGTGCCAGTACACCAAGATCCGCGAGCCGCGCACCTGGGTCTCCTCCGGTGGCCTGGGCACCATGGGCTTCGGCTTTCCGGCGGCGATGGGCGCGCAGGTCGGTCGGCCCGATCACCTCGTCATCGACATCGCCGGAGACGGCAGCTTCCAGATGAACACCCAAGAGCTTGCCACCGTGTTCATCAACAAGATCCCGGTCAAGGTCGTCATCCTCAACAATGGCGTGCTGGGTATGGTGCGCCAGTGGCAGGAGCTCTTCTACGACCAGCGCTACGCGTTCACGACCCTGGGTCAGGAGTCGCCCGACTTCGTGAAGCTTGCCGAGGCGTACGGGTGTCTCGGTCTTCGCGCGACCAAGGTCGAGGACGTCGACGCAGTGCTGCAGCAGGCGTTCGACTACGACGGACCTGCGGTCGTGGACTGCAGGGTCGCTCCAGGGGCATGTGTGTGGCCGATGGTGGCGCCCGGCGGATCCATCGACGAGATGCTCGGCGGCATTCCCGGAGGTCCGCTTTCCGAGATGCTCGATGACGAGCTGCTAGAGGAGGTGTGGGAGTAGATGACGCATACACTGTCAGTGCTCGTTGAGAACAAGCCCGGCGTGCTCACGCGCATCGCTTCGCTGTTCGCCCGGCGTGGCTTCAACATCGACTCGCTCGCTGTTGGCATCACCGAGGACCCGACACTCTCGCGGATGACCATCGTGGTGTCTGCCGAGGACACGCCCGTCGAACAGATCACCAAGCAACTGCATAAACTCATCAACGTGCTCAAGATCCAAGACCTGGATCCGAAGGAGATGATCGACCGCGAGCTTGTGCTCTTCAAGGTGAACGCACCGCCCGAGCGACGTCACGAGATCATCGAGATCGCCAACGTCTTCAGGGCCAAGATCGTGGACGTGGGCAAGAACAGCCTGACGATCGAGGCTACCGGAGTCAGCGACAAACTCGCCGCGATGGAAGATCTGCTTCGAGCGTATGGGATCAAGGAGCTCGCACGTACGGGAAAGATCGCGCTTGCGCGAGGCTCGAAAGACCCGCAGTAAGGACCGGACAGGGCAATTCCCGGGGAACCGGGTTTCGACCAGGAGGAGACATCATGGCCACCGTTTACTACGAAAGCGATTGCGACCTGAAGTGGGTATGCGAGCGCAAGATCGCCGTTATCGGCTACGGCTCGCAGGGACACGCCCACGCACTGAACCTGCATGACTCGGGCTGCGACGTACGTGTCGGTCTGCGCGCCGGCTCGAAGAGCTGGAACAAGGTGAAAGAAGCCGGCCTGAAGGTCATGACGCCGCGCGAGGCGGCGCAGGAGGCCGACATCGTGATGATGCTCACGCCTGATGAGACGCAGGCGCACACGTACTACTCGGAGATCCATGAGTCGATGAGCGCAGGCAAGGTGCTCGCCTTCGCGCACGGTTTCAACATCCACTTCAACCAGATCGAGCCGCCGGCTGACATCGACGTCATCATGATCGCGCCCAAGGGTCCCGGTCATATGGTGCGTCGCATGTTCACTGAAGGCTCCGGCGTGCCCAACCTGATCGCTGTCTATCAGGATGCGAGCGGCAACGCCAAAGACATCGCGCTGTCGTGGGCTGCCGGTATCGGTGGCGCGCGTGCGGCGATCATCGAGACGACCTTCGCGGAAGAGACCGAGACCGATCTCTTCGGTGAGCAGGTCGTGCTGTGCGGCGGCACGACCGAGCTTGTGAAGGCGGGTTTCGAGACGCTCGTCGAGGCAGGTTATCAGCCCGAGATCGCGTACTTCGAGTGCATGCACGAACTCAAGCTCATCGTCGACCTCATGTACGAGGGCGGCATGGCGAAGATGTTCGATTCGATCAGCAACACCGCCGAGTACGGCGCCTACGTATCAGGCCCGCGCATCATCACCGATGAGACCCGCGCGACCATGGCCGACATCTTGTGGGAGATCCAGAACGGCTCGTTCGCGCGTGACTGGATGCTTGAGAACAAGGTGGCCGCACCGTCGTTCAAGGCGACCCGCCGCATCAACGCCGAACACTTCGTCGAAGAGGTCGGCGGCGAACTGCGTGGCATGTTCAGCTGGATCAAAAAGGACTAGCACCCGGTTTTCTCGGCCGTCGATGCCGGGCGACGGCGCCACATCCGTCCTTGTGAAGAGGGAGAGAGATACGATGCAGAAGAAGTACCTGATGACGCCGGGACCGACTCCTGTACCCGCGGAGGTCCTGCTCGCACAGGCACGGCCCATGATCCACCACCGCACGCCTGACTTCTCGGCCATCTTGATGGAGTGCATCGAGGGGCTGAGGGAAGTCTTCGAGACCGAGAAGAGCGATGTGCTCATCTTATCGTGCTCGGGTACGGGCGCGATGGAGTCCTCGTTCGCAAACTGTTTCTGCGCCGGTGACACGGTCATCGTGGCGCGCAACGGCAAGTTCGGCGACCGCATGGTGCAGCTTGCCAAGGCCTACGGTCTGACAGTCGTCGACCTCGCCTACGAGTGGACCGAGACGGTCAAGCCTGCCGACATCGCTGTCGCGCTCGCAGCGAACCCCGGTGCGCGCGGCGTCGTCGTCGTGCAGTCCGAGACGAGCTCTGGCGTGCTCAACGACGTCGAAGCCATCGGCGCCATCGTGAGAGGCTACGAGGACTGCGTGTTCATCGTCGACAGCATCACCGGCATCGGGGCGGTGCCGTGCAAGACCGATGAGTGGGGTCTGGACGTCGTCATGACCGGCTCGCAGAAGGGGCTCATGCTCCCGCCGGGTCTGGCCGCACTCACCGTCTCCCCGAAGGCGTGGAAGGCCTACGAGCGTTCGACGCTGCCGAAGTACTACTTCGACTGGATGAAGTACAAGAAGAACATCGAGAAGGAGACGACGCCGTTCACGCCGCCGGTCTCGCTCATCATCGGTCTGGCCGAGTCGCTTAAGATGATGCGTGAAGAGGGCATCGACAACGTCATCGCCCGCCACAGCAGGCTGGCCGAGGCGACCCGCAAGGGCTGTGAAGCACTCGGCATGGAGCTGTTCGCTCCCGCCGATGGGCGCGGCAGCGCGGTCACGCCGGTGTGGGTGCCCGAGGGCGTCGATGGCAAGGCCATCGTCAAGATCATGAAGAACAAGTACGGCGTCACCATCGCCGGCGGCCAGGACGACTACGTGGGCCGCATCTTCCGCGTAGGACATCTCGGCTACTTCGGCGAGTTCGACATCATCACGACGCTTGCGGCGCTCGAGATGACGCTTGCCGAGTTGGGGTACGTATTCGAGCGCGGTGCCGGCATCATTGCCGCCGAAGCCGTCTTCATGGGGGAGTAGAGATGAAGGTACTGGTAGCAGAGAAGATCGCCGCTTCAGGTATCGAGCTGCTCAAAGCGGAGTTCGAGGTCGACGTTCTGACCGACCTGACCCCCGCGCAGCTCGTCGAGAAGATCGGCGAATACGATGGTCTGATCGTCCGCTCGGCCACTAAGGCGACGCGCGAGGTCATCGAGGCGGGTGTGAACCTCAAGATCATCGGTCGCGCGGGCGTGGGAGTCGACAACGTCGATGTCCAGGCGGCGACCGAGCACGGCGTCATCGTGTGCAACGCGCCCACGAGCAACATCGTGTCCGCTGCCGAGCACACCATCGCGCTTATGCTGGCGCAGGCGCGCAATATCCCGCAGGCGAACGCGAGCATGAAGCAGTGCAAGTGGGAGCGTAGCAAGTTCACGGGCACCGAAGTCTATGAGAAGATCCTCGGCGTCGTCGGTCTCGGCCGCATCGGTATCCTGGTGGCCGAGCGTGCGCGTGGGCTCGGCATGAAAGTGCTCGCGTTCGACCCCTATGTCTCCGAAGAGCGTGCGGCGCAGATGGGTCTTGAGCTTGCACCGACGCTCGATGACCTGCTTCCGCGTGCTGATTTCTTGGCGGTCCACCTTCCCAAGACGAAGGAGACCATCGGCATGTTCGGACCGGCCGAGTTCGCCAAGATGAAGACGGGCGTCCGCCTGATGAACACCGCGCGTGGCGGTATCTATCAGGAGGAAGCGCTCCTGGACGCGCTTCGCAGCGGGAAGGTCGCCTCGGCGGGTATCGACGTCTACGAGAAAGAACCGTGCACCGACTCTCCGCTGTTCGCGTTCGACCAGGTCATCGTGACGCCGCACCTGGGTGCTTCGACCGAAGAAGCGCAGGACCGCGCGGGCGAGCAGATCGCCCAGTTCGTGGCCGCAGGCCTTCGGGGTGAGATGGTTTCGACCGCAGTCAACATCGCACCGGTCGCACCTGACGTGATGGAGCAGGTCGGTCCCTATATCCCTGTCGCCGAAGCTCTCGGCTCAGCGCTCGGCCAGATCGTACGTGGGCAGGTGTATGAGCTTGAGGCGCACTTCATCGGCGCACTTGCCGAGCAGGACACGCGCATCCTCAAGACGGCGCTGCTCAAGGGTCTGCTCACCGCGGTGACGCAGGACTCGATCAACTTCGTGAACGCGAACCTGTACGCCGAACAGCGTGGCATACAGATGTCGGAGCACAAGCGTCCTGACAGCTTCGACTACATGAGCGTCATGGTGGTCGTGGCCAAGACCGAGCTGGGCGAAGTCAAGCTCGGCGCAACGCTTGTCGGCAAGAAGAACGAGCCTCGTTTGGTCGTCATGAACGAATTCGAACTCGATATGGCGCCGACCCGGTACATGGCGTTTTTGAAGTACGCCGATAGGACGGGCGTGGTCGGTGCGGTGGGTGGCGCTCTTGGCGAGGCCAACATCAACATCGCGTCCATGCAGGTCGGGAGGACCGAGATGGGGGGTAGCGCGCTGATGGGAATCAACGTGGACTCACCGATCGGCCCTGAGCTACTCGGCCGGATCGCTGAAGAGGTCGGCGCCGAGGGAGCCTGGAGCATCGAGCTCTAGCCCTCGCGCCGTGAAGCGGGGCGGCCACACCACCCCGGAGTGGCCGCCCGTATCCGGCAGAGGAGAGCATCATGACCGAGAAGATATACGTGTTCGACACCACGTTGCGTGACGGCGAACAGTCGCCGGGCGCAAGCATGAACACTGCCGAGAAGCTGGAGATCGCCCGCCAGCTCGTACGTCTCGGTGTCGATGTGATCGAGGCCGGCTTCCCGGTCTCGAGTCCCGGTGACTTCGAAAGCGTGCGTGCCATTGGCGATGAGGTCGGCGATGCGGTGGTCGTGTGCGCGCTCTCTCGCGCCGTCGCCAACGACATCGAGGTCGCAGCTGACGCGCTTGCGAACGCCAAGCGTCCGCGCCTCCACACGGGCATCGGCGTGAGCGAGAGTCATCTACGCGACAAGTTGCATATCACCGGCGATGAGGCACTCGAACGTGCGGTCGCGGCGGTGAAGCTCGCGCGCACGTTTGTAGAGGACGTGGAGTTCTACGCCGAGGACGCGGGGCGCGCCGAGCCGATGTTCCTCTACCGCGTGATCGAGGCGGTCATCGCGGCGGGCGCCACGGTCGTCAACATCCCCGACACCACCGGCTATGCATATCCCGAGAACTTCGGTGCGCTCATCGGCGGGCTGTTCGATCACGTGAAGGGTATCGAGGACGTGATCGTCTCGGTGCACTGCCACAACGACCTCGGTATGGCGACGGCGAACGCCCTCGCCGGCGTCAAAGCGGGTGCGCGCCAGATCGAGTGCACGATCAACGGCATCGGCGAGCGCGCCGGTAACACAGCGACCGAAGAGGTCGTGATGGCGATTCGTCAGCGCCCCGATATCTTCGGCGCCGACACCTCCATCAACACACGCGAGATCACGCGCACGTCTCGGCTGGTCTCCAATATCACCGGCATTGTCGTGCAACCCAACAAGGCGATCGTGGGCGCCAACGCGTTTGCGCACTCCTCTGGCATCCACCAGGACGGCGTGCTCAAGGAGCGCTCCACCTACGAGATCATCGATCCTGCCGACGTGGGTGTCGGCGGCTCCAGCATCGTGCTTTCCGCCCGCAGTGGTCGTCATGCCCTGCAACACCGCCTCCAGGAGCTGGGATTCGAACTGGTCGAAGAGGAGTTCGAGCCGATCTACGCCGCATTCCTCGAGTTGGCCGACAAGAAGAAGGAAGTCTACGACGAGGACCTCGAGGCGCTCGTTGGTGAGAGCGAACGCACGGTCAACGACGTCTACCATCTTAAAGCCGTGCAGGTCGTTTGCGGCGAGCCGGGCATTCCGACCGCCACGGTCGAGCTCGTGACCCAAGACGGTGAGCACCTCATCGACTCGAGCCACGGTACCGGTCCGGTCGACGCCGTCTACAAGGCGATCAACCGCCTGATCGACGTCCCCAACGAGCTCTCCGAGTTCTCCGTCAAGGCCGTCACGCGCGGTATCGATGCGCTCGGTGAGGTCACCATCCGCGTGACGAGTGCGGACGGCCGCGTCTTCACCGGCCGCGGTGCTCACAGTGACATCATCGTCGCTTCGGCAAAGGCCTATACCAACGCGCTCAACAGGCTGCTCACCAGCCAGAAGCCTACGATCACCGAGGAGCTCTAGCATGCCCAGACCGATGACCATCACCGAGAAGATCCTCGCCGCGCACGCCGGGATGGATGAGGTGGAGCCGGGCCAGCTCATCAACTGTCGGCTCGACCTCGTGCTCGCCAACGATGTGACCGCTCCGATCGCGATCCGCGAGTTCCGTCGCATCGGTGTCGATCATGTGTGGGACACGGAGAAGATCGCGCTCGTTCCGGACCACTACACGCCCAACAAAGACATCAAATCCGCCGAGCAGGCCAAGATGATGCGCGAATTCGCGCGGGAGCAGAACATCTCACACTACTACGAGATCGGCTGCATGGGCGTCGAGCATGCGCTACTGCCCGAGCAGGGCGTGGTGGGCGCCGGCGACGTGATAATCGGCGCCGATAGCCACACGTGCACCTACGGCGCCCTCGGCGCGTTCGCTACGGGTGTGGGGTCAACTGACGCGGCTGCGGGTATGGCCACCGGCGAGGTGTGGTTCAAAGTCCCGGCGTCGCTCAAGTTCATCGTACAAGGCGAGCTTGGCCCATGGGTGAGCGCCAAAGACATCATCCTGCACATCATCGGGATGATCGGCGTGGACGGCGCGCTCTATCAGGCGATGGAGTTCTGCGGTTCGACGATCGACGCGCTCGATATGGACGGTCGCATGACCATCTGCAACATGGCGATCGAGGCTGGCGGCAAGTCCGGCATCATCGCGGTGGATGATACGACCCGCGCCTACATGGAGGGTCGCACCGAGCGCCCGTGGACCGAGTATTTCTCGGACACGGACGCCGAATACGCCGCCGTCTACGAGATCGACGCTACTGGCATCAAGCCGACGGTCGCGTTCCCGCATCTGCCGAGCAACACGCGTGCAGCTGAGGACTCCCGCGACGTCTGGGTCGACCAGGTCGTCATCGGCTCCTGCACCAACGGCCGCCTGAGGGACCTGCGCATCGCTGCGAGCATCCTCAAGGGCCGCAAGGTGCACCCAAACGTGCGTCTGATCGTCATCCCCGCGACCCAGCAGATCTATCGTGACGCCATGCACGAGGGTCTGTTCGACGTCTTTCTCGACGCCGGTGCAGCGGTCTCCACGCCGACGTGCGGTCCGTGCCTCGGCGGTCATATGGGCATTCTCGCGGCAGGGGAGAGGGCGGTCGCTACGACCAATCGCAACTTCGTCGGTCGCATGGGCGATCCCACGAGCGAGGTCTATCTGAGCTCGCCTGCGGTCGCTGCGGCAACGGCGATCGCCGGTCATATCGCGCTTCCCGAGGATCTGGACTGACGCCGTGTCGCATGTGGTCGGGGAGAGGCGATTCCATTGAGAGTGGGTACATGCCCAGGCACGGTCGCCCGGGTAGTACTGCCCGGGCTGTCCGGTCTCGCGCTGTCGGTGCTGGTACTCGGACCCCGTAATGGTGCGCCGCTGACAGGTCTATTGGCCGTACTTGTCGTGGCTACGGCTCTCGCCCTCACCCGAACGGGACCACCGTCGCTCTCGCGTGATTCCGTTCCGTTGGTGGTCGCGTCTGGTCTCACGGCTGTCTGGTTGTGCGTGCGTGCCGCATTCGCAGTAGACCCGCGTGTGTCGCTTCTCGGCATCGTGGGACAGCACACCGGCGCTATCGTCTGGATCGGTGTGGTCGGTGTGCTGATCATGCTGCTGGCGTTTCCGCATAGCGATGACCTGCAGATGGTCACGCGCATCGTGGCCGTGTCCGGGGCGGTAGCCGGGGTTTTCGCGGCGCTTGACGCTGCCGGTCTCTCCGAGAGCTACCGCTACTCGAGGGAGGTCTCCGGTCTTCTAGAGAGTTCATCGAGCCTTGGCCAGCTTGCGCTGCTCGGGGTCGGGGCAGCCATCGCGTGGGCGACGATAGCGAAGGGCACCGTCGGGCGTGCGATCGCGATCACATTCGGGGCGTTCGGTCTCGCGGGTCTTGTGCTTTCTCAATCCCGTGGTGCATGGGTCGCGGCGCTGTTGGCTATCATTGTCGTGGCGGTCGCACGCGCCATGTCGCGACGGTGTTCGTCGTCAGCCCGCTGGTCGGCCGCTGCGGTCGTTATTATCGTCATCATCGGGCTGTTGTTGACGATGTGGGGTTCTGCGCTCTCCTCGGAGACGACTTTCGCTCGGTTTGCCGAGGCAAGTAACGAACGCGCGGTGATCTGGCGTAACGCGACTATGCAGATCGCCGAGTCGCCGATCATAGGTCATGGTCCGGAACAGTTCTCGGCCTGGGTCACATGGTCTACTGAACCCGGTGTGAGCATCGAGAAGACTGCCGCTTACGATCCGCATAACCTGCTGATGTATGTGCTGCTCGGCGGTGGTGTGCTCGCGTTGGCCGGCGCGTTAGGCACGATGTACTTCGCATCCAAGCGCCTGTTCGAGACTCTCTCGTCTGCATCTTTCGGTGTCGCTGCTTTAGTAGCTGCCGAGGTGGCCCTTGTGGGCTCACTGATGTTCACCTGGACCAGCCCGCTGGCGGCTTTGTTCGGCGCGATGTTATCAGGTGCGCTACTCTCCGCTGCCGACCATCGGTCCTGTAAGGGAATCGGTGCTGATGATGTCATCGCAAGGTCTGAGTTCGGATGGGCGCTGCGTTCGGGCGTGATTGCGGCATGTGTCGTTGCAATGGTGGTTCTGGCGCCAGGTGTGGGCGCAGAGTACATCTGGGCGCGCGCACTCGACCGAGGTGGAGCTTCGCCGGAGGTCTTGTTGCGAACTGCGCAGATGACACACGACCCGTCGATGTATGCCGCTTCGGCACTCTCATACCCGGGTGAGACCCTCGAAGAGTTGCGCGATGCCGCGTCATGGCACGTGGACTCGGCGTTCGAACTCAACCAGGCGGAGTACACGGCTCTAGCCGTTGGATCCGGCGGGTCATGGGAGCGCATCATCGAATCCGTCGAATCGGGGACTGACGCGGACTCTGCGAGCGGTATGTGGGATTACCTGGCGGCTACAGAGGCTACGCTCCTGGGTCTTGACGGACAGGCGGCACGGTTCGCGATACAGGCACTCGATCATCCGCTTCCCGACAACGCGCGCGCATGGCTCGAAGGTCTGTGTGACGTCAGCGGCAATTGATCGAAGAAGGGTGGACTCACTGTGAACGGAAGTGGTCCCATATGATCTGCTCGGCCATCGATCTCTTGACGCCGTAGAGAGTCCCCCCATCGACCAGTCGCAAGGGAGGACCTCGTCAGTGACGTCTCGAAGGAAGACCGTTGCCGGTCTATTTTCTGTTTCGGCCGATCGGCGGGGTCAGGTATGATTCTCGTGGATGGGGCCCCCGTCTCATCTGTTCACCTGCAATACTCACAGTGGGAAGGACCATCATGTTGTTCCAAGGTACTGCACACCGATACGGCCGGGATATCGATACGGACGTCATCATTCCCGCGCGTTACCTCAACACTTCTGTGCCCGAGGAGCTTGCCAAGCACTGCATGGAGGACCTCGACGCGGACTTCGTGTCCAAGCTCCAGTTCGGTGACATCCTTGTGGCCGAGGAGAACTTCGGCTGTGGCAGTTCTCGCGAACATGCGCCCATCTCGATCAAGGCTGCCGGGGTGAGCGTCATCATAGCCAAGAGTTTTGCGCGTATCTTCTATCGCAACGCCATCAACACCGGTCTGCCGATCATGGAGGCTCCCGAGGCCGTGGACGGTATCACAGACGGCGACGAAGTCACGGTCGATGCCGACGCCGGTGTCATCGTCAACAAGACCACCGGCAAGACCTACACTGCTCAGCCGTTCCCGCCTTTCGTAAAGGACATCATCGAGAAGGGTGGCCTGATCGAGTCTGTGAAAGCGAAGGTGCGCAGGTGACCGAGACACGACGCATCTGCCTGCTGCCGGGTGACGGCATCGGACCGGAGATCACTGCCGAGGCCGTGAAGGTGTTGCGGGTCATCGGCGAACGAGAGGTCATGACCTTCGAGTTCAATGAGGCGCTTCTCGGCGGTATCGCCATCGACGAGACGGGTACGCCGCTACCCGAAGAGACGCTTGCGAAGGCCCACGCCGCTGATGCAGTGCTGCTTGCGGCGATAGGCGGACCGAAGTGGGACACGACAGACCCCGACAAGCCGCGTCCCGAGCAAGGGCTGCTTGGCATTCGCAAAGGACTGGGTCTGTACGCGAACCTGCGCCCGGTGAAGATCTTCGATGCGCTGCGGGATGCTTCGAGCCTCAAGCCCGAGTTTCTCGAGGGTGTCGACATGCTTATCGTGCGCGAACTCACGGGCGGGTTGTACTTCGGCTCCCGGGCGCGCGAGACGGACGTTCCCGGTGCGGCCACCGGCGGCGGCGAGGGTATGCGTGCCTATGACACGATGGAGTACCGCGAGTACGAGATCGAGCGCATCGTACGCGTCGCGTTCGACGCCGCTCGCACCCGCGGTAAGTTGGTGCACTCGGTGGACAAGGCGAACGTGCTCGAATCCTCGCGACTGTGGCGAGAGGTCGCACACCGCGTGGCGCAGGAGTATCCGGATGTGGAGGTCGTCGACCAGCTGGTGGACAACACGGCGATGCAGCTCATCCGCCGGCCGGCGCAGTTCGACGTGATCGTCACTGAGAACATGTTCGGCGACATCCTCTCCGACGAGGCGTCGATGCTCACCGGTTCGCTCGGCATGCTTGCAAGTGCGTCGCTCGGCGACGGCACCGCGCTCTACGAGCCGAGCCATGGCAGTGCTCCCGACATCGCCGGACAAAGGGTCGCGAATCCGCTTGCGATGCTGCTCTCGGTCGAGCTGATGCTGCGCTACAGCTTCGACATGCACGCGGCGGCAGACAGGCTGGCCGCGGCGATCGAGGCGGTGCTGGCCGAGGGTTGGCGCACGCGTGACATCGCAGATACGAGCACGCTGCCGCAGAAGATGGTGGGTACGAGTGCGATGGGCGATCTCGTGGTCGAGGAGCTTGGATAGAAACCGAGAGGGACACACCCAGGATCGTCTCCTGACGGTGTACTATGGACGACACGCCCGAGGCGGTCGGCGAAGCGAGGGGATCTGACGATGACACTTCCAAAAGTGGACAAGATCTGGATGGACGGCACCCTGGTGGACTGGGACAAGGCCCAGGTCCATGTCCTGACGCATGCGCTACACTACGGCTCCGGTGTCTTCGAAGGAATCCGGTGTTACGAGACCACAGACGGTCCGGCCGTTTTCCGCCTTACCGAACACATGCAGCGCTTCGAGCGTTCGGCCAAGATGCTTTTCATGGACCTTGGCTACTCCGTTCAGGAGATGGTCGACGCGGTCAAAGCGACCATTCGCGTGAACGGTCTGAAGTCGTGCTACATCCGTCCGCTCGCGTTCCGCGGTTACGGTGTCATGGGTCTGGACCCGATCCCTGCTCCCGTTCAGGTGATCATCGCCGTGTGGCCCTGGGAGACCTACATGGGCGAGGAAGCGCTGGTCAAAGGCGTCGACGTCGGTGTCTCGTCGTGGCGTCAGCGCGGTATCAACTCGATGCCGCCCGCGATCAAGGCGACCGGGAACTATCTCAATAGCTCGCTCGCGCGTATCGAGGCCAATCGCCACGGCTACAATGAGGCGGTCCTCCTGAACGAAGAGGGCAAGGTCTGCGAGGGAACCGGCGAGAACCTGTTCATCGTCCGCGATGGTGTCATATCCACGCCGCCGGTCTCCGATGGCCTACTCGAGGGCATCACGCGTGACTCGATCATGGTGATCGCCGACAACCTGGGCTATCCCGTGCTCGAGGAGTCGCTCGTGCGCACTGATCTGTACTGTGCTGATGAGATGTTCATGACCGGTTCGGCGGCCGAGCTCGTGCCCGTACGGTCGGTCGATGGCCACGTCATCGGCGAGGCCGGTCCGATAGCCCTCGAGCTGCAGAAGATCTTCTTCCGCGTCGTGCATGGCGAGGAGTCCGACTACGAGGAATGGCTGGAGCGCGTCTAAGGTGATCACGCTCTACGACACAACGTTGCGAGACGGCACACAGCGTGAAGGGCTATCCCTGTCCGCTGAGGACAAGCTGCGCGTCGTGATGCGCTTAGACGACCTGGGCATCGACTACATCGAGGGCGGTTTCCCGGGCTCCAATCCCAAAGACATCGAGTTCTTCGACCGCGCCAAGTCACTTTCGCTCTCGCACGCCAAGATCACCGCGTTCGGCACCACGCGTCGCAAGGGTATCGCCGCCGAGGAGGACGAGGGGCTCGCCGCACTGCTCGAGACGGATTGCGAGGCGCTCTGCATCTTCGGCAAGGCCTGGACGATCCATGTGACCGAGACGCTGCAGACCACGCTTGAGGAGAATCTGGCGATGGTCGGTGACTCGGTGCGCTACCTCAAGGCGCAGGGCCGCACCGTCTTCTTCGACGCCGAGCACTTCTTCGACGGCTACAAGGCGGATGCCACCTATGCATTGCAAGTCTGCCAGACGGCGGCCGAGGCGGGTGCTGGCGTGGTCGTACTGTGCGACACCAACGGCGGCACGCTGCCGCACGAGGTCGCACGTATCGTGGCCGAGATGACCGTTGCGCTCGATGTGCCGCTCGGCATCCATGCGCACAACGACGCCGCGTGCGCGGTCGCGAACTCGCTCGTGGCTGTCGACGGCGGTTGCGTGCACGTACAAGGAACCATCAACGGCTACGGCGAGCGCGCCGGTAACGCCGACCTCACCTCGATCATCCCGGCGCTCGTGCTCAAGATGGGCGTCGAGACGAGTGTGGATCCCGATCGCCTGAAGCTGCTGACAGAGGTCTCGCACTTCGTGGCAGAGACGGCCAATCTCTCCCCGTATCCACAGCAGCCCTACGTGGGAGCGAGTGCGTTCGCGCACAAGGGCGGCGTGCATGCGAGCGCAGCCTCACGGCTCGAGGCCGCCTATGAGCACATCGAACCGGCGCTCGTCGGCAATCTCGCGCGCGTCGTGGTGAGCGAGCTTGCCGGTCGGGCCAGCCTCACCATGAAGGCCAAGGAGATGGGCATCGACCTGACCGGCGACCAGGAAACGGTGGGCTCGGTACTCGACAACATCAAAGAACTCGAACACCATGGCTACTCGTTCGAGGCGGCCGATGCCTCACTCGAGATCATGCTGCGCAAGGAGCTGGGCACCTATGAGCCCTTCTTCGCGCTGGAGTCGTTCCGCTGCATCATGGAGAAGCGCGAGGACGGCAAGGTCATGACCGAGGCGACCATCAAGGTCCAGGTCAAAGGACACCGCTACATCGCTACGGCTGAAGGCAACGGTCCCGTGAACGCGCTGGACAAAGCGCTGCGCATCGCCATCGGTCGCTTCTATCCCGATCTGGACGCCATCGCACTCGATGACTTCAAGGTTCGCGTACTCGATGAGAAGAAGGGCACGGGCGCAGTCACACGCGTTCTGATCGAATCCGCTGACGGGGACAAGAGCTGGGGCACCGTGGGTGTCTCGGAAAACATCATCGAGGCCTCATGGGAGGCGCTCGTCGACTCGGTCGAGTGGGGTCTCTTACATCCGAGGCAGGATTCTGTGCAGTCGTAGTTGAATGAACCTTTCAGAAGGTTCGTTCATACCTGCACGGGAGAGAACCCGCATGAGAGTCGTACGCATCTATCAGGACGAAGATGTCCGCTACGGTCTCGCCGATGACGCCACGGTGACGCTCATCTCCGACGAGCCGTTCGCCGCGTGGGAGGCCGAGGGCATCGTCCCACTCGCTCAAGCCCAGCTTCTGGCGCCAGTCATCCCCACCAAGATCGTGTGCGTCGGCATCAACTACCGGGCGCACGCCAAGGAGATGGGACACGAGCTTCCCTCAGAGCCCCTGATCTTCCTCAAGCCACCGACTGCGATCAGCGGGCCGCAGGGCGAGATCCGTATCCCTGAAGGTGTCGAGCGTGTTGACTTCGAGGGCGAACTCGCTGCAGTCATCGGGCGTCGGACCCACCGGGTGTCACCCGGCGAGGCTATCTCGCACGTACTCGGCTTCATCTGCGCCAACGACGTGACTGCGCGTGATATCCAGAAGCGCGATGGGCAGTGGACTCGGGCGAAGGGCTTCGATACGTTCTGTCCTGTCGGTCCGTGGGTCGAGACCGACATAGACCCACTCGATCTCAAGCTGGAGACGTACCTCAATGGTGAGTTGAAGCAGTCTTCGCGTACCTCGGACATGATCTTCAATGTCTACGAACTCGTGAGTTTCATCAGCGGTGTCATGACGCTGCTTCCCGGTGATATCGTGCTCACGGGTACACCGAGCGGTGTGGGGCCGATGCAACGCGGCGACGTCGTCGAGGTTCGCATCGAGGGCATCGGCAGCCTCGTCAATCGCGTCGTCTAGCGGCATCAACCGAGCATGGCGCCAGGTCGCCTCGCCGCCTGTCGGAAAGCTGGCTCCGCTCGGCCATGACCGACCCGGTATATCGCCGCCGAGTGGTAGGATAGGCACATCATATTGTGTGTCCGCCACGACCCGGGAGCCTGTCGTCGATGTCTTCGGATCGCGTTCGCACGCCTGAAGTGGAAGCCCTGCTCGAGGCGTTCCTTGCGCTCGAGAATGTCGATGAGGCGTACGCGTTCCTGCAAGACGTGTGTACGATCCGTGAGATCGGAGACATGGCGCAACGACTCGCCGTCGCGCGCATGCTGGCCGAAGGCGAGCACTACACGCGTATCCAGGAGGTCACCGGCGCGAGCAGTACGACGATCTCTCGCGTGAGCCGCAGCCTCAACTACGGTGCGGACGGCTATGCTCTCATCGCCGAGCGTCTCGGCAAGCTCGAAGGGGAGGACGGCGCCTAGTATGTCCGGCTTCGTCCATCTGCACACACACTCCGAGTATTCCCTGCTGGACGGGCATGCCCGGGTCGAGAAGCTCGTGGAGCGTGCTGCTGAACTCGGTATGCCGGCGCTCGCCATCACCGACCACGGCGCGATGTACGGCGCGGTCGAGTTCTACCGCAAGGCGCAGGACAAGGTGAAGCCGATCATCGGGTGCGAGGCGTACTTCACGCCCGATTCGCGCAAGAAGCGCGATGGCAAACCCAACCTGTACCATCTGTTGCTGCTCGCCAAGAACGAGACCGGATACCGGAACCTTATGGCGATGATCTCAGAGGCCCACATCGGCGGTTTCTACTATAAGCCTCAAGTCGACCTTGAGCTGTTGGAGCGCTATCACGAGGGCCTGATCTGCACGTCGGCATGCATGTCGGGCATCGTGAGCAAGTCCATCGAGCGCGGCGAACTTACGGAGGCCCGGCGCTGGGCGGAGACATATGCCGGTATCTTCGGTGTGGAGGATTTCTTCCTCGAGATCCAGCAGCAAGGGATCACCGCCGACAATGGCGTTACGCAAAAGCAGCTCAATGTCGCGATCGCCAGCATGGCCGGTGAGATGGGCGTGGGGCTGATCGCCACCAACGACATCCACTACGTCATGGCCGAGGACGCGCCGGCGCAAGACCTGCTCCTGTGCATCGGCACCGGCTCGACGGTCGAGGAGCGCGATCGGTTCCGTTTCTCCTCGGACCAGTTCTACATGAAGTCCGCCGAGCAGATGGCCGAGATATTCGCCGACTATCCGGAGGCGATATCCAATACCGTCGCCATCGCACAACGTTGTGACCTCACGCTCGAGTTCGGCCGCATCATCCTGCCGGTGTTCGAGGTCCCCGAACGCATACAGGTGCGTGCCGAGAACGGCGCCTACGACGAGCAGTCTTCGCTCAACGCGTACCTCGAGGAACAGTGTCTGCAGGGCCTTCATGAGCGCTATGGCGATCCTGTGTCCGAGATCGCGCTCGCTCGACTCGAACACGAGCTCACCGTCATCCGCGACAAGGGTTTTGCCGGCTATTTTCTCGTCGTGCAGGACTTCGTCCAATGGGCGAAGCACCATGGCATCGGTGTCGGTCCCGGCCGCGGCAGCGCTGCAGGCGCCATCATCGCCTACGCGCTCGGTATCACTGCGCTCGATCCGCTCGAGCACGGACTGCTGTTCGAGCGTTTCCTCAACCCCGAGCGGACCGACATGCCCGATATCGATATCGACTTCGATGACGCACGTCGCGGCGAGGTCATCGAATACGTGCGTCAGAAGTACGGTGAGGACAAAGTCGCCCAGATCATCACCTTCAATACGATGAAGGCACGTGCCGCGGTACGCGATGCCGGACGCGTTCTCGGCTATCCCTACGGCGTGCCCGACAAGATCGCGAAACAGATCCAGGAGGGGCCGGACGCGACGATCGCCGGGTCGCTGAAGGAGAATCCCGACCTCAAGGCCGAGTACAATGCGGGCGGGGACACCAAACGCATCATCGACGCAGCGCTCTCTCTCGAGCACATCGTGCGCGGGGAGGGTGTCCATGCAGCGGGTGTCGTCATCTGCCGCGATCCGCTTCACTACTACACACCGGTCAAACGCGACACCAAAGGCGATGCGATCGTCACGCAGTACGAAGGCACGCTGATCGCCGAACTCGGTCTGCTTAAGATGGACTTCCTCGGCCTGCGCACCCTGACCGTCATCGCGGATGCCGTCCGTGCCGTCAAGGTGAATCACGGTGTGGACATCGACATCGAGCACATCCCGATGAACGACGCGAAGACGTTCGAACTGTTGCGCCGGGCGGACACCGTCGGTGTGTTCCAAGTCGAGTCGGCAGGCATGCGACAGCTGCTCAAGGACCTGAAGCCGACCGTGTTCTCCGACCTGGTCGCCATCTTGGCGCTCTATCGTCCTGGTCCGCTGCAGTCGGGTATGGTCAAAGACTTCGTCGAGCGCAAGCACGGGCGTCAGAAGGTCGTGTATTACGACGACCGTATCAAGCACATCTTGGAGGAGACCTACGGCACGATGGTCTACCAGGAGCAGGTCATGCGCCTGTCGATGGACATGGCCGGCTTTTCGGCGGGCAAGGCCGAGAAGCTCAGAAAGGCCATGGGCAAGAAGAAGCAGGAGATCATCGACGCCCTACGCAAGGAGTTCGTCGAAGGCGCCGTGGACCGTGACTACAACCGCAGAATCGCCGAGCAGGTCTATACCGACATCGAGAAGTTCGCGCAGTACGGCTTCAACAAGAGTCACTCGGCAGCATATGGGCTGGTCACGTACCAGACCGCGTATCTTAAGGCGCACTACCCCGCCGAGTACATGGCGGCCGTCCTGACGAGCTACGTGGGCAAGACCGACACGATCGTGAAGTACGTGGCCGAGTGCAATCGCACCGGCATGACGGTACTCCCGCCGGACGTGAACACCTCGGGCAAGGACTTCACTGCGGTGGGAAGCAGCATCCGCTTTGGACTTTCGGGCATCCGCGGTGTGGGTGAGGCGGTCGTTGAGCATGTAGTCGTGGTGCGCACCGAGGGTGGTCCTTTCACCTCGCTGCACGATTTCTGCGCACGCGTGGACCTCAAGCAGATGAACAAGAAGACGCTTGAAGCACTCATCAAGGCGGGCGCGTTCGACTCCACCGGTTACGCCCGAAAGCATCTGATGACATTGATGGATTCCTGTGTCGAGTCGGCGCTCAAGCGCCAGCGCGACCAAGACAGCGGCCAGGTCTCGATGTTCGACCTGTTCGATGCGGATGAGCATGGGATGGACGATGCCGTTCCGGCGCCGGATGGAGATGATTGGGAGAAGGGCATCAGGCTCGCGTTCGAGAAGGAGATGCTCGGTATCTACGTCTCCGATCACCCGCTCAACGCGGTCCGCGAGCTTATTGAGCGAGCGCGCAGCTACTCGCTCGGCGATAGCGACGAGTTCGCAGATGGTATGTCTGGCTGGTTCGCCGGCATCCTCGCCAAGGTCGACAAGGTCGCCACACGTGCCGGCAAGCTGATGGGGACGATCGTGCTGGAAGATCTTGAGGGAAGCATGGAGGGCGTCATGTTCCCACAGGTCTATGAGAAGTACCGGGACGTGGTGGCCGAGGATGCGATCGTGCGCGTGCGTGCGAAGGTGGAGTCCTCCGACCGCGGCCGCAAGCTGATCGTGCATGAGGTCGAGCTTCTCGCGGCCGACGGTCGTTTCGAGGCGCCGCCGCAGACGCTGTGGATCTGTTCGGACGTCCGCATGCTCACCAATGGTCGCGGCGCTCGGTTCAAAGAGATCCTCGGTCAGCATCGTGGACGCGATACGGTGATGCTCGAGCTCACCAATGGGGGAGATGCACCAAAGAAGGCTCGCATGCCCGATGAGTACAAGGTGAACGCCGGAAGCGCGCAGCTGCACGCCGAGCTCAAGGAACTGCTCGGCGAAGGGTGCGTAAGGGAGGCCTGAGGGTTGACCTTCACGCGGACCCTGCTATACTCCAGTACTGCAGCACTGTAGTGTAGTAAAGCAAAGTACAGGAGGTGGGTGCTGGTGCGTCCAGTGACCCCGAGGGGATTTCGAGATGTGCTTTTTGCCGAGGCGGCCGAACGTGAAGCCGTCGCTTCGGCCATGAGCGACGTCTTCGATTCGTGGGGATACGGGCCCGTCGAGACGCCGGTGGTCGAGGAGTACGCGACTTTAGAGGCGGCGGTCGGGCGTTCGCTCGAGGCGACCGCGTTCCGTCTGTTCGACATCGATGGCTCCCTGCTTGCGCTGCGGCCCGAGATGACGGTGCCGATCGCGCGGCTGGTCGTATCGCGTCTGTCCGCCGAGCCTGGTCCGCACCGTTTCCGTTACGTTGCGCCGGTGTTTCGCGAGTACGCGTCTTTGCGCGGCCAGTCGCGCCAGTTCACGCAGGCGGGGGTGGAGCTTGTGGGTGCACCCGGACCTGAAGGCGACGCCGAGATCATCTCCGTGCTGGCTGACGCGCTTGCTGCTGCCGGTCTGAGTGCGTACGCGATCGTCCTCGGCACCGTGCAGTTGCTGCGCGCACTCATCGAGGCGGCGGGGCTGTCGGAGGGTTGGGGGCAAGCGGTCCTCGATGCTGCTCACGAGCGGAATCTCGTCGAGATCGACCGCCTGTCCCGGCATGACAAGGTCCCCGATGCGGTCGGTGACGCGCTGCGTGCTGTACCGCGCATTCGTGGCGGCGCCGATGCCATCGAAGCTGCCGGTGTATACGCGGCTGCGTGCGGCTGTGCGGGTGTGTTGCGCGATATCCGCGAGACGTACCGCATCCTGGAGGCGACCGGCCTTACCGGCGCGGTCACCGTGGATTTCGGCATCATGCGTTCCTTCGACTACTACACGGGTCTCGTGCTCGAGGTCTATGCTCCCGGCCTCGGTCTCCCACTCGGCGGGGGTGGCCGCTACGATCGCGTACTTGCCGAGTTCGGTGCACCGGCGCCAGCCGCCGGTTTTGCGCTCGGCCTTGAACGCATCATGATCGCGCTGGCAGAACAGGGTGCGACTCCGCGAGTCCGGCCCCTGGACGCGGTCATCGGCGGCGAGGTGCCCTCAGAGGTCTTCTCGGCAGCCGCTGCGCTGCGCATCGCTGGCTGGTGTGTCCGGATCGCGGTCGCCAGAAGTGGTCGAGCGCTTCTTGCCGAGGCGGAGCGGGCAGACGCCGAGGAGGCGCTGGAAGTCGAGGGGAAGCGCGTCTATCGCCTCGATCGGGCGGGGGAGCGGGCCTTGCCGCTTCAGACGCCATTTCCGGCGCCGCCGACGATGACGTGGGCAGCCGACCGAGAGGAGGGTGCGCGATGATCGCGCGCAATCCCGGGTCGCGCTCGCGCGGCGGCAAGCTCCGCATAGCCGTGCCCAAGGGCGCACTCTACGATGACTCCGTACGCGTGCTTCGCACGGCTGGCGTGGACGTTGGTGGCCTTGCCGACCCCGGCCGTCAACTCATGGTGTCCACCGCCGATATGGATTTCATCATCGCGCGTCCCACCGACATCCCTGTCTACGTGGCATACGGCGGCGTGGACGTGGCGATCGCCGGCAAGGACGTGCTGCTCGAAGCCGATCTCGACGTCGTCGAACTGCTCGACCTCGGTTTTGGCGGTTGCCGGTTCGTGGTGGCCGAGCCAGAGGATGCGGTGCGCAGTGTGGAGGAGCTCTACCGCCACCTCGGCGTTATCCGAGTGGCCACCAAGTACCCGCGCATCACCGAGAAGCACTTCGCGGAGAGCGGCGTGCAGGTCGAGGTCGTGAAGCTGCACGGCAACATCGAACTCGCCCCGTTGATCGGGCTTGCCGATCAGATCGTGGACATCACGGCGACAGGCAGCACGCTCGCTCAGAACCGGCTACGCATCGTCGATGAGGTACTCGCCTCAACGGCGCGCTTCGTCGCGAATCCGGCGAGCATGCGTACCGAATCAGCGCGCGTCACCGAGCTTGCCGATCGTATCGCGGCTGTCGTGCCGCTCACCAGAGAGGATGACGTCTCATGATGCGCCGCATCGAACTCGTCCGTGGCCGTCGTCTCACGCCTGCCGATATCGCCCGCTCCGGCGGTATCGACGTCGAGGTCTTAGGCGTCGCACAGCGGATCATCGATGACGTGAAGGCACGCGGTGACGAGGCTGTCTTCGAGCACACCGCGCAACTGGACAAGGTGACGCTGACGGAGTTGCGTGTGAGCGAGGCGGAGATCGAGGCCGCGCTCGAGGTCGTCGGTGATGAGTTCAAAGAAGCCATCGCGTTGGCCGCTGCCGCGATCGAGTCCTTCTGCCGGCGCCAGGTGCCCCAGAGCTGGTTCACCACCGAGGAGGGCGGCGTCTTCCTCGGCCAGAAGGTCACACCGTTGCGCCGTGTGGGCATCTACGTGCCCGGCGGACGCGCGTGCTATCCGTCCTCGGTGCTGATGAACGCCATCCCGGCGATCGTGGCAGGCGTGGAGGAGATCGCGATGGTCGTCCCGCCGACATCGGACGGTAGTGTGAACCCGTACACGCTGGCCGCTGCGGCCGAGGCGGGCCTGACCGAGATATACAAAGTGGGCGGAGCGCAGGCAGTGGCAGCGCTTGCGTATGGTACGGAGAG
Organism: Coriobacteriia bacterium; assembly: GCA_030655755.1. Lineage (GTDB taxonomy): Bacteria > Actinomycetota > Coriobacteriia > Anaerosomatales > Anaerosomataceae > UBA2279. The sequence continues at coordinate 49,681 of JAUSOQ010000057.1, forward strand.
CATCCCGCGCGTGGACAAGATCACCGGCCCCGGCAACGCATACGTGACCGCCGCCAAAAAGCTCGTGATGGGTGAGGTCGGTATCGACATGCTTGCCGGTCCCAGTGAGGTACTGGTACTTGCCGATGAGACCGCCGAGCCTGCATTCGTGGCGGTCGATCTCATGGCGCAGGCCGAGCATGACCCCCGTGCCGCCACCTACCTGGTCACGACCGACCCCACGCTTCCCGACGAGGTCGAGCAAGCGCTCGCGATCCTGCTCGAGGACTCACCGCGCGCCGATGTCGTCGAGCGCTCGCTCACCGACAACGGCATCATCGTCGTGTGCCCGGACCTGGATGTGGCTCTGGACGCCGCGAACCTTATCGCGCCGGAGCACCTCGAGGTCATGATGGCCGAGCCCTTCGAGTTGCTCGGCTCCATCCGGAATGCCGGTGCGATCTTCCTCGGACCGTGGACGCCCGAGAGTGTCGGCGACTACATCGCCGGCCCCAACCACGTCCTGCCCACCGGCGGCACGGCGCGCTTCTCCAGTCCGCTGTCGGTCGAGGACTTCGTGAAGAGGTCCTCGGTGCTCAGCTACTCACTGGAGGCTCTCGAGATGGACGGTCCTGCGGTGATGACCATTGCCAACGCCGAGGGTCTCGACGCGCACTCCCGGGCGGTCGGTCTGCGCCTTGCGATGACGCTCGGCATGGAGGACGAGATGGGTGAGGAGGCATGATGGATCGCCTGCGCTCACCGCGTCCCGAGCTTGAAGAACTGGTGCCCTACGACGCCAAGGAGGTACGCGCCGAGGTCATGCTCGCCTCCAACGAGAACCCCGTTAACTTGCCGGGGGAGCTGCTTGAAAAGCTCGCTGATCGCGTGCGTGACATGGAGATCAACCGCTACCCCGACCCGCTTTCCAATCACCTGCGGAAGCTGATCGCCGAGGCGAACGGCCTGGAGCCCGTCAACGTCTTGGTCGGCAACGGTGGCGACGAGCTCATCTTAGACCTCCTGCTCGCGTGGGGCGGGCCCGGTCGCAAGCTGCTCGATCTGCCACCGACGTTCTCCATGTACGGCATCGACGCACAGATGACCGGGACCGAGATCGTGCGCATCCCGCGTCGGGCGGACTTCAGGGTCGACTCCGATGCTGTGCTGGCGCGTCTGAGCGAGGGCGACATCGATATCATCGTGATCTCGAACCCCAATAACCCGACCGGCGACATCAGCCCCGAGACGCTGCTCATCGACATCCTCAACACCACGGACGCACTCGTGTTGATCGACGAGGCGTACTTCGAGTTCAGTCGCCACACCATGCGTCCGCATATGGAGCGCCACCCCAACCTCGTCATACTGCGAACGTTCTCCAAGGCGTTCTCGCTCGCCGGTCTGCGCGCGGGTTACCTGCTCGCGCACGAGGACGTCATACGGGAGCTCACGAAGGTGCGTCAACCGTACTCGGTCAATCGATTCACGCAGTTGGCGGCGTCGCTCGTCTTCCGGGAGCGCGTCGTCTTCCAAGCCGGCATTCACGAGATACTGCGGAACCGCGACATGCTCATCCATGGGCTTTCCGGTATGGACGGCGTCACGGTCTTCGCGTCCGAGGCGAACTTCGTGCTGTTCCGCGTGCCGCACGCCTCGGCGGTGTGGCGCGATCTGTTGCACGATCACTCGATCTTGATCAGGGATTTCTCTCGTACGCCGGGTCTTGAGGACTGCTTACGCGTGACCGTGGGCACTGACGATGAGACACGGCGCTTCATCGTTGCGATGGAGGAGATACTGGCCTCGCGGCACGCATCGGACATCTTCGGCCTCTCCGCTGTGGCCGAACGTCACCAGAACGGGGGCAAGCCGACCGATGAGTAGGACCGCCGAGATAACCCGCACGACCAGCGAGACCGACATCACCCTACGGCTCGATCTCGATGGGGACGGGAGCGTGTCGGTCTCCACGGGCGTCCCCTTCTTCGACCACATGCTCGATGCCCTCGGGCGCCACATGAGCGCCTCGCTCGGTGTGGAGGCCACGGGTGACCTCGCCGTGGACGCGCACCACACGGTGGAAGACGTCGGGATCTGCTTGGGAGATGCGTTCGCTCGTGCGCTTGGTGACAAGCGTGGCATCCGCCGCTTCGGCTCCGCTGTCGTCCCGATGGATGAGGCGCTCGTGCTGTGCGCCGTCGACATCTCGGGACGCGGGCAGCTGCACTACGCGGTGGATGTGCCCATCGAGATCATCGGCACCTTTGACACGACGCTTGCCAAGGAGTTCTTAGTGGCGTTCGCGACCAACGCCGGCATCACGCTGCACTTGAGAGGACTCGCAGGCGAGAACGCACACCACATCATCGAGGCGACGTTCAAGGCTGTCGCGCGAGCATTGTACGAGGCGGTCTCTATCGATCCGCGGGTCGCCGACGTGCCGTCCACGAAAGGCACGCTGTGATCGCGATCGTCGACTACCGTATGGGCAATCTGCGCAGTGTGCAGAAGGGCTTCGAGCATGCCGGGGTCGCCGACGTGCTCGTCACCGATGACCCGGCGGTCGTCTCGGCGGCTGACGGTATCGTGCTGCCCGGCGTGGGCGCTTTTCGCGACGCCGCTGCGAACCTCAAGGCCTCGGGGCTCTGGGATCTCGTTGTTGCACGGGTGGCCGAGGGAACGCCGTTCCTCGGCATCTGCCTGGGTATGCAGCTTCTTGCCGATGTGGGCCTGGAGGATGGGGAGTGGGAAGGTCTGGGCATCGTTCCCGGTGCCTGCACGCGACTGCCCGGCGGTGTGAAGATCCCGCACATCGGATGGAACACGGTGATCTACCCACGTGAGAGCCGCTTGTTCTCAGGTGTCCCGGAAGACACGGCGTTCTATTTCGTGCACTCCTATCGTCTCGAACCGGCCGATCCTTCCTGTATCATCGGCCTTACGGAGTATGGTGTGCCATTCGCGGCTGCGGTCCACAGGGGCTCAGCGTACGCAGTGCAGTTCCATCCAGAGAAGTCCTCTGAGATGGGCTTACGGTTGTTGGCGAATTTCGGTGACATCGTGAAGGAGACACGCCTGTGATCATCTTTCCGGCGATCGACATCCTCGACGGCAAGGTCGTCAGGTTGCGGCAGGGACGCCTCGACTCTGTGACCGTATACAATGATGATCCCGTCGACCAGGCCAGACGCTGGGCTGCAGCAGGCGCCGAATGGATACACGTCGTCGATCTTGATGGCGCGGTAACAGGGGAACCCGTCAACCTGCCGATCATCCGGCGCATCGTTGGCGAGGGCATCCCGGTCCAGATGGGTGGCGGTATCCGCTCGATGGAGATGCTCGAGCGTATCTATGATTCGGGCGTGCAGCGCACCGTTCTCGGCACCGCTCTCATCACACAGCCCTCACTTGTGGTTGAGGCCTGCGAGCGTTTCGAAGGTATCGTCGCCGGTGTGGATGCGCGTGACGGGAAGGTCGCGATCCAGGGTTGGCGCGAAGGCACCGAGTATGGCGTGCTGGGACTCGTTCGAGAACTCGAAGTGCTGGGTGTGCGCCGTCTCGCCTACACCGATATCAGTCGTGACGGGCTGCAGACCGGCGTGAACTACGGCGCATACCGTGCGCTGGCGTCCCAGGTCGGTATCCCGATCATCGCGTCGGGCGGGGTCTCCTCGCTTCAAGACATCACAGACCTGCTCACGATCGGCTTGCAGGTCGAGGGTGTCATCATCGGTCGCGCTCTTTACGAGGGCGTGTTCACGCTGGAAGACGCTCTGGCCACTGCCTGCGGTGAGGAGTCCTAGCCTGTGCTGACCAAGCGTGTCATTCCTTGCCTGGACGTACACGCGGGACGGGTCGTCAAGGGCGTGAACTTCATCAACCTGCGGGATGCCGGCGATCCGGTCGAACTCGCGGCAGCCTATGACACTGAAGGCGCTGACGAGCTCGTCTTCCTCGATATCACAGCGACACACGAAGAGCGGCCCCTCATGCTCGAAGTGGCGAGACGTGCCGCCGAGGAGGTGTTCATCCCGTACACCGTGGGCGGAGGGATGCGCTGTTCCGCAGATATCCGTGCGATGCTCGCCGCAGGTTGCGACAAGATCTCCATGAACTCGGCTGCGGTCAACACGCCGGAGCTGATCACCGAGACGGCGCGCATCTATGGCGCGCAGTGCATCGTCGTCGCGATAGACGCTCGGCGAGTACCTGGTTCGAGCCCGACTCGCTGGGAGGTCTTCGTCTCCGGCGGCCGCACGAACACGGGTATGAGTGCGGTCACATGGGCCGAGGAGGCCGAGCGACGCGGCGCAGGAGAGGTCTTACTCACGAGCATGGATCGAGACGGTACGAAAGACGGGTACGATATCGACCTCACGCGCGCGATCACCGACAAGGTCAACGTTCCTGTGATCGCGAGTGGCGGAGCGGGGGAGCTCGATCACTTCGCCGAGGTCGTGATAGAGGCGGACGCGGACGCCGTGCTCGCCGCGAGTGTCTTCCATTTCGGCGAGTTCTCGATCCGACAGGTCAAAGAGCACATGGCCCAGGCCGGGATCGCGGTGAGGCTGTAGATGAAGAAGACGAATGGCACACCTCGGCGTTGGCCGATCATCGCAGCTGCTGCCGCGGGCTCGGTGCCCGCGCTGGTCGCCGCCTGGTTCATGTGGGCGATCAACAGCGGTGCGCTTTCCGAGTTCGGCACGGTCGGCTTCGGTATCAGCATGCTCGTCATCATCTTGTGGTGGATGGGTGTGACCATCGGCGTGATGCGTGCGGCGCTTTTCGCGGATAGGATGGCTGCCGGCGTGCTGGCCGGAGCTTTCTCGGCGGTGGCGCTGGTGGGGGCTTTGCTGCTGTCTCAGTCGCCGGAGAGCTGGACATCGACGATCGCCTCGCCGGGCGCCTGGCTCGGCGCGCTCGTCATCATCGCAGTCCCGTCCGTGATGGGTCTACTGTTCGCCGAGAAGCAACTGACCCGTCGCCGATAGCGACGGTAGTGGAGAGAGGACATCTTATGGAACTGCCGGAGCTCTCGTTCGACAAGCGGGGACTCATCACCGTCGTCGTCCAGCAATACGACACCCTCGAGGTCCTCATGGTCGCCTGGATGGACGCCGAGGCGCTCAGCCGCACCATGGGCAGCGGTCGCGCCTGGTACTGGAGCCGCTCGCGTCAGGTGTACTGGATGAAGGGTGAGACCTCGGGACACGTCCAGGAGGTCAAGGAGATCCGCTACGACTGCGACGCGGACACGCTGTTGCTGCTCGTCGACCAGGTGGGCGTCGCCTGCCACACTGGCGCACGTACGTGTTTCTTCCGTTCGCTGTATCCGGTTGCCGAGCGCGAAGCGCCCACGGCGGTTCCTGATGGAGACAACATCCCGCTGTCTTAAGACAAGGAGTGTGACTGTATGACCGATCTTGACCCGCTCGGTGCACCTCAGCCCGTGAGTGTGCCCGATCTGGGAACCGTGCTTGAAGATGTGTTCGCAGTCCTCGAGCAGCGCAAGCGCGACATGCCCGAGGACAGCTACACCGCCAAGCTTCTGCTCGGCCCGCTGGACAAGCTTTTGAAGAAGATCGCCGAGGAGTCCGGCGAGGTCATCATCGCCGCCGCCGAGCGCAACGTCACGCAGCTGCGTTACGAGTTGGGCGACCTGCTCTACCACATGCTCGTTGTCATGGTCCGCGAGAACATCTCGCTCGATGACATGGCGACCGAGATGGCCGACCGCAGGCGCAAGTAGCACGCCATGACGCGCCCGTCGGGTATGACAGGGCACACATTGCCGCCCGGTGTGCGTGCCGAGCGGATCGAGACGCTGTGGCAACGCGTCGACGGCAATCGCATCAGGTTCGTCGTCTTCACCAGCCTGTTCGTCACTATCGTCTCGTTGCTTATCAGCCTGGTCGTGGCGTTCGGTACGGCCGTCGTCTTCATCGTTGCGATCGCCGAGACTGAGCCGGAGGCCGTTGCGGCGCTGCCTGCGCTTGCGGGCGGCTCGTTCGCCCTCTCAATGCTCGCGACCACGATCTGGGTGCTCTATCGCCTGTCGCGCTCCGAGAGGTGGCTGGTCAAGCGGCTCGGTGCTCGCATCACGGCCAAGGGGGAGTTCGCCTCGGCCAAAAGTGTGTTCAAAGACGTCACCATCGCCGCCGGTTTCAAGCATTCGCCGCCGCTTTACATCATCGATAGCGATCGGGTGAACGCCTTCGCGCTCGGCCGCACGCACAGCCGGGCGGTCGTCGGCATCACCCAGGGATTCGTCGAGCGGCTCACTGCCGACCAGCAGCGAGCGGTCTTCGCCAATCTCATGGCGCGCGTCGTGACATTGGACACGCTGTGGGCGACCGCCGTCTCGGCGCTCATGGGTCCGATCTGGGCGATGCGGGAACGGGACCTACTGCGCGAAGACGCGCATCTTCTGGTGAAGGCCGATGCTCGGACGATGCCCCCCTTGCCTACTACTCACACGTCCTCCGCCGGGGGCGTCGCGTTTGCCGGGATCGCCGTCTACGGTGTCGCGGTCGTCGTGACCGAGGTGCTCTCGTGGTGGCATCAAAAAGCCGCGTGGATGGCTGCCGAGAAGGCTGACGCCGAGGGTATGATGCTGCTGAAAGACCCGCGTTCGATGCTCTCAGCGTTGGAGTCCGTACTCGACTGCAATAATCACGTAACCACGGCGGGAGACGCCTTCTCACAGCTCTTCTACTGTTGGGCCGGGTTCGGTTTCGCTCCGGAGGACGACCCGGAGTACCAGCGTGTGGCGCATCTGCGCGAGGTTCTCGGCGCCGAAGGACTCGCTCAGCGACCCGCGCCCAATCTGTCGGGATGGGCGTGTCCGCCGCCACCAAGACTCGACGACGATGAGACGGGGGCGTACGGGGGATGAGCGCTGCGCGCAGAGGGAGAGGCGCATCGGCGGAGAAGCGGCGCGTGTCGCCGGCACGCATAGCGCTCGTGCTTCTCGCTGCGGTCGCGCTCATCGGTGTCGCAGCCTTCATCGGACTGCGCGTGATGGACGTGGATACCGGACTGACGGCTACTCCACTCACAGAGATCCCCGACCTGGCCTCCGTGCTCGAGACCGTTACGGTCACAATTCCCGAGCCTGCCGGCAAAGACCCCAACGCCGACGGCATCAAGATAGGCACCTTCCTCGGCGACGAGACGCGCCGCTACTACGGTGAAGGCCCCGTGCCGACCAGACTTGAGGTCATCTGGAAGGCGAAGATCGGCGGTGGTACCACCGGCGGGACCGGCAAGGCGCCTCCGAGCACCGACGGCACCGCGACCGTACCCTCCAACGGTCTTGTGACCTGGTACGGCACCGGCTGGACCGGTCAGCCCGCGCTCGTACGCGAGAACGGCAAGCTGTACCTGCTGGTGGGCGGATTCGACCACAACCTGCGCAAGATCGATGCCGAGACGGGCGAGACGCTGTGGACCTACAAGTTTCCCGACGTCATCAAAGGCAGCCCCACGGTGTTCGCCGACCCTGCTGCGCCCGATGACTTCAGCCGCTACACGGTGATGGTGGGCTCTCGGCGTGGCTTCCCGAGCAGCATCTCGGCCCCGGACACCGCACCCTTCCGTGCAGTCTCCTACGCGACCGGCAAGGAGCTTTGGCGGCTGCCGGTGCCGCATACGCGCAGTTACAGCCGCGATGCCGACGGCAGCGGGTTCGTGCTCGACGGCAAGGTGTGGGTGGGTGTGGAGTCCGGCGACATGTATGTGCTCGATCCCTTCTCGACCGAGTCCTGGAAGAGCTGGCAGACGCCCAAGACGCTCGCGCATCAGCTGCTGCTGGGGGACAGTCGCGCCTCAAGCCACGGCGGTAATCTTGTGCTCGAGGCCTCGCCGGCGCTGCTCGGCGACCGCGTGTACATCGCGTCGGGCTCCGGGCACGTGTATGGGATGAACAAGGACACGCTCGAGGTCGAATGGGACTTTTTCACCGGCTCTGATATGGATGGGACGACGGTCACCACCTCCGACGGATTTCTGATCGTCGAGGTGGAGAAGCAGTACATCAAGGGTCACGGCGGCGTCTACAAGCTCGACCCGTCCAAGCCTGCGGTGGAGTCGGTGGTGTGGTACTTCCCCACGGGCGACCGCAACTTCGCCGACTGGCTCGGCGGCGTCATCGGTTCCGCGAGCGTGAACGACTCCTACAACCCCGGTAGCCGGCTGCCCGGTCTGGTCGCGTTCACCGCGATCGACGGCAACCTCTACGTGGTGGCCAAAGACGATCTGGCCTCAACGACCGTGCCCGGCCCCAACCTGGAGCCGAATCTGCCCACGCCGGTGATGGTGTTCAAAGACGACATCGGCGGCGCGATATCGACGCCGATCATCGTGGGGGACCGCATCGTCGCGGCCGGCTACGACGCCACGGTGCATGTGTACAGCGTCGAGACCACCACCAATGCAAGCGCCGAGGGCGTGCTGCTCCACAATAAGGCCGGAGTGCCCTACAAAGTGAAGGTGTCCGAGACGATCTCGTTCCGTGGCGGCGGCACCTACGAGTCCACGCCGATCGTGTGGCAGGGCCGTATCTACATCGGTGCGCGCGACGGCTATCTGTACTGCATCGGCGACCCGGACTATGTGCCTGGTGTCGAGGCGCCCGAGGTGCCGTAGTGAGAGGAAAGGTTGCGCAGGCCCGTGCGGCGGTGCTAGAGTAACCCCCAATCGAAGACACGGCCTGTGAAGAGGACGAGTACTTCGAACGTGAAGCATAGAGAGCCGGTGATGGTGGAAATCCGGCGTGAACGTTCGGACGAATGGACCTCGGAGGCTCTGGGACAACGGTCACGCGCCTATTAGTCCCGGCGGACACCCACCGATACAAGGGGCCGGATATCGGAGCTGATCTGAAGTTCCCGTATTGCAGGACACAAGTGGGCCCGGAGTAGTTGCGGGTCAACAAGGGTGGTACCGCGAGAAGACCTCTCGTCCCTTGAGGATGAGGGGCTTTTGTCTTTTCCGGGCCAGAAACGGAGTTGTTAGAGTGATACTGCCAAGCAAAGATGAGTTCGTAGCACTGGCGGCCGACCACGACGTGGTGCCGGTGGCGCGCGAACTCTACGCCGATCTCTCAACACCTATCAGCGCGTTCTTGTCTCTGGCCGAAGGCGCCGACTACGCCTACCTGCTCGAGTCGGTCGTGGGCGGGGAGCGGCTGGGCCGCTACTCCTTCCTCGGTATCGGCGCGAGCGAGGTCATCTCGGCAAGTGGCGGGCTTACCACGATCACCGAGCGCGGACACGCACGCACGGTTCCCGCGCCCGATCCGTTGCGTCCTGTGGCCGAGCATCTCTCGGCGGGTACCGTGGCACGCGTGAAGGGACTGCCGCGCTTCGTCGGCGGCGCGGTGGGCTATGTGGGATACGAGGTCGCCTCCGGTTTTGAGAAGGTGCCGCGTCACGGCAATGACGAGCTGGATGTGCCGGACCTCGCGTTCATGTTCACCGACGTCATCGTCGCGTTCGACCACGCGCGCCGCATCATGCAAGTCATCGCGCCGGTGCGGCCGGGTTCTAAGCCAGCCGAGGCGTACGAGAAGGCCGTCGCGCGCATAGACGCCGTGCTCGAGCGTTTGCGCAAGGGCCCGGCGGGCGCGCAGCTCGGCCGTGTGGGCGCCTCGGCGATCGTGCCGCTTCGCGAGCACACCTCGCGTGCGGAGTTCATCTCGCAGGTGGAGATCGCCAAAGAGCACATCGCCGCAGGCGACGTCTTCCAAGTCGTCCTCTCGCAGCGCTTCTCGGCACCTTTCGAAGGCGACGGCATCGACCTCTACCGCGTCCTGCGCGCGGTCAATCCCAGCCCCTACATGTTCTACATCCGCACGCCCGAGGTGACGCTTGTGGGCTCCAGCCCCGAACCGCTCGTTCGCGTCGAGGGCGACCAGGTGCTCACCCGACCGCTGGCCGGTACGCGTCCGCGTGGCGCCGATATCGCCGAGGACGGACGGCTGCGCGCTGATCTGCTGGCTGATGAGAAGGAGCGTGCCGAGCACGTCATGCTCGTCGATCTCGGCAGGAACGACCTCGGGCGCGTGTGTCAGCCGGGCACGGTGCGCGTGGACGAGCTCATGGAAGTCGAGAACTACAGCCACGTCATGCACATCGTCAGCAACGTCACGGGCACACTGGCCGAGGGCAAGGACGCCTTCGATGCCCTGCGCGCGACGTTCCCGGCAGGCACCGTGAGCGGCGCTCCCAAGATCCGCGCGATGCAGATCATCCGCGACCTCGAGCCGGCCGCGCGCGGACCGTACGCGGGCACCGTGGGTTACATGGGCGTGGATGGCGCGATGGACATGTGCATCACCATCCGCACCGTCATGATCACCGGTGGGATGGCCTACCTGCAGTCCGGCGCCGGCATCGTGGCCGACTCCGACCCTGAGAGCGAATACGAAGAGACGCTGCACAAGGCGCGGGCGCTGCACCATGCGCTCGAACTCGCAGCGGGCATGAGTGCCGAGGAGGACGCGTCATGATCCTTGTCATCGACAACTACGACAGCTTCACCTACAACCTCGTCCAGCTGCTGGGAGCGCTTGGCGCCGACGTTCGGGTTGAGCGCAACGATGCGGTGAGTCCCGGCCAGGTGGTCGCGATGTCGCCGCGAGGCGTCGTCATCTCGCCCGGGCCCGGCATGCCGGGTGACGCGGGCGTCTCGGAGGGCGTCATCTTGGCAGCCGCTGAAGCGGGCATCCCGGTGCTCGGCGTGTGTCTCGGCCACCAGGCGATCGGCGAGGTTTTCGGCGGGCGCATCGTCCGCGCGCCGCGTCCTGTACACGGCAAGACCGCCGACGTCTACCACAGCGGCACCGGCCTGCTCGAGGGCATGCCCAACCCGTTCACCGCCACGCGCTACCACTCGCTGGTCGTCGACTTCGACAGCCTGCCTATCGAGTTAGAAGTCACCGCCAAGACCGACGACGGCCTCATCATGGCGCTGCGCCATCGCGAGCTGCCGGTGTTCGGCGTGCAGTTCCACCCCGAGAGTGTGCTCTCTCCCGAGGGCACGAAGGTGCTGCAGAACTTCCTGACGCTCACGGGTGAGATCGACGGCGTGGCGGCGGGGATGGGGTCCGCCGCGAGTTCCGCAGTCGGGGGAGCCGCCGCAGGGCGCGATGAGCGCCCGGAGGCGGCGAGGGTCCCCGGCAAGGACTGTCTGAGCGCCGGACCCCGCACCGCCGCCACGCCCGTCGCCACGCTCCCGGCCGCAATCGACCGCGTCGTCACCGGCGGGTCGCTCGGCGAAGACGAAGCGTATGCGGTCATGGGACTCATCATGGACGGCGAGGCCACGCCGGCGCAGATCGCATCGCTGGTGACTGGCATCCGCATGAAGGGCGAGACCGTCGACGAGATCGTCGGCTTCGCGCGTGCGATGCGCGAGCGCGCCGCGGCAGTGCGGCCCACCGTAGAGGGCTACATCGACACGTGCGGCACCGGTGGCGATGGGCTTGCGACCTTCAACATCTCCACGACCGCAGCGTTCGTCGTGGCGGGAGCGGGCGTGCCGATCGCCAAGCACGGCAACCGTGCGGTCTCTTCACGCTCGGGCAGCGCGGACGTCTTGGAAGCGCTCGGCGTGCGCATCGACCTCACGCCGCAGCAGATGGCGCGCTGCATCGACGAGACCGGCGTCGGCTTCCTGTTCGCGCAGGCGCTGCACGCCAGCATGCGTCACGCGGGACCGCCGCGCCGCGAGATCGCCATCCGCACCGTCTTCAACATCCTCGGCCCGCTCACCAACCCGGCCGGCGCAAAGCGTCAGCTGCTCGGCGTCTATGATCCGGCACTCGTGCCCGTCATGGCCGAGGTGGCCGCACGCCTGGGCGCCGAGAAGGTCCTCGTCGTGCACGGACACCCGGGACTGGATGAGGTCTCTGCGTCCGGTCCCACCGAGGTGGCCGAGGCGACGCCCGATGGCGTGCGCCTGTTCGCGATCACGCCCGAGCAGTTCGGCATCGCACGCGGCTCGGTCGCCGACCTCGCCGGTGGGGATGCCGCCGAGAACGCCGCATCCATCCGCTCGATCCTGTCAGGTGAGCACTCCGGCAAGCGCGACATCATCCTCATGAACGCCGCCGCCGCGCTCGTCGCAGCCGGTAAGGCCGCCGACTTCGCCGAGGGCGTGGCGCTCGCGCGCACCTCCATCGACTCCGGCGAAGCGCTCGCGCGTCTCGAGGCGCTCATCGCCGTCAGCCAGCGACTCGCGGGGGAGGCGAGCGCGTGAGCTTCCTAACCGATATGATCGCGCGCCGCACGGAGCGCATCGCCGCCGAGTTCGGGCATCTGACGCCCGCCGACCTCGAGCGTCTCGCGTGCTGCGCGCGCCCGGTGCGCGACTTCACCGCCGCGCTGAGTGAGCGCACCGACGTCGCCGTCATCGCCGAGGTGAAGAAGGCGTCCCCCTCGGCAGGCATCATCACGGCGGAGTGCGAGGCGTCAAAGCAGGCGCTGCACTACCAGCGCGGTGGTGCGGCAGCCATCAGCGTTCTCACGGAGCCGGAGTCCTTTGGCGGGTCGTTCGCGGACCTCTCGGACGTGGCCGACGCCGTCGACCTGCCGGTGCTGTGTAAGGACTTCGTCGTGGACCCGGTGCAGCTGTTCGCCGCGCGCGGTCACGGCGCCGATGCGGTGCTGCTCATGGTCAGCGTGCTCGGTGCTGACATCGGCGAGTACATCGACCTGGCCGAGACGCTCGGACTCATGCCCCTGGTCGAGGTTGCGGGTCCCTCGGAGCTGTTCGTTGCACTCGACGCAGGTGCGCACGTCATCGCCGTGAACAGTCGCGACCTGCACACGCTGGTGGTAGACGTGGAGGCGACCCGCAGCATCGTGGCCGAAGCCAAGCGCGCGGGCGCGATCGTCGTTGCCGCGAGTGGAGTGAAGGGGCGTCGCGAGGTTCTCACTGCGGCGTCATCGGGCGCCGACGCGGTACTCGTGGGGGAGACGCTCATGCGGGCGCCGTTCCCCGAGGAGATACTCGAGGAGTTGACCGGGGTGTACAAGGACTCCGGTGCCTATAGGGAAGCCACTGGCGTCGCCGGCGACAAAGGAGGGATCAACCATGCCTGATAAGACACGGTACTTGCTCGACGAGAAGGACATGCCGACCGCGTGGTACAACGTGCTGCCGGATCTGCCTAAGCCGCTCGATCCACCACTGGATGCCGAGGGTAACCCGATCGGTCCGGAGCAGCTTGCGGTGCTCTTCCCGATGGAGTGCATCAAGCAGGAGATGGCCACAGAGCGCTACATCGACATCCCGGGTGCGGTACTCGACGTCTTCAAGACGTACCGGCCCTCGCCGCTCATGCGGGCCAAGCAGCTAGAAAAGGATCTCGGTCTGCCTGAGGGCGTCAAGATCCTCTACAAGTACGAAGGTGTCTCGCCCGCAGGCTCGCACAACCCCAACACTGCCATCCCGCAGGCGTACTACAACATGCAGGAAGGCATCGCCAAGATCTCGACCGAGACCGGCGCAGGCCAGTGGGGGAGCGCTCTCGCGATCGCCGGTGCACTGTTCGGCATCGAGGTAGAGGTCTTCATGGTCAAGGTCTCCTACGAGCAGAAGCCGTACCGTCGAGCGCTCATGGAGACGTACGGAGGAACGGTGCACTCGAGTCCGTCGACTCTGACCAATGCCGGCCGCCACGTGCTCAAGATGGATCCGGACTCCACGGGTTCTCTGGGCATCGCGATCTCGGAGGCCGTCGAGGTCGCCGCGATGAACGCCGACACGCACTACTCGCTGGGCTCGGTGCTCAATCACGTGTGCTTGCACCAGACGATCATCGGCCTTGAGGCGATCAAACAGATGGAGATGGCCGACCTCGAGCCCGATGTCGTCATCGGATGCATCGGTGGAGGCTCCAACTTCGCCGGGATCGCCATGCCGTACTACTACCGTCGCAAACAGGGTAAGTCCAACGCCCGCCTGGTCGCCGTCGAGCCGAAGGCATGTCCCACGCTCACGGCAGGTGAGTACCGCTACGACTTCGGTGACGAAGCGAAGATGACGCCGCAGATGATGATGTACACCCTCGGCCATGACTTCGTTCCCGCAGGTATCCACGCCGGCGGCCTGCGCTACCATGGCGATTCGCCGATCATCAGCCAGCTCGTGCATGAGGACGAGGTCGAGGCGATCGCAGTGAACCAGGTCGCGTGCTTCGATGCCGCAGTCAAGTTCGCGCGTGCCGAAGGCATCCTGCCGGCGCCGGAGTCCAGCCACGCTATCCTCGCGGCGATCGATGAGGCGCTTGCTGCCAAGGAGGCAGGCGAGGACAAGGTCGTGCTCTTCAACCTCTCGGGCCATGGCCACTTCGACCTCTCGGCCTACGAGGCGTACAACTCCGGCAAGATGGTCGACTACGATTTCGCCGCAGGCGCCACGCTCTGCGAGAACGAGTAGCGCTCACAGGGAAGGGGGGTGGGCGCAGGCTCGCCCCCTTCCGTACTCGAAAGGGATGGTCACCACGCAACGAACGCGCATCAAGATCTGTGGCATCACCACCGCGACCGATGCCGCCATGGCGGTCGAGGCGGGCGCTGACGCCCTGGGCGTCGTTCTGGCGCCCAGTTCGCGTGAGGTGACACTTGTCGAGGCCGAGAAGGCACTTGCGAGTGTGCCGCCGTTCGTGGCGCGCATCGGCGTGTTCGTGGATGCCGATCCCGGGTTCGTCGCGGACGCCATCGCCCGTCTCGGCCTGAGTGCCGTACAGTTCCACGGTGATGAATCGCCTGCCGATTGTGCTGCGGTCCCGGTACCCGTCATCAAAGCGTTCAAAGTCGGCACGGACTTCGCTTCTGTAGTGGCCGAGCCCTTCCGGGGCGCGGTCGCCGCTCTCCTTCTCGACACGTACAGCCCGCAAAAGAGCGGCGGGACCGGCAAAGTATTCGACTGGCAAACTCATTCCGCGGCACTCCCCGGTTGGGTTCCTCTCATCATCGCCGGGGGCCTCACGCCAGTGAACGTCGCCGAGGCTATCCGGTTCTTCCACCCTCTCGCGGTCGATGTCTCCTCCGGTGTAGAGGAGCGCAACCGTCACAAAGACCGCATGAAGCTTCGCGCGTTCGTTGCCGCCGTCCGGGCGGCCGATGAGGAGGATCGGAATGTCTGACGTGCTCCTGCCGTCCGTCGAGTCTGCGTATTCGAGTCCCGACGCCCAGGGCTTCTACGGCCCCTATGGTGGAACGTTCGTGCCCGAGACGGTCATACCGGCGCTTGCCGAGCTGGCCAAAGCGTACGAGACCGCACTCAACGATCCTGAGTTCCGCAACGAACTCGGCTATCTGCTGCGCGACTACGTCGGCCGCCCCACGCCGCTCTATAAGGCGGAGCGCCTGGCCGAAGCGGTCGGTCTGGGGACGGTCTATCTCAAGCGCGAGGACCTCAACCACACCGGTGCGCACAAGATCAACAACTCGCTCGGCCAATGTCTGCTCGCCAAGCGCATGGGCAAGCACCGCGTGATCGCCGAGACCGGCGCCGGTCAGCACGGCGTGGCCACGGCCACTGCGGCGGCTCTCATGGGTCTGGAGTGCGCCGTGTTCATGGGCGTGGAGGACATCCGTCGTCAGGCGCTCAACGTCTACAAGATGAGACTTCTCGGCAGCGAGGTGGTACCCGTGGCCGAAGGCGGTGGCACGCTCGCCGATGCCGTCACCGCGGCGCTGCGGCACTGGGTCGAGCGCGTCGAGGACACGTTCTACGTCATCGGTTCCACCGTCGGACCACACCCGTACCCGGCGATCGTGCGCGAGTTCCAGTCGGTCATCGGTGAGGAGACGCTCGCGCAGCTGCAGGTGAAAGGTGTGGGACACGTCGATGCGGTCATCGCTTGTGTGGGTGGTGGCAGCAACGCCATCGGCATGTTCTACCCCTTCCTCCGTAACCTGCCTGATGAGTCGCGTCCGCTGCTGGTCGGTGCTGAGGCCGCGGGTCTCGGCATCGAGACCGACAAGCACGGTGCCGCGCTCACCAAGGGCACACCCGGCGTGATGCATGGCTTCTACAGCTACCTGCTGCAAGATGATGCCGGCAACCCGCTCGAGGCATACTCTATCTCGGCTGGCCTGGACTACCCTGGCGTGGGGCCGGAGCACAGCAGCCTCAAAGACGCCGGGCTCGTCCGCTATGAGGCGGTCACCGATGCCGAGGCATTGGAAGCATTCGCGCTGCTCACGCGCACAGAGGGTATCATCCCCGCGATCGAGTCCTCACACGCGCTTGCGATGTTGCCGCGGCTTGCGGCCGAACTCGGCCCCGACGCGGTCGTGGTCGTGAATGTGTCTGGCCGCGGGGACAAGGACATGGATATCGTTCGGGAGGCGGGACTTGGCACCGACTGAGATACCCTCGCGGCTTGAGGTGGCCTTCCGCAAGGGGAGGCCAGCTCTCGTCGCATACCTGATGGGCGGCTACCCCGACCGCGCGGGCTCGCTTGCGGCGCTGCGGGCTGTCGCGCTAGCGGGCGCTGATGTCATCGAGCTTGGTGTACCCTACGCTGACCCGCTCGCCGATGGGCCCGTCATCCAACACGCCGCGAAGGTCGCTCGCGCCCGTGATGGTAGTTTCGGCCTCGCTGAGACGCTCGATCTGGCCGCGGAAGCCGCCACGATCGAGGATATGCCGCCGCTGGTCGTGATGACCTACCTCAACCCGATGATGCGAATGGGCTTTCCTGTTGTGGCCGGACGAGCCGCCGAGGCAGGCATTGCAGGTTTCATCGTGCCCGATCTTCCACCCGATAACCCGATGGCGGCACAGTGGATGCGCGAGGCACGTTCTCGCGGCATCGATACGGTATTCCTTGCGGCTCCCACGTCGACTCCCGAGCGGCTCGCGCTTGTGGGGGAGCGATCCGCCGGCTTCGTCTACGTCGTGAGTTCTCTCGGCGTGACCGGGGAGCGGGCCGAGCTGCCTGCCGAGCTCACGGCACTCGTAGGCAGAGTACGTGCTTCTACGTCGTTGCCGGTCGCAGTCGGTTTCGGTGTGTCCACACCACAGCAGGTGTCGAATGTGGCTGGCATCGCTGACGGCATTATCGTCGGCAGCGCACTCGTGAAACGGCAGGATGACCCGGTCGCGCTCGGCGATTTCGTGAGGTCGTTGGCTTCGGCCGTGCAGCGCCGCTAGTCGGCCGCGATCCAGGCTCTGAACGGCTCGAAGTCCGGCATGCCGGCCAGGGCGGGAAGCCGCATGTCAAGTGCAGCAAGTGAACGGTCGGCGATTCCGAACAGGGTAGCGTACGCGAGGTAGCGGTTCCACAGGATGACGGAGGCGGGGGGGTCGTCCTCAAGGGTGCCGAAGTCGCTCAAGTAGCGTTCGAAGGCGTGGTAGTGGGCAAGTATCCGCGCTCCGTCGGCCGTGAGCGGCGACAGCGCGAAGGCCGCACCGAGCGAGACGACTGCCCCGATCGCGGTCGCCGCGAGTGGCTCGAGTCCTGATGCGACCATCGACGACAATGCCCCGAGGACGAGCGCCACAACAGCAGCAGTGATGAGTGCCCAGCGTGCGATGCGTGCGCTCCTGCGTAGGAGCCCGAGCGTCTCCGCGTGACCGTCTACCGACGCCTGCCATCGGGCGATGCCGCGGCGCAGTGCCCTCGTTCGCGCTCGTGCGGCCGCCTTGAGTTCTGCGATGCCGACTCCACCATGCCCGCCGATCGTCTCGGTAAGCATTGTGAACAGCTCTCGCTCCAGCGGCGCCATGCGTTCCCAGCCGCCCTCTGCCACCGCGAACTCCAGAGTGTTGATCTCGGCGCCGCCCATGATGCCGGTGATGCGCCGCCGAACGGGTCGGGCAGTCAGCTCACCTTGCGCGGTCAGGTCCAGCAGCGTTGCTGCGATCTCGGCGTCTCCGACCAGCCCACGCCGCCCGAGTGCTCCGATGATCACCAGGGGGATGTCGTCGGGCACTTCACGAAGGTACTGCGGCGCCTCGGCGCTCCTAGGCCGGTAGATGACAAGCGCAAGCAGCGCGCCAAGGATGCAAAGCGCAGACACGCCGATAGAGAACACTACCGCACCTCGTACAAGTTCGGCGTCGGTTACCATCTCAGTCGTCGTCGATGCTGTCGTGGTCTTGTGGCGTGGCCAACGTCACGGCAACGCTGAGGTTGATCTCGGCTATGGTGCGATCGGCTCGCAAGAGAGCATGGTTGTAGGACTCGTACACTTCCGGTGACAAGGCTTCAACCAGGTAGTCGAGCCAGTCTGCGTTCCAGACGTTGCCGTGTGCGCCATAGCCGCCCCGGGTCAGGATGCCTGCCTCCACGAATTCGTATGCGAGGTTGTCGAGCATAGGGATCAGCGGTGACTGATCCATCGGAAGGAGGTGCCCCATTATGTCGATGACACTGGCGTCTTGCCAGTGGGTGGCCTTCAAGAAGCGTCCCGTGAACCCCGGGGCATCGGAATAGGCCGCGCGAACCATCACGATCTGTCTCTTGCCGAGGAGCGCTTTCTGCTCCGAGGTCCAGATAGTGGCGTAGCTGTTCTGTTCGAGCCAGTCGAGCGTCACCAGCACAACGCCCTTGCCAAGAATCCCCACGTGGACTTTCTGGCCCGTTGGTGATGGGTAGCCAGCCAGCATACCCGCCTGTTTGATGAACCTGCTCGAGCACAGATAGAGCTTCGCTGCTGCCGAGAACTCGACGCCATTCGGCGTTTCGATGCTCATGATGGCCCCCTCAGGTCGTCTCCTGAGCTGATTCTAGACCTCGCTGAGGAGGATGCGCTACTGCACGAGCACTTCGGAGGCGGGGTGGTCGCCGATGCGATCGATACGATACTCTCCGTCCTCTAGAACGAACGTGTAGGTCGTCTGCTCCTCGGCCACCCGATCAGCGGGTGTTCCTTGCCAAGTCGAGACTACGAGCGTTAGACCATCGTCGGTCTCGAAGGGGACGTATGTGTAGGTCACTACATCCTCTTCGATCGTGCCGAGCAAGATGCCGTCTTCAGTCTCTTCCGCCGAGGACACCTCCCCGATGGGGCCACCCATCTCAAGCGCAGGAGCGACCTCGCGCACGCGTGCTGCGTTGGGCGCGCTCAAGGTGGATGCCAGCAAGTCGGGGTCGGCGAGCATGTACCCGGCGACGAAGTCGGCGACTTTTTCGGCCATACGGTGTCCGATCGTGGCGTCGATCGCAGGTGTATCCGCGGAAGGGGCCGGGGCACCGGTGTTCGTGTCGATAGCCGCCGGAGCCAGTGGCTCCTGACTACCACACGCAGTCAGCAAGATGGCGATTGTGAGCGTGATGAGCGCAAGCAGAACGTTCCGCCGCCGGGGCTTCGGGGCGTCTGTAGGTGGTGCGGGCTGATGCATGTTGATCCTCACCGATCGGGCGAGCTACTCGAGGTTGTCGAGTGTCTCTCTGAGTGCGGACTCGGAGATGAGTCCGACCACGCGGTCGACCTCCTGTCCGGTGGAGTCGACGAACACGAACGTCGGTACGAACTGCAGTCCGAACTCGTTTGCGAGCGCGATGCCTTCCTTGCTGCTGTCGACGTCGTACAACTTGAAGACGATGCGGTCCTCATAGTCACCCTTGATCCCGCTCACGACGGGGGCCATCTCTTGGCACGACGGTCAACCCTGTGTGAAGAACTCGTAGAAGACCGGACGTCCCTCGGTCGAGACTCCTTCGCCAACGGTCTCGAACGTCACGTTCGCGCTCGTGCCGCTGCATCCGGTAAGGAAAGAAAGGGCGAGAGCGCTCACGAGGAGCAATCCGAGCAGACGTTTCATGGGCGCATCCTTTCGCAGGTGTAGATCGTGTTCTTCATTCCCGGTGACTGTCCGGTCCAACATTTGGCGGGTACGGCAGGACCCGGGTCAACCCGGGTCCTGCAACAACCTTGCCAGTGCTCCGATGTCAGTGTCTGGTACCGGCGCCGATAGCGATATGGTGTGCCATGGGCTCCTCTAGGACACCGGTCTTTGGGATGGTGACCTCAAGCACACCGTTGGTGAACTCCGCGTGGATCGTCGCGGGATCGATGCCCTTTGGCAGGGCGATCCTCCGTTCGAACGAGCCCCATGAAGACTCCTTCACCACGTAATCCTCATCGCGCGTCTCATGCTCTTCGGTGCGTTCGCCGCTGATGATGAGCATGTTGTCGGACACCGAGATATCGATGTCGTCCTGCTTGATGCCGGGCAGTTCTACCCGGACGACCATGTCGCCGTTGCGGTGCATCACGTCCATGGTCGGGACGAGGAGCTGGTTCTCACTCTCGCGCATGGCCGGACGAAGGGGCGAACGTGGCCAGTCGATGAGTCGATCCATCTCTCTCGGCAGTGCAAGGAGGTCGACAAAGGGATCCCATCTCACAAGCGATGCCATCTCTACCGCCTCCAACGAAGAAGTAGCCCTGACGGTAGTGTCTGTCAGGGCTTGCCGCATTACGTCATATATATACCCGCCGTAGAGGCTCAGTGACCCGTCTGTTGCGGTAGACTTTGCGGTATCACGAGAAGCTGCAGCACGTAGCCGGGAAGGCGAACGATGAGACTCGCACTCGCGCAGGTCGATCCCACGGTCGGTGACATCGAGGGTAACACCGCGCTCGCGCGCGACGCGATCGCGCGTGCCGCCGTCGCAGGGGCTGACCTGGTGTTGCTTCCTGAGCTGATGCTCACCGGCTATCCACCGGAGGACCTGCTCGCCAAGCCCCATTTCGTGAGTCGTGACCTCGCGGCGCTCGAGGGGCTTGCGGCGGAGTGTACGGTGCCGGTACTCGTGGGATTCGTCGATCGGGATAAGGCCGGACATCTGTACAACGCAGCAGCTCTTCTCGGCGGAGGTCGGATCCAGCACGTGTACCACAAGCGCGATCTCCCCAACTATGGTGTCTTCGATGAAGAACGCTATTTCGAGCCAGGCGGACTCGATCTTGTCCTCGAGTTCGGAGGTAGTAAGGTGGCGCTCACGGTATGTGAGGACATCTGGATCTCTGAGACGGTCTCGCGTCTCGCCGGTGAGGGCGCCCGCCTTGTCTTGAACATCTCCGCATCTCCGTTCCATGCCGGCAAGGGCGTTGCCCGAGAGGAGATGCTGTGCTCACGCGCTCGCGACAACGGGGTGTGGGTGGCGTACTGCAATCTGGTCGGTGGGCAGGATGAGCTCGTTTTCGATGGTCGCTCGGCGGTGATCGCTCCTGACGGCACCGTCGTGGGTCGCGCCGCTTCATTCACCGATGACCTTTTGTTCGTCCAGGTCGATCCGAACGTCGGATCGGCTCCTGAGCAACGTGTCGAGCCGATGGGCGACGCAGATGAGGAGGTCTACGCCGCACTCACGCTCGGTCTGCGTGACTACATCCACAAGAACGGCTTCAGCGATGTGGTGCTCGGTCTCTCCGGAGGCATCGACTCCGCGCTTACCGCGGCCATCGCTGTCGACGCGCTCGGCGCGCAGCATGTCCATGGCGCCCTCATGCCGTCGCGGTACTCCTCGGCAGGGAGTATCGAGGATGCGCAAACGCTTGCCGCCATGCTTGGGATCGACACACTCCAACTACCTATCGAGGCGCCGTTCAGCGCTCTGCTCGAAACGCTGGAACCTGCGTTCAAAGGACTTGCGACCGATGTGACCGAGGAGAACTTGCAGGCGCGGGTGCGCGGGACGCTTCTGATGGCGCTTTCCAACAAGTTCGGCTGGCTCGTGCTTGCCACCGGCAACAAGAGTGAGCTCTCGGTCGGTTACTCCACACTCTACGGCGACATGGTCGGCGGTTTTGCGCCACTCAAAGATGTCTTCAAGACGCGTGTCTACCGTCTTGCGCGTTGGCGCAACTCGCTCGGCCAGGTGATTCCGGATGCGTCCATCACCAAGCCCCCCTCTGCAGAGCTGCGCGCCGACCAGGTGGATCAGGACAGTCTGCCGCCCTATGACGTGCTGGACGAGGTGCTTACCTCCTACGTGGAGCTGGATCGGAGCCCCGAAGACATTGTTGCGGACGGACACGACCCTGCGCTCGTGGCGCGTGTGATCCGCATGGTCGACGCCGCCGAGTACAAGCGCCGACAGGGTCCGCTCGGCATCAAGATATCGCCCAAGGCGTTCGGCAAGGATCGCCGTGTCCCGGTGACGAACCGCTTCGGTGGGTGACATGTCCGACATGGCGTTCGAGTGGATCGAGACCAGCGATCCGCGTATGGCCGAGGTCAGCGAGCTGCGTTATGTGACTCTGTTCGAGCCCTTCGGCGTACCTCGCTGCGAGACGTGGAACGATGACATCCCGGGGATCCATCACCTGATCGTCACGGTCGATGGACGCGTCAGCGGCTACGCTTGCTTGATCGTTGCGGGTGAGTCGGGGCAGGTCAGACAGGTGTGCGTCCTGCCGGCGCTTCGTGGCGCGGGTCTTGGCCGGGGACTGATGACTGAAGTCGTCGCGCACGCGCAGCGACTCGGCCTGAGCCTTGCATGGCTGAACGCCCGCACCACGGTCGAGGACTTCTACCGTCGGCTCGGGTGGGTGACCACGAGCGGGGAGTTCCCCTTCGGGCGTACCGGGGTGCCGCATGTGCGTATGGAACATCCGCTGCATACACAGCCCGCGAAAAGTGGCGCGTAGGTCCATATTGGCCTAACCTAGTTGGTGCATAATCGACCGTGTTTGACTGGGGAGGAACCATGCCGAGCATCACCCGTGAACAGGTCCGCGTGCCGGCCGACGTGCCCGCAGGCGCGCGCGAGACCTACATCGACAACTACATGGCAGCGACTCGCGGTACAGGCAGGCTGATGCTGTTCGCCTGCGATCAGAAGATCGAGCACCTCAATGATGACTTCTATGGTGAGGGCATTGCCGCCGAGGACAACGAGCCCGAGCACCTGTTCCGCATCGGCTCGCAGGGCGTGTGCGGGGTGCTTGCAGGCCAGCGTGGCCTGATCTCCAAGTACGCGCTTGACTACCCCGGCATCAACTATCTGGTGAAGATGAACAGCAAGACCCATCTGATCAAGACGTCCGCGAGTGACCCCGCCAAGCATCAGGACGACCCCTACAGCCCGCAACTCTACGACATCCAGACCGTGCTCGACCTGAGTGACAATGGTGTCAATGCGGTAGCCGTGGGCTACACGATCTATCTCGGCTCGGAGTACGAATCGCAGATGATGATGGAAGCGGGGCAGCTCATCGCCGACGCGCACTCCGTCGGCCTACTCGTGGTGCTCTGGATCTACCCACGCGGCAAGGCCGTCAAAGATGAGAAGGACGCGCACCTCATCGCGGGCGCAGCGGGTACCGCGCTGTGTCTCGGAGCCGACTTCGTCAAAGTGAACCCGCCGAAGAGTGACGATGCGAAGTCATCTGCCGAGAAGCTCGTTGAGGTGTCGAGTGCTGCCGGTCGCACGGGACTCGTCTGTGCGGGTGGCTCGACGGTCGCAGCGGACAAGTTCCTCACCCAGCTGTGGGAACAGATCCACATCGGCGGCGCGAAGGGCAATGCGACCGGTCGCAACATCCACCAGCGCTCGCTCGATGAGGCTGTCCGTCTGACGAAGGCGATCTCGGCCATCACGCTCGCTGACTGGAGCGTTGAAGACGCTCTCGCGGTGTTCAATGGCGAGAAGGACTTCACGTTCTAGCCACTTACTGCTACCGTTCAACCGACGCGGCATCGCTCTCGTAGCGGTGCCGCGTTATCCTATAGGCCCAACGTTACTTACAAAGACATGGGAGTTCCATGCCGATCTCTGACTGGTTCAAGGCACGGGAGGGTCGGAAGTATACGACGACCTCGGCCGACGCCCCGGGCGACCTGCCTGACGGCGTCTGGGTCAAGTGTCCCTCGTGCAAGCACACGCTGTATCAGGGTGATCTGGACCGCGTCGCTGACGTGTGCCTACACTGCGGCCACCACTTCGATATCGACGCGCCGAGACGCATCGAGCTGCTCGTCGATGAGGGCACGTTCGAAGAGACCGAAGCGGGGCTGACCTCGGTCGACCCGCTGCGCTTCAATGCGGCCAAGCCCTACACCGAGAGTCTTGCGAAGGCGAAAGCCGCCTCGGGCCTGCCTGAGGCGATCGTGACCGGACGGGCGCTTGTAGGTGGCCATCCTGTCGTGCTCGGCGTGTTGGACTTTCGTTTCATCGCCGGGTCCATGGGTTCGGCCGTCGGTGAGAAGATCGCCCGTGCGTTCAGGTTGGCCAAGCGCGAGGATCGCGCAGTCATCATGGTGACCCGCTCCGGCGGCGCCCGCATGCAGGAGGGGATGCTCTCGCTCATGCAGATGGCGAAGACCGCTGCCGAGGTCGGCAGGCTCGCCAGCGCGGGGCTGCCCTACATCTCGGTACTCGCGAATCCCACGATGGGCGGCGTCACCGCAAGTTTTGCCGTCCTCGCCGACGTCATCTTCGCCGAGCCGGGTGCACTGGTCGGCTTCGCCGGGCAGCGCATCATCGAGCAGACGATCCACCAGAGCCTGCCGAAGAACTTCCGGACCGCCGAGTATTTCGAGGAGTACGGAATGCTCGACGCGGTCGTGCCGCGCGGCGAACTCACGACGACGATCGCTCTCACGCTCGACTACCTTGCCGGTGCAGGTGTTCCCGCTGCGGCCGAAGGCGCCGCATGCCGGATCGTGTCTGCAGGAGGTGAGACGTGATGGCCCGCTTCGTGATGGAGTTCGAGCGTCCGCTCGCCGAACTCGAAGAGAAGCTCGCTGAACTCAAGCGTCTCGACATCGCTGTGACGCCTGAACTCGCCGACGAGATCAGCGGTCTTGAGGCGGAGATCGAGAAGTTGCATGAGACACTCTATGCCGCGCTCTCGCCGTGGGAGAAGGTGCAGGTCTCGCGTCACCCCGAGCGTCCCAAGACGCAAGACTACGTCGAGATGCTCTTCGACGACGTCATCGAGTTGCACGGTGATCGTGCGTTCGGTGATGACGAGGCGATCATGACCGCTCTTGCTACGCTGGACGGGCGGCGCTGCATGGTCATCGGCCATCGCAAAGGCAAGAACACGAAAGAGAACATCAAGCGCAACTTCGGCAGTCCGCATCCTGAGGGATTCCGTAAGGCGCGTCGGGCGATGAAACTTGCCGAGAAGTTCGGTCTACCGGTCGTGACGTTCATCGACACCCAGGGTGCGTTCCCCGGTCTTGAAGCCGAGCAGCGTGGTCAGGCGTGGGCGATCGCCGAGAACCTCGCCACCCTCGCTTCGCTACGGACTCCGGTCATCGCGGTGGGTATCGGCGAAGGAGGCAGTGGGGGCGCGCTCGCCATTGGCTTCGGCGATCGCCTCATCATGCTCGAGAACGCGTACTACTCGGTCATCACACCGGAGGCGTGCGCCTCGATTATCTTCAAGGACGCGACGCGCGCGCCCGAGGCCGCACCGTGTCTTGCGATGACCGCCGACGACCTGATGCGCCTGGGTCTTGCAGATGAGATCATCCGCGAGCCGCGTGGCGGCGCACACCGCGATCCTGCGAGTGTCTTCGCGAGTGTAGCGCGAGTCGTGGGCGAAGCGCTGGGGCAGCTTGCCGGGGTACCACTTGATGAACTGGTGGAGGAACGCCACCGACGGCTAGAGGCGATCGGGGTGTACGACGAGTAGCGAGAGAGCGCAAGAGCCGGCAGTCGAGGTCAGGGGGACTCTGTGAGTAAAGGGAGATCGATCAAGCGCGTGGGCATGCTTTTCTCGGGCGGTCCCGCGCCCGCTGCGAACGCTGTCATATCGGCAGCGGCTCTGAGTTTCCGCAACAGCGGCATCCAGGTCTTGGGCTTTCTCGACGGCTATGAGAACCTCGAGAGATACTCGCCGCAACGTCCGCTCGTCAAGGGCGAGGACTACGTGTGCCTGTCGGTGGACGATGTGTCGGGCATCCGTAACCGCAAGAGCATCATCCTGCGCACGTCGCGCGCGAATCCCGGCAAGCAGATCTCGACTCTGGAGGACCTGGCCGACCCGGCGAAGAACGCGAAGCTCATGGCAGTCTACCGCGGCTTCGAGTCCTTGGACATCGACGGACTGGTTTCCATCGGCGGTGACGACACGCTGAAGACGGCGAACTATATCCTGCGCATGCAAGACGTGGTTCCGGGTCTCCGGCCGATCTCGGTCATCCATCTGCCCAAGACCATTGACAATGACTACTACGGGATCGACTGGACGTTTGGCTTCACCTCGGCGGCCGATTTCGCCGCGAAGGAGATCAAGAACATCTCGGCCGATGCGCGTTCCACAAAAAGCTGGTACATCCTCGAGGTCATGGGGCGCAAGGCGGGCTGGCTGACGTACGCCGCCGGGATCGCGGGAGAGGCGACGCGCATGATCTCGGTCGAGGACTGCATCGATGGCGTTTTCGACCTGGATACCTGGGCCGATGAGCTGGTTGAGCTGATGCTCAATCGAGCCGCAGATAGACGCGAGTACGGCATCATCTGCGTGGCCGAAGGGCTTGCGGAGCATCTGCCGCCTGGTCAACGTCCTCAGATGGGCACCGATGAGCACGGCAATCCGGTCCTCGGCTCCGTGAAGATCTGCGAGTCGCTCGCCAAGGCGATGGAGCAGGTCTATCAGGACAGGACGGGGGAGAAGATCCGCGTGCGTAGCAAGCAGATCGGCTACGAGACCCGGTGCACCGAGCCTGTGGCCTTCGACGTGATGCTCGGCAGCCAGCTTGGCGTCGGTGCGCATGGGGCGATGGTCACAGAGGGCCTCACCGGGCACATGGTCTCGGTGAAGAATCAGATGGAGCTGGTCTACGTACCCTTCGGTGACCTGGTCGATCCTGCCACGCTCAAGACGCGTATCCGGTTCATAGAGCGTGATTCCGACTTCTACAGACTCGCACGCGCTCTTGAGTACCAGCAGAACGGACAGAAACGTTCGGGCTGCAATGACTGACGGGATGACATGCGTACGAATCTGATATCCGAGGAGCTGTTCGCGTCGTTTCGCGACACCGGGCACGATCTGTTCCTTACGGGTGCGGTGTCGAGTCATGGCGGCAACATGAGCGTGCGCATCGGCGATCGCATCCTCATTACCCGGAGTGGTTCCATGCTTGGGCGACTCACCCGGAAGGA
The DNA here is from genome assembly GCA_030655755.1 of Coriobacteriia bacterium. Lineage (GTDB taxonomy): Bacteria > Actinomycetota > Coriobacteriia > Anaerosomatales > Anaerosomataceae > UBA2279. Next base: position 76,757 of record JAUSOQ010000057.1, read on the forward strand.
TATCCTCGAGACCGGCATCGAAGCCTGTCCCGAAGACGAGGGATGCAGCCGAGAGCTTGTCGTGCACCGCGCTATCTACCAGGCGACCGATGCGCAAGCGATATGTCACGCACACACCGTGCACACGATCCATCGCTCGCTTGGTTGCGATGTCATCGTGCCGCTCGACAGCGAGAGCAAGGCCATCCTCGGCGACGTACCCGTCGTGACGGCAGCGCAGACGATCGCCTCAGCCGAGGCAGCTGAAGTCCTCTCGGCGGCGCTGCGCGAGGGCAAGATCGCGGTCCTGCGCACGCACGGGCCGTTCGCGAAGGGAGCCACACTCGAAGAGGCGTTCTACCACGTGAGCTGCCTCGAGGCGAGTGCACACATCCTCGATATGCGAGATAGCAGTCACGCTCAGGTCTGAGATGCTACCGCTTACAGCTGTTGAACGACCGCTGGAGTGAGTATGACTGATTCCTTGACGAACCTTGGTGTATGTTCGTGGTAGAATCCTGCAAGCTAGTGTATGTGATTGGTCTGACGAGGAAGGGAAGTGGCGCGAGAGATGAGACTCAGTGCACGTAAGGCGCTTGCCATCATGCTTCTCGTTGCTCTTGTCGTGGCGAGCATGTCGCTCGCTGGTTGCAAGAAGGACGAAGGCACCACGGTCAGTGATGATGAGACCGCAGGCAAGACAGAGACCATCAAGATCGGTGTTGAGACCGCACTGACCGGCCCGTTGCCCGACTACGGCTACGCAGCTCAGGTGGGGTGCGAACTCGCTGTGGAGGACTTCAGTGGGTTCACCATCGGCGACACCACGTACGAGATCGAACTTGTCGTGCTGGACGACAAAGCTGAGCCCACAGAGGCCGCCATTGTCGCGCAGACGATGGTCGATGAAGGTGTCGTAGGCGTTATCGGCGGTCTGACCACCGGCGCCACACTCGCGGCGATGCCGATTTACGCCGAGAACCGAATTCCGCAGATCAGTGGTTCGGTCACGGGCCCCAAGGCCAACGAGACCGACTTCGACACGTTCTACCGGACGTGCTGGAACGATGGCGTGCAGGGCGAGGCGCTCTCTGTCTGGGCGCAAGAGCTCGGCGCAAAGAAGGTCGTCTTGATGGACGACAACGGTGCATACGCCGTTGGACTTGCTGATGTCACGGAGAACAGCCTCAAGGCTGCTGGCGTCGAGACACTTCGCCAGAACTGCCAGTCAGGCGACAAGGACCTGTCGGCACAGGTCGCCAACATCAAGGAGTTCGGCGCTGATGTAGTTATCTTCACGGGCTATCACCCCGAGGCAGGCCTTCTGCGCAAGCAGATGGTCGAAGCTGGCATGAGTGACGTCCAGTTCATGGGTGGTGACGGCATCAAGTCCGCGGAGTTCGTGGCTGAGGCCGGCGGCAACGCCAATGCCGAGGGATGCTATGCGACGTTCGGTGGTTTCCCCGAAGCTCAGCAGCCCGGATATACGGCTTTCGCTGCCAAGTACCTGGAGAAGACGGGCGATGAAGTAGGCCCGTACGCTCAGAACAACTATGATGCGCTCGGCGCACTCGTGGCCGCCATCAAGAAGGCGGGTTCCACGGATACCGAGAAGATTATCGAGGCATTGCAGACTCTTGAGTACGAAGGCGTGACCGGCACGTTCACGTTCGCCTCCGCTACTTCGGGTGCAGTGACCAGGGGCGACATCGTCGTGACCGGCCTCACGCCGGCGAACGTCCCGCGCTACGTCGTCAAGGACGGCGCCTGGATAGCCGTCGAGTAGAACCACCGTTCGTGACTTGGATCTGAACGGGAGGCGCAGGCGACACCCTGCGCCTCCTTTCTTCTAGGCAAATCGCGGCAATCTCTCCTCAATGAGGTACGCTGTCGCAGAACATGGCGCGCAGTCGAGAGTCCTTCAAGGAGTCACTGGATGAGCCTTGATCACATAGTCACGGTTACCATCGGCGGCCTGACAGTCGGCATGATCTACGCCCTGGTAGCCCTCGGCTACACGATGGTCTACGGCGTACTGGAGTTCATCAACTTCGCTCATGGCGAGGTCTTCACCGTCGGTGGCTATGTGGCCGCTTTCACCCTGTTCGCGCTGGGCGTCAGCGATCAGATGTCCACCGTGGCGATCATCGGCAGCCTGCTGCTAGCCCTGGTGCTCTCCATGGCTGTGCCTGCAGCCCTGGGCCTGCTGGTCGAGCGAGTGGCGTATCGACCTCTGCGGGGCAGGTCGAGGATCATGCCGCTGCTTTCTGCAATCGGTGTCTCCATCGTCCTTCAGCAGCTCATCATCATCGTCTTCGGCCCCACGCCCATTACCATGCCGACACTCGGCATCAGCTCGGCATCGGTCAGCATTCTGGGCGCGCGTATCCGCGTCCTCGCGCTGGTGATCATCACGGTGTCGGTCGTGCTCATGGCGGGACTGACATACCTCGTGAAAGCGACACGGATCGGCAAGGCCATGCGTGCGACATCGCAGGACATGGAAGCTGCCGAGATGATGGGCATCGAGACGAACCAGACGATCGCGTTCACGTTCGTCGTCGGTTCTGCTTTGGCTGGCATCGGTGGCCTCCTCGTGATCATGTACTACGGCTCGCTGAAGTTCGATGCGGGCTTCCTGTATGGTCTGAAGGCGTTCACCGCAGCCGTTCTCGGCGGTATCGGCAACATCCCAGGCGCTGTTGTGGGTGCGCTGGTGCTGGGCCTGACGGAGACATATGGCGTCAGCATGGATCTTGGGTTCCTCGCGTGGTTCGTCGTAGCCGGTCTGCTGATGGGGCTGTATGTTCAGCTCGTGCTTGCGCCGAAGAAGCGGCTCCAGCACATATCGGATGACCGGCGAACTCCGGGGTATGAGCGCAGCATTGCAAACATCTATCGACTGGCTCCGTACCTCGCGGTCCGGACGCTCGTGGTTGAGCGTACGGATGCTCTGCGGAGCGTGTCCGCAAGGCATGCCGTGCGGCTGATGTTGGGCAACCTCTTCCTTGTGGTCACCGCAGCCGTGCTGTTCGCCAACGGCTCCTCACGTATCGACACTCGGTGGCAGCCAGTCATCGCATTCGTCGTGCTGATGGTCATCCTCATGTTCCGACCGTCAGGTATTCTCGGCAAACACATAACGGAGAAGGTGTAGCCATGGGTCTGAGTCGCATGTTGCAGACCCTTCGGAGCATCACCGAGCGAGTGCCTCGCCGGGTGTGGGCGGTTGCAGGTTTCTCTTTGGCCGCCATCTTCCCGCTGTTCAACGTGCTCGGTTTCATGCCGACCGCGTGGCTTCGCGTCGGGGTCGTCTCGCTGGTATTCGTGATGTTGTCACTCGGATTGAACGTCGTCATGGGAGAGGCCGGTCTTCTGAACCTCGGCTACATAGCGTTCTTTGCTGTGGGTGCCTACACGACGGCGCTGCTGTCATCTCCTAAGTTCGGACTTCGGTGGCCGTTTTGGGCGCTCCTTGTCTTGAGTGCACTGCTTGCGATGGTTGCCGGACTCTTGATAGGACTACCGACACTGCGTCTGAGGGGCGACTATCTGGCGATCGTCACGCTTGCCTTCGGCGAGATCGTCCGTTTGACCATCACGAATCTGCAACCGCTCACGAACGGGCCGAATGGCGTCACGGGCATCTACCCGCCACGCTTGTTGTCGCAAGGTGCGATAGACAGTCTGCAGGCGTCCGGATGGTCGGAAGCTCTGTTGAAATGGTTGGTGATCGACAAGCCTATCGAGTACTACTACCTGGTCTTCGTGTTCGTCGTCATCACGGCGTTCCTGATCTCCAACCTCAAGAACTCGCGTGTCGGGCGTGCCTGGAACGCGCTGCGTGAGGACGAACTCGCAGCCGTCTCATCGGGGATCACAGCCGCCAGGGCGAAGCTGTTGTCCGTCGTACTGAGCGCAGGTGTCGCCGGCCTCGCCGGGTCCGTATACGCCTACTACTCCAACGTGATCAGTCCGGAATCGTTCCTGTTCATGCAGTCGGTGATCGTCGTGTGCATGGTCGTGCTGGGCGGCATGGGGAGCATTCCCGGCGTCATCATAGGCGCCATCGTGCTCCAGGCGCTGCCGCAGGTGATTCGCGAGTCAGCTGGTGCCATGCGCAGCGAGTTCGAAGTGTATCGCATGCTGATCTTCGGACTGCTGATCGTCGCGATGGTGATCTTCAGACCCGAAGGACTGCTCCCCGACAAGCTGTGGCGCCAAGAAGTCCACGAGGTCGATCCTCGTGAGCTCGAAAAGACCCGCCAATCCCTCTTCGATGTCGAAGAAGGACACCAGGACCTGGAGGCGTAGGCATGGGAAACGTCCTCGAACTCCAGGGCATGTCGATGAGCTTCGGCGGGCTGAAGGCCGTAGACAACCTGTCCTTCAGTGTGCGCGAGAACGAGATCTTAAGCATCATCGGGCCGAACGGTTCAGGCAAGACGACCACGTTCAACGTCATCAGCGGGTTGTATGAGCCAGACTCGGGCGACATCCTGCTCCAGGGTGAGAGTGTGGCCGGGCTGCGGCCTGACCAGGTCCACGAGAGAGGCATATCGCGCACGTTCCAGTCTCTCCGGCTGTTCGGGAACATGACCGTGCTCGATAACGTACTGGTGGGGATGCATACTCGCACCAAGGCTGGCGTAGTGGCGGCGATGTTGCGGCTGCCCTCCGTGCGACGCGAGGAAGCAGCCGCCAAGGCCAAAGCGCAGGAAGTCCTCGCGATGTTCCCGGGACGGTTCTCCGGTCCCCGGCAGTCGGACCCGGCGTTCTCACTGTCATACGCCAACCGACGCAGGCTCGAGATCGCGCGTGCTCTCGCATCGGAGCCCGCCCTGTTGCTGCTGGACGAACCAGTCGCGGGCATGAATCCGATGGAGTCTCGTGAGGTCATGGAGCAGATCAAGGAGTTACGCTCTCGCGGCTATACGATCCTTATGATCGAACACGACATGAAGGTCGTCGAGGGTGTGTCCGACCGTGTCATCGCTATGGACCACGGCGTCAAGATAGCCGAGGGCTCGTATCAGGAAGTGGCAACGAATCATCTGGTTGTGGAGGCCTACCTTGGCAAGCGAGGAGCGGGAACCGCTTCTTGAGTTCCGGAACGTCTGCACGTACTACGGACGGATCGAGATACTCAAGAGTGTGAACTACACGGTGTATCCGGGCGAGATCGTGTGTCTGCTCGGAGGAAACGCGTCGGGCAAGTCGACGACGATGAAGACCATTCTCGGGTTGGTGCGACCTGCCAAGGGCGAGGTCGTCTGGGAAGGCGAGGTCATCAATGGTCTTCGCACCTCTGAGCGCATCAAGCGTGGAATCGCGACCGTTCCTGAGAACAGGCGACTGTTCCCGCAGATGACCGTGCTTGAGAATCTGGAGATGGGCGCATACACCCGCGCGGACACTGCAGAAATCGCCGAGGACCTCGAGCGAGTGTACGGTTTCTTCCCTAAGCTGTTCGAGCGCCGCTCGCAGCGTGCAGGCACCCTTTCCGGTGGAGAGCAGCAGATGGTGGCTTTTGGCCGGGCGCTGATGTCGCGGCCCAAGCTCGTCTGCATGGACGAGCCGTCTATGGGACTTGCTCCCGCGCTGGTCGATCAGAACTTCGACTTGATCAAGCAGATCAACGAGCAGGGCGTGTCAGTGTTCGTCGTTGAGCAGAACGCGACAGCGGCGCTTTCGATCGCTGACAGAGGCTATGTGCTTCAGAGCGGTCGCGTCGTCATCGAGGGCGCTGCGCAAGAGTTGCTTGAGCATAAGGAGCTGCAGCGGGCGTATCTCGGCAGCAGTGCTACGTAGCGCAGGCTCCCAAAAGGTCGAGCTACGCGTTACTCCCATAGCGCCTTGATGCTTGCTCTGATGTTCGGCGACGGCGTGGCGTTATCTGATGCGTCTGTGCTGTCGCTTTTCGTTCGCTAAGAAGAAGCGTGCGCTTCCGCATACGCATCGATCTCGGCAATAAGCTCCGCTTTACGCTTTTCGGGCAGGAACGATGCCTGGAACGAGGCCTTGGCAAGCCGGACGAGGTCTTCTCTTCCGAGGCCGAGCGCTTCGGCCATCGCGATATAGTTGTCGGTCAGATAGCCGCCGAAGTACGCGGGGTCGTCTGAGTTCACCGTGACCACAAGCCCGGCTTCCATAAGGCGGCGGAGCGGGTGGTCGGCGGCGGTTTCCACGACGCGTAGCCGCAGGTTGGAGAGTGGGCATACGGTCAGTGGTACACGCTCGGCCACGAGACGCTTGACCAGAGCGGGATCCTCCAGGCAGCGCACGCCGTGGTCGATGCGCTCGACGTGCAGCAGGTCGAGCGCATCAGAGATGTACCTGGGTGGTCCCTCTTCTCCGGCGTGTGCCACGCGGTGGTAGCCTTGTTCACCGGCCGCACGGAAGATGTCCTCGAACAGCGAGGGAGGGAAGCCGGCCTCGGCCGAGTCAAGTCCCACTCCAGCGATGCGGGAGCGGTAGAGGTGCGCAGTGCGTAGGGTGTGTTTCGCGCTTTCGATCGACTGGTCGCGCAGGAAGCACATGATGAGGCGGAAGCTCACGCCGAACATCTCATCGGCGTCTTCAAGGGCCCTGAGGATCCCCGCGATCGCTACCCCGAAAGGGACCCCGCGGTCGGTGTGGGTCTGCGGGTCGAAGAACGGTTCGACGTGGCGGATGTTCTCCATCGCGGCTTTCGTGACGTACGCCCAGGTGAGGTCGTAGAAGTCCTGTTCCGTGACAAGTACCGTGCATCCGGTGTAGTAGAGGTCGAGGAAGGATCGCAGGTCCTTGAAGTCATAGGCTTTGCGGGCCGCTTCTACCGTGCGATAGGGTAGTTCGATCTCGTTTCGCTCGGCGAGCTCGAACATCAGCTCCGGTTCGAGGGTCCCCTCGAGATGTACGTGGAGCTCGGCTTTAGGTAGGCCGTGAGCAAAGTCGCGCAGTCCGTCAGCCACAGGTCTCCTTTCGCAGGCTCTTAGGAAACATCTACCCGTAACCATCATCACATGTACTGAGAGGGTTAGGTAAGGTGCGATGGACCGTTAGACGGCGACCGGGAAGAACGTAGAGTTCCGTCACGTATCAACGTATGGATGCTTCGGTCGTCTGACGCAACTTCCGGCTGACTCATAGTGAGATGGTGGTGCCCGGGGAGGGACTCGAACCCTCACGATCTTTCAATCATCGGTTTTTGAGACCGACGCGTCTGCCTGTTCCGCCACCCGGGCATGAGTGGACTCGCTCGACGGATTATAGCTGAGCTTGCGACCTACAGCACGTAGTTCAGGCCAAGCAGTGTGTTCAAGCCGGAGACGACTGACCACAGATTCAATGTCGTGAACGCCACCACCAGCACGAGAAGCACGGTGCTGGTTCTCAGGCGGCTGGCGAGCTTATGCGACGCCTGGGACGTGCGTTCGCCGACCATCGCCTCACCCACATCGATTCTCGACAGTGCCCGTGTCTCCTTGGCGCCACGCACCGCGAGTATGATGCTCGCGCCAATGGCGACCGTGGTGATAGTGACCCAGAGCGCGTTGGCGATGGCGGCCCAATCCTGGTTGCGCAACACAGCCGAGCCCAAGAAGATGCTGCCGACGATGTAGGCCAAAGGCAGGAGAGTGGCAAGCTGCGTATAGTCCACCATGTGCTGGCCGTGTTTGACACACTCGCGTGCAAGCTCGAAGGCGGGGCGATTATCTGTGGGTGTGGTTCTACCGGCAGTCGCCAGTCCAGTAGTCATTCGGAGTGCATCGACCACGAGTGTCAAGGCCGCGCCAAGGTAGACGACTGCAAAGGCGATGTAGGTGTAGACATACGTCGTCGACGTCACCGGCTGGCCTCCTCGGTGTGCGTTGGGGTGCAACCGCACAAGAGCGCCCGCCGAAGCGAGCACTCTTACATGATACCGATTAGAGGAACGTCAAACCACCTTCACGTGGCGCCTAGCAGACCTGCTCAAGTAGCGCCACAGCATCTTGGTCCAGGGTGTTCGTGATGGCCCTATTGCGACCGATGACTTCTGTGAAGGCCTCGACCACGCGGGTGTCGTACATGGTTCCAATGCATGAAGGCGATTGCCTGAGGTACGCGGAGAAGCCTCGAAAGACGTATACTCCAGGCATGGAACCGCAGGTCACATCACCCGACTACGTTCAGGGTCATGCCCGTGTCCACCTGGAGAACGTGACGGGCAATCTCCAGTTCGTGGCCGATCTCGGCTACGGAGATGTCGCGCTTGCTGCGGTCGGGCCGGAAGGCCTGATGGTGATTGCGGACGCTCGCCCGATGACCGCGGTTGCCGCGGTCGCCTCGACTCGCGTCGGGCAGTTGCTCGACGCGGACGTCGAGACCGAGGCGTTCCTCGTGATGGCCGAGGGCGGTGTCGTCCATGGCGAACGCCGTCGGAGCACGCGAGGTATCTCCTATATCACCTCGGCATACGCCGTCGGCAGAGGCGAACATCCTTACGGCGTCATCTTGCGAGACCTCAGCCAGTTCGTCGTCGAGGCGCCGGGGAAGATGGAGCGCGTCTTCATGTCGCTCGCAGAGCGCGTGCTCGACGCACTGTGCCAGGGCCCTCTTGTGGACGTGGACGGTGTCACCCCTTTCACGACCACGCGGCGTGCGGGTGACGGTGTCATCGAGGTTGACGCTTCGGGCATCGTCTCCTACTCGAGCCCGAACGCTGTCAACATCATGTGTATGGCAGGTGTCGATGGCGGGCTCGACGGACACCGCGTCGTTGAGTTGCCCGGCTGTTCCAGCGTTGTGGCGCCCGTGCTTGGTAGTGGTACTGCGCATGCCGGTACGGTCGAGGTCTCGGGTCGCGCGCTTCGGGTCAGAGCCATCGACCTCTACGAGGGCGCGGTCGTGCTCGTCGAAGACATCACGGACGTGCGCCGCCGCGAGCAGGAGCTGCTTGTCAAAGAGGCGACCATCCGAGAAGTGCACCATCGTGTGAAGAACAACCTCCAGACCGTGGCGTCGTTGTTGCGCATCCAGGCGCGGCGCACCGCCAACGAGGAAGCGTCCCGTTCGCTCGAGGAAGCTGTTGAACGCGTGTCTTCGATGGCGGTCGTGCACGAGATGCTCGCTGCTTCCACCGAGGAACGTGTCGATCTTGCTGCTGCCGTGCGGGTGGTCGTGGATATGGTGCGACAGGGACTCGCAGGCGGCGAAAGCGATGTCGAAGTCACGGTGGAAGGGGAGACAGGCCTCGTGCCTGCCGCCGTTGCGACCTCTCTGGCGCTTGTCACCGCCGAGCTCGTGCACAACGCGATCGAACACGGGACCGGGCTGGGGCGCGAAGGACGCGTCAGTCTCAGCATGCGTCGTCTCCCGGATGAGTTGCACTTCGTGGTCCGCGACGACGGGGTCGGACTCCCCGAAGGATTCGATCCTGTGGCCGACGCGAATCTCGGACTCGCCATCGTGAGGACCGTGGTCGAAGACGATCTGCGCGGCACGCTGGACTTCTCGGTTGCGCGAGGTACCACGGTCGCAGTGCGCATCCCGCTTCCCGGGATCGAGGAGGAGGACGAGTGAGTTCGTACAGGGTACTCATCGCCGAAGACGAGGCGTTGATACGCATGGATCTCCGCGAGATGCTCGTCGAGGAGGGGCACGAGGTCGTGGGCGAAGCCCGGGATGGTAGCGAAGCTATCGCCCTGGCGCGTGAACTCCAACCGGACGTCGTCTTCATGGACGTGAAGATGCCCGGCATCGACGGGTTGCAGGCGGCGTGCGTGATCGCCGAGGAACGCATCGCCCCGGTGGTCATGGTAACCGCGTTCTCGCAGACCGCGTACGTGGACGAGGCGTGCTCGGCAGGTGCGATGGCATACATCGTCAAGCCGTTTTCCAAGCGCGACATCCTGCCGGCGATGCGCATCGCCGTCTCACGGTTCGCCGAGGCACGTGCGCTGGAGCAGGAGGTCACCGATCTGGGCGAGCGCCTCGAGACGCGGAAGGCGCTCGACCGCGCCAAGGGCGTCCTCATGGCGAAGGGCCTGTCTGAGCCTGACGCCTTCAAGCGGCTCCAGAAGCTGGCGATGGACAAGCGCATGGGACTTCGTCAGGTGGCCGAGGCTATCGTTCTCGCCGCTGAGGCTGACTAATAGGACGCATCCCGTGTTTCGTTCGCGTTTCCCGAGGCTGGCAATGCGGCACCGTTCCTGCTAGAATCCCTCCACCGGCACAATGGCGTGTCGGCAACTGAAGAAGCGAGCAATGGCGCTCACGACGAACCTATCGGGTTCGAAGTGGGCGTTTTTCGTTTCTCGGGAAATGTTCCCGACCGTTTGTGAGGCGGACATGAAGGATTTCGCAGTCTTTTGGGGATGCACGATCCCCGCGAGGTTCCCCTTCATCGAGAAGGCGACGCGTCTCGTCTTCGATGACCTGGGGGCGACGATCCACGAGCTCGAGGGTCACACGTGCTGTCCTGAGGGCGTGCTCGTCAAAGCCAACGACGAGAACGCGTTCTACATCGCGGCTGCGCGTAACCTCGCTATCATCGAGCGGGCCGGACTCGATCTGGTGACGCCCTGCAACGGGTGCTATTCCACGTTCAAGGAGGCGTACAGTCACCTGGCGACAGACTGGCGCACGAAGGCCGCGATCAATGAACGACTCGCTACGGAAGACCTTCACTACGACGGGCAGCTCAAGGTCGAGCACTTCGCGGAATGGCTGTCCGAGGACATGGGTATCGGTCTCGTAGCGTCCAAGATCACCAAGCCGTTCTGGGGCATGCGCATCGCTGTCCACTACGGCTGCCACCTGCTCCGCCCGCAGCCGGCGGTCCGCTGGGACGACCCGATGCAGCCCCACAAGGTCGAGGACCTCGTTGCCGCACTTGGTGCCCAGGTGGTCGACTACGCCACGAAGATGCAGTGCTGTGGCGGTGCGCTCGACCGTGTCGGCGAGCGAGAGGGCTCACTCTCGTTCGCGCGCCGCAAGCTCACCGACCTCATGCATGAAGAGGTGGACGCGCTCATCGTCGTCTGCCCGTCATGCTTCCAGCAGTTCGACCTCAACCAGGCCGCCTTGCAGCGTGCCAGAGAAGACATAAACGTCCCGGTGTTCTACCTGTCCGAGCTCATCGCGCTCGGCATGGGCCACACGCCCGAGGAGATCGGTCTGGACATGCACCGCGTGTCGGTCCAGCCGTTTCTCGACAAGTGGAGCGAGCGGGGCAGCGACAAGGCGCGTCTCGCCGTGCACTTCGACGTATCGCTTCTTGCCAAGTGCGCGAACTGCACCGCGTGTAAGGACGACTGCCCGGTGTGCAAGGTCGATCCCACGTTCCAGCCTACCGAGATCATCGCCGATCTGGTGGCCGGCAATCTCGACAAGGTGCTGGCCGAAGGACAGCTGTGGAAGTGCCTGGAGTGCTACACATGCCAGGAGCTCTGTCCTAGCAACATCGGTATGGCCGAGACGTTCCGCAAGCTCAAGGAGCTTGCGATGGCGGCTGGCTTGGGACCCGAGTCCGTCTCGGCGGCCTATCAAGAGTTCCTGAAGACGGGCGTTCTTGGTAAGCCGAGAGAGTCTGCACGCAAGAAGCTGGGGCTGTCGCCCCTGCCAAAGACCGGTGGTGACGCCGTCACGCGGCTGCTCACCGATGACGTTAAGGGAGTTGAGTAGCGTATGAGTACCCGACCCCGCTACCGCGAGGAGTCGCCGTTCAAGATCCATGGCGGCTGCGGCCTCATGGGCATCTGCGACGAGTCCGGTGCGCTGATGAGCGGCGAGGACGCGATCTTGGCGATGGCTGTGCAACATGACCGGGGCAACGGTCTGGGCGGCGGCTTTGCCGGCTACGGCATCTACCCGGAGTTCGCGGACCACTTCTGCTTCCATATGATGTATCACGACCTTCGCGCGAAGGAGGAGACCGAAGCGCTGCTCGACGAGCACTTCCTTCTCGATCTTGCCGAGCCGATGCCCACGCGCCCCGTGAAGGGCATCACCGACGCTCCTTTGTTGTGGCGCTACTTCTTGCAGCCATATCCGGACAGACTCGAAGAGTCCGAGATGAGCGGCGAGGACTACGTGGTCAGCGTGGTCATGACGATCAACTCCACGATCGACGGCGCCTTTGTCGCCTCCTCGGGCAAGAACATGGGCGTCTTCAAAGGCGTGGGCTACCCGGAGCAGATCGGCCACTATTTCCGTCTTGAGGAGTACGAGGGCCACACCTGGACCGGTCACAACCGTTTCCCCACCAACACCCCCGGCTGGTGGGGTGGCGCGCACCCGTTCGCGCTGCTCGACTGGACGATCGTGCACAACGGCGAGATCTCCAGCTACGGCATCAACAGCCGCTACCTGGAGCAGTTCGGCTACAAGTGCACGCTGGGCACCGACACCGAGGTCGCCGCGTACCTGTTCGACCTGTTGCTGCGTCGCCATAAGCTGCCGCTCTCGCTCGCGTGCAAGGCGCTCGCCTCGCCGCTGTGGGACGAGATCGACCGCATGCCGGAAGACGAGAAGGCCGTGATGCGCTCGCTGCGTGCGGTCTACGGACCCGGCATGCTCAACGGCCCGTTCGCGATCGTGCTCGGCTTCAACGGCGGCATGGTCGCGCTCAACGACCGCATCAAGCTGCGCCCGCTGGTCGCCGCGCGCAAGGGTAGCACCGTCATAGTCGCCTCGGAGGAGAGCGCCATCCGTGCGGTCATCCCCGAGCCCGATCAGCTCTGGACGCCCAAGGCCGGCGAGCCGGTCATCGCTCGCGTGAAGGGGATGGGCTGGCCCATCCACGGCGACCTGCATCTGGCGCCGTCTAAGATCTCCTGCGCGGTCAGCGGTACCGAGCAGTCCTGCGAGACCGTGGAGGTGAGCGCATAATGCCAACGTCACTCATCCAGCCCGAGTTCTTGGTGAAGATCGACTACGACAAGTGCCATAAGTGCGGTCGCTGCGTGCAGCAGTGCGGCTGGGGCGTCTACAGCTTCAACGAACGCCCCATTCCTGATGACAGCAAGTGTCGCGCGTGTCACCGCTGTGTGACATATTGCCCGGCGCACTGCATCAGCATCGAGAAGAACCCGCTCGCGTACCGCGACAACGACAACTGGTCCTCCGACGCTCGCAAGGCCATCTGGCGCCAGGCCGAGACCGGCGGCGTGCTGCTCACCTCGATGGGCAATCCCAAGCCCTACCAGCGCATCTTCGACCACCTGGTCTTGGATGCATGTCAGGTGACCAACCCTTCCATCGACCCGTTGCGCGAACCGATGGAGCTGCGCACCTACCTGGGCAGCAAGCCCGACAGCGTGCAGGTGGAATCCGACAGCAACGGCGGCTTTAAGCTGGCCGAAGGCGCGGGCATGCACAACAACATCAAACTCGACACGCCCATCATCTTCTCGCCGATGAGCTACGGCTCGGTGTCGCTCAACGTCCACAAGTCCCTCGCGATGGCCGCGACACGCCTCGGTACGCTCATGAACACCGGTGAAGGTGGTCTGCACGCGGACCTGTATCCCTATCAGGACAACGTCATCGTGCAGGTGGCGTCAGGTCGCTTCGGTGTTAGTCCGGACTACCTCAATCGTGGCGCTGCGATCGAGATCAAGATCGGCCAGGGTGCCAAGCCGGGCATCGGCGGGCACCTGCCGGGCGAGAAGATCAACAAGGAGGTCTCGAGCACGCGCATGATCCCGCAGGGGACCGACGCTATCAGCCCGGCGCCGCACCACGATATCTACTCGATCGAGGATCTGCGTCAGCTCATCTACGCACTCAAGGAAGCCTCCGGCTACAAGCCTGTGGGTGTGAAGATCGCCGCGGTGCACAATGTCGCTGCTATCGCGTCGGGTATCGTCCGCGCAGGCGCCGACTACGTCTACCTCGACGGATTCAAGGCTGGTACCGGTGCTACCCCGCAAGTCATTCGTGACAACATTGGTATCCCGATCGAGATCGCCATCGCGGTAGTCGATCAGCGGTTGCGCGACGAGGGCATCCGCAACAAAGCATCCATCATCGCTGCAGGTTCGATCCGCTCCTCGGCCGACGTCGCCAAAGCGATCGCGCTAGGCGCTGACGTGGTGGCGATCGGCTCGGCGTCGCTTATGGCGCTTGGTTGCCATCTGTGCCAGAGCTGTCACACGGGCTGCTGCTCGTGGGGCATCACCACGCAGAAGCCCGAACTCACGCGCCGTATCGACCCCGAGTGGGGTGCCGAGCGGCTCGTGAACCTGGTGCATGCGTGGAGCCACGAGGTCCAGGAGATCTTAGGCGCGCTGGGCGTGAATGCGGTGGAGTCGCTTCGCGGCAGCCGCGAGCGTTTGCGCGCCATCGGGCTTGACGAGCAGACCTGCAAGATCCTCGGTGTCAAACCGGCCGGGATGTAGGGGGAGGACGGTCATGACGCAGACGAAGTATGCGACGCAGCCCATCGAGGGCTACCGACACGTGGCACCAGAAGTGCGCGTGGAAGGTGACGTCACCGTGATCGACAGCAACGCTGTCTACTACAAAGAACTCAACGAGGCCATCCGCGGTGCTGTTGCCGGCGGGGCGAAACACCTGCGCATCGAGAACGTGAACGGCCAGCGCTACATCGGTACCGGCCTCGCAGGCGAAGATGTCCGTATCGAGGTACATGGCACTGCCGGCAACGATCTGACGATGTTGATGGACGGCCCCACCGTTGAAGTCTTTGGCAATGCGCAGGACGGCGTGGGCAACACCATGAACGCGGGCCGCGTCATCGTCCACGGCGACGCCGGCGACGTGCTCGGCTACGGCATGCGGGGCGGTCGCGTCTACATCAAAGGCGACGTGGGCTACCGCGTGGGCATCCACATGAAGGCGTACGAGAGCCTGGTGCCCATCATGGTCATTGGCGGTAACGCGCGCGACTTCTTTGGCGAGTACATGGCGGGTGGCATGCTCGTGCTGCTGGGCATGAACACGCAGTTCGCCGACCAGCCGCTCGTGGGAAGCTTCCTCGGCAGTGGCATGCACGGCGGCACCATCTACATCCGCGGCACCGTTGAAGCGTGGCAGTGCGGCAAGGAAGTAGGGATCGCCGAGGCGACAGAGGCCGACATGGCCGAGCTGACGCCGATCCTCGCCGACTACTGCGAGGCGCAGGGCATGGAGCTGGCCGACGTGTTGAAGGTGCCGTTCCTCAAGCTGACGCCGTTCAGTCACCGACCCTACGGCAAGCTCTACGCGCCCATGTAAGGCGCGCGTTCAGACGTGCATATCGAGACTGCAGAAGGGCGGGTCCGAGAGGATCCGCCCTTCTTGTGTTGCGTGGAGTGTGGGATATGATGGAAGCGCCTGAGGGGGATGCGGGCGTTATGCGGACCGTGATGCCTCAGAATAAAAGGTACTCGAGCGACTGATTCGTTGCCTCACAATAAATGTACTCGAGATCGGACGCCTTCACCTCCTCTTTCCATTTCGGGTTCTTGCGTGCGTTGAGCTTGTAGAGCTCGTCTTGGAGCTTGCCG
>JAUSOQ010000064.1 GCA_030655755.1 Coriobacteriia bacterium
GTGCCGCGCCGCATCGGCTCGGCCATTTCTCGCCGCTACTTGCTGTTGAAGTTCCATGCGCTCGCTCTTGGTGAGTTTCATCGCAACCTCCGGTGGAATGGTTGTAATGATACTTCCCTTTTAAACGTTACAGTCCACTAGTTCAGTTCAGCGAAATAGTGGCGGCGCAGGCGGGGAAGAGCCGCTTGTATCGCTTGAGCCACGATGCCGCGCATGCTGCAGCGGCGTTGTCCGCACGTAGTCGCCCAGTTTTCAGTTTTCTCGGAGCCCGCCTTTTGGCAGATGACTCCCAGACAATCGAGACTTGCGCAACCAGCTCGCGGCTGAATAGATCAGCGACAAGTTCTAAGATTGCCCGCGAAACTACCAGCCGCAGATGGGAATCAGGGGTTTCGAAGCACTGTTGGATGGCACGAATGGTCGCGGCCTTGTCGTTTGCATCCACTGCATCCCGAATTGCCTCAAGGCCGACCTCATAAGACGCCAACACCCGGGCTTCGAACCAAACTGGCGCTCGTCCATGAAATGCGCGAAAGACCTTCATGAGAAGCGCTGCAGACTGATTTTCGGACGACTGGCGTCCGCAGTTGCCCACCAAGATGACCTTGTTGACGCAACCAGTAGGCTGCGGAGGCACGCGCTCGCACTCTTGGACGCCTGAAATCAGCAGCTGGCTGTGCCCTACTCGCGTAGCGCCCTTCTTCTTCAGGGTGATCTTCTTGCGCTCACCTGTTACCCCGTGTGCCTCTTTCAAGTAAGCAAGCAATCGCTGCTTGTCTTCCGAGAGAAGCGGGCTTCGGGGGCCTTGCTTATGCACACCCGCCGCGCGCAACTGCTCAAGTAGCGCCTCAGGCGACTTACCAAGCTCATTTGCGAAGTCAGCGACGGTGTAGAGGTCTACCGCCTGGTCGAATCGCTCATCCAGCTCATCCGGAAAGATGCGGGTCAGGCGACCGCGAACACTCACAAGCAATTCGCGGCGAGGCCTTGAAAGATCGACGTGTTCGGACTCAAGCATGCCGTCAATTTATTCAAATTTGTCAAGTTTG
Organism: Coriobacteriia bacterium; assembly: GCA_030655755.1. Classification (GTDB taxonomy): domain Bacteria; phylum Actinomycetota; class Coriobacteriia; order Anaerosomatales; family Anaerosomataceae; genus UBA2279. The sequence goes on from JAUSOQ010000064.1 coordinate 1,050, forward strand.
TCAACATCCCATGTGAGCACTCTGGCCAACTAGCACCGACCGGACGGCATCTGATAGCTGCTTCGACGCGTGTCTTCGGGCAGGCGAAGGTGCTCTCCGCGTGTGACCCCCGAGTGTGCGGCGAGCTGAACTCTCAAGCTCGCGCTTCGCAGGCGTGCTCGCGCCAAAGACTTTGGGAGAACGCCTGCGCTACTGGGCCCGTTGGTCATGGCCTGCGACCAGCTTCGGCCGCAATCAGCTGTTCAATCAGCTCCACGAACCGCGCCGTTGTCAGGCTCTCAGCGACACCAGGAATCCCGGGGAAAGGTGGCAGGAGCTGGGTCTCAATGTCCGTAAACAGCACTTTTAGCGTGGTCACCAAGTTCTGCAACTCGGCCTCGAGGTCCTTCTGGCTCAATCGATTCGCTTTGCGGCCGTGACCGTGGCTGACGTGAAGACTCCAGTCGTTGGCTTCGAGCCCAAGGTGGAAGTCTGCATGCATCAGCGCATTGCGAGTCTCTGCCGCGGCATTAGTCCTGTCTATCAAGCTGCGGGCGAGCAAGAGCCTAGTCTCGTCTTGGTCGGTATCGGCTGAAAGCGCGGCCAATATGGCTTGCCTCTGGCGCCTACCCGTATCGAACTGCTTGAAAACCGCATCCAACTGGAGTCTTGAACCGTCAGGGGTGTTCTCCTGGTAGACAAGGAACCACAGTTGTTCGACCTTGTTCCAAAGCAGATTTACCCACCCAATTTGCTGCAGTACCGGTCCGATCATGATTTGTCTCCTCAGAGCGAAGGGTACATGCCTCAGCGCCGCATAGCTGAAATGCTGACGACTGTCATACCAGTGCTCGACCATGCTCCAAACCGAAGGCCGCCCACCGCGTACGCTCTCAGATCGCTCGAACGCCCCGGCAGTTGGGAAACTGGCGGCAGCCCCAGAACGATTTGCCGGCCTTGCTCCCTTGTTTGGCCAGTCGGACGACCATTTCCTTCTGACAGACTGGACAAGATGGAGCCGAGGTTTTGGTGGAGGACACCGGTGATTTGGCGAAGTCCCCGCGGCACTGTGGCTCTTCGCTTTGACTCACCGCGACCACAGCCTTGCTCAGCTGCTCGCCATCGATTAGCTGGATCGGTTTGCCCACGGCGAAGTCCAAGGCTTCTTGGGTGAACCGGCCTGAGGTGACTACGAAACCACCAGCCGCACGCTCGGCTGTCATCACGCCGAAGTGCTCTCTAACCACTGACACCCCGACACGGTAGGTGCGCCACTGCTTGCACTGCACGATGTACCGTGCACCGTCCCGGGTTGCGTGGAGGTCGATGCCTCCATCGGCTCCACCGCCACCGTTTTCCACTACTTGATAGCCCATGCGGCGCAGGGTCTCACCCACGAGGCGCTCAAACTGGGACCATGACATGGCATTGAGTGAGGTCGCACCAGGGGACTTGGCCACCTTCTGCACCAGACTAGAAGCCTCGCGGCGACCAACGATGCCAGACAGGGCTCCCATCACTAAAACAAGAGGTACGAAATACTGGCCCGCCAGCGCCAAGCCGCGAAAGATTGAGCCGAAAATCAAATCGGACATTTGGCCTGGTGTCGCCGTCTTGGGCATTGGCGACGACGCAATCGAGTGCAACACCAAATACGAGAACACGGCGGCCAGCACAGAGACCCACCAAGGGATGCGCGCAAGAAGTTGAATGATCTCTTGGCCGGCTTGGCTCCTTCGTCTTCTCACTTGCGCGCCCTCAAGATTTACTGTGACCACCACGTGCCGGGGGAGGACAAATGCTACCGGATTGGGGCACCACACAGAGCTGCCGTTCGGGGCACTCTGCGTGCAAACGAGTGCCCGAGAAACCTTACAGGGAGGCGTCCTTGATCTTCTTCAGGGGGCGAACCTTCACGCGCACGGTGGCGGGCTTGGCTGCGAACTCGCGCTCAACCTTGGTAAAGGGGTCGATGCCGCGGCGTTTCTTCTTGGCGGGGATCGCCTGCGCGGTGATCTTGAGCAGGCCAGGCAGCGTGAACTCGCCCAGGCCCTTCTTGCTCATCGAGGCCACGATCGTGGCTTCCAGCGCAGCCAACACGGCTTTGGCGGCCTTCGGCTCGACACCGGCGACCTCAGCCAGATGCGCCTGGAGCGTGGTCTTGTTGAACGCCGTCTTGATCGGCTTCAGCGTCGCCACGCTTGCCGTTGGCTTCTTGGCCACAGCGGCCTTGGGGGCCACGACCGGCTTTTTCGCGGCGGGTGCTGCCTTCTTCGCAGCGATGGTCTTTTTTGCAGTTGCCATGGATTGATCTACTTTCGGAAGATGAAAATGCGCAAACCGCGCCTCGCGATTGTAGAAACCATTTGCGCACGCGCTAACCGTCAAAAATCAGGATGAAATGATCGGGCAGGAACGCACTCGACGGCACAGCTCAATCTAAAACTCACCGTTTAAAGAGACGGGCGCTATACGGGGGAAAGGAGTCCCCTGATGCACTGGATTGAAAAGGTATCTTGTGATGCCCGTGGCCAAATTGAGATCGTTGGCAGGAACCTGGAAGCGCTGCCCCAGCGCTTCCGACCAGAGGAGTTCCCTCACAACCTCGCCGACACGGCGAATACGAAATACAAGCTGAAGGTGAGCAGCAAAAATCACCGGGTAACAGCAGTTGATGACTACTTGAGCGCCATGGGTTGGAGCTTCTGTGGAGATGCTCAGCGGCTGCATCGATTCGAAGCCGACGGTCTCTGTGTCTGGATACCGAGCCAAGTGATGTTCAAACTTGTTTTCTCCAGCGCAGTCTCGTTTTACAAGGTCCTGTTTTCGCCCAGGAGTCTGCATGAGCTCGCCGTCACTGGCTCCGGGGACTCCCCCACGATAGTCCCGGGTTGGGCGAACAGCAGCAATGGCTGGAGCGACAACAATGTGAGGCGAAACCGCCTGTTTTGGCTACTGAACAGTGCGAGCGCCGCTAGAGCCTGGCGCCAGGTGTTTCGCAACGCGTTGGACGGAACACTGGACTTTCCACTCCCTCGGGGGACATTCGAAGTCTTCATCTCCGGGAAACGGCACGGTGACGTTTTGCTGGCCACCGACGCGCGTCTGAGTAGCGTCGTTTGCGGTGACCTACAGCTGCCCGACGGGGCCTGCCTGTTGCCCCGTGAACTTGATTTTGGAAGCAGCACGGGCCAAGCAAGCCGGCGCGCGAACCGGGGACTGAGCTACGAAAACATTGACAACATTTCCCCGTGGGAACTCAGTGATGGACACTTTGGCCGCTTACTCGAGTGGATGTTCAAGAACCACGTATTGTTGAAACCCGAGCAATACGGCGAGCCCTTGAAGCACCGCCTCCGCCGGCACCTAAACCTGCTGCGCGCTCGTCACCTCCTTCCATGCGAATGGGGAACACTGCCCTGCACAAAACAAGAACTCGCATGCGCTCAGAAGCGTATGTACAAGCTGCAGGACAGCGGTCAGTGGGACTCGTTTCGCGAAGTCCTTTTAGCCCGCGAGTAACTCGCCTCGCAGCAGGCACGAGACTGGAGCTGGCGCCAGCGCAAGGTAGCACGCCCTCCATCCCGACACATTCCCGCCCAAGCCCACCGTATTGCATCAGGAAGAAACCGTCGCGGCCGTCCATTTCTCGCGCCTCTAAAACCACACACCTAAACAGCTGATCTCGCCTAAATAAACCCGCTCGCTGGACTCCAGCACGGGAGGTTTGAACTGTGCGATTCCGCATGACCGCCCCGTGCGGAGTCGGTCATGCGACAAGGTGTTTCCACCCCACTGCGGGTGCTGGAGTTTTTTGCGGGTGTGGGTGGCTTTCGAGGAGGGCTGGAAGGGTTTTCAGAAACTGAACGCGGTGGGTCGAATGACTTTGAGGTCGTCTGGTCCAACCAGTACGAGCCCAGCACGAAGCGTCAGCACGCATCGGAGGTGTATGTCCAACGTTGGGGCTTCAAAGGCCACACCAATGAAGACATCAACAACGTCCTCGCGGACCCCACCAAGTTTGAGGACATCGTGAATGCGCAGGCAAGCGTCCTCGTTGGCGGCTTCCCATGCCAAGACTATTCGGTTGCCAAGTCTGCCAACGGCGCTGCGGGCATCGAAGGCAAAAAAGGTGTTCTCTGGTGGTCAATTCATGAAACGCTGCGCCGCCTGGCAGTCGCAGGGCAGCCCATTCGTCATCTCATCCTCGAGAACGTGGACCGGCTCATCAAGAGTCCCACCAAGAACCGCGGACGCGACTTCGCCATCATTCTTTCCTCACTCGCCCAGTTGGGGTATGCGGTGGAGTGGCGGGTGGTCAATGCGGCGGACTACGGCTACCCGCAGCGCCGGCGCCGCATCTTTATCGTGGCCCATCACGAGAATAGCGACGCATACGCAAAGCTGGTGGATGGGATAAATACCGCTGGCGGTGAGACTCCAGACCTCTCCCGATTGGGCGTGCTTTCTACTGCACTCCCCTGGACTGCTACTGGCCAGGTCTCAACTTTCCAGTTGGCTTGCTCACCACTGGAGGTACAAGCTGAATATGCCTGCCAAAAAAATGGCTCAACACGCTTTCAGGCTGCAGGTGTCATGGTGAAAGGCACTGTGACAACGGCGGGGGCAAAAGCGGTGTCATCTGCCAACGCCTCGGAACCCCGAATGCTGGGAGACGTGGTTCGCTCCACTGATATCGCCACTGTTCCCTCACAGTACTTTCTTCCCGAGGAAGACGTCGTGAAGTGGCAGCGGCACAAGGGCAGCAAGTCAGCAATGAGAACCTCGAAGTCCGGCCATTCATACAAATACAGCGAAGGCGCGATGCCTTTCCCGGACCCGTTGGACCGCCCAGGTAGAACCATCATCACAGCCGAGGGTGGCCCAAGTCCCTCACGGTTCAAGCACGTGGTGGAGAGTGCAGATGGCCGACTTCGAAGGCTCGTGCCAGATGAACTTGAGGAGATGAACGGATTCCCGCGAGGATTCACCGCAATACAAGGGGTATCCGATACCAAACGCGCGTTCTTCATGGGCAACGCGCTGGTCGTGGGCCTCGTCGAGCGAATCGGCTGTGCGCTAAGGACGGCATGTCCGTAGCCCAAGGTTGCTTGGATTTCGGAGCATGCGGACAACAAGGGGACAGGCCAGCCGGCGAGAGCGAGCTGGCCAAGGCACAACCGTCGCATGCGCAAACCTGAACAACGTTCAGATGTCTTGGCGGTCCCCCTTCCCTTGGGACGGTTCGTAGCCCAGAGATCCACCTTGAGCTCCCATCGCAACATACGGGCCCTGCTTCGTACTCCACCGGCTCGTGCAAGACTGGCCCAACTTGCTATTTGCGCCGCGTGGTGTGACAAAACCTCTACAAAACCGACAAAACATCTACTGGTCAGGCTGCTGCAGAAAAAACATCTACTTCAGCTCGGTCCGCGCTAATGAGCCGCCTACGTAAGTAGTTGAACGAATGCAAGGCATAGGTTTCCACCGCCTTATCTAGCCACCGAACAACTGCCGCTTACTGCTCGCCCAAAGGCATGGGCCCCCCCCCTCCAACCGGGTGCAACCAGGGCGGGCGTTCTGCCAGTTCATTTGAAAACACCGACTATTTCCGATGGGTAACGTCCACCAAACTTGCCCTCCATGCTGGATACAAATACAGTACCTTCCTTCGAATAGCCACTCGGAGAAGCGAAGTGCAAAGACTGGAATTACCTGGCGAAGTTGAGAAAACGCGGGAAGTAGAACGCCGTCTTCGCACCCATGTCGACGACCTGATCCGACGCTTGCGGACCTAGCCGGCGACCACCCACACCACTCCCGCGGACGCCTGTTCGGTCAGGCGCTTGCGGAGCCATGCCCACTTTCTGGAGCCCATAGTGCACAGGCTGCTACTTCTCGACTATGACGGGTTGCTCTATTCAGGTGAACCCAACCGGAGAGACACGTCGTGGATGCCGTGGCTGGTGGAGGCACTGCGTCCCTGGAGCGACGTGCGCATCGTTTTGCACTCCACGGGCATCTACAGCTCGGCGCTGCCTGACCGTAGCCATCTGAGCGAAATGGCGCCGCGCCTCATCGGCAGCACCTACGGGCTTCCTCACAGGGACGCGCTGGAGGCAGCTTTGCGAGTCAACAAACAACGGGTCGACCACCACCTGATGGTGGTTGCGCACTCGACCGTCCTGCCCGAGGGCCAGTTCAACGTGCTCGTGTGCGATGCGGAGCTCGGACTTTTCGCGCAGAAAACGCAGGCCGCCCTGAGCGCATGGCTCTGGCGCACCCGCCCGCCGCTTCGCAATGTGTTCGGAGCGCGGCTGTCCAAGGGCGTCGGAGAACATGTTCTCTACCTCGACTTCGATGGAGTGCTTCACCACGAAGACGTGCGGTGGAGCCTCAAGCGTGGCCCCTTCCTCAATGCGCCGGGTCACAGCCTCTTCGAGCACGCGGCTCTGCTGGAAGACCTCTTGAAGCCGTACCCGCAAGTGCACATTGTGCTCAGCACCACCTGGGCGCGTGTCTTCAGTTGCTACGGCGCCGCGAAGCGCCTGCCTCCTGGTCTGCGCGACCGCGTCGTCGGCGCGACGTGGCACAGCTCGATGCCTGAGCAGGCTTTCAAGGACAAGCCGCGCGGGACACAGGTACTTGAGGACGTCGGGCGCCGCCGCCCTGCGCATTGGCTGGTCCTGGACGACACGGATGAGGGCTGGCCGCCCGAGGCCCGGGACCATGTGCTCATCACCGATGAGCAGCTTGGCATTTCGGCCCCTGGCATGGCGGAGCGTATCGCCGCCGCTTTGCGGCAGATGCACCGACTCTAGGAAGTCAAGACTACTAGACACCAGATCAACGCGAATCGCAGCTTGAACAAAGGTTTTCTCATGCCACCTAGGACCAATATGCGCCTTCTCTTTTTAGACTTTGACGGTGTCGTGCATCCGCTGGACCCGCAGCCCCTTGGCCTTCAACATTTTTGCTGGCTCCCTGTACTCGCGCGGCTTCTCGAGCAGCACGACAACGTGCGAATCGTTGTGCACTCCACCTGGCGCTATGACCACACGGACAACGAGCTGCGTACGTTGCTTGGACCACTCGGGCCTCGATTTGTGGGCAGCGCTCCACGAGCTCCACGCGAGCAGGCAATCGAGATGGTGCTTGGGGCCAATAAGGGGACGGTGGTCAGCCACCTGGTGCTCGACGACGACGCCAAGGAGTTCTCCGGAAGCACCGTGAACCTTCTGCTGGTGGAATCTCACTTGGGGCTGTCGGACGTTCGAGTTCAAGCCGCGCTTTCCGCCTGGCTTGCCGGAGAAGAGGCCATTGCGCACGAAGGCACCACCCGTGTCGTGACCGCGACGGTTCTTGGCCGAGGGTTCGACACGCCGTATGTGCTTGTAGAAGACGCTCAGGCTGACCAGTTCATTGTTCGCCAAGATGTTTTCGAGGGGGACTGGCACGCACTCAAGCGCGGAGACGTTGTAGAGCTCATCACGACCCTTGAGCCCGTGTGCAGGGTGCTGAGGTGCAGGACGCTGCGTTGAGATGTAGGAGAACGAATGTTGACGCCAGTCTGGGAATGCGCTGACGGCACAACGGTGCGCCTTGGGTCTATGGACACCCTGCACATCCTGAACGCACGGGTCTACTTGTTAACAGGAACCGGTCCTCATGGCCCGATGCTCAGGGCTGGCTGCTCTGGTTTTTCCAATCGCGAGTGGATCTGGCTATTCGAAACCGAACTGCTTCGGCGCTCCAGACGGGCTCACTGCAAATGATGGACATGCATGACCAAGGCACGTTGCGCGTGTTCGCCACCATTCTCGGGCGAGGGTTGGACACGCCTTATGCCCTCGTAGAAGACGCCAAAGCTGACCAGTTTGTTGTCACCCCGGCGATGTTCGAATAGGACTGGCTTGCACTCGAACGGGGTGACTCCGTCGAGCTCGTCACGACCAGTGAGCCAGTGTGCAGGGTTCTGCGTGCTCACCTATTCAGGCACGCTGGGGGACTCGCCTAGTGAGCTGATGCAGCTGGGGCCTACTGGTTTGGATCAAAAATCAGTTGTTGCGCGGTAGGATGCCGCACCCTCCAAATGACAAAAAAAATGACAACCAGCACTCCCCTGAGCCTCTTGAGGCTCGCACGCTATTTCACAGTCTCGACTGTTGTTTCACTCATGTTCGCCTGCGCCACTGGTCCGACCATCGACTACCTGGCGGAGGCTCGAAAGTTCATAGCTGCCCAGCAGTGGGGGCAGGCTTATATGATGCTGGAGCCAGCTTTGATGACGAAAGACAACAATATCGTCGCGCAAGCTATCGAGTTGGTAGTCTCGAATCCACCGGTGATGAGATCTGCCGATGAGTTTTTTACTTTGCCTCGACTGAAGGCATATCTCCAAGAAAAAGGTCCCCAAACTGGGAGGGACCTCGCAAATATCAAGCTGATATCCTACCGCCGCGTGGCCACGTTGGACTCGTCTGCCCAGGCTCGAATCAACATAGACGAGGCGTTTGAGAGTTTCTTTGAGGATTCAAAGGCCAAACGCGCTGAACGCATTGCTCGTGTAAAGGCGGCTGCAGCAAAGGCACGTCTCACCTGCGACGACGCACTGCAATGCTCGAAGATGTTTGCACTGACCCAAATCTTCATAAACCAGCGTTCGACGATGAAGGTCCAAACGGCCAACGACACAATCATCGAAACGTACGGCCCCACCAACGCGTTCGCGATTGGAATGAAGGCTATTAAGTACCCATCGCGAGGTACCTCTGCAGATATCGTCCTGAGTGTGGCTTGCAATACCGAATATGGAGACAGCGAGACTAAGTTTGAAGAAAACCTAGGGATGGTGTTCAAAACTCCGTGCCGTCCCCAATGGCGTGAAGGCTGGTGAAGCAGAACAATCAGGTCATGAAGAAACAAGCCGAACTGGGACTGAATCTGAGCACGAGGCGCACGCGCAAGGCCGTGTTCCTGGAC
>JAUSOQ010000003.1 GCA_030655755.1 Coriobacteriia bacterium
AAGTCGTTGAATAGTTTCATAATGCCTGTATCTTTAATACTAAGATACTTATTCTTCTTATACCCAAAATATTTTTATCGTTAAGTTATTATATTAGTTATCAACAATTTAAGTTTAAAGACAGACTCTATTTAGGCTTCCGATGCGTTCCCTATTCGACTGTTATAATCAAACTGATAAGTAAAATCTATGTGATTAAAGAACATTTTATTATCGATTTCTTTAAATGCTTTGGTGATACTCAGGTTAATATTCGAGGCTATGTTCTAATATATACAGCAAAATGTTTATATTTGCCAAATGAAAACTACAGAAGAAATAAAGAAGGAGTTTGAGTTATTGCCTGGCAATCAACAGGAGCAATTACTTGATGACCTATTAAGAAGCTTTGAACTAAGGGGACAGGTCTTAGAAAATGTAAACCAAGAGAAAGAAAATAATAGGCAAAGAAAAACATGTCCACATTGTGCCAGTGAGAAGACTTACAAACGGGGAAAACAAAAAGGAGTTCAGATGTATCAATGTCGCACTTGTTCCAAATGGTACAGGGAAACCACAGGTACTCCGCTATGGAATATAAAGAAAAAAAATAAATGGCAAGGATACATACGTTGTATGGAACAAGGTTTTACAATCAAAAAAGCTGCAAGTGAGTTAAATATTAGCATTCAAACATCATTTGATTGGAGACATAAGATTTTAAGCATTTTGTCTGACTTTGCTCCAGAAACCTTATCAGATGTGGTTGAGTGTGATGAAATGGAATTGTCATTAAGCAATAAAGGTTCAAGAAATTTGCAAAGAGAGCCCAGAAAAAGAGCGAATGATTTCAAACGAAATATCTCAACTGATGAAGCAACAGTAGTTCAGGTAGTTACCGCTATCCAAAGAAATGGAGAAAAGTATCTAAGGGCTGTAGAATCAAAGCGACTAAGTGCAGAACAGATTACCAAAGCTCTTGATGGAAAGTTGACTAATGAGACTATTTTAATTACTGATAAACACCCATCATACAAATTGTTTGCAAGAGAAAACAAAGCTATAAAACACAAATCTGTATTAGCCAAAGAGCATGTTAGCAAGGAGGATAAGAATGTTCATCTTCAACATGTGAACAATACACATGCGGAATTAAGGTTATTCTTAAAGCCATTTAAAGGAGTCAGTTCGAAGTACTTACAAAACTATCTGAACTGGTATGCATATGCCGGAAAATTATCGGGAACAAAAACAATTATCAAAGCTTGGCTTTATTCAATACTAGCTTCTTCAGAG
>JAUSOQ010000014.1 GCA_030655755.1 Coriobacteriia bacterium
AAATACGTTTTCCATTCTTCTGCCAAAGTTTTCATATACCCATACCAATGACGTTACTTTTCTGTTTATCATATCTGGTTTTATGTCCTGCAATCTTGAGAAATGATACCAACTCATATTCATAAATGCGTTTACTACAGCAACATATATTATACTATTGCTTATGCCACCAAAGATAGAATAGCTGAAACACAACGACATAGATATTATTACTGGAAATACAGTAGTAAACTCAGCAAACGGCCTATAATTAAGTTTAAGCGGTTTAAAATTATAAGAATATATAAAAAACACACCAGCCGACATTACTGCAAGTATTATAATTCCTCTCACACTATATATATAAGCGCATATAATCAGTGATACGATTAATGAGATTACAAAAATTGTAGACATACCACGCTTTGTAATTTCACCAGCAACAAGTAGCTTATGTCTACCAGTTCCTTTCATATCGGCACTTCTGTCTACCTTTTCATCAGCTATATCGTTTATTGCATGAGATGATAAACCTTGCATTATAGCTACCATCAATAATGACAATAAAGCCAATGTATAATCTGGACTAAGACCATCACGTATACCAGCAGATAGTACAAGTACAAAAGAAGTAACCGACCAAGCAATTACTGGTCGGATTCTTATCAATTTACTTGCTATATACGCTTTTTCTGCTAAGCTTGATTTCTTCATATGTTGGTGATTCATTTACTCTTATCCCCATACTAGCTTTCAATTCCACACGATCTTTTTGTTTTTCTTGCTTTATCGGACGATCTTTTGTTTTTTTTCTACCAGCCATCAATGATCACTCAAGTTTTTTATAAACGCCTCTGCTGAATATTTCTGTTATCATTATATCTATATTAGGCTGTTTTTCACCAACATTATATATTTTGTATGATCTGGTAAACAATTCACGGCCACAACTCATTGCTTTTAGTTCTCTTCTGGTGTTTATACCCAACGCAGTTATAAGCTGTCCTATTCCCATACCACGTTCCATAATTCCAGTAATAAATCCTTCTGGGTTTCCAGATTTACTTATCATTGATTCAGCCCAGCATACTTGTATAATGTTATCCGGTGCATATTCTGCAATTAGTTGGGACTGTCTTAATATATACAATCCCAAATCTTCCTGATGCAATACTTCAACTTTTATAGGCACGCCAAACAAAACACTTAATAGTGTCTGAACCGTGCCATCATTGCACAATATCACTTTTTCAAGAGGGCTGAGTCGATATCTTTCATCTGAATTAACAGGTATTTTATCTATCAGGCTTTGTATGTTTAATGTTGTTACTTCTTCGATCACAGCTTTTCACCAACTTCACCAAGTATTTTATTTATAGCGAACATTGGGTATTGGTTGATATAACAATTATCAGCGAAGGTATATCTGCTGGTTATTTCTGATGCCTCTTTCATCTTTTCTCTGATATCAGCAAGCATCTTACCAGATATATCTATATCAGATATTCCATCCATTGCCATGCTAACAATATCAACCTTGCCCATCAGCATCTTAAATGGCAGTCTTTTGATCATGTTTTTATTATATTTCAGCAAAGCTGGTATTATCGGTATTACCGTCATTGGTGTTATCTCTGTATCACCGCTTGCCATTTTATACAGATCAGTCATGTCATCTGCTATTTGATAACATCTTCCTATAAGCATACCATAATCAAAGAAATCTTTTCTTGCTTTTTCGTCTGGCGTGGAAGACATAGCACCAAACTGTGCAGCACACCCAAATAATGCAGCTGTTTTTGAATCTATGATTTTATAGTATATATTGTCTTCTACTTTGCCATAAATCAATTCATCAATACTGTCTCCGATAGACGCTTCTTTCATTGCTCCACCAAGCACGGTTTCCAATGCCAAAGCAACAGCTTTTGCTTCATCTGAACCACCATTTGCACCTATTTTTATGGCTTGTATGAAACACATATCACCCATCAACAACGCTCTCTTTATTCCATCCGTTATTACATGGGTTGGTTTTCCACGGCGTTCATCATGCTCATCAAGTATGTCATCATGGACTATTGAGCCCTGGTGTATAAATTCAACAGCAGCTCCATACTTAACAGCTTTTTCATGATCTCCACTTAGACAATCACTGATTATTACTGTCAATGCTCCTCTAAGTTTCTTTCCACCGTCTCTGCTGGCATCATTATATGTTAATGCCATTACAGCTTCTATTTCAGATTT
>JAUSOQ010000029.1 GCA_030655755.1 Coriobacteriia bacterium
GTTACCATAAGGCGTCCAAGGCCGGGAAGGCCACGATGCTCGACGAGCTCGTTGCGCTCACCGGTTGGTGTCGCAGCTATGCGTCGCGCGTCTTGCGGCACGAACCGAAGAAGCGCCATGGTCCGGAGACCCGCGGGCGCACGAGGATCTACACGTCTGAGGTGATGCTCCCGCTTCGCAAGATCTGGGCGAGCATGGACTACGCGTGCGGCAACCGGGTGGCCGCCGGTATGTCTGACGTGCTCGACCCGCTCGTGCGATTCAACGAGCTCTCCTGCGAGCCGCGTGTGATCGTGATGCTTAAGACGATGTCCGCCGCGACCATCGACCGCATCCTCGCACCCGACCGGGCGGACACAGCGCTCAAGGGCCGCTCCACGAGGGGTGAGTACTGCAACACGCTCGACGCCACCGACATCGCCACGGGCTGGACCGAGACGAGAGCGGTACGCAACAAGGCCCAGGTCCACGTGTTCGCAGCGCTCAAAGACATCAGGAAGGCCCTGCCGTTCCCGCTTCTCGGGATCGATTCTGATAACGGTTCGGAGTTCATCAACGCAGAGCTCTTGCGCTACTGCACGGAGCACGACATAGCCTTCACGCGCTCGCGTGCCTACCGCAAGAACGACGGGCGCCACGTGGAGCAGAAGAACTGGTCGGTGGTACGTCAGAACGTCGGCTACGCGCGATTCGACACGCCCACGACCCCGTACCGGCGCGTGCTGGTGCGCGACGATGTGGACGATGCCGCCAAGGCGAGGCTCACAAAGCAGTTCGAGAACCTGGACCCGGCAGACCTGAGGAGGCGGATCGGCAAGCTCCAAGACGAGTTCTACAAGCTCAACGCACGCAAGAACCCGAAATGGAAAGAGGAGGTGAAGGCGTCCGATCTCGAGTACATTTATTGTGAGGCAACGAATCAGTCGCTCGAGTACCTTTTATCCGAGGCATCACGTGGCCGACGTGACTGCGTAAACGCCACGATCAGGCCGACGACGCCGACGACGCCCTTCCACAGCTGCGGGCGCTGTTCTCGCTCCGTCCCCGGGGTGATAAGCGTCAGCTCGGTGGCATGGACGTCCATATCGCCGCCGTGCTCGTCACATGCCTCATGGTAGACGCCCACGATCTCGACGACGTCACCGCTGTGCGCATAGTCACCGAACGTCGTGACCTTGTCGGCCATCTCGGCAGGCAGGTAGACGCCCATCGCGACGCCATCCCCTGACACGTTCAGCCACACGTGCGTCTCGTCGGCGCGCAGTGCTTCGCTGACGACCTCGCCCGAGAAGCGCACGGTCGCGCCATCGAGGTCTTCGGTCAGCGAGGCGAGCGTCGCCGGCGTCACATCGACGATGGCGGCCGCTCCGAGCGCCGCGGTCGGCATGAGCGCGAAGACCGTGATGGCGAGCAGTAGGGTCAACACACGTCTCATGAGGACCGCCCCTCGGTGCGTCGCCGACCGAAGGAGACGACGAAGGACGCGAAGAGTGCGAACAACGCTACGAACTCGAGGCGTCCGGCCCACATCTGGAGGATGTACACGAGTTTGAGGACGGTCGGCATCGCCGGATTCGTGATGCCTGTCGACAGGCCGACGTTCGCGGCAGCCGAGACCGACTCGAACAGCGCTTCTCCCATCGGGTAGCCGTACGCGGCGCCGATCAAAGCGCCGGTGACGTAGGTGAACATATAGAGCATGAAGACCATCAGCGCGTTGTTGAGCAACGCGTCTGTGAGCTCACGATCATCGAGGTGATGGAAGCGCTCCGTGATAACCGCACTCTTCGGAGCGAGCGACTCATGGATGCGCCAGACGATCCCTTTGAAGATCACGCCGAGGCGCAACGCTTTGATGCCGCCGGCGGTCGAAGACGCCATACCGCCGAACGCCATCGCGAGGATCACCGCACCCATCGCGAGTCCACCGTAGTCTCGCGCCCACTGCGCTGCATACAGGGTCTGGTGTCCCGTTCCCGTGTTGGCCGAGAAGATGTGGTAGACACCTTTTCGGATGATCTCAGGCACTCCGGTGAACACCCTGGTCGCCGCCAGACCCAGGGTCGAGAAGACCACGAGGACCACGACGTTGGTGCTCCATGCCCGCGCCTCTATGTTCTTGAAGAGCTCACCTCGATCGCCGCGCCAGACATCGGCGTGCAGATTGAAGTTCAGCGTGCCTGCGATCATGAGAACGACGGTCACGAACTCGAACACCCCACTGTGATAGTAGAGCGCATTCATAGACTGGGGTCCGAAGCCGCCCGTATCGTAGGTCGCGATCGTCGCCCAGAAGGCATGCAAGCCGGAGCGAACAGGCTCCATGCCGATGGTCAGGTTCACGATCGTGAGCGCTATAGTCCCCAACGCGACGTAGACACTGGTGACGAACCAGATGAAGCGCGTCGTGTGCATCACGTTGGGCAGGATCTTCTCGTCGCGACCCTCAGCGATGTAGAGCGACATCGCACCACCACGCAGTCCGATCGCGATGGACACGGCGGCAACGACGATCCCTTGGCCGCCGATGAGATGTGTGAAGTGGCGCCACATGTTGTGCGAGAGCGCCAGGTGATCGAGGTCTTGCACCAACGTCAGCCCCGAGGTCGTCAGACCCGACATAGCGTCGAACAGCGCATCAAGATAGCTGCCATAGTTGCCCGAGAGTGCGAGTGGCAGCGCAGCGACAAGCGATGCGGCAAGCCACGCCAACGCCGTCACGATAAGCGCGTTGCTGCGGTTCAGTGGCGTGTTCTTCGGCGACAGGAGCGCGAGCGTCATACCCGCTGCGCAGGAGATACCCATGCCCATCAGGTAGTCCAACGCGGGAGCCCACTCCTTGAGTGAGACGGCTGTCACCAGCGGGACGATCATCGCAAGACCGATGCCCACGATCAGAAGCCCGGTGTAGTGGGCGATAGTGCGTACGTCGCGACGTTGGAGCGTGACCCACATAAGATGGCCTAGCCGATGAGGGAGACGAGGTAGGCTACTACTCCCACGAACAGCATGAACGCCACAAAGGTAGCGACCTCGGCCAGTAGGCCGATGACCCAATGATGATAGGGGCTATGAAAACGAATGCCTTCCACGCATCGCTCCTCGGCGGTCTTCAATGTGGGTCCCGGAAGTCCTAGCACCCGTCATTGTGTCACAAACCGGCTCGCTTCCGCATGACGGGCGCGGTCACTCGTATGCGATCGCGTCGCGAACGCTCACCTGAGACGCCCGGAATGCGGGCAGGACGCTGGCCATGGCCGAGACGAACACCATGACCGCAAGAGTCACCCCGACCCCGGGCCACGAGTACTCGTAGGCAAGCGGGATGCCCGTGGCGCCCGCCAGAGCGTCGGTGAGCAGCCAGCTCATCGGATAGGACGCCAATGCCCCGAGGCCCCAGCTCATGACCCCCACGACCAGTCCTTCGCTCATGAATATCTGATAGATAGACCGGTGCTGGGCACCGATGGCACGCATCACGCCTATCTCACGTGTGCTCTCCAACACGTTGAGCGTCATCGTACCCGTGAGACCGATGACACCCACTGCCGCCAGGAGCACGGCCATGATGACGAGAAACGTCACGAGTATGCCGAGCTGCTCGGCGATCGTCCCGGAAAGGCCACTCTGCGTCCTGGTGCTGACGACCTGGTAGCCCGCTGCATCGAGCGCCTCCTCTGCCGCTTCCATCGCCGCCTGTTGCGCACCCGGCGCATGCTCATGCGTACGCACGAGCACACGGTTGACCCCGGGGTCACCAACGATGTCACCGAGACTGTCGCGGTCGGCGTAGATGACCGCGCCGCTCAACTGCCCGCTCACGACGCCCACCACACGCCACGTCCGCTCCTCCCCCATCACATCGAGTGTGAAGCGCTGTCCGAGAGCGATGCTCGGTTCGTCGTTGTTCACATCCGTATTGATGACGACCGCGTCCGTGTCCCCGGCCTCTAGCCAGCGCCCGGCGATGAGACGCGGGCGCACGAACGTGGTGTCGTGCGGCAACCCGATGATCTGAAGGCTCTCATTCTCCGTGCCGTCGGCGCGGACGTAGACGGCAGGATGGCCCGACCAGGTCTCGGTCGCCGCGACGCCCGACATCCCCGTCACCTCGCGTTCGAGCGCAAGCGCGTCTGTCGGCTGGCCGAGTATGAGCTGGGCGTCGTAGTTCCACCATGACTCAAGGTTGGTGATGGTGCGGTTGATGGATGCCTGGACACTCACGACCGACATCACGACCGCCGAGGCGAGTGTGAGCGTGGCGAGTGTGAGGAAGAGACGTCCCTTGCGCAAGAACGTGTTGCGGATCGAGAGTGCGACAGGCCGAGGCAGGCCGCGCATGAGCCCCAGCAGCCGATCGCCGAGGCCATGTCCGAATGATGTCGCTGACATCCCCGTGGCGTTCAGCGCACGCACCACACTCATGCGAGCGCCCATGCGCACGGGAACGATCGCCGCAAGCAGCGGCACGACGAGGCCGACCGCCACTTCCAGCGCGATCACCCACGCGGGCGGAGTATAGGAAGACACCCGGAAGTTGAGGATCCCCGCTGCGAACACGGTGAACTGGCGCCCCGCGTACGCCGCCGTCGGCAACCCTATGATCACAGCGAGCACGCCGTAAGCGGCGACTGTCGCGAGGTACATGCGGGCGATCTGTCCAGCACGGCCACCGACCGCTTTCATGATGCCGACCTGGCGCACCTGTTGCGCCATCAGCGCTGACACGGTGTTCACCACCAGAAAACCGGAGAGGCCGAGACTCAGGACACCAAGAGCGAGCAACAGCAACGACACGGCCTTGAAGATGTCGCCGAGGAAGTGACTGCCGGGCTCCGGCACAGACGTCCCGTACACCGTCACGCCACGCGTCTCCAATACGTCGGCGCGGATGTCGGCTGCCAGCTTAGACGCTTCCTCCCGGGTCATCTCGGCGTCTTCGAACGTGATGACCAGGCGATTGAAAAACTCTGGCTCATCGAGGTCCGCAAGCGTCTCGAACGCCACGAATCCAGTCTCGGTGCCGGTGAACTGAGCCGGGACCGCATTTATGTCGTGCACGAACCCGGCGACCGTCAGCGAGACTCGCGCGCCATCGGCAGTCTCGACTTCAAGCATGTCACCGATGCGATAGTCGGCGACCTGTAGCGCCGAGCCCTCGAGCGCGATCTCGCCGCGGCGCAGTGGCCAGTGGGTCACGTCTTGAGGAACAAGCTTCTGCACCGTGACGTGCTCGTAGTCGCGCATCGCCACGATCGAGAGTGTGGCCGGGGCCGCCGAGCCTCGCCAGCGGTAGCGCAACGTCACCTCGTGGCGACCCTCGGCCTCGGCGATATCGGGGTGTGCGACCGCCCTCCGCACGACGGCGTCATCGATAGGCCCGGTGTAATACGTCGCACCCGGCGTGGCGGCGTTCGCGTAGTCCGTATCGAACTCGCGCACCAAGATCTCTCGTCCGCCCATCACGACACCGACGGCAAAGATGCCGATGGCGATCGATACCGCCACCAGCGCGGTGCGGAATCGGTGACTCGAGAGGTCTCGAGCGACCTTCCTCCAGCGTGGGGAGAGCATCGCTACGCTCCGTGACGTGGGCGATGAACATGCTCCTGAACGATCACACCATCGGCCACGTGAAGCGCGCGGCGCACACGAGACGCAAGATCATTGTCGTGTGTGACCATGATGATCGTCTTGTGCTGTTCGACAAGGCGCTCGAACAGTCCGAACACGGCGTCCGCGGTCTTGGAGTCGAGGTTCCCTGTAGGTTCATCGGCAGCCAGGATCGGAGGGTCGTTCGCAAGCGCCCGTGCGATGGCGGCCCGCTGCTGCTGGCCGCCCGAGAGCGCCGCAGGGAGTTTGTGCGCCTGGTCAGCGAGCTCCACCTGTTCGAGCAGGTCCATCGCTCGCTCGACGCGCTCCTTCGGCAGGTACATCGAGCAGAAGTCCATCGGCAAGATGACGTTCTCCATCACAGTGAGCGTAGGAAGCAGCTGAAAGAACTGGAAGACGACACCAATGGTGCGGCCTCGCCAGCGAGCGAGCTGATTCTCGTTGAGCCGGTGCACCGGCGTCCCATCGATGACCACTTCGCCGCCGGTGGGATGGTCTATGCCGGTGATCATGTTGATCAGCGTGGTCTTACCGCTGCCCGACTTGCCGATGATGCCGACGAACTCGCCGGTGTAGACGTCCAGATCGATGTCGCGCAGCGCCGTGAAAGGCACGTCGCCGGTGTCGTAGACCTTTACGACATCGCGAAGGCGCAGTAACGGTGTGTTGTTGGGAGTGTCGTTCACTTCTGTCCTCTAGCGCTCGTCATGTACCCAGAATGTCAGCATACACCGTAGTAGCGCCGCGATATCCCGGTGGTGGTACGCTGTCATGCATCCGGCCGGCACCGGAGTGGCGCTACAGACAGAAGCGAACGGGGTGAGGGTATGGCGTTGGGCAGCGGACTCTTCTCATCAAAAGAAAAAGAACTCGTGGCAACCGCACATATCACGATAGGCCCGGACAAGACCGGAGCTGTCGAGACCTGGACACTCGCCGAGGAACGCCAGGAGACAGCGTACCAGACGATCCTCCAGTACCTCATGTACTACGCCCGAATGATGTTCTTCTTAAGCTTTCGCGACGCCGCGAACGAGCTCTTCGAGATGATGGAGCACTCCGTCGATGCGCTAGCGGCGGCAGGCGATGGGCCGGCACCCCACGTCGCTCACGGCTGGACCCTCTCGGCAGAGAGCGTGACGGACGGACCGGTGTACAGCTCGGAGCTTTTCCGGATGGGCCCGAGTGGTTACAAGTGCAAGAGCGCAAAGCCTGCCGAGCCTGAAGACATCGATGTACAGGGCTCAGTCCTGCTCTACCTTGAGCACCTTGTCAGCACGCTCCCGGTCCTGGAACGCGCGTACCTCGCACTGGCGCTGAAGGGCATGGCCGAATACTACGAACATGGAAAGCACTGGCACACGACCAAGAGCCTCCACCCTGCGCCCGCGTACGGCATGAACTATGCGCGCCGCATACTCGAGCAGCCAGGCCCATCCCGATAGGACTCAGTACGGTCGCGCGTCGGAGATGAAGTAGCCGAGTTCGGTCGGCACGACATAGTACTCGAACTCCTCGACACCCCAGCGCCACGTCTCAGACGTGTGCACCCAGAAGGTCATATCGTCTTGAGCCTGCACGTCCACGATGTCATATGAGATGAAGTCGCCGTCAGAGTAGCTGGCACTGGCCGGGTCCTCCGAGAACGGTGACACGCAGAGCTGCTGCGCCTCAAGCGGGCGGTCTTGCATGATGAGGTCGAGGAAACCCATGACGGTGCTCACGGCCTCGTCCTCGGGTCCCATAGGAACATCACTCATACCGATCGGTATGGTTTCAGTCACGAGCCACGAACCGTCGACTGATCGCTCCACTACGACCTCGTCGATGAATTCGCTGTTCGGAGGACCGACCCAGTAGGTCTTGAAGTCCCCGTCATCGGACTGCAGCCTGAACACCCAGTCTGCGGGATACTCGGCGGCAAGAGCATCCTCGGGTGTCGCGAACCCGTCGCTTGTCGTCACACCTGTGTCCACACCTGGATCCGTTATCGGCGGGGTGATCGTCCCTGAGTCATCGGCCAGATATCGAATGAGGAAGATACCGCCTACGGCGGCACCGATGACGAGCATGACGACCACTGCCACGATGGCAATGATGAGCCCCGTCTTCTTCTTGCGCGGCGGCGGCTGGACATACTGCTGCTGGTAGCCGGGCTGCGCATACTGTTGCGGGTAGACAGGCGGTGCGTACTGCTGCTGATAGGCGGTCTCGTTGTACGCGGGCGGAGCCGGTGGTGTGGGCGGAGCCGGTGGTGTGGGCGGCTGCAACATGGGCTCGGTCGGAGCGACTGTCTCAGGTACCGGCTGCTGGATCGCGGGCGTCTCGATACGCGCCCCGCACTCGCCACAGAACGCCTGGCCGACACCGATCGGCTTACCGCAGTTCGGACACTCCATCACGTGCCTCCTCACCCTCAAAGTCCCTTGCAAAGAATCTATGGCGTGCGCAGTCGCGTGTCAAAGAGCTCCACGTGGCCGAGGCGAGCGTTAGAAGCGTCAGACTGTCAGCCGGCGAGCGAAAGCTCGAGCCTGCCTTGTGCTTGCTCCTCGTGGACCCCGGTCCGCCGAAGGGCGACTATTGCTATGTCATCTTTGAGATGACCGTCGGCAAAAGAGAACGCCGAGAGGAACAGTGACTCGGGAACGACCTCGGCGGGCTCATCGGCACACTTGTCCACGGCCGAAAGCAACCGATCCAGTCCGAACAGGTCACCATGGCTGTTGCGGGCCTCCGTCAGCCCGTCGGTGTAGAGCACGAGCAGATCACCGACGTCGAGGACGGTCTGGCTATTCTCGTAGCGACGATGGCCGCTGCCGCCAAGCACGGCGTGCGCACCGCCGAGCAAGGTCGGTCGCTCGCCTCTGCGGATGAGGACCGGCGCGGGATGGCCTGCCGAGCAATACGCCATCTGCCCGCTCACGCGGTCAAGCGCACCGAAGAACGCGGTCGCGAACTCGTCCGGCTCGGCCCCGCGCAACATCAGGTCGTTCGCGAACTCCAGTACTGTCCCGGGGGACGGCAACTGCAGAGCCTGCGCGCGCATAGAGCTCTTGACGAGCGTCGTCAGCGCAGCGATCTGGTCCCCTTTGCCCGCCACATCCCCGATCAGCATGCCGATCCGCCCGCCCTCGAGCTCGAGCACGTCGTAGAAGTCACCACCGACGTTCGTGCCGCCGGATGCCGAATGGTAGAGATGGCCGAGCTCCATACCCGGAAGCGTCTGAGGTGCGGTGAAGAACGCCGACTGCAGCGAACGCGTGATACGTCGCTCGCTCTCATACGCCCGGGCATTGGCAAGGGCCAATGAAAGGGAGACCTCGAGCTTGCGGGCGAGTTCGATGTGCGCGTCGCCGAGCGTGGTTGCGGAGTCCCAACAAAAGCCCATCACGCCGGTGACATCACCGCGCTCCATGATGGGAACCAACACGAACGCACCGATGTCATGCCGCTCCATCAACTCGCGTTTCGCCTTCTCGGTCTCACGCATACCGGCAGCGTAGGTGACACGACGCTCCTTTGCGGCGAGGCCGGGCAGTGACAGCTCGTCCTCCTTGAAGGCGAGGCCGATCATCTCCACCGGCCAACCGTGGACGTTTCTGAAGATCCACGACCCGTTCTCCCGCTCGGCGATCCAGCCCCAGTCGGCCTTCAGCGCCTCGGTCGACTCGACCAGTACGCGCTGTAAGATCTCCTCGGCGTCAAGGGAGGACAGCACGGTCGTGTCGATGAGTCCCATCGCATGGCGCAAGTCACGCGTCTCGGCCTCCACACCACGGCGCTCGTTCACGCTGGTGGTCACGTCGACCGCGGTGAGGAGCACATCGTACGGGTCGCCTATACGTCCCGGCACCGGCAGGTAGCCGAGCTGCCAGTAGGTCGTCTCGCCCCAGGAAGCGCGGTACTCGTACTCGGGGTCGGTGAACGCCTGACCGGTATAGGCGACATCGATGAAGCGTACCGCCGAGGGCGTGTCCGAGAGGAAACCACGCACCGGCATGCCGAGCAGATCCCATTGAGGACGTGGATCGTCCATCAGGTCGAGGAAGGCGCGATTCGTCCATCGGAATCGAAGATCGGCGCCCGACCACAGGGCTGCCGGATATGATGCACCCTCAAGCAACAGCGTGAGCCAGGCAGCATCGGCAACCGTGCGCCACCCGACGCCCGCAGCCCCTACCCTTTCGATATTCTCGCTCGTCGTCCGCACCTCATAAGGCCGCAGTAACGATGACGGCCACGCGCGGCTGTCATGTCTCGACTATCGGCAGCTGCACGAGCAGACTCAAGCGCGCAATGACCTTTCGCGACAAACGGCCCGAGAGTGCGCTCGATTGTCTATAACGCGGGCATTACCATGATGATACGCGCTATCGCTGAGGAGGCGGACATGTCGAACCCACGACTCCACGGAACCCTTGCCCTGATGCTGGCATTCGCACTTGCGTTCGCGGGACTGTCGCTCATCCCCGGATGCAAGAGACCAGCGGAAGAGACCACGGATGTCGAGACGACAACCGAGCCTTCGCAGGAGCCGACTGTCACCCTTCCCGCCGACGACGGCAGCAGCGAACCGACGGCAGCTCCTCCTGTACCCCAGTACGTCAACGTCTACTTCCCCCGCGGCGACGTTCTCGGCGTGTCACGTCGCCAGATCCCTGCGACCAAAGCGGTAGCGACTGCGGCGATGCTCGAGCTGTTACTGGGACCTACCGGGCTCGAAGGTGACTACGGACTACACTCTGAGATCCCACTGGGCACAGACCTCAACAGCGTCACCATCAAAAATCGCGTAGCGACCGTCGACCTCAGCGACGAGGTCGAGTCCGGCGGTGGAACGCTGTCGATGCAGATGCGCCTGGCACAGATCGTGTTCACGCTCACGCAGTTCTCGACGGTCGATTCCGTCGTTTTCAAGATCGACGGCACCCAGGTTGACGTGTTCAGCGGTGAAGGGATCATGCTCGACCATCCCCAGACACGCGGAGAGTACGGGAATGTGCTCCCGGCGGTACTCGTCGAATACCCCACACCCGGAGAGTCAGTGCCAAACCCCCTGCGCATCAAAGGCATGGCCAACGTGTTCGAAGGCACCTTCCTCATCGAGATCCTCGACCCGAACGGTCATACGATCGTGGACACGTTCTCCTCGGCAGGCGCCATGGGTGAGTGGAAGACATTCGACATCAAGGTCCCGTTCACGACCGATCACACCGGCATCGGCACACTTACCATCTCCACGGAGTCAGCTATGGACGGCTCACATAGCGTCATCGTCGAGCTGCCGATCAAGATGACGAGGGAGTAGCCTCCCCGGTCACACGCGTCGAACACCTCTTCATGGTCACCCATGAGCGTTGGACTGCAGACGCTTAGACGGAGGCTCGGCCGATACTGCGAACGGCGATCTCGTCATCGATAACATCGACCGTCACTATGTCGCCTTCGCCCACGCTGCCCTCGATCATCGCTTTCGCCACGCGGTCTACGACCTCGCGCTGGATGACGCGCTTCAGCGGACGAGCGCCGTAGACGGGGTCGAAGCCCTCGAGCGAGATGCGTTCCACCGCCGCAGGTGTGAGCTCGAGCGCGATCTTTCGCTCGGCCAGTCGTTTGCGAACGATCTCAAGCTGCAACTCGACGATGTCGCCGATCTGCTCCATCGACAGCGACTGGAATATCACGATGTCATCCACACGGTTGAGGAACTCGGGACGGAAGGTGGCACGCGTTGCCTCCTCGACCATACGTCGCATCGACTCATCGTCGCCGCTCGCCGCGAACTCCTGGATGAACTGGCTGCCCACGTTGCTGGTCATGACGACGATGGTGTTGCGAAAGCTCACGGTACGGCCCTGGCCGTCGGTCAGTCGACCGTCGTCGAGCACCTGCAGCAACACGTTGAAGACGTCGGGATGCGCCTTCTCGATCTCATCCAGCAGCACGACACTGTACGGCCTGCGTCGCACCGCCTCGGTCAGCTGACCGCCCTCCTCGTAGCCCACATAGCCGGGAGGCGCGCCGATCAGGCGCTGCACGCTGAACTTCTCCATGTACTCGGACATGTCGATGCGCACCATGTTGCGCTCGTCGTCGAACAGATATGCCGCCAGCGCCTTAGCCAGCTCGGTCTTGCCGACTCCAGTGGGACCCATGAAGATGAACGACCCGATCGGACGATCCGGATCCGACAGACCCGCGCGCGACCTGCGTACGGCCGAGGCGACCGCCGAGACGGCCTCGTCTTGACCCACGACACGCCGGTGCAGCAGTTCTTCGAGGTTCGCGAGCTTGGCGAGTTCGCCTTCGAGCAGCTTGCTGACCGGGATGCCCGTCCAGCTGCCGACGACCTCGGCAATCTCCGTGTCGGTCACTTCCTCTTTGAGCATCGCCTCGCCAGACTGCAGCTTTTTGAGCCGCACGTCCGCCTCGGCCAGCTCCTGCCCCAATTGCGGGATGCGTCCGTAGCGAATCTCGGCTGCGCGCTGCAGGTCTCCCTCTCGCTCGGCGCGTTCACCATCAATCCGCGCTCCGTCGAGGTCGGCCTTGAGCCGCTGGACGTCCACTATGACGCTCTTCTCAGACTCCCACCGCGCCTTGAGTCCTGAAAGCTGCTCGGTAAGCCCCGCCATCTCTGCGCGCAGCGTCTCGAGGCGCTCGACGCTGGCCTCATCGGTCTCCTTCTGCAGCGCCTGCTCCTCTATCTGGAGCTGACGCACCTGGCGGTCTATGACGTCGATCTCGGTGGGCATCGAGTCGATCTCGATGCGCAGCCGCGATGCCGCCTCATCGATAAGGTCGATAGCCTTGTCGGGCAGGAAGCGATCGGTGATGTAGCGATCCGAGAGCGTCGCCGCAGCCATTATGGCCGAGTCGGTGATGCGCACGCCGTGATGCACCTCGTAACGCTCCTTGAGCCCTCGCAGGATGGCGATCGTGTCTTCAACGCTCGGCTCGCCCACATACACCGGCTGGAAGCGCCGCTCGAGCGCGGCGTCCTTCTCGATGTGCTCGCGATACTCATCGAGTGTGGTGGCCCCGATCGCGTGCAGCTCGCCACGGGAGAGCGCGGGCTTCAGCATGTTGCTCGCATCCATCGCGCCTTCAGCCGCCCCTGCCCCGACGAGCGTGTGCAACTCATCGATGAACAGGACGAGCCGACCCTCTGCCTGTTCGACCTCGCGCAGGACGGCTTTGAGGCGGTCCTCGAACTCGCCGCGGTACTTGGCGCCGGCGATCATCGCGCCGATATCGAGCGAGACGACGTCTTTGTCCTTGAGGCTTGTGGGCACGTCGCCGGCAACGATGCGCTGCGCCAGGCCCTCGACGATGGCGGTCTTGCCGGTACCGGGCTCGCCGATGAGCACCGGGTTGTTCTTCGTGCGCCGCGAGAGCACCTGGATCACGCGGCGGATCTCGTCGCTGCGACCGATGACCGGGTCGAGCTTGCCGTTGCGCGCAAGGTCGGTGAGATTGCGCGAGAAACGCTCGAGTGCCTGGAACTGCGCCTCCGGGTTCGCGTCAGTGACTCGCGTGCCCGCCCGTAGCTCCTCCAAAGCCCCGAGCAGGCGCCCCGAGGACAGTCCGGCTTTGGCCAGGATGCGACCGGCTTCGCCTTTGTCGTCAGCCAGCGCCACGAGCAAATGCTCGGTCGAGACGTAAGCGTCCTTGAGCTTCTCGGCCACCTTGAAAGCATCGCCCAACAGCGAGTTGAGCCGTGGCCCAACACCCGCAGGAGCGGCGGCGCCGGTGACCTTGGGCATCTTGTCAATGGCCGAGGTGGCCTCGGCTTCCACCAGATCCGGATCGGCGCCGACCTTCTGCACGATGGGGCGCACGATCCCCTCAGCCGCGTCGAGCAGCGCCTTGAGGACGTGCTCCGGCTCGATCATCTGCGATGATGCATCGTCGGCAATACCCTGAGCAGCCTGGAGCGCCTCTTGCGCTTTGATCGTGAGCTTGTCGAGTCTCATGTCCATCACTCCTATGGCGACACCGTGAGCGTCACCCAGATCTCATACGTAGCCCTCCGGGCTACTGTTTCATGCTTCAAGCCGGTCCGCCGGAAGCATCCGGCCGCAAGTGTGACCACACCCATGCGGCCACGTGTCAAAACGGGCCACCGTGTATCTCACCGTTGCGCACTCCCTCTAAAAAGCGCACCAACCGGTTGTGTGTGTCACCCACGATGATCACCCGTCCCTACGGACGATCCGACCGCGGGGAACGTGGACGATCTCTGCCCGCATGCTCTGACGTACGGCGTTGATCTCGTTGACCAGACGCCGCTCCGTGCGGGTCGTGGTCTCCTGGGCACACTCCAACTCGGTCTGCAGCCGCTCGATCTGATCCTGCAGCTCCAGTATCCGCATCACGCCCGCGAGATTCACGCCCTCCTCTTGCGTCAGCCGCTGGATGAGTCGCAACCGTTCGATGTCGGCCTCGGAATACAGACGCGTGTTGCCCGAGGAGCGCTGCGGTTCGATGAGCTGCTTGCGCTCGTAGACCCGCAGCGTCTGCGGGTGCATCTCCGCAAGCTCTGCGGCGACGCTGATCATGTACAGAGGCCTGTCCTTGCCCGTCCTGCGTTGGCTCTTCATCCCCGGTATCTCCTACATCACTTGATATGCGCACGTACGTCGTCTTCACGCGACGAGGCGAACCGCTTCAGGAGTTCTTGCTGCTCAGCGGTGAGTTTCTCGGGCACGACAAGCTTCACTCGAACCTTGAGATCGCCGACGCCCTTACCCTGCAGCTTCGGGGCGCCCTTACCGGCGATGCGCAAGACAGTGCCGTCCTGCGTGCCGGGAGCTACCTTCAGCTTGACCTTGCCGTCACCCGGCGTAGGGATCGTCACCTCGGTACCGAGCGCCGCCTCCGCCAGCGTGACCGGCAGCTCGAGCCACACGTCAGCGCCTTCCCGCGAGTAGTAGGCGTGCGGCTTGGCGTGTGTCACGACGTAGAGATCCCCTGCAGGTCCACCACCTGCGCCGGGCTCGCCTTTGCCCTTGAAGCGGAGCTTGCCCCCATCGGTGGCTCCCGGCGGGACGTTGACCGTGATCGGTTTAACGCGCACCACCGAACCTTTGCCCTTACACGTCGTGCAGGGCTGCTCGATCATGCGCCCGGTACCGCCGCAGCGAGGACACGACCGGGAGATCCCGAACAGGCCCTGGCCCTGGCTGACGTGGCCGGTGCCATTGCACGTCGTACACGTCACGGGACTCGTTCCGGGCTTCGCACCACTACCCTTGCACGTCGCGCACTTCTCGGCGCGCTTGACGTCGATCTTGGTCGAGACGCCGTGTAGCGCCTCTTCGAAGCCCAGCGTCACGTCATACTGCAGATCATTGCCGCGCCGCGCACTGCGCCCAGCGCCGGCTTGCGTAGCGCCGCCGAAACCGCCGCCGCCGAACAGGTTGCCGAACAGATCGCCCATGTCGCCCATGTTGACGGTCTGGTACTGTCCGCCGCCGAAGGGACCGGATCCGGGTGCACCCGCCCCGGGGGGCGCGTTGCCGCCGAAGTACTGGCCGAACTGGTCGTACTGCTTGCGCTTCTCGGCATCCGAAAGCACCTCGTACGCCTCGTTGATCTCCTTGAACTTCTCCTCGGAGCCGCCTGCGTCAGGGTGGTGCTTGCGCGCCTGCTTGCGGAACGCCTTCTTGATCTCATCGGTCGTGGAGCTCTTGCTCACGCCGAGTATGTCGTAGTAGTCCTTGCGAGCCGCCATCGCTACTCCTTAGGGGCTGGCCCTCCGGCACTCACGACGACCGCTGCGGGCCGCACGACACGGCCACCCAGGAGGTAGCCCTTCTGGAAGACATCCACGACGGTACCCTCGGGTACCTCGGCGTCCTCACGCTGACCCACGGCCTGATGGATGTTGGGGTCGAACGGCTGCCCGAAGGGGTCGAGTATCTCGACCCCTTCCTTGCAAAAGACGTCGATGACCTGCTGCTGTACCAGCTCGACACCCTTCAACAGGTGCTCAAGATCACCGCCCGCCACCGTGTGCTCGATGGCACGCTCCAAGTTGTCGAGAATCGGCAGAAGCTCCTCGATAATGCGCTGGCCGGCGCGCTTGCGGATCTCCTCGACCTCGCGTAGGTTCCGCTTACGGAAGTTCTCGAACTCCGCCTGCACACGCTGCGCCGCCTCAAGGTGTCGGGCCGCGTCCTCCCGCGCGGCTCCCAGCTCCTCCTGGAGTTGGTCGCCGCGCAGGTCGAACTCGGCGCCAAGATCACTTTCGAGTCCCGAGTCGATCCGGTCGTTGTCGCGCTTGCTCATGCCTACTGCTCCTCGTCGACGACCTCGTAGTCGGCCTCGACGACCTCGTCCTCATCCGCAGCAACCTCGGACCCCTCTGTAGACGCAGCAGCCTGAGCGTCGGAGTAGACGATCTCGGCAAGCTTGTAGCTGGCCTGCTGGAGCCGCTCGCTCGCGGAACGGATGGCGTCGATGTCGTCGCCCTCGAGTGCTTTCTTCACGTCGTCGATACCGCTCTGGCATGCCGCCTTCGTTTCCTCGGGCACCTTGTCGCCAAGATCGGCGATGGTCTTCTCGGTGCCATAGACGAGGGAGTCTGCGGTGTTGCGGACTTCGGCCTCATCCTTCTTGCGGCGATCCTCCTCGGCATGCGCGTCGGCGTCGCTCACCATACGCTCGACTTCCTCGTCAGACAGCGCCGTAGAACCGCTGATCGTGATCTTCTGCTCCTGTCCGGTGCCCAGATCTTTGGCCGAGACGTTCACGATGCCGTTGGCGTCGATATCGAACGCGACCTCGATCTGCGGGACGCCGCGGGGTGCCGGCGGGATGTTCATCAGGTTGAACTTGCCGAGCGTTTTATTGTAGCTCGCCATCTCGCGTTCGCCCTGCAGCACGTGGATCTCCACCGAAGTCTGGCCGTCGGCCGCCGTCGTGAAGGTCTCGCTCTTGCGCGTCGGAATGGTCGTGTTGCGCTCGATGAGCTTGGTCATGATGCCACCCATCGTCTCCACACCGAGGGCGAGCGGCGTCACGTCCAACAGCAGGATGTCTTTGACGTCACCGCCGAGGACACCGCCCTGAATAGCCGCACCGATGGCGACGACCTCGTCCGGGTTCACACCCTTGTGTGGCTCTTTGCCGGTGATGCCCTTGACCATATCCTGGACAGCGGGCATGCGAGTCGAGCCACCGACAAGGATGACCTCACCGATCTCGGAGGATTTGATGCCGGAGTCCTTGATAGCCTGCTCTACCGGCTTCTTGCAGCGGTCGAGCAGATCGGCCGTGACCTTCTGGAACTCGGCACGCGTCAGCTGGTAGTCGAGATGCTTGGGACCCGATGCGTCCGCTGTGATGAACGGCAGATTGATCTGCGTCGTCTGCGTGGAGGAAAGCTCCATCTTGGCCTTCTCGGCAGCCTCCTTGAGGCGCTGCAGGGCCATCTTGTCGGCACGCAGGTCGATGCCGTGATCGGCCTTGAACTTGTCAGCCAGCCAGTCGATGACACGCTGGTCCCAATCATCGCCGCCAAGGTGGTTATCACCGTTGGTGGACTTGACCTCGAACACGCCATCACCGATCTCGAGGACTGAGACGTCGAAGGTGCCGCCGCCGAGGTCGAAGACCAGCACAGTCTGGTCGTGATGACCCTTGTCGAGACCGTACGCCAACGCAGCAGCGGTCGGCTCGTTGATGATGCGCTTGACCTCGAGGCCCGCGATCTTGCCGGCGTCTTTGGTGGCCTGGCGCTGCATGTCGTTGAAGTACGCCGGCACGGTGATGACAGCTTCGGTGACGGTCTCGCCGAGATAAGCCTCTGCGTCCGCCTTCAGCTTCTGCAGCACCATCGCCGAGATCTCCTCAGGCGTGTAGTTCTTGCCTTCGATCTCAACGACCGCCCTACCGTCCTTGCCCTTGACGGCCTTGTACGCGATGGTCCCGCGCTCGGATTCGGTCTCCTCGAAGCGGCGACCGACGAAACGCTTGATGGACTTGATGGTGTTCTCAGGGTTGGTGATGGCCTGGTTCTTGGCCGACTTACCGACGATGCGCTCCCCGTCTTTGCGGAACGCCACGACCGACGGCGTGGTCCGATCACCCTCAGAGTTGACGATGATCGTGGGCTCGCCGCCTTCAAGGACGGCCACCGCGGAGTTCGTGGTACCCAGGTCGATTCCGATGATCTTTCCCATGGTGCGTGCTCTCCTTCCACAAGCCTCACGCAACGCGCACGTTCGGCACTTTCTGCAGGATCGATCCGGGCGCACGCGATGGTAAGAAGGGGGCGGCACCCGGTCTCTCGTAGTCTAAAATCTGAGTGTACTCGTGTCAAGTTTCCTGAACGCACACGGCTGTGTCCCGAAAGTTCTGTAAATTGCCCTCCGGGCTGGCTCCAGTCTAACTCACGGCGATCAGCTTGGTCACATCCTTTCGCTCGGCTTCGAGCTGCTCTCTAAGCGCGTCCATGTCGAGGAAGCGTCGGTTGGTCA
>JAUSOQ010000035.1 GCA_030655755.1 Coriobacteriia bacterium
GGGGATTCTGACGGCGAGGCTATTGCCCCATCGCTGGACTTTGGTCTTCACAGTGTCCTCCTTGCGGACGGTATCTACAATGAGTCTACCATGTAGGTCGACAGTCGCAACCCCGACAACGTTGCTTGGTGTGTCCAACGTCTCTGGGCATCAGCTGCGGCCGATGCGCCTCTCTTCATCTTAGCGCTCCTGGCCGTCAGCTGAATGCCCTGGTTAGTGACCTATCTGACCCAGACGCAGTACGGCTCTGCAAGTCGTGCTACGGCCACTATTCGACGGTAGCGAGACTTCATGCGAATGGGGTGCCCCGACATATCCTTCTTAACGGCACATACCGTAGACAGTCCGAGGATGAACTTGAGTGGCTTGTCCGAATCCGCATCGTCGGCGTATCCCCACAGATCGAGGGTGCGGTGGTCCACGTCTGTTGTGAGTTGATCGAAGACCAGCGCGGCGGCGGAATCGTCCATCTGCCCAGTGACCGGTCCGATTCCGCTTGGCAGCGGGAGCCACGTGGCACGGTCAGACGAATACTCAGTTGCCGAGTCCGATTCTTTGGTTGGGCGTGCGCCGCCTGGGGTGGCAGGTTCGACGAAGATCGCGTAGCCGTGCGAGGCGCTGCAGATTGCCCGCACCTGGGCAGGGCGTGCCTTCGCTGACTTCGCGACCCAGAAGGTGCGGCCAACCTCCCTGCAATCACCAATCTTCCGACTGAAGATCGCGGCCGCGTCCTCACCGGCGTGCGCACCCATCACGCTGATGACGCACTTGCGCGCGAGGAGCGCTTCATCGAGCAGCGACATGAGCCCCGTCCCCCGAGTGTCACTAACGCATTTGCGCATGAGCAGAGGCCATGCGCTCTCAGGTGGGTTCTACCTTGCGCCTTCTGCTCGATGCGCTTGTTAGCACCCTCGCACACACGCGGACATTCTGTCGTTGACATGGATGCCGACTGAGTAGCCAAGAACCCAAACAAGCAACGTCTCGGGGTCTAGAATCGAATTGTCTCTAATCCGAGAAGTGGAACTCAACGCCCTTGGACTTCGATTCGGTCCTGACTGCAGTCTTGACCTCCCCGGTTGGCAACTTCACTTCCACCAGCTGCACCTTGCGATACGTGTCGAGGTTTGAGTCTGCGCCGCTGCCCTTCAGAATCATCTGGGCCATGATCTCATGGCTCTCGCCGGTCGCGTCGTTCACGGAGACCACGTCCATAGTGTTGTACTCGTTCTGCTCTTCAAGGGAGATGGTGGACTCCTGTTTGTACTGCCTCTCGGCCCAGTACTTCAGATCCCCATGAACCTTCTCCTCAGGGCTGAGGGCCTTCTTCGCGGGTTCAAGGAGACCACCGCAACCGGACAGTGAAACCGCCAGGGCGACGAGAACGAAGACCGTAAGGGACTTCCTCGTAAGACTGCTCATTGCGCGTCCTCCTCGTTTCCTAGTTCCGATTAGGCGCCAGGTGGCGCCGGTCGCTCGTAAGCACTGCAGATACACGGCCTCTTGAGACCATAGCACGGTCGCACTGAGCCGCAAGCGCGCCGCGCTGTTCTGAACGACTGACGTACTGGAATCCATTCATGCTCGCCAAGACCGATGCGCGATGGTGCTAACGTGTTCGCGCATCAGCAGACGCTTTGCGCTTCCTTCAGTCTATCGCTCCTGGCGTTCTGCTGTTGCGCTGGTTAGACGCACGCGCACGCGCTAGTCTTCGTACCTCTCGAAGGCATCCTTGACCTCATTGCGCACGCGAGCCGTGCGACCGTTCTCATCTCGAACATACAGCTGAGTCTTGCGGTCATATGTGTAACCGAAGAGATTCAACAACACCTTTGCGTCATCAGCCGGAATGGCAAGTCGCTTGGCGAGCTCTACTCGATCCCAACTCGCACGCCCGACCATAAAGCAAAAGACGTCCTCCGGCCGTGCCCTTCTGTCGTGCCAGCTCGAGGCGCGAGTCTTGAGGACACTGATACCCTTTGCGATAAGGATCCCGAGGCCGAGAACATCGGAGATATGTCCGAGGACGTCGAGGAACTGTGGCCAATTCATGGGCGGGATGCCATTGCCCCACTGGGCGGTCTTATGAACCCGAATCTCGGTAGGATCACCGATAAGGCCAGCCTCGTGACTCTCAACAAGGTTGGCGAAGGTCACCAAGTCCCACTCACCCTGGGGTACCCACCATCTCAGCGCGCCACAGTCGTCGACCACCGTCAGGTGATCGCCATGCATGTCAGGGAACATGCGGCCGTAGAACTCGTGAAGTTCGTGGCCAAAGACCAAAGTCACGCCCTGTAGGTGCGGGTTCAGGAGACCGAAATCGCGCTCAATGTGCACAACAATGTCGCGAAGGGTGGTGGCGTCGTCAACCGCAAGCGTCCCCGAAAGCTGTATGAAATCGAGGAGTGACATGTCCGGCATGTCGTCCATGGTGCCGGTCGATTCTCGTCCGCCAACTCGGATTGTGTAGCTGGCCACAGTGCCCCCCTTGTTGCGTCTAACGTCTTAGGCATGAGCGGCGGTCAAGACCGCTCAGGTTGAGTCTACCTGACGCCGTCCGCTCGATGCCTGGGTTCGACCTACCCGTAGTGACTCCACATACGCAGCACCTTGACTACGTGCTCATCCTGAAGAACCTCG
>JAUSOQ010000041.1 GCA_030655755.1 Coriobacteriia bacterium
TCAGGAACAACTCCTTGCGGGTTTGCTTGCGCTTGCCAGCGTACTCGGCGTCGGCGAAGGTCATCTGCTTCATCGGGAAACTCGGTGGGTGGGGTCGCGGTATTTTGCCAAATCAGAAAGTCTTTTTCAGAGTTTCCCTAGATGCAGGGGAACAGACTCTAGAAAATATGGCAGCATCAAGAAAAACTGCCATTGATATAATAGCAGAGGCAATGAACCAAACAAAGAATACGCTTGAGGCACTTGATTATTCTGGAAAGGTAGAAGTTGAAATCAGGAAAAATCTCAGCATACTGAGAGAGCTACTGATGACTGGCGATCTATAGCCCCCTAGACTGGGCGAATTAGCACAGGAGGTTGGCCTTGGATTAGGGGAGCCTACAGAATTCGGAAAAAATCGTACGCTAAGGTTTTCTGATCAGTCGTAGGCTCGCCAGTTTGATGTATTCCGTTCCTGGCCCAGCCAAACCTATCGGTCTTCGCGGGTGTGCCACAGGCGCAGTAGGTAGATAGTGGAATCCACTATCTCGTAACGCATCTCGTAATGGCCGATCTGAATTCGGCGCACATCCCGTGGATCGAATTCTTCCAGGCGTTCGCCAATGCGCGGGTTGGCCAGCAGCGTGGAAGGTGCGGCTGTGAGTTGCTGCACTGTTCGTGCGGCGGCAGGCTGATTCACCGACGCCAGAAACTCATACAACCGGGCAATGTCGGAAAGCGCCTTGCTTGTCCACTTCAACTCCATCAGCGCGGTACCGGCAACGGAGTGTCAGTGCTGAGGCTTTCAGCCCAGGCCTGGACAGCTTGATGATCGATCACGCGACCAGCATCCACATCGGCCAATGCCTCACGGGTCAGGCGACTACGTTCTTCTTCCTGGTCTATCCAGGCGGCCAGAGCCTGCTTGACGATCCAGTTCTTGGAGCGTTCCAGGCGCTCAGCCATCAAATCGACCTTTTCGGCCAGTTGCACAGGGACGTGAGCCGTGACGGATCGGGTTTTCGCGGTGGTTGCCATGATGGGGTTACTCCTAATCAATGGTAGGTACAAGGTGCATGCTCTGCCGGCGTTCAGTAACCGCCGCTTCCGATGCCATCCGGCGCAGAGTGACGGCATGTTCGCTGGCCTGGCGGGCACCGGCCTCATCGCCATTAGTTTTGAGCTTGTTGGCCTGCCATTCAGACGCTTCAGCGCCGGCAAGTAACGACGTGGCCAGCGTTACTTTTGGACGAGACTTTTCACGCTGCTCCTGCGCGCCTCGCTGACGTTCGACAACCTGCGCGGCCTCGTTGGCCGTGATACGCAAGTTGGTGCGAGCAATGTCAAAGCTGCCATCGGCGTTTGTGGCCTCGGGCGCTTCGAGGCAGGTTTGCATCGAATCCACTGCCGTCAACAGCTTGTCGATCTGCTGCAACAGCTCGGTTCGTTCTTGGTCATTCTTCATGGAGCGTCACTTCTTCTTGAACTTGATGTCGCCTGAGCCGGCAACGGAATGGTCGCGGGTCGGCGGGTTACCGCGCACCACGATGTCACCGGAACCCGCCACGCGTGCCTTCACTGAGTCGCTGACATAGGCGTCGATATCACCGGAGCCGACTACCGACAGTTTGGCGGACGTAGCGACCAGCTCGCTGGCGTCCACGTCGCCCGAACCGGCTATCTCGGCGTCCAGAAGACCCACGCGACCAAAGGCCGTGATATCGCCCGAACCTTGGATGCCTAGATCGAGGACGGTCTGCTGAAGGTCGTACAGGGTCACGTCGCCACTGCCCTTGATGCGGATACTGGGGGCTTCAGGCAATGCGATTCCAACGATGCTTCGCCCCTTGGACTGCATAGTGACGCCGCCGTGGCGTCCACCGACATTGATCGTTCCGCCCACGAAAATGTTGCCGGTACCAGAAACGTGAATATTGCCCCCATAGCCGCTAATGGAAATGCCCTCCTGCTCGATGATCAGCTTGTCACCCTCGAAGCGGGTCTTGATGTTACGAATGGCTTCCACGTTTTCCCCTGCCACGACCAGGTGCGCTGATGACGAGCGAAAGAACACAACATCAACCGCCCCCTTGATCACAATTTTGCTAACTGGGTGGATGGGGCGCTCTTCCTTCTCGTAGTTGGCAGCACGCTCCCATGCGGAATCGCGATGGTTGGCATCCTGGTGCGTCAAAGGGCTGGATTGGCTCATCATCTATCCTTTGTGATTTATTTTGAGTGACTTTGCCATAGCTCGACTCAGGGTTAATCATAGTGAATAATAATGAGCTGTCAATCGATCCGTCAGGTTGGGCTATACCCTAACCTGATGTCAGGCTGCCAAGACCCTCAGCGTCAGGTTAGAGTTGAAAGTACATTTTATTGACACTTGCTAACGAAGATCATAGATTTCAGCCTGACACAATTGACGTGCTGAACGTCATTGACATCAAAAAGGAATGAATATGCCATCGATCAAATCGACACTTGTCGCCGGAGCCAAGCCTGAGGCTGGAACTCTATTGCAGGTGCAGGAAAAAATGGGGACTCGCCCAGGACAGTCGCTGGAATTTATGGTTTTTGAGGTCGAGTACGACCGAAAAAAATATTACTGCTGCTGGGCGGGTGGAGAGATAAAGGGTGGTGAACCGCATATGACTTTGGTTGGTCAGGCAGCTGTTGAGGCACTGTCCAATCTTCCGCTGGGCCGTAATGACTCGCTGATTTTCCAGGAGCTGAAGCTCGGATCTACACCACTTCGGAACAAGGTTAAAGCAACGCTTAAACGTGCACCGGCCAATTCAAAAATCTGTTTCATCGGCGATATGCAAGGTGAGTTGGATGGACACCTGGCCCAGGTATTCAACTTACAAAAAGGGTCTATCAGCGTCTCTCATTGAGAGTACCCGTATTGCAAGCAGGGTAAGAGGCAGCGAATGCTGCCTCTGATCATTAAGCATTAGCGAAGCCTACGGAGGCAGCTTGCAGGGACAACGTATCGGTTATGTCCGGGTCAGCAGCTACGACCAGAACCCGGAACGCCAACTAGAACAGACTCAGGTAGGCAAGCTGTTCACCGACAAGGCATCTGGTAAGGATACCCAGCGTCCGCAACTGGAGGCCATGCTCGGCTTTGTCCGCGAGGGTGACACCGTTGTGGTGCACAGTATGGATCGCTTGGCCCGCAACC
The DNA here is from genome assembly GCA_030655755.1 of Coriobacteriia bacterium. Taxonomy (GTDB): domain Bacteria; phylum Actinomycetota; class Coriobacteriia; order Anaerosomatales; family Anaerosomataceae; genus UBA2279. The sequence continues at coordinate 3,170 of JAUSOQ010000041.1, forward strand.
TGGACGACCTGCGGCGTCTGGTGCAAAAGCTGACCAAGCGCGGCGTGCGTATCGAGTTTCTGAAGGAAGGCTTGGTGTTCACTGGTGACGACTCCCCCATGGCCAACCTGATGCTGTCGGTAATGGGGGCTTTCGCGGAGTTCGAGCGAGCCCTCATTCGCGAGCGACAGCGCGAGGGCATTGCCCTGGCCAAACAGCGTGGTGCTTACCGGGGCCGCAAGAAGGCCCTGTCCGATGAACAGGCCATCATAGTCAGGCAACGCGCCGCTGCCGGCGAAGCGAAGGCCCAGTTAGCCCGTGAGTTCGGTATAAGTAGGGAAACCCTCTACCAGTACCTTCGCAGGGATGACTGACACATGCCCCGTCGCTCGATCCTTTCGGCCACTGAGCGCGACACCCTGCTTGCCCTGCCGGATAGCCAAGACGACCTGATCCGCTATTACACCTTCAACGAGTCCGACCTGTCGCTGATCCGTCAGCGCCGGGGTGATGCCAATCGCCTTGGCTTTGCGGTGCAGCTCTGCCTGCTGCGCTACCCCGGTTACGCGCTGGCCAGCGACAGCGTGCTGCCCGATCCGGTCATTGAGTGGGTGGCCCGACAGGTTCAGGCGGCGCCTGAAAGCTGGCCGAAGTACGGCGAGCGCGATGTCACCCGCCGCGAACACGCCCAGGAGCTGCGCACCTACCTTGGATTGCTGCCGTTCGGGCTTTCGGACTTTCGCGCTCTGGTACGCGAGTTGACCAACCTGGCCCAGCAAACCGACAAAAGTTTGTTACTGGCCGGGCAGGCCCTGGAGAGTCTGCGTCAACAACGGCGGATCTTACCGACATTGACGGTGATCGATCGGGCCTGTTCTGAAGCCGTGGCACGAGCCAACCGCAGGGTTTACCGTGCCTTGATCGAGCCGCTGAGCCAGCAACATCGGAACAAGCTCGACGAACTGCTAACCCTCAAGGCCGGCAGCAATAGCACCTGGTTAACGTGGCTACGCCAGTCTCCACTAAAACCGAACTCGCGGCACATAATGGAGCACATCGAACGGCTGAAGATCTTCCAGCTGGTGGGTTTGCCCGAAGGGCTCGACCGGCTAATCCACCAGAACCGGTTGCTGAAGCTGGCCCGTGAAGGCGGGCAGATGACGCCTCAGGATCTGGGCAAGTTCGAGAGCGAACGGCGCTACGCGACCTTGGCGGCCGTGGTGCTGGAAAGCACCGCCACGGTGACCGATGAACTGGTAGATCTGCACGACCGAATTCTGATCAAGCTGTTCAGTAGCGCCAAGAACAAGCATCAGCAGCAGTTCCAGAAACAGGGCAAGGCGATCAACGACAAGGTGCGCCTGTACTCGAAAATAGGCCAGGCCTTGCTGGAGGCCAAAGCGTCGGGGGACGATCCGTTCGCCGCCATCGAGGCGGTCATCCCCTGGGACGAATTCGCCCAGAGCGTGACCGATGCCGAGCTGCTGGCCCGGCCCGAGGCGTTTGACCACCTGCACCTGGTCAGCGAGAACTTCAACACGTTGCGCCGCTACACCCCAGCCTTTCTGGAGGTGCTTGAGCTACGGGCTGCACCTGCAGCGCAACGCGTGCTGGATGCTATCCAGCAGCTGCGTGAGATGAACGCAGATAACCTGCGCAAGGTGCCATCGGATGCACCGACCGCCTTCATCAAGCCGCGATGGAAACCGCTGGTGATCACGCCGGAAGGCATTGACCGGCGTTTTTACGAAATCTGCGCCTTGTCTGAACTGAAAAACGCGCTGCGTTCCGGCGATATTTGGGTCAAGGGCTCTCGGCAGTTCCGTGACTTTGAAGATTACCTGCTACCACCCGCGAAGTTTGCCGTGCTCAAGAAGGAACAGGCGCTGCCATTGGCGATCAATCCCAACAGCGACCAGTACCTGGAGGAGCGCTTGCAGCTGCTGGAGCAGCAACTGGCGACCGTCGCCAAGCTGGCCAAGGACAACGAACTACCCGACGCCATCCTCACCGAGTCCGGGCTGAAGATTACGCCGCTGGATGCGGCGGTACCGGACACCGCTCAGGCGCTGATCGACAAGACCAGTCAGCTACTGCCACGTATCAAAATCACCGAGCTGCTGATGGACGTGGATGAATGGACGGGATTCACCCGTCACTTCACCCATCTGAAGGATGGTGCCCAGGCCAAGGATAGAACGCTGCTGTTGTCTGCAATCCTTGGCGATGCCATCAACATCGGACTGACCAAAATGGCCGATTCGAGTCCGGGAATGACCTACGCAAAGTTGTCCTGGCTGCAAGCCTGGCACATCCGCGACGAAACCTACGCGGCGGCACTGGCCGAACTGGTCAACAGCCAGTTCAGCCATTCCTTTGCGGCTAACTGGGGAGACGGCACCACCTCATCGTCCGATGGCCAGCGCTTTCGCGCAGGCGGTCGAGGCGAAAGCACCGGGCACGTCAACCCGAAGTACGGCAACGAACCGGGGCGGCTGTTCTATACCCACATTTCCGATCAGTACGCACCGTTTAGCACCCGCGTGGTGAATGTCGGTGTTCGGGATTCGACCTATGTACTCGATGGACTGCTGTATCACGAGTCGGATCTGCGGATCGAGGAGCACTACACCGACACTGCGGGCTTCACCGATCACGTCTTCGCCCTAATGCACCTGCTGGGCTTTCGTTTTGCCCCGCGCATCCGCGACCTAGGCGAGACCAAGCTGTACGTGCCCCAGAGTGTCCAGAACTACCCGACACTGCGGCCAATGATTGGAGGTACGTTGAACATCAAGCACGTGCGGGCTCACTGGGACGAGATTCTGCGCCTGGCCGCGTCGATAAAACAGGGCACTGTCACTGCCTCGTTGATGCTGCGCAAGCTGGGCAGCTATCCGCGTCAGAACGGTTTGGCCGTGGCCCTGCGGGAGTTGGGCCGGATCGAGCGCACGCTGTTTATCCTGGACTGGCTGCAAAGCGTCGAGCTGCGCCGCCGTGTGCATGCTGGGCTGAACAAGGGCGAGGCGCGCAACGCGCTGGCCAGGGCAGTGTTCTTTAACCGCCTCGGTGAAATCAGGGATCGGAGCTTTGAACAGCAGCGCTACCGGGCCAGCGGCCTCAACCTGGTGACCGCCGCCATTGTGCTGTGGAACACGGTCTACCTAGAACGGGCCACCCTGGGGTTGGCTGACGCCGGAAAACCGGTGAATACCGACCTGTATCAGTATCTATCGCCGTTGGGATGGGAGCACATCAACCTGACTGGCGATTACGTCTGGCGGCAGAGCCGCAAGCTGGAAGACGGGAAATTCAGGCCGTTACGACAGGTCGGAAAACCTTAGCGTACGTTTTTTTCCGAATTCTGTAGGCTCCCC
>JAUSOQ010000058.1 GCA_030655755.1 Coriobacteriia bacterium
GTCACACGGTTCATCCCCACGGGTGTGGGGAACTCGAGAGCGAACACCCTGCAATGGATGCCCATTACGGTTCATCCCCACGGGTGTGGGGAACTCTGACCATTGATCGGTCTCTACTTCCGGCGTTCCGGTTCATCCCCACGGGTGTGGGGAACTCCTCTGATGATCTCTATGGCCGGGGCCGGCTGGCGGTTCATCCCCACGGGTGTGGGGAACTCACGGAAAAGACGAGAGAGGTTATCCATGCGGCCGGTTCATCCCCACGGGTGTGGGGAACTCGATCGGATCATCATTGTGGAAGAGGCGCATAACGGTTCATCCCCACGGGTGTGGGGAACTCCATATCAATTAAAACGTGCATATGTCGAACACCGGTTCATCCCCACGGGTGTGGGGAACTCACCAGAGACAGATCCCCCGCCCCCGGCCTTCTCGGTTCATCCCCACGGGTGTGGGGAACTCTGCTATCGCCTCCGACATAGCACTTCCTATGTCGGTTCATCCCCACGGGTGTGGGGAACTCTATTTGCGCCTCGATTATCTCGATGACGGCATCGGTTCATCCCCACGGGTGTGGGGAACTCGATACCCCTGTATCTGCAGGAGTTGATGCAGCCGGTTCATCCCCACGGGTGTGGGGAACTCAGGTGGAAATACCTTACCGCCCACAAAAATACCGGTTCATCCCCACGGGTGTGGGGAACTCGTGTGGTGAGTGTGGAGAGGAAATGAACAAACCGGTTCATCCCCACGGGTGTGGGGAACTCACAGACACGCCAATAGCGCCTGAATCAATAATCGGTTCATCCCCACGGGTGTGGGGAACTCAAAAATATGCACGTTATCGTACCCAGCGTAACCGGTTCATCCCCACGGGTGTGGGGAACTCTATAACTGGTCAAGCGCCTTATCTCCGCCCTCCGGTTCATCCCCACGGGTGTGGGGAACTCATCAATTATTTCGTCGTAACTTCTGATACGTTCGGTTCATCCCCACGGGTGTGGGGAACTCATCGCGGGGCCTACGGGAGCCGGGAAAAGTTACGGTTCATCCCCACGGGTGTGGGGAACTCCTTGACACAGAGAGAGCAGAAGCCCCCCCGGCCGGTTCATCCCCACGGGTGTGGGGAACTCAATTTAAGCAATAACGATTTTGGTAAATTTACCGGTTCATCCCCACGGGTGTGGGGAACTCTACATTGTCACTAATCAGATCCCATGATTCACCGGTTCATCCCCACGGGTGTGGGGAACTCTACAACATGATGCTTTAGAGAGCATAATGTTACGGTTCATCCCCACGGGTGTGGGGAACTCCATATCCAGGAGTGCGATCGCCGGATGATCACCCGGTTCATCCCCACGGGTGTGGGGAACTCAATGCTACAAGATCATTATCGTACCGGCCTACCGGTTCATCCCCACGGGTGTGGGGAACTCCCTATACCTTTTCCACACATCAGAACCCATATCGGTTCATCCCCACGGGTGTGGGGAACTCCTCGCAGAAACAGCCGGAGCAGATCCCACAGTCGGTTCATCCCCACGGGTGTGGGGAACTCGGCTGAAACCAGGCGCCGGGGATACAGGATCCCGGTTCATCCCCACGGGTGTGGGGAACTCCTCATCTTCCGCAACATCTTTTTTAATAATCTCGGTTCATCCCCACGGGTGTGGGGAACTCTGGCTCAGAATCAGGAACATCGTTTCGGCAGGCGGTTCATCCCCACGGGTGTGGGGAACTCATGAAGGGGAGTAACCACCAGATGGTTTGTGTCGGTTCATCCCCACGGGTGTGGGGAACTCAAGAATACCTCCCCGCGAAATATTCCGGGGCGCCGGTTCATCCCCACGGGTGTGGGGAACTCTCTGGCGATCTCTGGATGGCGCCTCTTGGGAACGGTTCATCCCCACGGGTGTGGGGAACTCAACACCACATCGACAGATACATCTATCACCATCGGTTCATCCCCACGGGTGTGGGGAACTCGTTTCCGTATCAATGCCTCGATGACCGTCTATCGGTTCATCCCCACGGGTGTGGGGAACTCGTAAAATTGCTATAACATCAATAAAACTGTTCGGGTTCATCCCCACGGGTGTGGGGAACTCTTCATGATAGTCATCGGGACATGGGAATACAGCGGTTCATCCCCACGGGTGTGGGGAACTCGTGGAATGCCGCATGTTCAGCGTAATCCCATTCGGTTCATCCCCACGGGTGTGGGGAACTCTTCTGACCAATCCTATGAGCTCGGTCCTCGGCCGGTTCATCCCCACGGGTGTGGGGAACTCTCTTCATCTTATTATCCTAGGAAAGAAATAGCTTTCTATATGTGTATATAACTAATTGATTGACTATTTGAATGGAAAGAACGCACGGTTTGATACCTCCTCATTTGTGA
>JAUSOQ010000061.1 GCA_030655755.1 Coriobacteriia bacterium
GCAGAACGTCGTGCAGTTGCATCTTGTTCATGGTCACTGTCTCCTCCTTGTTTGGCTTTGTCACCTTCAAGGATGGAGCAGTGGCCGCCCTATGTCAGGCGGCCCTCAGATCTTCATACACCACGTCCGCGCGCGCGGCCACTACTTTCTGGGGCGTTTCGGGGTTTGCTTGCGCATCGATCCTCCCTTCAGCTCGATCCTGACCGAGCGATGCACGAGCCGGTCGAGCAGCGCGTCGGCGACGGATGGGTCTGCGATGAGGTGGTGCCACTCCGAGACCGGGAGCTGGCTTCCCACGATGGTCGAGGAGCGTCCGGTCCTGTCGTCGATGATATCCATGAGGTCGGCGGCGGCCTGGGCCTCGATAGCCGCTAGTCCCCAGTCGTCGAGTATGAGCAGATCGATCTTGGCGAGCTTGTCGACGGCCTTGAGGTAGCTCCCGTCGGCACGTGCCAGTGAGAGTTCGAAGATCAGGCGGGGTATGCGCTTGTAAAGCGCGGTGTGTCCGCGGCGGCACGCCCGATCCGCGATCGCGCAGGCCAGGTAGGTCTTGCCCAGTCCCGTGGCGCCGGTGACGATGATGTTGCCGGCCGACCTCAGGAACGAAAGCTCGGCCAGATCGGCCACCACTGAGCGGTCAAGGCCCCTGGCCGCGGTGTAGTCGATCTCCTCGACGCTCGCGTCGATCTTCAATCCCGCATTCTTCAGTCGTCTGGCCAAGCGCCCCTCCTCGCGCATGGCCCACTGGTGTTCGACCACGAGGCCGAACCTCTCAGCGAATCCAAGGGCGGGATCTCCCGTACGCGTGAGTTCGGTGGTGAAGGCCTCGGCCATGGGACCGAGGCGCATATCGTAGAGTCTCTCGACCGTGAGTGTCGTGTTCATGGGGTCTCTCCTTCTTTCAGACGTAGTAGTCGGGGCCACGCAGGTTGTCGTGGTCTGGTACCGGTGGCGGTTTCGGGGGCGCGGGAAGTGGCACGGTGTCCAGGCCCTTCTCCAGGATCGATTTCACCGACTGATAGCGGTTGGCGCCGCTCGCCAGCGCTCGCTCGCAGGCTGCCTCCAGGCGCCCGTCGCCGTACTTGCGCCCGAGGTTCATGAGTCCCATGCAGCTGCGAAAGCCGATCTCGGGATGGGGGCGGCTCTCCATGATCCTTGCAGCGAACGCGGCGCACGCAGGCCCGGTCTGGGCCGCCCACTTCTCCATGCGCTCAGGCGTCCACTCGGCGTGTGCGCGATGCGTCGAGGGCATGTGCTCGGGCGTCGTTGAGAAACCGCCGCGTACGTGGCTCCTGACATGCAGGGCCACCCGCTCGCCCTTGTGATAGACCTCGGTGGTGCGCTCGTCGATGAAGACCTCGACACGGCTGCCGATGAGGTGGTAGGGCACCGAGTAGCGATGAGCGGCGACCTCGACGTGATAGTCGATGCCCACCTTGGCGCTTCGGTGCTCACGGTAACGGTAGGGGTGCTCGGGCAACGGACGCAGGAGCGGGGCCTCGTGCTCGAGGAACACACTTCTCCTCGAACCGGACATCTTTTGGAACGGGCGGTCGTTGACCTCCTCGAGCAGGTCTGAGATCGCCTCGTTGAGTTCGGAAAGTGAGAAGAACGTACGGTGGCGCAGTGGGGCCAGGATGCTGCGATAGGCATGGCGCACGCCACTTTCCACCTTGGCCTTGTCGCGGGGCTTCTTCACCCGTGCGGGCATGATCGCCGTCTTGTAGTGGGTGGCCAGATCGGCGTAGTCGGTGTTGATGTCAGGGGCGTAGCGATCCGTGTGCGTGACCCCCGTCTTGAGATTGTCGGGAACCAGGAGCGCGGGAACGCCGTGCATGTAGGCAAACGCGTTGACGTGCCCGGTCAGGAAGGCCGGGGCCTTCTCGTCTCGAAACGCCTCGAGGTAGAGGTAGTTGCTGGCCCCGAGCACCGCGAGGAACAGGTGGGCTTCGGTGATCTCGCCGGTGTCAGCGTCGATGAGGGGCACGGTGTCACCGGCCCAGTCCACGAACAGCTTCTCGCCGTACTTGTGCGTCTGGCGCATGACCGGGTCGGCCGTGGGAAGCCAGGCACGGTAGTGCGCACAAAACCAGCTGTAGCCGAAACCGTCGGGGTGCTCGGCGCGATACTCACACCACGCCAACTGCAAGGTCACGTGCTTGAAACCGAGTTCTGTGCGCACGTGGCCCCAGTCGGGAACGCGCGGGTCGGGGGCGGTGTGGCCCCGTTCGCGGTAGAGCCGGCGCTCGAGCTCGGACTCCGAGAGCGCTTCGGCACTCTCCCACGTCAGTTCGGCGGCCTTCAGGCGCGTGATCGCGTCTCCGACCGTCGAGTTCGACACCCCGAGCGAACGCGCGATGGCGCGCCCCGTCAGGCCGGCCGCAGCAAGGCGGCAGATCTCTTTGGTCCTTCGCATGGACAGTCTCCTCGTGGGCATCCACGTTCCTCTCGTCTCGTCAGCTGAGAAGAGGAGTGTGGCGCCCGGTCCATGCGTCGTCTTGGCTTTAAGGCCCGGCCTACCCGATTCCACGCGCGAAGCCGAAATTGTCCGGCATCAGCTGGAACGGTGTCCGGCATCGTGTGTAACGGTGTCCGAGATGGCGTGGAATGCTGTCCGGCATGGCGTGGAATGGGTGTCCGAGATCGCGTGGAATATGCATGCTCACTTGAAACCCGATCCATGAGAGCAAAACCGCAGCTCAGAGGCGTGCGAGGCGGTCGTCTTCTTGGCCCAGCGATCGTCACTTGCGATTGGTGTTGTCTGGAAGTACTATGTTGTGCATGATGCGCAACACAACCACCTCAGACAACACCACATTCTCCCGAGCACTCGACGAGTTCCGCTCGCGCCTGCCCAAGACATGGCGCGTCGAGGTGGTCGAAGAGCGAGCCTACGTCCCCGGGCCGGATGCGGTCGTGCGCGTCGTCGGACCGGACGGGCAAGCGTCGATCCTGACGATAGAGGTGAAGAGCCGGCTCGACCCCAAGGACGCCGAGCCACTCGTGTCTCGTTTCGAGATGCGACGCTGGCAAGACGGCGATGCAACCCCGGTCATCGTCGCTCGCTTTCTCGGCGAACGGACGCGAGAGCGACTGCGAACGCTGGGGGCCGGCTACATCGATCTGACGGGCAACATGTACCTGCGGCTCGATGCTCCGGCCGTGGCGATCGAGCGGGCGGGGGCAGACAAAGACCCGGAACCGACGCAGCGTCCTGCGCGCTCTCTCAAGGGCGCCAAGGCCGGGCGGCTCGTGCGGACGCTCACTGACTTCCTCCCGCCACTTGGCATACGCGAGATCGCGAAGATCGCCGAGATCGACCCGGGTTATGTCTCGCGTCTGCTCGCACTGCTCGAACGAGACGACTACATCGAGCGCGAGCGCCGCGGCCCGGTCACCCGCGTTGACTGGCCCAACCTCCTGCGCGCGTGGGCGAAGGACTACTCTCTGGATTCCTCCAACCTCGCCACGTCCTATCTGCAGCCGCGGGGCCTGCCAGCGTTGCTCGACGCCTTGCGCCGGCAGGAGGGCGAGGAAGCTCTGACCTACGCGATCTCAGGCTCGCTTGCCGCCGCTCGGCGGGCTCCGATCGCTCCGGCGCGTCTCGGGGTCGTATACGTCGAGCGTCTGGACGAGGCCGCGCAATTACTCGGTCTGCTCCCCGCCGAGACCGGGGCGAACGTGCTTCTCGTCGAGCCGTTCGACAGCGTCGTCTTCGAGCGCACGGTTCTCGATGAGGGCTTGAGGTACGTGGCACCTTCGCAGATCGCCGCTGACCTGCTCACGTCTTCGGGCCGCGGGCCGGAAGAAGCGGAAGCGCTCATCGAGTGGATGCTCTCCCACGAGGAGGTGTGGCGTGTATAGCGAGGAGTACATCGTCGCGCGCAGAGCTCTTCTCGACGCGCTCGACGCACTTCAAGGCCATCGCGACGCACTCGTGCTCGTCGGCGCGCAGGCGATCTACCTCCATACCGGTGCCGCCCAGTTCGCCGTCGCCGAGTTCACGACCGATGGCGACGTCGCCATCGACCCGCGCCTCCTCTCAGGTGATCCCGAGATCGCCTCTGCGATGCGTAAGGCCAAGTTCATCCTTGATGAGCGCGACGGCAGGAAACTTGTCGGCGTCTGGGCATCGATGCGCGAAATCGCGGGTATTCCCGCGAAGGTGACCGTCGATCTCCTCGTGCCTGAAGCCCTGGGAGGCGCAGGGCGGCGTGCCGCCCGGGTGTCGCAGCACGAGAAGGGTTCGATGCTCAAGGTCCACGGGCTGGAGGCGGCGCTGGTGGACAACAGCGTCATGAGCATCGGGGCACTCGAAACGACGGACGCCCGGACCTTCACCATGAAGGTGGCCGGTCCGACAGCGCTGTTGATCTCCAAGACGATCAAGTTGTCCGAGCGGGTGGCCGCCGGTGCGCTCGAACGAGGCCGGCCGGACAGAGTGAAGCCCAAGGACGCGCTGGTCGTGTCTTCGGCTGCTGCAGGCGATCCCGAGCGCTCGGCTGGCCGAGGGCTTCGTCAGTCTTCTGGCAGATGAGACTGCTGCTGGGCCCGTCACCTCAGAGGCGCTCGGCAAGCTACCGGGCCTGTTCGGCGACGCCGGGTCTCCGGGCAGCCAGCTCGCAGCCGAGGCAGCAGCGCCAGAGCCGCCCGACGTGATTGCGGCGTCGTGCGCCGCGCTGTGCGAGGAGCTGTTTGACGCACTCAGGGCGCAAGGAATCGGCGTCTGAGTCGAGGCTTGCGCGTGCGCCTGGAGGCCTCACGGCTGGCTACACTGAGCTTTCTAAGAGCGCCCCGGATTTGTCGCCCGATTTGTCGCCCAAATACATGGTGACTGTTGGTACTCGTTGGTACCTATTGGGACTCGCCGCAGCTCCGCCGTACCAACGAGTCCCAATAGTCACCAACAGTCACAAGCACAATCAGGATTCGAATTCCCTTGGGGGCACCATAAAACCGCAGGTCAGAGGCCATTTCGCCCGATTTGTCGCCCAAATTGAGTTGGCATAAGAACGACCACAGTTGTCGACAAGTGCGGTAACTCCTATGCCGCGCGGGAGCCATCACGCCGGAGCTGAAACGCCTTCTATTCGGAGGCCATTCCGGGGAGGTCGTATACGGCGTCGAGCAATGACCGCACATCTTCCAGCGTCATCCCGATGACACCGAAGGCCCTGGGCTCGGCACCGTCATGCAACGCCCGCGCTATGAATTGCTTCAGGTCACCGCCGATAGCGTCTGGAAGTGCGATCCGCGCTCCCGGCGACATGAGCTGGCTCAGACGGATGATGTCGTTGCGGTGCTTCTTGATGTCGTCACGAGAGACGGCCTCGCCGCGCTCGTGCCGGTCGGTCAGGTCGATCCACGCGCGCGCCTTGAGCGGCACGATGTACTCAGGCGCGAGCACCGACAATCCGCCGTCCGACCGGGTGCCCTCTTGGACGAAGTCGTAGTAATCGTCATCGAGCAGGATTGCCGAGAGGCTCGAGACCTCCTCGGCGATGGGCAGAGGTGTGAGATGGCAGTCTGCCGATGGCTCGATCAGCTCGGGCCTGCGGGAGAACAGCTCGAGCATGTAGGGGAAGCTCTCGTCTGCCGGCTTGCTGAACCGATAGAGAGTCGCCTGGCCGGTGCTCTTCTCTCTGAACTCATAGCCTCCCTCGGCGACGAACGCCCAGAAAGCTGTCGCGAACTGCGCGTCGAGCGCCCAGGCGTGCAAGACAATGTCGAGGTCCTTGGTCACGCGGAACTGCAAGCCTGCCGCGTCCATCGCCACTTCCACGGCAGCTCCGCCGATGAGGACGTAGCGGTCCTCGAATCCGGCGAAGCGATCCCTGAAGACGTTCAGACCTCTTACCACGTGACGCCTCGCATCATCTCGTCGAGCGCGGAATGGACCCTCTCGTCGGTGTCGTCTCGAAGAGAGAGGTAGAGCGAGAGCCGGTCGACCGCCGGTCCCTCCGAGAGCGTGCCCGGCTTGTAGGACCAGACCTCCACCTCGAGGTCGGCCTCATCGACGGTGGGCAGTTCCTGGACGCCGCGAGCGTCCAGTAGCCCCTTGGTCGTGATCCTGTCGAGTGCTACCACAGGGACGGTCGGTTGTGCCAAGGCGGAGTAGGTCGCCAGCGCGCTGAGGCCAGCCGCCAGTCCCTTGTGCCCCGTCGGTGCGACGCCGACCACGTAGTGCCTGCGGCTGACGGGGCTTGCGAGCAGTGGTTGGGCTTGCAGCCACAGATCGGCAGGCTCACCTGCGAGCTCAAACAGGCGCTCGCGACCCTCCTTGTGCACAGTGACCAGCTTCGCATCCTCGAGCTGGTTCAGAGCCTGCCCCATCGCCATCGCCGTGTAGCCCAGCCGCCTCGCCAGGCCACTCGGAGTGCCGGAGGCGGGGGAGTGGTTCGCGAGCACGTGCAAGAACAGCACCTGCGCCGAGGGTCGCAGCCGATCTGTGGTCTGCACCCGGGTCTGGTACCTCTCTCGAAGGTTCACGCCGAGGGCGGGGAGGTAGACCTGATTGCCGGGCACCACGAAAGACAGCCCTTCGCTGACCATTCGCTGGCGGATGCGCGGCGTGATGCGCTCGAAAACGAACGCCACAGGTCCGGTCCACTTCTGCTGCAGAGCGCGCTCGTGCTTCTTGGCTGCGCTGGGGACGGGTTCCTCGGCGCTGTGCAGGAACAGGATGTGGACGTCGCCGACCGTGCCGTCGAAGAAGTCGTACTGCCCTGTCAGGTAGGCGGGCAGTGTGGCAGCCTGGCGCCAGCGCTCCAGTTGGACCGGCGCGTGCAGTGTCTCACGAAGGTATGTCTCGAGACTCTTGATGCTGTGCTGCACGGCTGGCCCTCCTTCTATACTAAAGCGATATACGCATACTAAACGCACAGACTTTAGTATGCAAACACGAATTTAGTATCGCTCGGATCCACCCGGCCACTGCACTGGTCGTCAGCTCCAGGGAATACCCCACGATTTGTCGCCCGATTTGTCGCCCAAATACATGGTGACTGTTGGTACTCGTTGGTACCTATTGGGACTCACCGCAGCTCCGCCGGTTGTGTCCTGAAAGTTCTGTAAATTGCCCTCCGGGCTGGCTCCATTCTAACTGACCGCGGTCAGCCTGCACTCCTCCTCCCGCTCGGCGTCGAGCATCTCGCGAAGCGCATCCATGTCGAGGAAGCGCCTGTTGGTCATCCACTCCTCGCTCGTCTCGACGCAAAGTGCGCTGACCAGCCGCAGGCACGACCCCTCGTTCGGGAAGATGCGCACGACGCGCGTCCTGCGCTTGATCTCCTGGTTGAAGCGCTCCAGCGCGTTGTTGGTGCGCAGGAACAGCCGGTGGCCGGCCGGGAAGTGCAGGACCGTCAGGCACTCCTCGCACTGCTCGTCGATGGCCTCGGCGATCTTGGGGTGACCGTTACGCCATGAATCGGCGACTCGGGACGCGGTGTCGAGCGCCGCAGACGTCGTGGTCGCGGCCCAGATCTCCTTGAGATCGGCGGTGAGCCGCTTGCGGTGCTTGCAGGCGACCTTCTTGATCTGATCGCGGCTGAAGTGGACCTGGCATCTTTGCCAGCTCGCTCCTTGGAAGTGGCGCGCGATCGCGGCCTTGAGTCCGGGGTGCGCGTCGCTTGTCACGAGCATGACGCCGGAGAGACCCCGGGCCTTGAGGTCGGCGAACAACTCGTGATAGGTGGCCTCGCTCTCGGTGTCTTCGCAGCTCACGGCCACGATCTCGCGAAACCCGTCGTCGCGCACGCCGTAGGCGATCAGCACACCCTGGCTCACGACGCGCCCTGAGCGGCGCACCTTCTCGTAGCGTGCGTCGACGAACAGGTAGGGCCATGTGTGGTCGGAGAGCGAACGCGTGCGCCACGCGGAAAGCTCGGCATCGAGCCGGCCGCACAGCGCCGAGACAGTGGACTTCGAAAACGTCGTGCCGCAGAGCTCCTCGGTGACCCGGGCGACCTTACGAGTCGACACGCCGACCACGTACATCTCCATGAGTGCGAGCACGAACGCCTTCTCGGTGCGCTGGTAGCGGGCGAAGAGCTTCGTGGAGAACGTGCCGTCTCGGTCCTGCGGCACCATCAGCGTCATGGCGCCTACGCGTGTCGTGAGCATGCGGGGCTTGTGACCGTTGCGCTGGCCGGTGCGTCCGTCGGTGCGCTCGTGGCGCTCCGCGCCTACGTGCTCGGTCATCTCGGCTTCGAGGATATCCCGCAGCGCCGATCGCACGATCTCGCGCAGAAGATCTGGAGCGTCGAGCAATGCCTCTTGCGCTGAGGCGAGCGGGGTCGTAGCGTTCCTCTTGGTCATCGTCTCCTCCTTGGTAGTCGGCGTTAAGCACCAACCATCATGGAGGGCGGTGGCCACCTTCGTCACTTCAGGCGGCCACGCTACTTACAGAACTTT
>JAUSOQ010000063.1 GCA_030655755.1 Coriobacteriia bacterium
TTGGTAGGGTGGCAACAGCGGTTAACAGTGGTTTTGCCAACGTTGCGAGGCAGCGCTGCGCCTGTCACCGCCAAAAACGGGTCATACCGAAAAATCTCGGGCAACTGGCTTTGAGAAATCAACCCAGCAGTCCCCTGTGTGCATGCCTGAGACACCCCCAAACGTGTGCCATACTTGCGCTCATGCGGTTGGATTTCCTATCCCCCGTTGCACCGGATCGTAGCGCCAAGTCGCTGGGGGGATTCATTGAGCGCACCGTTAAGCCCGGTGCCACCATCATCACCGACGACTGGAGCGGTTATGCGAAGCTGGGCGAACGCGGCTATTGCCATACCGCCGTCGCGGAGCGCGGCGACATGCAAGTTGCCGAGACCTTCCTGCCGATCATTCACCTCGTGTTCTCCAATCTCAAGACCTGGCTGCGCGGCACCCACCACGGTGTCAGCCCACAGCACCTATCAGCCTGTCTCAACGAATTCACCTTCCGCTTCAACCGCCGCTTCTACCCTTTCAACGCTTTCCGCTCCCTCCTCGGCATCGCCGGCGACGTCACCGCGCCAACCTATGCCGAGCTTTACGCCGCCAAATCCAGACCCACTACATCTAGTGGGTGTCTGTGACAACCGGATAAGCACGGAGTGAACTGGGGGCGGGCCTTCGGGCACGCCCCGTTCGGCCGCACGCCGCGTCAGCGCAGCAGCGTGCCGGGCGAGGTGCGGCGAGGCGCCTTATTCGGGCTTGAGGCCGGCCTGCTGCGCGGCGGCCGCGATGCGCTGCATCTCCGAGCGAAACGCCGCTGTGGTCTGCTGCACGGGTGCCCCGATCGGGTCGACACCGGCTCTTTGCAGCTCCTCGACCACCTCCGGCTCCTTGACGACCCGTGCGATCTCGGCGTTCATCTTCTCGATCACCTCCTGCGGAGTACCCGGCTTGGCAAACACCATGACATTGAAGGCGAAGTCGAAGCCGGGAATCTTCTCGGCCAGCGTCGGGACATTGGGTGTCTGGGGCAACCGCTTGGCGGAATTGACGGCGATGAGCCTTATCTGGCCCGTCTGCACGAAGCCCATCAGCATAGGCGGTGAGGCGAAGACCATGTCGACGTGGCCGCCGAGCATGGCGGGCACCGACTGGCCACTGCCGCGGAATGGAACATGCGTGATGTTGATGCCGAGCCCAGCCTGCATCGCTGCGGCGGTGAGATGGTGGATGCTGCCCAAGCCGGCGGAGCCGATAGTGAGCGCGCCTGGCTTGGCCTTGGCGAGCGCGACCAGTTCATCCAGAGTGTTCGCCTTCACGTTTGCGTGCACCGCGAGGTACAGCGGCGCCGTGCCGATGAGCGACACTGGCACGAAGTCCTTCTGCGCGTTGAACGCCGGCCTGGCCATGACAAAGGGGACGATAGCCAGCAGCGGCCCGTCGGTCACGAGGAACGTGTGGCCATCCGCCGCGGCTCGCGCAAGGGCGCGCGCCGCGACGGCCCCGCCAGCGCCGGGCATGTTCTCGACCACAAACGCCTGCCCGAGTTTTTCCGAGAGGCGCCGCCCGACAATGCGCGCGACCGTATCGGGCAGTCCGCCGGGGGCATAGGGAACGATCAGCCGCACGGGCCGCGAGGGAAAGGTGGCGGCGTGGGTCAGCGTAAAAGTGCCAAGGCACGCCGCGGCGCTAGCGGCGCCGAGAAATTTGCGGCGAGTGTGACGCATGATGAGCACCTCCGAGGTGAAAGAAACGAAAAAAGGCTCGCGGCAGAGGCACCGCCAGATCCGAGCATAAATGCTTGAACCCCTAGTATATTCCGCGGAACGCCAACTCCGCATTGCGAATCGCTCCGGGTTAACCCCATGTTCCGGCGGCCAGCCCTGCACCGCCAGGAATGGCGCCCGCCCGCTGCGTCAGCAGGCAGGTCGAGGCGGGACCGTAACGTCGAAAGCGTTTTCCCGGCCCACTGCTTGCGATCAGTGCACGCCACCTCCCACCCACCAGATCAGAGCGCCTCGGCAGCCCCGGCTTGCGCAGCATCGGGTTCGGTGAGTGCAGGGCTGCGGTCCTGCCGGCGCGCCAGGCGCAGCTGTACCGGCCCTCTGCGCCTGTCGGGCGCCAATCGGTTCCATCACTTGAGCGTCACCCCGGCCGATGCGGGCCATGCCGGTTCGCGCTCCTGCGTCGTGCAGTGGTTCACCTCGATCGTGGCGTGCACGATCTCCGGATGCTGCGCGAGCTTGCGGCGTACGGCGTCGGGTGTCAGCCCCGGGTCGTGCGTGACGACGGCCACCGCGCATGCATAGGCGTTCCTGCCCACCCGCCACACGTGCAGATCCGTGACCCGGGTTTCCGCAGGATCTCCCGGAGCTTCTACCGCCTCGCGGATCTCGTCCACCACCGGCTGGTCCATCTCGCGGTCCAGCAGCACCCGGCCCGTTTCGGCGAGCAGGCCTCTGGCCCAGACCGCGACCAGGGCCGCTCCCGCGATGCCCATGACGGAATCGAGCCAGTCCCACCCATACAGCCAGCCGCCGACCAGGGCGACGATCGCCAGCACCGAGGTCGCGGCGTCGGCCAGCACGTGCAGATAGGCGGACTTGAGGTTGAGGTCGTGACCCGCGTGCTCGCCGTGCTCATGCGCATGCCCGGCGTCGTGGTGGTCGTGGTGGCCGTGGTGGCCGTGGTGCGCGTGTCCCAGGATCAGCGCACAGACGAGGTTCACCGCCAGGCCCAGCACGGCAACGCCGAGCGCGGGCCCGTAGTGGATCGGCTTGGGCGCGAGGATCCGATCGACCGAACCGACCACCATCGCGGCGGCGACCAGCAGCAGGAAAACCGCGCTCGCGAAGCCGCCGAGCACTTCGACCTTCCAGGTGCCGAACGCGAAGCGCGGATCCTCGGCATAGCGCCTGGCGGCGGCATAGGCCAGGACCGACAGCCCGATGGCCGCGACGTGCGAGCCCATGTGCCAGCCGTCGGCCAGCAGCGCCATCGAGTTGAACAGCCAGCCGGCGACGATCTCCACCACCATGGCGACGGCAGTGATCGCCAGCACGGCGCGGGTGC
Source organism: Coriobacteriia bacterium (assembly GCA_030655755.1). GTDB lineage: Bacteria > Actinomycetota > Coriobacteriia > Anaerosomatales > Anaerosomataceae > UBA2279. The sequence continues at coordinate 3,052 of JAUSOQ010000063.1, forward strand.
CGCGCTCGGCGGCGGCATTAAGTCGCGCTTGGTGACCTCCACGCGGCCGTCCTCATGCTCGACCACCGCGCAGGCGGTGATCTTGGCTTGGTGAACGTCCAGCGCGATCACGCGCTTGTGCATCGGGGTCAGATCCATGCCTCAGCTCCTGCAGCTTGAA
>JAUSOQ010000067.1 GCA_030655755.1 Coriobacteriia bacterium
TGATCGACGAACCCGGTCAATGGTGGGCTGTTGAGATGACGGACGGTCTGTGGAAGGTCAAGTGGCTGCCCGCGCAGTAGTCGTCCACCTAACCAGCGCGTCCAGCAGCCGGCAAGGAGCGCTAGACTGAAGAGAGGCGCGAAAGCCGCAGCTGACGCGCACATACGTTAGCACCAGCCCCCGAAAGAGACCTGGCGATACGCCGACAGAGGGGTATGGGACCAGTGAAGATGACCGTTGCGGACAAGAAGTCCTTCATCGAGACGGACCTGTACTACGAGCTTCGCTGCCTGCTGGGAGCTGCGACCATCTGGCAGGCGCTCAAGGAGACAGGCGTGGGTTTCGATGTTGTCATCGCAATGGACTCGGCCTTCGTACATGCTCGGTGCTTGTTCAACTTCTTCACATCAGGTGGATCCAACGACATCAGCATCGTGGAGTTCGGGCCCCAGCCGTACGACTCGCCCACATATGACCAGTGGAAGGAAGCCCTGCACAGGCACGTCCTTCACGTTGCGAAGGGCCGGGCGGCCCCCGCGAACCTTATACACGGCGCGCATCTGAACGAACAGGTACTTGCCTTCGCGCACGAAGGGCTCCGGTTGTGGAGAGACTTCGAAATGGACGCCGCCGCCTCCGAGTACGCGGTCGTTCTCAAGACGGTTGAGGACCGGGCGCTTGCGGATGCCGGGAATGACGCCCGTGAGAGGACAAAGCCGCCTTTTGCGTCAGGCAGATCAGGAGGGTAACGACGTCTGCGATGGCGCAGCTTCTTGGGCGGTGCTAACCCCGGCTTCGAGCAGACGGCGCAAGCGCTAGAATCAGGTGAGCGCATGACCGCTGCTCAAGCCGAAACACGTTAGCCCGAATCCCCATCGCCTGAGTCCAAGGCGAGCTGTTTGCCAAGCAGTATCTTGTGGGATACACTCACTACATGATCGAGATCCGGCAGACAGACGAGTACGAGTCCTGGTTCGACAAGTTGCGAGACCGCGAGGCGCGGTTCCGCATCCTCGTTCGAATCCGGCGGCTCTCGCTCGGCAACCTCGGCGACATCAGGTCGGTCGGAGAGGGAGTCTCGGAACTCCGGATCACGTATGGCCCCGGCTATCGCGTCTACATCAAGCAGCAGGGAGAGGCCTTGATCGTGTTGCTTGCAGGCGGCGACAAGTCGAGCCAGAAGCGCGACATCGAGCGGGCGAAGGAACTCGCTCGTGGTCTGTGAGGAGGTCAACCATGGTCAACACGAAGACGACTACCCATGCTTGGGATGTTACTCGCTACCTCGAGACGGACGAGGACGTCGCCGCCTACCTCGACGCCGCGCTGGAGGAGGACGACCCCGCGTTGCTTGCCGCCGCGCTCGGTGACGTCGCACGAGCCAGGGGGATGACCGAGATTGCCCGTGAGACTGGGCTCGGACGCGAAAGCCTGTACAAAGCTCTTTCGACTGATGGCAACCCGGAGTTCGGCACGGTGCAGAAGGTGGTTCGCTCGCTCGGACTGAAGCTGCACGTCTCGGCCTGATCGGGCTAACAAAGGCATCCAGCAGATGGTTCGCCCGTGTAGGGTATGCTCGGCAGAGGCGTAAGCGAGGGCGAACCACAGCTGATGCCTAACACGTTCGACCTAACCCCGCTAGGTTGACTTGGCTGCTCTGGTAGCGTACGGTATCACGTACGTGAAAGGGAGTGCCCAGATGACCAGCATCACCGCCACCGAAGCTCGCAAGTCTCTCTACAAGCTCATTGACGACGTCTC
>JAUSOQ010000068.1 GCA_030655755.1 Coriobacteriia bacterium
CGATCGAATCCTTGTGCACGTCCAGCCCGATGTGTGTAATGTCAGACATGGCCGGTCCTTCCGTTTGTCGGCGCCGCGGGCCAATTCCCGCGGACGATCCACGTATACACCGGATCGGGCCGGCCATCTCATAGTGACTAGAACGAGGCCACATCCGCTCGCTGGATGTGGCCTTCGCTATAGTAACGTTTGACGTTAATCATGTAGCGCGTTACTATCATCCCATGATCGTCTCATTCCGCGACACCGACACTGAGACTCTCGCGCGCGGTAAGCGCGTGAAGCGTTTTGTCGCGATCGAGACGGTAGCCCGACGCAAGCTCAGGCAACTTGAGATCGCAGGCCGGTTAGACGACCTGAGGGTTCCACCCGGCAACCGGCTCGAGACGCTCAAAGGGAGCCGTGCCGGGCAGATGAGCATCCGTATCAACGACCAATACCGCATCTGCTTCGTTTGGACGGTCGCGGGACCGGAAGACGTCGAGATAGTGGACTATCACTGAGAGGTGAGGACCATGGCCACCACATTGGCACCAGTGACACCGGGGGAACTGCTGCTTGAAGAATTCTTGCTCCCCATGAGCATCTCGCGCTACCGCCTCGCGAAGGAGATTGGCGTCCCGGCGCAGCGCATCGGCGAGATCGTTGCGGGTCGTCGGGCGATCACTGCGGACACGGACCTTCGCCTGTGCCGCTTCTTCGGGCTGTCGGACGGCTACTGGCTTCGTGCCCAGGTCGCATATGACACTGAGGTCGCGCTCGAGAAGCTCGCAGACGAACTCGAGAGCATCCATCCCTGGTCGGGCTCGGCTGCCTGATCTCGGGGCCCTGTTCTAACCAGCGCGTCCTTAACAGACGGTCAGGAGCGTTAGAGTGAAGAGAGGCGCGAAAGCCGCAGCTGACGCGCAAATACGTTAGGTCAGATTCCCACAGCCGAATTCCGGCTTGTCTCGTCGTCTCAGATGTACGCTGTTGTGTACGATAACCCGTACCACTTGGAGGCATCTGATGCAGCCACTCCGCCTCGACCAAGACATCCGTCCGCTCTCGGAATTTCGCTCCGGCGTCGCGTCGTTCATCAAGCGGGTGAGCGACACCCGGAGGCCGCTTGTTCTGACGCAGCATGGGCGCGGCGTCGCCGTCGTGGTCGACATCCGCGAGTTCGAGGCGATGCGTGAGAAGCTCGCCATCCTCGATGATATCCAGGTCTCGCGCGCACAGATCGCTGCCGGACAGGGAATCCCGCATGATCAGGCGAAGGCGCGTGTGCTCAAGAAGCTGGGCGTATGAGGGTCATCTGGTCGGACCGCGCGCTCGAGCGGGTCGAGGAGATTGCAGACTACATCGCGCAGGACAGAGTGTCGGCCGCCGCACACTGTCTTCGCTCAGGTAGAGAAGCTCGCCGATTTCCCTGGAATGGGGAAGCCGGGTCGCGATATCGCAACACCGGGAATCCGGGAGCTGGTCTTCGGTGACTTTTGTGTGTTCTACGAAGTGGGTACCGATGTTGACATCCATTCGGTACGTCGCGCCAGCCAGCTCATCGACGAGGATGAGTTCGCCTCGGGGGACTGACCTGACTTCAAGTTTGAAGTGCAACACTTACGCTCGCGTCTACACGGGCGCGGTAGGATGAAGTGAAGCGCAGCGGTTACCGCTCACGCGCAACACAGCTAGACGCAATGAGGGGAGCGTGCATGGAGCGAACGGCGTTCACGCAGTTGGAGGAGCTACCTAACATCGGACCGGCAATCGCGGCAAAGCTGAGACGCATCGACGTTCGAGTGCCATCGGATCTTATCGGCCGCGATCCCTATGCCCTGTTCGACGAGCTCGGTGCCCGAACCGGCGAGCGTCACGACCCTTGTCTGCTCGACGTCTTCATCTCCGCAACTCACCTTCGTGCAATGACTCACTCCTGAGCCGTGAACGTCCCCACCGTCTTCACGACTACCGGGACACCTTCGAGCGAGCGGGGTAGCGCGGCGGTCTGCTCACTGGCTTTGGTGACACCCACGACGATCACCGGGTTGTCATTCGCATCCTGTCCCAGGCCGACCGATACCACCTCGGCGGAGGCCATAAGCGCATCCGCATAGCGCACCCTGACATCTACTGCGTGGGGGGCGGGGGACTCTGGCTCCGGTGAGATGCCGAGGACGCGTCGGATCCAGCTCACCGCAGGCCCACTTCCAACGCCGAGAAGACGTTCTCGATGCGGTTGAACAACGTGGTACTCTCGCTCCCGGCGAACAGCAGACCGACTATCCTGTTCCGATCGTCGAGTACGACCGAGCCGCTGTCGCCCCCCTCGCTCATGGGTCCTGCCATGAGCTGGTCTGTGAACCGCGCGACCTTGTCGCCGAAGTTCACATCAGCGGTCACGTCCACCTGTACGATCTCGCCACGGGTGACTTCTGTGGTGCGCCCGCTCTTGATCACCGCAGCCCCAAGCTCTGCTCGGCCAATGCCTTCGATATGGCCCAGGTCGAGTATCTCCTCGCTCACATACGAGGCGTCGAGTGGTGCGGCCAGCGCGCAGTCGACGAGGTTCTCGGCCATGGCGGTACTCACAGCCCGAAGTCGCGCCCCACTGCCAGTGAGTCCCGCAAGCCAGTTCAGCACGGTTGCCGAGTTGCGTGCAAAAGCGCACCCGCTCTCTTCCTCGGCCATACGAACGGCAACGTAGTCTGCGAGCACACCGATCGCGTCGCCGGGTAGGCGGCCTCCGTCGTAGGGTCCCGGCTGCAGTATCGGATCGCCCAGCGCGGCGAGATTCTCGTTGGCGAGTACGTGGTTGTTGGACAGGATGAACGGCTCACCGTTGCGGTACACGATGCAGCCGAGCGTTCCTGCGGTGATGTCGCGGTGGCCGATGCTCACGCCCCCCAGTGCGGGTCTGTATCGCTCGGGGCGCGCCGCCAGCGTCCGGAACGGCCCGGTGGCGACGACGTCGGTGCGAAAGCCTCCCACTGTCTCCGGTACGAGTTCTTGAGCCCTCAGCTCCGAGCGCGGCACCTTGTGGGTCACGGAGCACACGATGCCTATCTCGCCCGTGCGCACGCCATCGGAGACCTTGTAACCCACCCCGGTGGCCACGACGTTGGGTCTGGCGAGCAACTCGTGGCGTGCGGCCTGCAAAGCGGGCCTGACTTCAAACACCTCATCGGACATGGCGTCCCCTCACCTGAGTCGATACCGGGACTTTACCCCCAATGGCAGATGTTGGCGCGTGTCGGGTATAGTCCGTGCATGGGATCGTAGTGCAGGCATCGGAGACTGGGCGCCTGCCGGACAGGGGGCAGTCATGAATCTGACAGGTTGGCTGATCACGATAGGCGGCGTGATACCACTGTTGGTGATCGTGGTCGGCAGTATCGTCTTCGCGGCGCGCGCCAGGTCCTGTGCTGCGCTCGGACTTGTGCTTGGGGCCGTCGGCCAATTCGTCATGGCCATCGTGTTGCCCATCTATCGCCTGGTGATCTACAGGGAGTTGGTCAAGTCCGGCGAGTACGAGATCCTTCAGGCTGTGGACATCACTGTAAGCGTGCTGACTATTCTGGCAGCGCTCTGGTTCGCGGTCTTCCTGCTGGTCGTCCTGTTCGGCAAGTCGCGGGCGAAGGGCGCGAGCAGCGCTCCGCAGCCGCAACCAGGGCCACAACCGCAACCGGCCTTCACGCAGGCTCCGCCGCCACCGGCTCCGATGCAGGCTCCGCCGCCACCGGCCCCCACACAGGCTCCGCCACCGCCGCCTGGCGTCTAGTCGCTCGCTCCATACCGCGCTTCGTACTCGCTGCGCGTCATATCCATGAGCACCAGGTCACAGAACTCGCCGCGTAGATAGAGGTGCTCGCGGTAGCGCCCGGTGACCGTGAACCCGAGCTTGCTGTATAGATGTGCCGAGCGGTCGTTGCCGTCGATGTAGCTGATCTGCACGGTGTGCAGCCCCAGGGCGTGAAACGCATAGCGCAGTACCGTGACGATGGCGTCGCTTCCGTAGCCCTTGCCCTGCGCATCCAGCTCGCCGACAAGGATGCCCAGCTCGCCGTTGCGGTGCAGCATGTTCACCTTATGCAGGCCACAGTTGCCGATGTAGCGGTCGCCGTCGCGCGTGTGGATCTCAAAGACATGGTCGGCATCCGAAGCGTCCACGTGCCCGTACCATGCGCGTTCCTGCTCGCGACTCACCGGGACGTGCCCGGAAAGCATCCAACGGTTGATCTCCGGGTCGTTGACCCACGTTCTGGCCGTCTCGGCGTTCTCCACGTCAATCGGCGTGAGGTAGATCGTATCCCCGATCAGCATGATGCCCCCTTACGGTTTCGTGCTACGAGGGTGCCACATCGGACACGTGCAGGAAAGGTGTCTCACATTCATCGCATAGTTGAAACGCACACGAAACATTCGAGGTCTAAAGTTTCGTCTGTAACATGCGACCGGCGGGGCAGGTACCCCGGGGGCTGTCATTCGAGGAGGAGTCAGCATGGCGCCGAAGTTCGACAAGGAGTACGTGCTCAAGACTGTTGAAGAGCGCGGCATTCGTTTCATCCGCTTCTGGTTCACTGACGTGCTTGGCCAGCTCAAGTCGTTCGCTATCGCGGACACCGAACTTGAGCTCGCATTCGAAGAGGGCATGGGCTTCGATGGTTCTTCCATCGATGGTTTCACGCGTATCGAGGAGTCCGACATGGTCGCCTTCCCGGACCCCTCCACCTTCAAGATCCTTCCCTGGCGTCCCTCTGAGGGTGGCGTTGCCTCGATGTTCTGCGAGGTAATGAAGCCCGACGGCACCCCGTTCGAGGGCGATCCCCGCTATGCACTCAAGCGCAACCTCAAGAAGGCCGCCGACATGGGCTTCACCATGTATGTCGGTCCCGAGCTGGAGTTCTTCTACTTCGCTGATGAGCACGGCACCGAGACCCTCGACCGTGGCGGTTATTTCGATCTGACCCCGCTCGACGTCGCCTCCGATCTCCGTCGTGAGACTGTCCTGACGCTCGAGAAGCTGGGCATCGCGGTGGAGTACAGCCACCACGAGGTAGCACCGTCGCAGCACGAGATCGACCTCCGTTATGCCGAGGCCTCCGAGATGGCTGACATCGTCATGACCTACCGTCTCACGGTCAAGGAGATCGCCTACGCCAATGGTGTGTACGCGACCTTCATGCCCAAGCCCATCGCAGGCGAGAACGGCTCTGGCATGCACGTTCACCAGTCGCTCTTCGACAAGAACGGCAACGCGTTCTTCGATGCCAACGATCCTGATGGCTACAACCTGTCGGCTACCGGCAAGAGCTACATCGCCGGCCTGCTGAAGTACGCGCCTGAGTTCTGCGCGGTCACCAACCAGTTCATCAACTCCTACAAGCGTCTCGTTCCTGGCTATGAGGCTCCTGTGTACGTCAGCTGGGCGCGTCGCAACCGCTCCGCTCTCGTCCGCGTGCCGATGTACAAGCCCGGCAAAGAGAACGCGACTCGTCTCGAGCTCCGTTCGCCCGACCCGTCGGCCAACCCGTACCTCGCCTTCGCCGTCATGCTCGGCGCCGGCTTGAAGGGTATCGAGGAAGGTCTGGAGCTTCGTCCGGAAGCCAGCAACAACATCTTCAACATGTCCGATGCCGAGCTGGCCGAAGCAGGGATCAGCACGCTTCCCGGTTCGCTCGACGAGGCCGTGAAGTTGTTCGAGAAGTCCGAACTCATGAAAGAAATCCTCGGCGAGCATATCCACAAGTTCTTCGTCGAGAACAAGAAGGCCGAGGTGGACGCGTTCCGCCTGGCCGTCACCGAGTGGGAACTCGACCGCTACCTGTCGATCCTCTAAGACGACCACCGGCACTGACCGGATGTCACTCCCGGCGCCGGGCGGAATCTTCCGTCCGGCGCCGACTCGTTAAGACAGACGTGAGGCGGTAGAATCATGCACATGAAGAAGGTGCTCATAGCGTCTGATGATTCGCACACGTCCGCATGGCTACGCGACGCCGTGGCTGCCCTCGATGTGTCGGTTGTACCCTGCAGCACTGGCGAGCTTAAGTCCCGGCTGGTGGCCGACAGCGTCGATCTACTGCTCCTCGACGGCGGTCGCGCTCCCGATGCGGTGATCCAACTCGTCGAGCAGGCGGCGTCGGAGGGGAACGACCTCCACCTCATGCTGGTCGTTGAACCTGAGGCACTCGAAGAGTTGCGCGTTCCCGTGCATATCCCGAGCGACTTCCTTGTCCGCGGTGCGGCATCGGCAGAGCTTGTCGCTCGCATCCGAAAGCTGCTCTGGTCCGGCGAGGAAGTCGCCGCGCAAGAAGTCATCCGCATCGATGAACTGACGCTCAACCTCGCTACCTATCAGGCGCACGTCGGTCACGAACCCGTCGAGTTCACCTACCTCGAATACGCGCTGTTCGTCTTCCTCGTGACGCATCCCAATCGCGTTTACAGTCGAGAAGTCCTGCTCCGTAGGGTTTGGGGCTCGGACTACTACGGCGGCTCGCGCACGGTCGACGTCCACGTCAGGCGGATTCGATCCAAGATCGGTGCGGAGTTGACACACCGTCTTGAGACCGTGCGCAACGTCGGCTACCTTTGGAAGAGCTAAGCGGCCGCCCAGGGCTTGCGAACGACTCCCAGGAACCGGTACGACGCGCCGGCCAGCCGTTCATATTCGCCCTCGATCTTGTGCTGCGCCATGAACGCGCATAGACCCTCGGGCGTGAAGAACGCCGCCGGTTCGCCCACCAGGCGCTCTGCGATGCCGATCAGCCTTATCGCCAGATGCGACTTGTCCAACTCCAAGATCAAGACGGCGCCACCCGGTCTTACCACGCGAGCCATCTCGCTCACCGCACCATCACAGTCGCGGAAGTGGTGGAACGCATCGGTCACGACCACGGCATCGAACTCGTCATCTTCAAAGGGCATCGCCTCGGCGCTCCCAAGGACGGCTGAGACACGTTCCGAGGTCTCGACGTGTTTGACGAGCTCTGGAGTGGGATCGAGCACGGTCACACGAGAGGGCAGCGCTTCGGTGATGCGACGCGCAAGGCCTCCGGCGCCGCCGCCCACATCGAGGATATGGCCGCCGCCCGGTACGAACGGGCGTAGCCAGCTGACGATGACCTGAACATCATCGACATTCCATCGCTCGCCATAGCGCCGGATCGCTGGTGCAGACCAATTGAAGAACCCCATGTCGCCGTCCTCGGCTAGAATCATCTGTATGAACAAACGTACCCTAGCCGTCATTGATGGCAACAGTCTGATCCATCGGGCATTCCATGCACTGCCGCCGGCAATGACCGCGCCGGATGGGCGGCCCACCAACGCGGCGTTCGGTTTCACCTCGATGCTGCTCAAGATGATCGCCGAACTTGAGCCGGATGCCGTTGTGGTGGCATTCGATCGCGGCAAGCCGGCGTTCCGTACCGAGGCGCTTGCGGCGTACAAGATGCAGCGTCCGCCCACCGACCCCATGCTCAAAGCGCAGTTCTCCACCACCAAAGAGGTGCTTCTCGCGCTCGACATCCCGATCGTGGAGGTCGAAGGCTGGGAAGGCGATGACATCCTCGGCACGCTTGCCGAACAGGGGAAGCACGCCGGAATGCGCGTGCTATTGATCACCGGTGACAAGGACGCGCTGCAGCTCGTGGATGATGACGTGAGTGTGGTCAGCACCAAGAAGGGTATCACCGACATCGTCATCTACGACGCCGACGCTGTCCGCGAGCGATACGGCGTCTCACCCGAACAGGTCGTGGATTTTCTCGGCCTGAAGGGTGACACCTCGGACAACATCCCGGGCGTCCCCGGTGTAGGGGAGAAGACCGCCGCCAAGCTGCTGGCCGAGTACGGCACCCTGGACTCGGTACTCGAGAACGCCGCAGGCATCAAAGGCAAGCTCGGTGAGAACCTGCGTGAGCACGCTGACAGCGCGCGGATGAGTCGTGTGGTCGCCACCATCCGCCGCGACGTGCCGGTCGACATCGACCTGGCGGGCGTTGCGTGGGGTGGCTTCGATCGTGATGCGGTGGCAGCCAAGTTCTCTGAGCTTGCGTTCACCTCGCTCATCGATCGCGCGTTCGATCTGGTGACGCCTGGTGCGGGCATCGAGACGCCTGTGACGGTGGCCCGGGTGCATACGCTTGAGGGAGTAGAGGGCGACACGTGGGTGCGCTCGCTGTGCGCGTCACCACCTGATGGTTGGGTGGGCGTGGCTCTCGGCGAGAGCGCTGAGTGTCTGTTCGCCGTGGAGCGCGAACTCGGCGTCGCTTACGACGGCACCGCAGCGTTGGTGAGCGACACGCTTGCCGATGAGGCGCTCGCGGCGCTGCTCGCCGGCGGTCGCATCGTCGTTGCCGACGCGAAGTCGCTGCTTGAGTCCGCGTGCCCGCCAGGGTCGGTACGCGAGCGGGAGCGCAGCGTGACCAGCGGCGTGGATCCTGCACGCATACTTGACTGCGGGGTGGCGGCCTACGTGCTTGCCTCCAATCGCTCGTCCTACGACCTGCGCAGTATCACGGCCGATCATCTCGGCAGGCATCTTGCCGAGGACGCTGGCGCCGTTGGGGAGGCATCTGCGTGTGCGGAACTCGCGCCCGTGCTGGAGGAGACGCTCTCGTCCACGGGTGCGCTCGACTGCTTCCGCCGCTGCGAAAGGGACCTCATCCCCGTGCTCGTGCGTATGGAGGAGGTGGGCGTCGGCATCGACCGCGATGTCCTGTCTGGTCTTGCGATCGAGACCGGGGGAAAGATCACCACTCTGATCACCCAGATCCACGAGCTTGCCGGTACCGACGTCAACATCGATTCTCCCAAACAGCTCGCCGAGGTGCTGTTCGACAAGCTCGGTCTGCCGTTCGGAAAGCGCACCAAGACCGGCTACTCCACTGACTCCTCGGTGCTCTCAGGACTTGCCGAGAGCTACCCCATCGCCGCGCGCATCCTCGAGTACCGCGAGCTCGCCAAGCTCAAGTCCACCTATATCGACGCGCTGCCGCGCCTGGTGGGCGAGGACGGTCGGCTGCACACGACGTTCAACCAGACGGTAGCGGCCACCGGCCGACTGTCGTCTTCGGCCCCCAACCTGCAGAACATTCCCGTGCGCACCGAACTCGGCCGACGTATCCGTGCTGCATTCGTGCCTGCCGAGGAAGGCGACCTGATCGTCTCGGCGGACTACTCGCAGATCGAGCTGCGCGTGCTGGCGCACCTCTCGCAAGACGCGGGGCTGATCGAGGCGTTCACCTCCGGCGCCGACTTCCACGAGGCGACCGCGGCTCGCGTGTTCGGCATCGACCCCGGTGAGGTGATGCCCGAGATGCGTCGCCGCGCGAAGGCGGTCAACTTCGGCATCGTCTACGGCATTTCCGCGCACGGGCTCTCACAGTCGCTTGGCGTCGTGCATGGCGAAGCACAGGGCATGATCGACCGCTACTTCGCGGCGTACCCCGGCGTGCGCACCTACCTCGATGACACCGTCGCTGCCGCGCACCGCGACGGCTACGCTGTGACGCTGTATGGCAGGCGCCGACCGATCCCGGAACTCATGTCATCCAACTGGAACTTGCGCTCCTTCGGCGAACGCACTGCGATGAACCATCCCATGCAGGGTACTGCTGCCGATATCATGAAGCTCGCGATGGTGGAGGCGGACCGTCGCCTGCGTGCCGAGGGATACCGCGCGCGAATGGTGCTGCAGGTACACGACGAACTCGTCTTCGAGGCGCCTGCCACCGAGCTCGAGCGTTTGAGTGCGATGGCTCGCGAGGCCATGGCGGGCGTGGTGGAGCTTGCGGTGCCGCTGCTCGTTGATGTGGGCGCGGGTACGGATTGGGCCAGCGCGAAGTAGGGCTTCCTCGGCCACCTGAACGGGTGGCGTCAGCTGCGAGAGTCGTGTACTATTCTGAGTCCGTGCGGGCACGTTCATTTGGGCTGCTCGCACACGTAATGTTGGCCCCCGAGACACATGTATGGAAAGCCCTCGACCGAGAGTACATGAAGATCGGGGCCCCGATTTTTTGAAAGGGGCCACCACAGTGGTAGAGAACGAAAAAGACACCATCATTGAGGACCGCGAGTACACCGATGAGGAGATGCACGCGCTCATCGATGGCACGATCACCGATTTCGACGACGGTGACCTTGTTACCGGAACCGTCGTACAGGTGGAGCGGGACGAAGTCCTGCTCGACATCGGCTACAAGTCCGAAGGCGTCATCCCGGCGCGCGAGCTCTCGATCCGCAAGGACGCTGATCCCAAGGATATCGTGAAGCTCGGCGACGAGATCGAAGCGCTTGTCCTCCAGAAGGAAGACAAGGACGGCCGGCTCATCCTCTCCAAGAAGCGCGCCGCTTACGAGCGCGCCTGGGTCCAGGTCGAAGAGAAGTTCAGCTCCGCAGAGAATGTCGATGGCGAGGTCATCGAGGTCGTCAAGGGCGGTCTCATCCTCGATATCGGTCTACGCGGCTTCTTGCCTGCATCGCTCGTCGATCTTCGCCGCGTCAAAGACCTTCACTCCTTCCTTGGTGACCGCCTCGAGTGTCGTGTCATCGAGATGGATCGCAACCGCAACAACGTCGTGCTTTCCCGCCGCGTCGTCCTCGAAGAGGACCGCAAGCAGGAGCGCAGCGAGATACTTGAGAAGCTCAAGAAGGGTCAGATCCTGCCCGGTGCGGTCTCGAGCATCGTCGACTTCGGTGCGTTCGTCGATCTCGGCGGCATCGACGGCCTGGTCCACATCTCCGAGCTCTCCTGGAGCCACGTGAATCACCCGTCAGAGGTCGTCTCGGTCGGCGACAAGGTCGAGGTTCAGGTCCTCGATGTCGATCTCGACCGCGAGCGTATCTCGCTCGGCTTGAAGCAGACCCAGGACGATCCGTGGAAGCAGCTCGTGAAGAGCTTCGAGATCGGTGCGATCGTTGAAGGCAAGGTGACCAAGATCGTTCCGTTCGGCGCGTTCGTCGAGATCGGCAACGGCGTTGAGGGACTTGTGCACATCTCTGAGATGGCCAAGGGCCATGTCGAGACTCCCGAGGACGTCGTGACGGTCGGTGTCGAGGTCAAGACCAAGATCATGGATATCGACGTGGACCGCCGCAGGATCTCGCTCTCCGTCCGTGCGGCGAACGAGGAGCTCGGTCTGCCCGACGCGGTGCCGGATGACTCCGAAGTCGATGAGGTCGACGAGACCGAGGTTGTCGAAGAGGCTGTCGTAGCCGATGAGGCCGAAGCTGTCGTAGCCGAAGAGATCGAAGAGCCCGTCGTCGAGGAGCCTGCTGCCGAAGAGCCTGCTGCCGAAGAGGTTGCCGCCGAAGAGGTTGCCGCTGAGGAGCCTGTCGTCGAAGAGCCTGAGGAGTAGGCGACCCCGCCGACTCATTCGTAAACGAGCTATGCGGGGCCGGGCGTCCGAGCAGGGCGCTCCGGCCCCGTGTCTTCTCCAGGGAGGCCACACATGTACGTGCTCGCCGTGACCGGGGGCATCGGGTCGGGTAAGTCGGTCGCCGCGCAGGTCCTTGCGGAGCGTGGCGCCGTTGTCATCGACCTCGACAGTATCGCCAAGGAGTTGCTTGAACCGGAGATGCCGGTGTTCCGGCACATCATCAACGTGTTTGGCGATGGCGTGCTGGGTGCGGATGGTCGTATCGATCCTGCCGCGCTCGCGGACGCGGCGTTCGCCTCGGACGAGGCTGCGCGCGCGCTGAACATGATCGTGCATCCGGCTGTCTATGCGGTGATCTCAGGTGCCCTCGACGCTCTTGCAGCGCAGGCTGAACCACCCCGCCTGGTGGTGCTCGACATACCGCTGCTCGTCGAGGCTCCGCTCTTCCTCGAGCTGGTCGACGGCGTGCTTGCCATCTCCGCTTCAGAGGATGCACGCATCTCGCGCTGTCTCGCGCGGGGTATGGCCGAGGAAGATGTGCACCGTCGCATCGAACGCCAGGCCGGTGACGCGGAGCGCAGGGGTATCGCGGATCACGTGATCGAGAACGACGGTGACCTTACGGTGTTCAAGCAAGATGTTGCGCACTTCTTCGAAGTAGAGGTGGGGTCGCGTGTCTGGTGAGCGTGTGATGGCTCCTCGGCGCTGGCGATTCTCTCGTCTCGTTTTGATCGCCCTGGTCCTTTTCTTGGTATTCATCGGCGCTCAGGTCGCATGGGAGCGGGTCACGCATCCCCTGCGCTACAGGGACACCATTGCAGAAGCTTCGGTACGCTTCGATGTCGACCCGTATCTGGTCGTCGCGCTGATCAACGCCGAGTCTGGTTTTGATGCCGAGGAGGTCTCCTCGGCCGGCGCCGTGGGTCTTATGCAGTTGCTCCCCTCCACTGCTGCAGAGCTTGCAATGGAGATCAGTGTAGAGGGTGAGGTCGACGAGCAGCGATTGAAGGAGCCTGAGCTCAACATCGAACTCGGCACGCGACACCTGGCCGACTTGCTGGCTCGGTATGGACACACTCGCACCGCGCTTGCCGCCTATAACGCCGGCGGCGGCAACGTAGACGGTTGGCTGGAGGAGAGCGGTGAGACGAGCGTAGGCGTGAGTCTCCCATTTCCCGAGACCGAGGCCTACGTTCAACGGGTACTCTCGGAAGTGGAACGCTATCGCGAGCTGTATCCGACTGCATTCGAAGGCAGGTGAGTCGTGGCCGATCTGCGCGTCGTTTCGGAGTTCGAACCGGCTGGCGACCAGCCTAAGGCGATCGAGCAGCTGGCCGAGGGTGTCTTGGCGGGCATGCGCGATCAGACGCTCCTTGGCGTGACCGGCTCAGGTAAGACGTTCACGATGGTGAAGCTCATCGAGCGTATGCAGAAGCCCACGCTTGTGATGGCGCCCAACAAGACGCTTGCCGCGCAACTCGCCTCCGAGTTCAAGGATTTCTTGCCGGACAACGCGGTCGTCTACTTCGTCTCCTACTACGACTACTATCAGCCCGAGGCGTACGTCCCGACCACGGACACCTTCATCGAGAAGGATGCATCGATCAACGCCGAGGTCGAGAAGCTACGACACGCTGCGACTGCGGCATTGCTCTCGCGCCGTGATGTCGTGGTCGTCGCGAGCGTGAGCTGCATTTACGGCATCGGTTCTCCTGAGGACTACGAGGGTCTCGCCGTGTTCCTCACGGTGGGCGAGACCTACGATCGCGACAAGCTCATCTGTGACCTTATCGAGATCCAGTACGACCGCAACGACTACGATCTCACGCGCGGTACGTTCCGCGTTCGAGGTGACGTTTTAGATGTCTTCCCGCCTTACGCTGACGATCCGGTGCGCGTGGAGTTCTTTGGAGACGAGATCGAGTCTATCGCCGAGTTCGACCAGGTCACCGGCGAGGTGTCGACGACTTTCAAGTGGCTTCCGGTGTGGCCTGCCACCCACTACGTGACCGCGCCGGAGAAGCTCGCAGTCGCGCTCAAGACGATACGGGCGGAGCTTCAGGAGCGTCTTGCGCAGCTGAAGGCCGAGGGCAAGTTGCTTGAGGCGCAGCGGCTTGAGATGCGCACCAGCTACGATCTGGAGATGCTCGAGACGATGGGGTTCTGCTCGGGCATCGAGAACTACTCCCGCCATCTCGATGGGCGAAAGCCCGGCGAACCGGCATCCACGCTCATCGACTACTTCCCGGACGATTTCCTCTGCATCATCGATGAGTCGCATGTGACCGTCCCGCAGATCCGCGGCATGCACGCGGGTGACCGTTCCCGCAAGGTGACGCTCGTCGAGCACGGATTCCGTCTTCCGAGCGCTTTGGACAACCGCCCGCTCAACTTCGCCGAGTTCCGCGAGCGGGTGCCGCAGACGGTGTTCGTCTCGGCCACACCGAGCGAGTGGGAGCGTGGCGTGAGCAGCCAGATCGTCGAGCAGATCATCCGCCCGACCGGTCTGGTCGACCCGCAGGTCGTCATTCGTCCCACCAAGGGTCAGGTGGACGACCTGATCGCTGAGATCCGTGATCGCATCGAGCGTGATGAGCGTGTGCTTGTCACGACGCTTACCAAGAAGATGGCCGAGGATCTCACGGAGTACTTCCTTGAGCACGGCATCAAGGTGCGCTACCTGCACAGCGACGTCGCTACGCTCGAGCGCGTCGAGGTATTGCGGGACCTACGCTCGGGCACGATCGACGTAGTGGTCGGCATCAACCTGCTGCGCGAAGGACTCGATCTGCCGGAGGTCTCGCTTGTCGCCATTCTTGATGCGGACAAAGAAGGCTTCCTGCGCGATTTTCGCAGTCTTATCCAGACGATCGGCCGCGCTGCCCGCAACGTGTCCGGGCAAGTCATCCTCTATGCGGACAAGATGACCGATTCCATGCGGATGGCGATAGATGAGACCGACCGTCGTCGGGCGCTGCAGGTCGCCTACAACGAGGAGCACGGCATCGAGCCGCAGACGATCCGCAAGGCGATCCACGACATCGCGCAGTATGCGCGCGAGTCCGCAGTCGGGCTCGAGCCGAGCGCACAGGTCGCCCGGGAGCTCTCGGCACTGCCGCGCAGCGAGTTCGCTCGCATCATCGCCACGATGGAAGAGGAGATGCACGCCTCTGCCGAGTCTCTCGACTTCGAGGCGGCGGCCCGCATGCGCGATCAGGTCGTCAAGCTCAAGGCGGAGGTCGAGTCCACCACTACCGACGAGGTGCTTTCACGGCTCAAGCAAGGCGCACGCAAGGGATCTGCGCACGGCGTCAAGAAGCGTCGGCGCTAGCTAGTCCCTACGGCACCCAGAAGTGCTCTATGTTGGTGATGAAGCCGCCGGAAACGTCGATGTAGTAGATGGCGCTCTTGTAGTAGTTGAGGGCGCCCCACCGGTTCACGCGGAAGTCATCGAAGGTGATCGTCACATCTCCCATGATGACGCCGTCGCTGGGGTTTGGCGCGGGCGTGTCGTGCATCAGCACTGCGCAGGTCGCAGAGATCGGGATGGTGCGCAGCTTCGGGTTGTCATTGACGACGTAGTAGTCGTTAGGTGGTGGCGACTCATCCCCATGAGCCAGCGCTGCAGCTGCAGCTTCGGCTCCGCCAAGCACCTGCACGTAGTCGATGACGATCTCCCATCCTCCGCCAGAGGCAGGATTGATGGACTTGATGATGCCGGGGTAGTGGCCGTCAGGCTCGGTGGATACGAGCGTTGCATCCGCGGGCTCCTCCGGTCCCGAAGTCTCGACCTCCTCATCGGTCGAATCGGCCGTTGGTGACTCCTCGGCCGATGTGCTCTCCTCAAGGCTCGCCAACGTGTCCTCGGTCTCGGCCAGCTTCTGCTCCGCGTCGTCAAGCGAGGGCTTCATGATGAGGTATCCCACGCCCACCCCC
The DNA here is from genome assembly GCA_030655755.1 of Coriobacteriia bacterium. Taxonomy (GTDB): domain Bacteria; phylum Actinomycetota; class Coriobacteriia; order Anaerosomatales; family Anaerosomataceae; genus UBA2279. The sequence goes on from JAUSOQ010000068.1 coordinate 15,306, forward strand.
GCAGCAAGGACCGCTAGTGCGATGACGACCAACACAGCGATTGTCTTTGGACTCTTGAGATCGAAAGACATGATGTCTCCTTTCGCTACGGCTCGTAGTATGGGTCGCGTGGCTGCTCTTCAATAGCCACGATAATGTCCTCTTCCACAGTGAACCAGTAGTACCTGCCGAGCAGATGCGAGCTGTCTTCGTCCATGTAGATGGCGTCATAGAGCTGTCCAAAGGCGATCTGTTGCGCGGTCATCGAAGGGCCGTAGAAGCCGATCGGTGGAATCGTCGGGTACGTGTACATCGGCACTTCGACGGTTCCTTGTCCGCTCGGCGGAATCTGGTACGACGTGATCGCGACGTCCTCGTCACGCACGTACCAGTAGCCCGGGTCGTAGAATTCCTGGTCGCCAGTATCGATATCGATCCAGACCTTCTGCCATGTTCCGCCTCCAGCAAGCAGGACTGCTCCCGTGATGACTCCCGCCACCAGTTCATGGACCCCCTTGTCGCAAGTGCTCGTCGTGTTTCGCTTACGATGTTACTTCCCCGTATGTTGCTCATTCCACAGCTCGTCGCTGGTGCGGTCTGAGTTGTACACTCGAGTGAGTGAACGTGAACGCGGAAGGGGCGAGGACTCGTGGCGATGGTCGTAGAGTGCGAGAAGCTCACGAAGTACTACGGCAAGACCAGGGGCGTCGAGGACCTGACGCTGAGTGTGCCCGAGGGCATGGTGTTCGGCTTTCTAGGTCCTAACGGCGCGGGGAAGACGACGACGATCCGGTGTCTTCTCGGCATGCTGAAGCCCACTGCGGGGGAGTCGCGGCTGTTCGGTGAGCACGTGACGCTGGACGGTGCGAACCTGCGTCGCAGGATCGGCTACGTGTCCGGCGAGGTCAAAGCCTACGACAAAGAGACCGGACGCTGGCACATCGACTATGTCTCCCAGCTGCGCGGTGGCAAAGGCGTGCTGACCGATGAACTCCTCCAACGGCTGGAGTTCGACCCGAGCCGTTGCGTCAAGGAGCTCTCGAAGGGCAACAAGCAGAAGCTCGCGCTCATCCTCGGTCTCATGCACGACCCCGAGCTGCTCATCCTCGATGAACCCACGTCCGGTCTCGATCCGCTCAACCAAGAGACCGTCTTCGCCATCATCGAGGAGCGTGTCGCCAACGGAGCTACGGTCTTCCTCTCGAGTCACATCCTCTCCGAGGTCGAGCGCATCTGTGAGCGCGTCGGCATCATCCGCAGAGGGCATCTGGCAGCCGAGGAGAACGTGAAGGGTCTGCTCGGCAAGCGTTTGCGCGAACTCAACGTGACGTTCAGCGAGCCTGTGGACGCAGCATTCTTGGCGGACGTCGACGGGATGAGCCGCATCACACTCACGGGCCCCAACACGATCAACGCTCGCGTGAAGGGCGACCATCTCGATGATCTGATCAAGCGCCTGGCCACCAGACCAGTGCGAGACCTGAGTATCGAGCACGCGAGTCTCGAAGAGGTGTTCATGGAGTTCTACCGTGACGAGGAGAACGGCGCGTCTGAGACGTCGACCGAAGGGGGCGTGGCGTGATGAGTTGGACGATCCTTCGCGCGACCCTTCAGCAGCGCCGGACCGCACTCGCCTGGTACGTCGGCAGTCTCGTGGCGTACTCCTGGATGATGGTGTGGTTCTACCCCAAGATAGGCGGCGGAGAGTATGCGAAGCTCATCGAGAGCATGCCTCCGGAGATGCTCCAGTTGTTCGGTAGCGGGGACGTCTCGTTCGCCTCGATGGGCGGCTTCTTCCAGACCGAGTACCTGGGCCTCATGTGGATGCTCATCGTCGCCTCGGCGGTTCTCATCTATGCCAGTCACGCATTCGCTGGCGAGATCGCTGACGGGACGATGGAGCTCGTTTTATCGCAGCCCGTTTCCCGCGTGAAGCTTGCCATCACCCGCGTTGCGGGCCTCGTCGCGTACGTGCTTCTGCTGGCGGCGGCCACGTTCGTGCCTATCCAGGTCTTCGGCCCCACCTACGACATCAACTTGAGCGCGGAGACATTCTGGCTTCTGATGGCATTGGGCACGCTGTTCATGCTGGCGGTCGGTGGCATCGGCATGCTGGCGAGCTCGGTGTTCCGTAGCGGCGGGAAGGCCTCGAGTATCGCGGCCGGTGTCCTGGTCGTGATGTGGGTGAGCGACCTTGTGGCGAACTTCTCGGACGTGGCCGACTTCTTCGGGAACGTGAACCTGATCAGCAGCTGGCAGCCGGGAAAGATCATCAACGATGGGACCGCGTCGGCAGAGGTGTGGTGGCTCTACGGTATCGTCGCACTGGTGTCTCTGGTGGCGTGCGTGTTCGTGTTCGCTCGCAGGGACGTCGCCTAGGGGTGTCGAGCGTGGAATTGACGCTGCAATCGAAGATCGCGCTGGCCAATGGGGTAGAGATGCCTCGTCTCGGTCTGGGCACCTACAAGTCCGCCGAGGGACGCGAGGTGGGCGACGCCGTATGCGCAGCTCTTGAGTACGGCTATCGGAGCATCGACACGGCGTCGCTGTACGGCAACGAGCATGGGATCGGGGAGGCGCTGCGCGTGAGCGGCGTGTCCCGCGAGGACGTCTTTGTGACGTCGAAGGTCTGGAACGATGAACAGGGATATGCCGAGACGCTTGCGGCGCTCGATCGGAGCCTGGAGTGTCTTGGCACGTCCTATCTCGATCTCTACCTGGTGCACTGGCCCATCAAGAGCACGCTCGCGCCGACGTGGCGCGCGATGGAGGAGGCGCTGGCTTCGGGCAAGGTACGCGCCATCGGCGTGTGCAATTTCTTGCGTCATCACCTCGAAGCGCTGCTTGAGATCGCCGAGGTGGCGCCGATGGTGGACCAGTTCGAGTGCCATCCCTTCCTTCAACAACCCGATCTGCGATGCTTCTGCCAGGCTCATGGTGTTGTGGTCGAGGCCTGGGCGCCGCTGATGCGAGGTAGGGCGAACGATGTGCCCGTGCTTGTGGAGATCGGCGCTGCGCACGATGCAACGGCCCCACAGGTCGCGTTACGCTGGCTCTTGCAGCACGACGTGGTGGTGATCCCCAAGTCCGTGCAGGCTGATCGCATCCGCGAGAACATCGAAGCATTAGGATTCGAACTCACCGTGGGCGAGATGGCCACGATAGACGGACTGGACAGGGGAGAACGGTTCGGCCGCGATCCCGACGAACTCGCCTGGGACTCGTAACGTGTGCGATCTTGCGGGCGTTGTCGGTATCTCCCGATCAGGCGTGAGTCACCAATTAAAGGTGCTGCGCGACTCGCGTGTCGTCGCGTATCGTTGAGATGGGAAGCGCGCAGTGTATCGGCTGATCGACAAGACCCGGGAAGCACAGACGTAGCCGCAGTCGCTGTGTGACTCACATGTGAGGGGAGTGGATGATGGCTTCGGCTAGATGGCTGACTGCACTGAAGTCTGTTTCTGGACTCGCCGCTGCAATCCCTGCAGTTGTCGTTGGTGCGCTCATTGTGGTTGAGAGACTCAAGGACGGCATGTCGCTGAATCTCGTGTTTCATCTTCTGCTGGGGCTTATTCTTCTCGCGCTGTTCTCGGAGTTCGCAATCTCGATCCAGCGTTGCCGGAAGCCCTTCGGGATTATTGCGTTGGGTGCGGGCGGATTGACGGCGGGTCTATTCGGTGCAGTCCTGAGCGAGATTTTTGGACCCCCTGCCCAGCTCGTGTTGCTGGGGGCAATCGGTGTGTGGGCTACGCGACTTTGTGGATGGTGGTGTTCGCCGATACCGGAGTCTCGCTGTTCGTCGTGCTCAACAGTTTGCGATTGCTCAAGAAAGGGATCGATGGACGTACGCGTGACTAATAGGGGGGAAGTACGATGACCGACGACGTAATGCGCTTCTTTGCCGCGTGGATGCTCACGCACGAGGTCGCCGACGAGGGCCTCAAGGCCGCAGTCGAGCGCGGGGTGAGTGGGGGAGCCGAAGGCATGTCCGGCGGCGCCGATGCCTTCGTCGATGGCCTCGCCGCGATGGTGGCCGAGGAGAAGGACAAGCTCAAGGCCGAGTTGGCTGCACGTGCGAGGGGAGAGTCACTGGCGACCGACGAGCGTTCGGACCCGGCACTCGAAGAGATCCGATTCGAGGTGGGTGAGATCCGGGGCCGGATGGACAACCTCGAGTCGATCCTGGAGACCATCCTGCGCAAGCTCGAGACGCGATAAGGGGGCGCATGATGAGCTCCCGTCGCGTACAGATCGCTGCCGTGTTCCTCAAACACCTGCTGGCCGCGTTGCCGGCGGCCGAGTTCGGCCTCGCTCCAAGGACGCGGCGGCGTTCCGTGTTCGCGCTGCGATGGCGGCGTGCGTTCGAGGAGCTCGGCCCGGCCTTCATCAAGCTCGGACAGCTCATCTCCGTTCGACCCGACGAGTTCTCCGAGGAACTTGTGGCACAGATGCAGCGCATGCAAGACGCTGTGGCGCCGTTACCCGCCGAAGCCATCAGGCGCGTCATCATAGATGAGTTCGCGGCCACACCCGAGGAGTTGTGGGCGACCTTCGACGATGAGCCCGTCGCTGCGGCGTCTATCGCCCAGGTTCACCGTGCGACGCTGGCGACCCCGTACCGCCCGGTGTGGGGCGACGAGCTTCCCGCGGGCACCACGGTCGCGGTGAAGGTCGTGCGACCCGGTGCGGCCGAGTCGATCCGTGTCGATATCGAGATCGCCCGCCGTTTGGCCCAGCGCGTCGAACGCCTCGGACTTGTGAAGCGTTTTGACCTTGTCGCTCTGCTCGACGAGTTCAGAGAGACGGTCGATCGCGAGCTCGACTTGCGGCGAGAAGGGCGGTTCGCCGACCGCTTCGCCTTCGACTTCCGCGATGATGATCGGGTGGTCGTGCCTCGCATCGTCTGGCCGACCTCGAGTAGGCGTGTCGTCACGATGGAGTTCATAGACGGATGGCGGCTGACCGATCTTGATGAGGCTCGCGCGGCCGGAGTCGACTGCTATGGCCTGGCCGTACACGGGGCGACCGCATTCATGCGACAGGTCTTCGTCTACGGTCGCTACCATGCGGACCTCCACCCCGCGAATCTCTTCGTGACGCGTGACAACAAGATCGCGTACCTCGACTTCGGCATCGTCGGGTATCTGACGCCTGAGGAGCGCATGAACATCACGCAGGTCATGGCGGCGCTCGTCTACCGGGATCCGGAACGGGCGCTGACGTACTCGGCCAAGCTGGGTGTCGATGTCCCCGCCGAGAAGATCACCGCCGTACGCGCCGGTCTCGCCGAACTGCTCGATGGAACGCTCCGCGAGGACGGCACGCGTGACTTCCGCCATTTCGGACTGGGCTTCTTGCGGCTGCTCGGTGCCAACGGCGTGCGGATACCCGCCGGCTATGGGCTGCTCATCAAGTCGCTTGCCACGGTGGAGGGCGTTGCCAGGGCGCTGTATCCCGAGATCGATATCGTGCAGACGGCTCAGCCGTTCACCACACGCGTACTGGGGCAGGCGATGGGAGATCCGGCTCGTCTCCAGGAGAGGATGCCTGCGGCGATCCGTGCAGCGCTACGTGAACTCGTCGCCTGACGTCTCGCGCGCGAGGTCTTCGCCGGACAGTGCGTCGTTCATGCTGCCCGTGCGATAGCCTTCGAGGTCCTGCGCGGCGAACGTGAAGCCCGCGGTCTTGATCGCGGCAGACACGGCGTCGCGCAGTTCCCATGCGCGTTGCATCTCTTCGGGTTCCACTTCGACGCGCGCGACATCGCCGTGGGCGCGTACGCGGAACTGCCGGATGCCCAGGTCGCGGATGCCCTTCTCGGCCACTCCGACCCGCGCGATGCCCTCCTCGGTGATAGGCGTGCCGTAGGGAAAGCGCGTCGCAAGGCACGCCATCGAAGGCTTGTTCCAGTTCGGGAGGCCGAGTTCGTGAGACAGAGAGCGGATCTCGTCTTTATGGAGTCCCACCTCGAGCAATGGGCTCACCACTCCGTACTCGCGCGCTGCACGTCCGCCCGGACGATGGTCCGAGGCGTCGTCGGCGTTGCTGCCGTCGAGTACCCACTTGATGCCACGCGCGCTGGCGACCGTTCGCAGTAGCCCGAACATCTCGCTCTTGCAGTAGTAGCAGCGGTCTACCGGGTTCATCCTGAAGCGCGGGTCGGTGAGCTCATGCGTGTCGACTTCGTGCAGGTGCAGTCCAAGCTCGCGAGCGGTCTGGCGTGCGTCTTCTATCTCGTTGTCTATGTGCATGTCGGAGATGGCGAGTACCGCGAGGCAGCGCTCGCCAAGCACGACATGAGTGATGAATGCGAGCAATGTCGAGTCGACGCCCCCGGAATAGGCGACCAGGGCGCTGCCGAGATTCTGGATGCGATTTCGCAGATGATCGTACTTGCGGGTGAGCACGGGACTCCGATCCGGGACCACGGTGGTGCAGGTGTGTACCTCTTTATCTTGCCATTTTGGGCGTGGCCGTCAACAATCGAGTTGGGGTATGCACCAGTTCTGCCGACATACGGAGGTACACTGATGGGTGACCTGCAGGCGAGCGATCAGACGATCGAGCATCTATCCGCTGACGGGCGCACGATCGAGCCGCCAGTGGAGTTCGCCGAGCAAGCGGTCGTCGGATCACGCGAGGCTTACGATACCACCTACCGCCGTTCTATCGAGGATCCCGCAGGATACTGGGATGAGATGGCGCGTGCGGAGCTCGAGTGGATCAAGCCGTACACCAAGGTGGCCTCGGGCGGTTTCGACAAGCTCGACTACACCTGGTTCAAGGGTGGCACCCTCAACGTCGCGGCGAACTGTCTGGACCGTCATCTCAGCACCTGGCGCCGGAACAAGGCGGCGCTCATATGGGAAGCTGACGACGGCCAGAGCCGGACGTACACCTATCAGCAGCTCCATTACGAGGTCAGCAAGTTCGCCAACGTGCTCAAGAAGAAGGGTGTCGAGAAAGGTGACCGGGTTGCGCTCTATCTGCCCATGATCCCCGAGCTTGCCATCGCAATGCTCGCGTGCGCCCGTATCGGCGCCATTCACTCGGTCATCTTCGGAGGCTTCTCGGCGAGCGCGCTTCGAGGCCGCATCCAGGACTGTAGCGCGCGGCTGCTGATCACTGCGGACGAAGGTATCCGCGGTGGTCGCAAGGTGGCGCTGAAGGCTGCTGCCGATGAGGCGTTGTTCGAGTGTCCGAGCGTCGAGGCCTGTATCGTCGTGCGTCGCGGCGCCGGTGACGTCGACATGGAGCCCGGGCGTGATACATGGTGGCACCAGGAGATCTCCGCTCCCGAGGTACGCAAGCCGTGTCCCCCGGTGGAGATGGATGCTGAAGACCCTCTGTTCATCCTCTACACGTCCGGTTCGACGGGGAAGCCTAAAGGTGTGCTGCACACCACCGCCGGCTACCTACTGTACTCCGCGCTGACGTTCAAGAGCGTCATGGACTATCGCGACGAAGACGTCTACTGGTGTACCGCTGATATCGGGTGGATCACCGGTCACAGCTACATCGTCTACGGCCCGCTTGCGGCCGGTGCGACGACACTCATGTTCGAAGGTGTGCCCACCTATCCGGACCCCGGCCGGTTCTGGTCCGTCGTGGAGAAGTATCGGGTGAACATCTTCTACACGGCACCGACCGCTATCCGCGCACTGATGCGCCACGGATCGGGGTGGCCGGCTCGCTACGACCTCTCGAGCCTGCGCCTGCTCGGCACTGTCGGTGAGCCCATCAATCCCGAAGTATGGATGTGGTATCACCGGACGATCGGTCGAGGAGAGATCCCGATCGTTGACACCTACTGGCAGACCGAGACGGGCGGCTTTCTGATCACGCCGTTCCCGGGGGCGACGCCCTTAAAGCCCGGTTCCGCATCCTGGCCTTTCTTCGGGATCGAGCCGGAGGTCGTTCGTGAGGACGGTAGCAGGGCCGAACCCGGTGAAGGCGGTTACCTGACGATCAAGCGTCCCTGGCCTGGCATGCTCCGGGGTACGTGGGGCGATCCTGATCATGCGCGCATGCGCGAGGTCTATTTCGAGCGTTTTCCCGGCAAGTACTTCACCGGTGACGGAGCGCGCGTGGATGCCGACGGCGACTTCTGGTTGCTCGGCCGTGTGGACGACGTTATCAACGTGAGCGGTCACCGGTTGGGTACGGCCGAGGTCGAGAGCGCGCTTGTCAGCCACGAAGCAGTGAGCGAGGCTGCGGTCGTCGGGTTCCCGCATCCGGTCAAAGGTGAGGGCATCCACGCGTATGTGGTGCTCAGAGATGGACAGGTCGCGAGCGATGACCTGGCGACGATCCTATCGGGCCATGTCCGCAAGGTCATCGGGCCGATCGCTAAGCCTGATCGCATCCAGTTCGCGCGCGATCTGCCCAAGACGCGTTCGGGCAAGATCATGCGTCGCATCTTGCGGAAGATCGCGGCGGGAGAGCGGGAGACAGACGCGTTCGGCGACCTGTCGACGCTTGCCAATCCGAAGGTCGTGAAGGACCTGATAGCGGGAGCGTGAGAGCGCTGCGCAAAACTCGCAGGATTCATGTCAGTCCCCTCTGCTAGTCTGGTTAGCGGGAGGGGATGACGTGGCTGATTTCTGGGCGCACACGGGATTTGACGCGTGCAATGACGAGTGGCAAACGCTGCCCGACCACTTGGCTGGGACTGCGATGCGTGCCCGTGCCTTTGGGCAGAGAATCGGGATACCCAATCTTGCGGAGGCAGTGGCGCTTCTCCATGACTGTGGGAAGTACTCAGAAGCGTTTCAGGCATACTTGCGGGAAGCGGCTGCCCTAGGCACCAGGGGTGTTCGATGCCCGCATCGGCATGTTGACCACAAGTACACTGGAGCCTCAGAGGCGGAGGCCTGGGACCCTTCAACGACGGGTCCATTACTTGGTCTGCTGATCGCTGGACATCACGGAGGGATGCCCGACAGGTCAGATTTTGCCACACGGGTGTCGATGCGCGACTGCGACGTATTCTCAAGAATGAGAGCCGACGGGATTCTGGAATCCCTACCTCCTGTTGAGGCCGTTGCTGCCGAGATTGCCAGCTGTAGAAATCAAGAATCAGCCGAAATGCTGCTGCGTATGGCTTTCTCATGCCTTACTGATGCGGACTCGTTGGATACTGAGCAGCATTTTAATCCGGACCGTTCAGCACTTCGTGGAAGCGAGCTCAGCGTTCTTGAGTTACTGGATCGCCTGCGGAAGACCCAGGTGAGTTTGCTTGCCAGCTGCGATCAGACTCCGGTCAACAAGTTGCGCGCCGAGGTCTATCATAGTTGCGTGGACAAGGCAGCTCTACCGCCTGGTTGCTTTCGGCTGACCGTTCCGACCGGAGGTGGGAAGACACTCTCGTCTCTGGCTTTTGCCCTGGAGCATGCGGTGGCGCATGGGCTTGATCGTGTCATCTACGCCATTCCATACACAAGTATCATCGATCAGACCGTCGAGGTGTTCCAATCGGCCCTGGAATCCCGTGATGCGGTTCTGGCGCATCATGCTGGTGTACTTGAGTCGGGCGATGAAGGGGAGGATGCTGCTCCTGACTGGCATCGGTTGTCCACCCAGAACTGGGATGCGCCGGTTGTCGTAACGACCAACGTGCAGTTCTTCGAGAGTCTTCTGAGTTGTCGGCCTGGCCGGTCGCGCAAAGTTCATCGTATCGCGCGTTCAGTGGTGGTCCTTGATGAAGTCCAAACACTGCCTCCGCGGTTGCTTGATCCGCTATTGGACGTAATCGGCTGTCTTGCGCGGAACTGGGGGACGACGTTCGTTCTGTGCTCCGCCACACAGCCGGCTGTGTCCGATGCGGACAAGCCAGGAGTGGCGCTGAGCGGTCTTCGCGAGATTGTGAGTGCGTTTCCCGAGCACTTCGAACAGATGCGCCGTGTGGAGTATCGCGTGCCTGAGGAGACGTGGTCATGGGAGCGAGTCGCCCAGGAGATGCGAGAGCACAAGCAGTGTCTCGTTGTAGTGAACACGAGACGCAACGCGATGGAGTTGCTCGATGCACTGGATGATTCCGAGGATTTACTGATAGCTCGGTAGCATTCTGGTGTGGACTCATGGATGAGATTTCGGTGAATAGTCAAATCAGTGCAGTTCAGAGCCAGCAGCGGGCGACTTGCGAGTCGCCCGGGGATTGAAACGAGGTACTCCATCGAGATCCATGGTGCGTTGTACGCAGCGGGCGACTTGCGAGTCGCCCGGGGATTGAAACCCTAGCCCGACTTTCCTGGCTCTGCTCTCTTGAGCGCGGAAATGAGCAGGTCAGTGGTGGTGCGAGAGTCCGCCGCGTGTATTACCTAAACACGGCCTTTCAGCGGGACGGGGCGTAGGCATCCAGACCGAACAGGTCG
>JAUSOQ010000002.1 GCA_030655755.1 Coriobacteriia bacterium
GTGCGTATTCCACGGATGCCGCACACCCGTTCCAGCTGATGCCGGACACCGTTCCACTTGATGCCGGACGGGCACAGCCAAGCGACGCGTTGTCTTGTCAGAGTGATGGAGTGTCCGGCATCAGGTCAACTTTCTGGGGCGTTTCGGGGTTTGCTTGCGCATCGATCCTCCCTTCAGCTCGATCCTGACGGAGCGGTGCACGAGCCTGTCGAGCAGTGCGTCGGCGACGCTGGGGTCGGCGATCAGGTGGTGCCACTCAGAGACCGGAAGCTGGCTTCCCACGATGGTCGATGAGCGTCCGGTGCGGTCGTCGATGACATCCATGAGGTCGTTTGCGGCCTGGGCCTCGATGGCCGCAAGACCCCAGTCGTCGAGTATGAGCAGATCGATCTTCGCGAGCCTGTCGACGGCCTTGAGGTAGCTCCCGTCGGCACGTGCCAGTGAGAGCTCGAAGAGCAGCCGGGGCATGCGCGTGTAAAGCGCGGTGTGTCCGCGGCGGCACGCCCGATCCGCGATCGCGCAGGCCAGGTAGGTCTTGCCCAGCCCCGTCGCGCCGGTGACGATGATGTTGCCGGCACTTCTTAAGAATGAGAGCTCGGACAGATCGGCCACGACCGAGCGGTCAAGGCCCCTGGCCGCGGTGTAGTCGATCTCCTCGATGCTCGCGTCGATCTTCAGGTTCGCGTTCTTCAGGCGCCGGGCGAGACGCCCCTCCTCACGCATGGCCCACTGATGCTCGACCACGAGACCGAACCTCTCGGAGAATCCTAAGGCCGGGTCCCCCGTGCGTGCGAGCTCGGTGGAAAACGCTTCGGCCATAGGCCCCAGACGCATGTCGTAGAGCCTCTCGATCGTGAGTGCTGTGTTCATGGTGTCTCCTTCTCCTTAAGCGTAGTAGTCGGGACCGCGCAGGTTCTCGTGCTCGGGCACGGGTGGCGGTTTCGGTGGCGCGGGAAGCGGCACGGTGTCGAGGCCCTTTTCCAGGATCGACTTCACCGACTGATAGCGGTTCGCGCCGCCTGTGAGAGCTCGCTCGCAGGCGGCCTCCACGCGGGCGTCGCCGTACTTGCGCCCGAGGTTCATGAGTCCCATGCAGCCGCGAAAACCGATCTCGGGGTGGTCACGGGTCGTCATGAGCCTTGAGGCGAACGCGGCACAGGCAGGTCCGGTCTTGACCGCCCACTTCTCCATGCGCTCAGGCGTCCACTCGGCGTGTGCGCGATGCGACGAGGGCATGTGCTCGGATGTCGTGGAGAAACCGCCGCGTACGTGGCTCCTGACGTGGAGCGCCACGCGCTCACCCTTGTGGTAGATCTCGGCGGTGCGCTCGTCTAAGAAGACCTCGACCTTCTCACCGATGAGGTGGAAGGGCACCGAGTAACGGTGGGCTGCGACCTCGATGTGGTAGTCGATGCCGACCTTCGCGCTTCTGTGCTCGCGGTAGCGATAGGGGTGCTCGGGCAGCGGGCGCAGAAGCGCGGCCTCGTGCTCGAGGAACACGCTTCGCCTCGAGCCGGACATCTTTTGGAACGGGCGGTCGTTGACCTCCTCGAGGAGTTCTGCGAGCGCCTCGTTGAGTTCGGCGAGCGAGAAGAACGTGCGGTGGCGAAGCGGGGCCAGGATGCTGCGATAGGAGTGGAGCACGGCCGCCTCGACCTTGGCCTTGTCCCGGGGCTTCTTGACGCGGGCGGGCATGACCGCCGTCCCGTAGTGGGTGGCCAGATCGGCGTAGTCGGTGTTGAGGTCGGGATCGTAGCGGTCAGAGCGCGTCACCCCGGTCTTGAGGTTGTCTGGCACGAGGAGCGCAGGGACGCCTCGCATGTACGCGAACGCGTTGACGTGTCCGGTCAGAAAGGCTGCTGTCGTCTCGTTTCGAAACGCCTCGAGATAGAGATAGTTGCTGGCTCCGAGCACCGCGAGGAACAGATGTGCCTCTGTGATCTCGCCGGTGTCGGCGCAGACGAGGGGCACGGTGTCACCGGCCCAGTCCACGAACAGCTTGTCGCCGTACTTGTGCGTCTGGCGCATGACCGGGTCGACAGCGCGCAGCCAGGTGCGATAGTGCGCACAGTACCAGCTGTAGCCGAAGCCGTCGGGGTGCTTGGCGCGATACTCACACCAAAGCAACAACAAGGTGGTGTGTTTGCGGCCGAGCTCCTTGCGTACGTGTTCCCAGTCGGGGATCCGTGGGTCGGGAGCGATGTGGCCCCGCTCGCGGTACAGTCGGCGCTCGAGTTCGGACTCCGACATCGTCTCGACGAGTTCCCACGTCAGCCCGGAGGCCTTCAGACGCGTGATCGCGTCTCCGACCGTCGAGTTCGACAGCCCGAGCGAGCGCGCGATGGCACGCCCTGACAACTCGGCATCGATAAGCCGGCAGATCTCTTTGGTCCTTCGCATGGACAGTCTCCTCGTGGGCATCCACGTTCCTCTCGTCATTGCGTCTGATGAGAAGAGTGTGGCGCCCGGTCCATGCGTCGTCTTGGTCAGACCCGCCTTATCCGATTCCACGCAGAATGCCGAAAGTGTCCGGCATCAGCTGGAACGGTGTCCGACATCGTGTGTAACGGTGTCCGAGATCGCGTGGAATGGTGTCCGGCATGCCGTGGAATGGGTGTCCGGGATCGCGTGGAATACGCAGTTGGGCTTCAAGACACCGGAGGAATGCTATGCACTCTCGTAGGAGGTCTCAGAGGAAGCAACGTTGCACTTCAAACTTGAACTCAGGCCCTCAATCACAGCATGTCTAGCTCTTGAGAATGCGCGCATCATCACGGAATCCAGTGATCGTGCCATCCTGCGAGACCTTGACCCCCAAGCCGATCGTACTCAGCCTGCGTGCGGCGGCCGTACGACCTCCACCGCCAACACTACCGGGTGGGACATCGATGATTGCTCCAGCGGCTAGAATGCGGCCATTCCGATCCAGAATCATCGCGCCGTCTAGCGACAGCATTTCGGCACGTGCGCGACGATCCAATGCTTGAAATGTCACTCCGCCAACAACGCGCGAGAGGAGTCGCGTCTTGAAGTTGCCCTGACCTGAAAGAAGATCATCAGCAGAGACGAGATTTGCCACTTGGGCCATTTGCGACTCGCTGACTACTCCAATGCCGCCTCCAGTGCGGGCGAAGGAGACATCCAGACAGCTCTCGTAGATGGCCTCGCGCAACTCCCGGTTGTGAGGCGGCGACATCCGCTTGATATTGGTTTCATGGACGTAGTGCTGCCAATTCCCACTGCGGCGCGCGAACCGAAGTGACTGATCTTGGAACACAAGTATCTCACCATGCTGGTTCAACACCGCGGCGATGCGCGTCCCTGTCGTCCAGCACGCGATTTCGCGAAGTCGATAAGGCGCCGTGCGAGACACGTTTCCAGTCGAAAGCGATGAGACGCCTTGGATGTCTGAATCGGATCCCACGACGAGCAGGGTGTCAAAGCCGTTGGTCATGACTGGCCCGAACGGCTCATCCCACAAGTCGTCGAGCGAAATGCCGGTGACGGCCGGCATGTCATCAAGTCCTATCGATGCGACGATGCGTTGCCCCTCGTACGTCTGGGACGACCAAGTCTCCAGGCGTTCCAAGACAGAAAGGAGCGCTTGGCCACCACCCAGATGCCGCGCGACGACTCTATGGGGTATCGCTCGAATCAAGTCCGGTTGGTACCCACCCGCGTTCAGGGCGACGACTTCGGCAAGCTCGTCAATGAAATGGCCCGCGAGCTCGCGCTCGCGACTTGTAAAGGTCGGGATTCGACTGAGGACCAGTCGATACCCCGCATCCCGCTTCGGCTTGATTTCGAGTCGATTAAGATTGACGTATGAGGCAAGCGCCTCTTGATTGGTCGACGGAACCGAACCTGGCTCAAGCGTAGCCTGCAGCATCGGGACAAGGTAGTCGTTCACAATCTGACGAAAATCATCCTGATTCAAAGTCCCCCCCAATGAGCTCAAACTGTACCGTTTGGCCCTTACGCGAATATTGCGATCGGTATCACCTGGATTGCCGGTGCCTCGATCTCCCACTCGAGCGGCCGGAAGGCGAATCCGCCAAGGTCCGGACTGTCGAAGGCTTGCTTCATCTCTCCCAGCACGGATGGAGGCAGCTTTCCCATCGCCGACTTGCGGTTGAGGCTGATGGGCTCGTCTGCATCACCGACCACGCGAGTGACCTTGCCAACCACCCGGAACGTGCCATCGACGAGATCAGACATGCTTGGATCGTTCAGGTACTGCTGTTCCAAAGTTATCACGGCACGATGCGCCGAACTGAGCGGCTCGGTGGTGAGATCAAGCGTATCGCTGCCCTGCAGCGCCTTCACGAACGACTCCATCTGGCGCTTGATCCTATTCATATCGGAGGACTGCCCACTCTTCTTCTTTGGGTCACCTTGGGTGAGGGTCTGCATCATGTCGACCAGCTCGATGAAGGACCCGATGGTTTCAAGGAGAGGGTTGCGTTGAAGAACGGCTGAGAACTCAACGATGTCGCCAGGCCGAAACTCCACGCCCTCGTCGTCGTTGACGATGTAGCTCTTCTCTCTGAGCAGCGCACGCAGTGCGATAAACAAGGAGGCAGGCGTGTGAATCCGCTGCTCATTCCTGGTCTCCCCGGTTTCGGCTGCCGCCGTCCCGCCCGCCTTGCCTGAGAAGTCGACCCGCAACAGGGAGGACAGGGCCTGACTCAATCCGAACGTCGATGAGACCTCGCCAGATACGTTCCTGGAGTCCGTCTGCGTCTGCGTGACCTGAGTGACTGATGCAATCCCGCCTTGAAGCATCGCAACGAGGTCGAACACGACCCGCTGGTTCAGGTACACGGGAATAATCAGGTCTTCCCGTTCAACCATTCCGTCACCCCCTCCGGTGATGGGCCTAACATGTTTGCGCTTCACCCGCGCGCTTGCGCTTCCATTATGCGACACCATGCGCGCGTCGGTGTGGAAGCGCGGGTTAGCAAGCACTCGAACTGAAACGCACATGCAGGGTACACCAACATAGGCCACAGAATTGGCGAAGCGTTACAGGCTGACTCCAGGGCAACTCCAACCTCCGTAGTCACCTCCTCGAGAGGAACACCTCAAAATAGAAGAAAACCCCTCGACCGAAGTCGAGAGGCTCGTACCACACTATGGACTCACGTCCAGAAATCCCGCCCCTAATTAGTGTTCACAAGCGTTGCACTTCAAACTTGAAACTAAGCAGCGTGCTAACCTGAACTTGACCACTGACCGAGCGCGTCCGGTCGCCTAGAACATCGCGAACCGCACAACCGGCTTACTCGCTACGAACAAACCTGAAACCATCTGGGTAGTCGGGGAAAAGGTAACTGCTCTCCGCGAGCACTTGCGCGGTGAACTCATCAGGACTCGTCCAGACCGTTGGCACCACGGTCCGGACTTCGTCACTCAGCAATACCAGCTGCGTGTCGTCTGGGACGCTATAGGTTCCGCCGTTCGATGTCTCGTAGACATCGCTACCCCCCCAGTACTCCTCCGGGATGTCTATGTGGAGCTCATATGAACCACCGGGAAGAAAACGGGCGCGTCCTACCAGGGTACCGCCACTTGTAGCAGCATACATGGTCCAGTCGCCCACTATGTCCTTCTTCGGGTTTGGGACAGCGCATCCCAAGACACCCCCGAGAAGGGCGGTCACCGACAGGACCACGAGAAGCAGGCGAAACGGACCGACTGGCTTCTGCGAAAGTGAGACTGGATTGACGCCCAGCATGAAGACCCCCAATCCTCAGACGAATGACTGCGAAACAATGCGAGCCTGCCTAACGTGTTTGCGCGTCAGCTGCGGCTTTCGCGCCTTCACCCAGTCTAGCGCTCCTGGCCGTCTGCTGTTGCTCCTATGCCAACCTTACACCGTGACAGCGAGCGGATCGGTGGTGAAATCGACTGCAAGCACCCGCCCCGCCCGTGCTCTCTCCGCTCTCACCATCGTCTTGTAGACCGCTCGCGAGATGTGGCGCTTCAGACACCGGAGGAATGCTATGCCGAAGCCAGGTAGACGCGAGAAGAAAAGGGCCAAGTGGTGCAGTTCAAACTTGAAACTAGAAGGGGCTGTAGTCACGCAGGGTTGCCGCAATCTCGTCTGCGGCTAGCGTGACTCTGCCTCCCTGTAGAGGGATGTCGCTGGCATTCATCTTGTAGTCGATCACGAGATCCTTGATGTCAGGGTGCCCAATCTCGTACTCGCTTTGTATCCCAAACACCTCAATCGCTGTTCCCGGGTGAAGCATCACCGAAGCGGATGCGCCGAAGCGATACGTTGAATCGCTGCTGCCGACACGCGGCAATCCAGTGGACCCGTTTCCATCGACACCGTACTGGCTCATTGCGTAGGGCTTGTGCACCTTGACGGAGAGATATGGCGCGACTGCGGAACCCCTGCCTGAGTTCTGAATCACTCCAACAACCCTGAACTTGATGGACTTGACGCCCGCGATGCTTCGGCCACCATCACCCTTGACGGTCAGCCGAAGACTGAGCTCGGGGGGCGGTCGTCTGCCGAACATGTCCGCGATGTCGAAATGCTCCATCTTCACGAAGCTGTCACCAGAGCGCTTGAAGTACTGATCAACCCCGAGCTTCGCCATGTGCGGCCCTGAATCACTCGCTGGAACAAGGGACACTGCGAAGCCAGACTTATCATTCGTGTGAATGACACGGTGCTGAACGCCGCCGTGCACAGGGCTCAGCGAGTCACTCGTCAGCTCATTCAGGCGAGGCAAAAGGGAGGCCGTGTCGGGTACCGGTCGCAGCTCCCTTGCGCAGTCCGGAGACTCAGCCGACTTCTGTGCAAGGACACCCCACACCACAAGTCCGCCGTCCGAGTTTGCGAATCCAGAAAGAGCGCGAGCAAGGTTCCTCCGATCATCCTGACTGCGGAACCCGGGCCCATTCAGGGTCTTGAACTCAAGATGGAGATTCTCCTCCTGGCCCACTTCGATGTATCGCTCGAGATCGGCGAGAGTTAGCGAGCTGAATCGTGCTTCGAGGTCAGACACGCTCAGCCTCCTTCTAACGTCTTTGGGCATCAGCTGCGCGCCGATACCTTCCACCAAGTCTAGCGCTTGTCGCGTCTGCTGGATGCCCTGGCTAGACGCTGCGAGAAACAAATTGCTTGTGCATCTGCGCGCATGCGTAATCGCCCCGACTCGCGGTAGTAGCCCCCCTCAGGGAGAGGGCCACTACCGCGACGTTGAGACAACTGTCTAGTTCGCTCCCTCGAAGGTAATCTGCTGCTCAGTGAGAAAGTTCGGTGTGTAGACCAACTCGAACTTGGAGCCTGATTTCAGATCAAAGGCCATGTCTCCCTCAGCCGTCTTGCCGGTGTTGATTTGGTCGACGATGAAGTTGACGTCTGTGGTGAAAGCCTCGTCAATCTTGGTCCCATCAACATACAAGTTGAAATCTCCGCTTGAGATATAGGCCGGCGACTCGCTCTTGTTCGTCGCGGTCACATGGAACACAGCGACGTTGCCACTCTTCACGCTGTCGTACTCGCCGGGTTTACGGTTTTCAGGCGCATCGACCTTGATGACTAGGTCTCCCACGGTGATTTCGCTACCGATGGGGAATGTGGCGGTCTTCGCGGCTTCCCCAGTTAGCGTTTGCCCATCCGGACCGACGATGTCGCTGCCCTGCGAAGTCTCCTGCACCGCGTCGTCCACTGATGCCACAAAGAGGCCCGTGCAAGACGCAACGCCGCATGCAATGAGTCCGAAGAGCAGGAGAACGACAATCAGAATCGTGACTGCCAACGGAAGGCCCTTGTTGCGAGCCCCGCATTGCGGGCAAGCCTTCGCACTCGAGGCAATCTCCGCTCCACACGACTTACATGCGCGCATCTTGGCTGCCATGTTTTCTCCCTTGAGTTGTCTGGGCCCACTTGAGCCCCAGTTGCATAATAGCGGATTGCTCTGACATCGTTCCCCGAGAATGCCACCGGCTGACCCGTATAACGTGCGGTCGGGAGCGATGCACACATTGACTCGTCGTGCACGTGTCTAGTCACTATGAGATGGCCGGCCCATTCCGCGTATAACGTGGATCATCCGCAGGGATAGGCCCTGCGGCGCCGACACACGGAGGGAACCGGCCATGACTGAGCTTACACACATCGGGCTCGACGTGCACAAGGACACGATCGCGGTGGCGGTGCTCCGCCCCGGCACGACAGAGGTCGACGAGAGGGTGATCCCCAACACCCCTGAAGCCGTCCGACGACTACTGCGCCATCACGACGACCCCGCCTCGCTTCGGGTCTGCTACGAGGCGGGTCCGACCGGATACGACACGCACCGGCTCGTCACCTCACTCGACATAGCGTGCGACGTGATCGCGCCTTCGCTCATCCCCCGCAGGAGCGGCTCGCGCGTGAAGACCGACCGCATCGACGCGCGCAACCTCGCTCGCCTGCACCGCGCCGGCGAGCTCACCTCTGTCCGTGTCCCGACGAGTGCCGAGGAGGCCGTCCGTCTCTGACAACTAGGTGTAGATAGGCGTACCGAACTCGTCGACCGAGACCATCACCCGGCGCTCCCCGCCAGCCACCGCGATGATGATCCAGACCGGCACCCAGATGCCGCAGGTGAAGAGCGCGATGATGAAGTGCGTGAGGTGGTCGACCCGCCGCCCGAACACGAGGACCGCGCTGCCCCTCTCACGAGACTC
>JAUSOQ010000009.1 GCA_030655755.1 Coriobacteriia bacterium
CAAGAGCCGGATGCCTATGCTGGCGCAGACAAAGCGGGTGTGATGACGGACGAAGGGCTTGCCCTGATCGGTGTAAAGCGCCTTGGGTAATCCGCGCCTGAGCACGGCCTGCTTGAGGGCGTGATGGAATGACTCGGTATCGGCGCGGCGATAGTAGCCGCCGAAAGGGATCAGGCGGGAGCAGTCATCGATTAGAACGCAAAGTTGCGTTGACAGAGCCGAACCGTTTTCCTTGATTGTAGGGCCAGGGGAAAAATCGACCATCCACAGATCGTTGGGCATTGGCGCCTCGAAGGCATGGGTGGGACCAGACTCCAAACGTCCGGCCCTCAGGCGCGCCTTGTCATAGCCATGGCGCCGCAGATAGCGGTAGACGGAACGCTGGCTGGGCAGTTTGCGGTCAAGATTTTGCCAATGCGTGTATAACACGCTCAGGTGGATTTTAGGACTTTGGCTGACTTGCTCAATGATCCACTGGCCGGTTGGAGCGTCTATTACGCGGAAGTTGCCGTTGTCACGACGGGGTGCATCTACCAAGGCCGGGAAACCACCCTTCGCATGGACATACCACCAGTCCTCGATGGTGCGACATGCAAAGTAATTGCCCGACTCGTCCGGCCAGGGACGTGTGGAAGCCTCGCGGAGGGCTTGCGCCAGGCATAAGCCTTCGCGTTGACGGTCGGCGATGTAGTTTACGACCCTGAAACGAAGCAGGGCCACCTCATGACGGCGATCGGATGGTTTTGTTTGCATGCCGCCGACCATGCCATAGCCCGGCGGCGGCTTCCGATCACAACGTTTTGTGGGATTGCCTTTTGCCATGCCGGCCTATGCAAGGCCACGGTCATTGGCCGGGTTTCAGGCAACGATAATCACCCAACAAAGAGGTCTTGAAGTTCTGCGCCAGAAGTTGCAGAATCTTCGCGAGGTTGCCCCACTTACGCAAACTTTGCCAGAGTTGCTGAGCGGTGGGACAGACAACCTTGAGCATCTGCCCAAGGACGGCCCGTAGTGGGGCCACACGTTCGTCAAACCGTCTCAGCGCGCGGTGGAAGCAGCCTCTCTCTTTTTCCGTGGCAGGTGGAGCGGGGCCGCCGTTGAAGGTGGCATCGAAATGCTTCTGTATTTTGGCGGCGCTGATCGGAGAGTACGGCAACATATCGTCCGGCAACACACTGCAGGTACATCCGCAGGGCGGGCAGAGATAGCGTTGAATCACAACCTGATCCTCGTCGGTTAATGCTTCCGCCTTGGAATGCCGCTTGTATGAGCCATGGCGATGAAGACTGGTGTGGCGACAACGTGGGCAGCATTTCGGCCGGTTGCCATGCAGAGTTGATCGTCGGAATTGCATGGCCGGGTAGTAAAGCATCCGGCAACGGAATAGACAAGCCGGAGGTCCGGCGAATGCCGGACGCCCGCCCCGTCCGCAGACGGACGTGACGCTACAG
>JAUSOQ010000010.1 GCA_030655755.1 Coriobacteriia bacterium
GAGACGTCGTCAATGAGCTTGTAGAGAGACTTGCGAGCTTCGGTGGCGGTGATGCTGGTCATCTGGGCACTCCCTTTCACGTACGTGATACCGTACGCTACCAGAGCAGCCAAGTCAACCTAGCGGGGTTAGGTCGAACGTATTTGCGCATCAGCAGACGCTTTGCGCGTGCTTCAGTCTACCGCTCCTGGCGTTCTGCAAGGATGCGCTGGTTAGACGGCGGCCGGCGAGATTCCGAGTCCGACGAGGTCAGCCTCTACCGATGAGAGTGCAAGACCCCTCCGCGGGCCGGGCACGACGCCATGCGGTGTCTGCACATTGCGGTACTGCTGCATCAACGAGAATGCTACGTTGGTGTCGCCGAGTGCGACGATCGGTCCACCGCTCTCACCGTTGTGCCACGTGACGTTCAACTCGTATACGGGTAGCGAGCCAAGATCGTAGTGCGCAGCAACGATTCCCTCATTTGCGTGGCTCTTCAGGAAGAACTGACCGCCAAGGTAGTTGCCTTGCGGACCAATGTTCAGCCCATGGACCTCGGGCGCTGGGAATCCTACTGTCAACACCCGCTGGCCATCTTGGAACGGCTCGAAGGTGACGCCTATGGCCGGAAGGTGAACGTCTGGGATCTCACACACGCCAATCTCCAAGACCGCGATGTCCATGTCCTGTCGCTGCACAGGAATCGCCGTTACAGGGAAGTGATAGGCAGGCTCCCCATTGCCCGGAACAGTGAAGACGTAGAAGTGCGTCTTCGGATTGGGCGCCTTACCATCGTTCAGCACGTGAAAAGCCGTAATGACGTAGCGATCTTCCGCAACACAGAATCCGCTGCCAAATCCCAGCTTGTACTCAACTGTCTCGACCGGCTTCTTGCCATGCTTGCCAGTCTTGGACTTGCGGCGCGCCTCCGTAACGCCCATCACGGCCACTACGCTCTCACGCACCTGTGTGATTGAATCCCCCAGATTTGGCATGCTGCCCCCACCGTCCATCTAACGTCTTTGGGCATCAGCTGCGGCCGATGCACCTCTCTTCATCCTAGCGGTTCTGGCCGTCAGCTGGATGCCCTGGTTAGGTGACCAGCTAGATGCGTTCCGGCTCCTCAAGGAACCAGTCAACGTGACCGCACTTGGTACAGATCAAGAGAGAGGCATCCCGGTTTGCCCAGTCCAGACCTAGCAGTGTCATGCCTGTCGTGTTGAGGAGTGCCGAGCCGGTATCAAACTCCCGCCCGCCGCAGTGCGAACACGTGGCCTGAACGCCCGCCACTCGGTAGTGCTGCGAAGCATCGCCCTTGTAGCCCCGCTTGAACTCCTCAAAGAAACCCCCCACGACTACCTCCCCCTGGTTCACCTAACGTTGTTGCGTTTGAGCTGCAAGGCGAGGCCGAACTTGCCTCGTCCTTGCCGAGCATAGCTCGCACGGCCTTGCCTTGTCTGCTCGAAACGCCTGTTGGGCATGTCCGGATGATGCTCAGTCCACCCGAACGTACAGCTCTCTCCACGCGCTTGACGGTCCGTACCGTGCGGACAAGGTCTCACCCTGTGCGCCGAGTTTCAGCTCAACCGAGATTCCTGAGATGCGACGGTCCAGCTCGATCCGATCGCCGGCGACCGAGTAGCCCATGGTCATCGCTTCTTCGGGTCCGACATCCGGAATGGCCCATCGTTCCAGGTGCGCCTGTCCCGACTCGAACGTGATGGTCGGTGCATCGTCACCGCGGCCGTCGTCGAGTCTCCACGTGCCTGACACGTCAGGCGAACAACCGCACGTGAGGAACAGAGCAGCTGCAAGAAGAGCTGCCGCGGTGAGTCGAAATCCCCTCATGGTCCCCCCAGACTATGCCCAACGTCTTAGGCATGAGCGGCGGTCAAGACCGCTCAGGTTGAGTCTACCTGACGCCGTCCGCTCGATGCCTGGGTTCGACCTACCCGTAGTGACTCCACATACGCAGCACCTTGACTACGTGCTCATCCTGAAGAACCTCG
>JAUSOQ010000011.1 GCA_030655755.1 Coriobacteriia bacterium
CTAGTCACTATGAGATGGCCGGCCCGATCCGGTGTATACGTGGATCGTCCGCGGGAATTGGCCCGCGGCGCCGACAAACGGAAGGACCGGCCATGTCTGACATTACACACATCGGGCTGGACGTGCACAAGGATTCGATCGCCGTGGCGGTGCTTCGCCCCGGCAGCACCGAGGTCGACGAGCGGGTGATCCCCAACACCCCCGAAGCGATCCGCCGGCTGCTGCGCCGCTACGAAGACCCGTCGGCGCTTCGCACGTGCTACGAGGCGGGCCCGACGGGGTATGACACCCACCGGCTCGTGAGCTCGCTCGGCATCGAGTGCGATGTCATCGCGCCCTCGATGATCCCTCGCAGGAGCGGCGTGCGCGTCAAGACCGACCGAATCGACGCGAGAAACCTCGCACGCCTCCACCGCGCCGGCGAACTCACGAGCGTGCGGGTGCCCACGAACGCCGAGGAGGCCGTGCGCGACCTCATCCGCGTGCGCGAGGAGGTCAAGTGCAACAGAAGGATCGCCCGTCAGAGGATCCGCAGCTTCCTCATGCGCTACGGCAAGCGCTATCCGGGGCCTTCCGACAAATGGTCGGTCCGCTTCGAGGTGTGGATGCGCGCACTGCGCTTCGACGAGCCATATGCGCAGGAAGCCTTTGAGCAGCTCGTCGGCGCCTACTTCGTGCGCGACGCGCAGCTTTCCGCCATGGGAAGGCGCATCGAGGAGCTTGCGCTCACCGAGCCCTTCGCAGATCCCGTCGCACGCCTGAGCGCGCTTCGCGGTATCGGCACGCTCAGTGCGATGACGATCATCTCCGAGACGTGCGACTTCCACCGCTTCCCTGATGCGAAGAGCTTCATGGCCTTCACCGGACTCATACCATCCGAGCACTCGAGCGGCGCTTCCCGTCACCAAGGATCTATCACCAAGACCGGTAACCGGCATATCCGCCGTGTGCTCGTCGAATCGGCCTGGGCGTACCGGCACGCGCCTGCGGTGCGCGGCAAGCTGAAGAAGCGTCTCGAGGGACAGTCGCCCGAGGTCGTGGCCTACTCGTGGGCCGCGCAGTGTCGGCTGAACGGGACGTATCGCAAGGTCGCAGCGAGAAAGGGTGCCCACACCGCCGTGGTGGCTACCGCCCGAGAGCTCTCGGGCTTCATCTGGGGCCTCATGACCGACAACATGGGCCCGCAGAGGTAAGCCAAGTCATGCGAGTGGGCGGGCGCCATACTCCGGAGAGATCCTCGATAACGTTATGCGACGTTTGTAAGCGCGCGTCTAGTTTGAGGCAGGCTCCGGTCCGACCGAGATGTGGGGTTGAAATCCCCGGATATCAGCATGGTCGAGCGCCGTTCCCATGTGCCCGCCCGCTTGCATCGACACAGCAGCAGAGAGGACCGTGAACGATCGCGGGTTGACCGGCCATCTCATATCAACGTGTTGCGTTTGACCTGCAAACCGAGGCGCAAGGCGCCTCGGAGGAAGAGTAGCTTCCTTGCCGAGGTTTGTCAGGTCGAAACGCTGGTTCGGTGAGCTTCACCAGCACGCTCCCGACACATGGCGCTGCTGAGCGTTTCCGCGCGTGCCTTGGAGTACTGAAGCGGTTCAGGAACTAGTTGCCCGCGCCGGCAACGACGGCCTCCTTGCCGTCGAGGATGACCGCGAGGATCTCAGTGCCATCGGGCTTCGTGATGGTCACCAGGTCAACGCTGCCGTATGAGGTCAAGTCACTATTCCTGCCCTGCTGCTGCAGGATGAACTCAGCCGCGATGTCATGCTCGGCGTTGCGTTCAGCATTCTCCGCAGTGGGCTCGCCCTCCATACCTGCGGCCTTGTAGGCCTCAATCGCCAGCGGCGGGCAGTCCCTCTTGCTGGGAGCATCGGGTGCCAACTCCGGCTCATTGAGATAGCCCCATATGCCACAGCCCGATAGGGTCGACGCGGCGGCCACGATGGCGATCAGCAGAATCCCCTTTGTGAGCATCCTTCTAGCTAGCATGCGTTCACCTCTCTCTGTTTCTCGCATCAAGCGGTCGGCACGTTGTCTACAGTTGTCTCACCGAACGTCTTAGCGCTTCACCAGCGCGCTTGCGTGTCCAGAGTACACAACCATGCGCGCGTCTGGTGGAAGCGCAGGTTCGACATGCGGTGGAGGCTGCATGTCACCTGATGAAGGTCACCGCCAGTGGCTCGATGTAGCGCTGGCCGTTCCCCTCCGACTCCCGCACGACGCCGGTCACTTCGATCACGTGCTCGGTGACTTGAGGTGTCTCCAGCAAGTCCTGCGGAGGGCGGTCACCGGTCCAAGTGAGCTCGACGTTGTTGCGCATGACGTAGATGGCTCCGCTGCGGTCGCGCAGGACCCAGTCGCTCTTTGTCACCGGCGGCGGCCCGACCTCATCCAGAACGTCCCACCCCCGGCAGTAGCCGACGACACTCACCGTCTCTCCTGTGGGCGCACGGCCGGAGAGGATACCCGCTACGACATCTGTGAGCGCCGGCACGTCGGCCGATGATGTCGTCTCCGGAGCAGCTGCAGGTGTCTCGGGTGCCGGATTGCCGGCGCAGGCTGCGGACGAGATCGCGAGCGCTGCCAGCATGAAGACCGCGACTACGCGCTGATACATCACTGTCGCCCCCCGCTCTGTCGAACGTCTTAGGCATGAGCGGCGGTCAAGACCGCTCAGGTTGAGTCTACCTGACGCCGTCCGCTCGATGCCTGGGTTCGACCTACCCGTAGTGACTCCACATACGCAGCACCTTGACTACGTGCTCATCCTGAAGAACCTCG
>JAUSOQ010000028.1 GCA_030655755.1 Coriobacteriia bacterium
TGCGCCCGCGGGTCTCCGGACCATGGCGCTTCTTCGGTTCGTGCCGCAAGACGCGCGACGCATAGCTGCGACACCAACCGGTGAGCGCAACGAGCTCGTCGAGCATCGTGGCCTTCCCGGCCTTGGACGCCTTATGGTAACGACGTCGCATCTCACGCGTGATCGCCTTCTTCTCAGCCATCGATAACGGCATCCTTTTGACCCTTCGCCGGTCGATCCGGCAAGGGCCGGTTCGAGTACCTTCTTTTGTGAGGCATCGAATCGGTTTCGAGTACATTTATTCTGAGTCAACGCGGCGGGTTGCCTGTGTTCGGCCGCGGTGGTACTATCGCCAGGCGTTGAAAACTGAACAGCGGTTCGTCCGAGGAGACTGTGCTCGGATTGTGCTCCAAAGAATGTCCCGATTACGGGTAGGGGGCACAGCCGGAAACGGAGAAACCGCAGGTCAGAATACGGTGCGGGGTGGAGCAGTCTGGTAGCTCGTCGGGCTCATAACCCGAAGGTCACAGGTTCAAATCCTGTCCCCGCGACCAACAAACTCGCAGGTCAGAGGCCAATCGGCTCTCTGGCCTGTTCTGTTTCTCGAGGTGGCTACTGAGGGGTTCACTAAGACGTGTTTATCCACGTGCCAGCGGTGCTCGATCGCCTAGGCGAGCTTCCGCATTCTCGGGACTTGCTCGACTTGTGTTATACGCAGCATCGACGTATCGTGCGTATAACTACAAGGGGGTGAGCCTATGCAGCGACAGCCGCTCGAAGTCCAGACTATCTACGCCGAGCTTCTTGAACAGATTGCTGCCTATGAGGCCGCACGTACCATCGGACATACTGCTGGCTCCTTCGTGACGAAGATGGTGAAGGGTCAGGAGTACTACTACTTCCAGCACGTGGGGCCTGACGGGGCAAAGCGCCAGACCTATCTGGGTCGTCGGGACGCCGCGCTTGACGAGTTGGCCAATCGGTTCGCCGAGGGGAGAGTCAACGTCGCCGCCGACCAACGATCCATCGAGCGGTTGGCGGCTCTGCTGCGTGCAGGTGGCGCAATGGTCACCGATGCGTCCTCGGCTCGAGTGCTTCGTGCGCTCGCGGACGCAGGGGTGTTCCATGCTGGCGGAGTCCTTGTCGGAACTCACGCGTTCATCGTGCTTGGCAACCTTCTCGGGGTCCGCTGGGGCACCTCTCTGAGGACTCAGGATGTTGACATCGCGGCTGATTCCAAGCTCGATATTGCGGTTCCGGGCATCAACGCTGACTTGCCTTCAGCCCTGGATAGCCTGGAGATGGGGTTCCTGCCGGTTCCCGGTCTTGACCCCAAGAGTCCGACCACCTCGTTCAAGGTGCGGGGGCAGAGTTTGCGGGTGGACCTTCTGACGCCGGCCGCAAGGGCCCAATCGCGTCCCGTAAGCCTGTTGAGGTTCGCTGCCGCCGCGCAGCCCTTGAGATTCCTGGACTACCTCATCGACTCGTCCGTGAGGGCGGCAGTAGTTGACGGCGGGGTTGTTGCGGTGAATGTGCCGGATGCGGCGCGGTTCGCTCTCCACAAGTTGATCGTCGCAGGGGAGCGTCCGGCCGCAATGCAGCCGAAACGGGATAAGGACCTCTCGCAGGCGGCGCAGATACTCGAGGTGCTGAGTGAGGACCGGCCCGGGGACCTCGTCCTTGCCTGGGAGGCACTAGTCGTCCGGGGGAAGTCGTGGGCGAGCCGGGTAGCAAAGTCAGTCTCTGCGCTTGATCGCATTTCGCCTGTCGCAGCACAGAGCGTTCGGGATCTCGCCGGATAGGCGGCCAAGTACAACAGACAGATCTGCACCGACAAGAACGAGTGAGGCATTCGCTCACGATTCACCGAAAGTCATTGAGCACGTGAGCGTGAAGACCGGCACTCGGTCGAATGGGTGCGATGGAGGGAAACAGCAGACCAAGGTGGCAGCGTGCAGGTCAGGGCGCGGCTGGTGACTCATAGCCCGAAGGTCACAGGTTCAAATCCTGTCCCCGCGACCATACATATACGCAGGTCAGAGGCCAATCGGCTCTCTGGCCTGTTTTGTTTGTCAGGGGCGACTTCTAATGTTCTTCTAACACGTGGTTAGGTCTCCCTCACCGCTCATCGCCGATAACGTAGAGGCCGACCAAGATCAAGATCATCCAGAACCAGGAACACACCAGATCTTTCATGTGACGCTCACGTCCCCCGAACGAGTCAGTCTTTTCGCACAGCCCACGATCCGAGCTCGCTCTGACAGCTTCGGACCCACCTCTAAGTGGAAAGCCCTCCGACCGAAGTCAAGAGGCCTGTACAACATCGTGCACTTTCTGCGTATCTACTGGAAGCGCGCGCTAGGCGTTTGATATTTCTACTTTTGAGGAATAGTATTCTACAAACAGAGATTCACTAAGGAGCGAACCGTGACAGGCCTGCTGGAACTAGGAAAGGAAGAACTTGAAGACCGACTGCGCCAGTTCGATCGCGCAGGTGCGCTGCTGTACCCAGGCCGATCCTTCCGACTTGTGTTGGTCGGTGGCGGTGCGATGGTTCTACTGGGCTGCCTTGCGCGTTCGACGGCCGACCTCGACGCACTTGAGGTGCCACGCGAGCTCGCAACCTTGATGGGCAAGTACGACATCAACTGCCGGGTGACCGCCTACCTCGATCACTTCGCCTACAACCTCGAGGACAGGCTCGTTTCGCTGAACCTTGGAACCACGGCTGTTGAGTGTTACGTGGCCTCACTCGAGGATGTGGTGGCCTCCAAGCTGTACTCGGACAGGGAGACCGATGAGCACGACATCCGTCGTCCGGAAGTCCTCGAAGCGCTTGGCTGGGAGCGATTGGAGGAGGTGGCAATCGCCATGCAGGGCAGCAAGATGAACGACCGCCGCTACAAGCAGTTCCTCCACAACTACCGAGAGTACCGACAGGAGTGCAAGCCATGCGACGCCTGACCTTCGCCGGATTTCTTGAGTCATACGTACGGACCCTGGCCGGCGGAGACACTCTTGCCCTATCCAAGCTTGTGGAGTCGAGCAAGTCGGAGCCAAGGCTCGTCGAGCCAATGCTGCTCTGGGTAGCCATGACGGACCGCGCTGATCGGCTGAACGGTCTGCTGGAGGGTCGCGAAAGCTTGCAGCGAGAACTCATGACGCTCGTGAAACTGCAAGATGCGGAATCACTTGAGTCTGCGCTGGCTGCTGAGAACCCGAGATTGCGACCCGAGTATTCCAAGGCTTGGCGGAGCTATGTGGTCCGACGTGATGCGGCGACCCGAGACGCGGAGCTCCGACTTGAGGCACGGGAAAGAGTGCTTGCCTTGGAGTCGCGCAAGAGCGTTACGCGCTATCGAATGGCAAAGGATCTGGGACTGAACCCCGGAAACCTGCATGCTTTCTTGGCGCAAGGCAATCCAACCAAGCTCTCGCTGGACCGGGTCGTCGAGTTGTTGGAGTACCTTGAGGTGACGTAGAAGGCCCTTGGCAACACGTCTAACCAACAATCCTACTGGAGTTCTGCGACAGGGGCTTACCGGATAGGGGGTACACTAAGACTGAAGGGGGAGTGCAGTATGCCAAACAGACGTGTCCTGATTCCGGCGATTCTTGTGATGACGGTCTTGATGTGCGCAGGGTGCAGTAGCAGCGGTGATGCGACCGACAGTCTGGGCGATGGTGAATCGGCAGGTTTGACCACCTCTGAGTCGAACGCGCTTGCCGCCGATTGCAGCTGGCTCTCCGGCTCGTGGGTCGTCAAGACGACACTCGTCTTCATCGACAACCCGGTGATGGAGCCGGCGGCGAACCAGCCCGGGGCCGATTGGGTCTGCGAGGTGGACGGCTCCATGATGTATCTCGTCACCGACCTTCACACCTATGAGGGTATTGTGACGTGCGAGGATGGCACGCACTGGAAGTACGTTGCAAGCTCGACCTACACAGACGAGGGCGGTGTCGTCTGGACCAGCGCCATAGAAGTGACTGGCGTCAAGAACAGCGAAGACTCGTTCGTCGGGGAAATGCTCGGCGAGATATCCTCGGACACTGATGGACACCTCTACAGTGCGCAGTGGAACCTCGATGGCAGTCGTATGGCGGACTAGCAAACCATCTCGCTACAGCTTGTAGTCCCAGATGCGCCACTTCTTGTACTCGTGACCGCCCATGAACTCTGACGCCCGGATGACGAGGTCGTTGTTCTCGAGCAGCAGCGAGGCGTCGCAGTCCTTGTAGCCGTGGCTTTGTGCATACTCGAGCACTTCCTCAAAGAGCAAAGCGTCTGTGCCCATGCGACGGTAGCCCGGCAGCACGCCGAAGAACATGAGTCGTACTCGCGGCAGGTGGCGTCGAATCTTGAGGAGCCGTGCGATGCGTACGTAGTCGGAGTCGCCGTACCACTTCCAGCGTGGTCGAAGCGCAACGTTGGGGTCGGGGAAGCAGCCGAGCACCGCGATGGGCTTGCCGTCATGGTACGCGAAACGGATGAGTCCCGGGTCGAGGATCAGCTTCAATGACTCGAGTAGCGCGTCTGCCTCCCAGTCCGTGATGGGGAGGAATCCCCAGTTCTCAGCCCAAGCCTGGTTGTATATGTCGATGATGAGCTTCACTTCTGACGCGAGGTTCTCCAGCTCGACCTGCCGGGTCTGAATCGAGGCCCGCTTGCGGACAGCCGCGGCTACGCGTGTCAGGCGTTCGTTGGCCGGCTTCGTGAGGTCGATGAGATACGCGACGTAGTCCTTGGTCTTCTCAAAACCGTAGCGTTCGATGAACTCGGCGTAGTACGGCGGGTTGTACGTGTGCTCCACGTAGACGTCCTGGTCATAGCCCTCTGTCAGGCACGCCTGGCGCTCATGTGTGATGTTGGAATACTCGCCGGGGCCGCGTAGGATCTTGGCGCCATGCGCTTTGGTCCAGTCACGTGCTGCGTCGAGCAGCGCCTCGGCCACCGCATAGTCCTCGATGACCTCAAAAAAGCCGAAGAAGCCGAACTTGTCGCCCCAGCCCTCGTCGATACGCTGGTTCACGACTGCCGAGACGCGCCCTACAGGCTCGCCGTTGCGGTGCGCCATGAAATGCGTTGCCTGCGCGGTCTTGTGGTACGGGTGGTCGGGCATGAGCAGCCCCTGCATGCCGAGCAGCTTGTTGCCGAGAAGATCCGCATCGAGTTGTGGCGTCCAGCGCTCGTCGCCCTTGTAGATGCTGTAAGGGAAACGCACGAATTCTTTGAGACGGGGATCGCCGAGGGGGATCTCGGTGATCGTGAGTGTGCCGACTTGCGTGCCAGGCTCGGGTTCCCCGCTCATGGTCTCTCCTTGTCCGACTGTATGGTCCCTTGTCGAGCGTAGCAGACGCCCCGCGACCCGACGAGAGTACTGCTACACTTTGAGTACCAACGGGAGGAAGTGACCGAGCGGCATGGACCTGAGTGCGATCTCCAACAGCAAATGGGCGACCGGCGTCGTGCTCGGTGTCGGTAAGATGATGCCTCCGAGTGTCGGACACCGACTTGCCAGACAGGTCGGTTCGCACATCGCCGCTAATCATGACGATCCCATGGTGCAGACGATGCGCGCCAATCAGTGGATGGCGTCTCGCGGGACGCTCTCAGGTCAGGCGCTCGACGATGCTGTTCGCGATGCGTTTTCCTACAGCGGCCGCTTCCTCTACGACCTCTATCACGTGATGGAGGATCCCGATTCACTCATGGGGATGGTCGAGGTCGACGAGACCTTCGAGCGCGTGCTTGCCGAGGACAAGGAGAGGCCGCATGTCTACGCAGGCGTCCACCTCGGCAACTTCGATCTTATCGGGCGCGCGCTCGGCCATCATGGGTGGAAGCAGCAGCTCCTGAGCATTGCTAACCCGAACGAGGGTTATCAGTGGCAGAACGAGATGCGCGAGCGCTACGGCTTCGACGTGACGCCGGTGAGTATTGAAGCGCTGAAGCGGGCCGCCCGAAGGCTTGCTGATGGCAGCTCGGTCACCACGGGTCTGGACAGGCCGCTTCTGGACGCCAAGCAGTTCCCGAGTTTCTTCGGAAGACCGTCTTCGTTGCCGTTGCTCCACATCCGTCTCGCCATGCACGCGAGGGTGCCCGTCGTGGTGTTTTCCGCGCTTCTTGGCGATGACGGCAAGTATCGCGTGCAGGTCTCCGAGCCGCTGGAGATGGAGACCGGGGGCGACACCGCCTCGGCCATGATCATCAATGGCGAGCGTGTGCTGCGTGAGGCCGAGAAGCTCATCGAATGTGCGCCTCGCCAATGGGCGATGACGCACGCCGTGTGGCCCGACATCGTCGGGACTGTCTAGCAGCCGTCAGCGCCCGCAAAGGCGCACGCGAAGGGAAGACCCGCATGAGCGCGGAGATGGAAGACATCAAACAGCATAAGCGCGTCAACGACATGCTGCTCGGTCCACTCGAGCGACCTGCACTGCAGTGGCTCGCGAAGAACAGCCCCTCGTGGATCACACCTGACGTTCTAACGACCGTTGGTACGCTAGCCAGTGTTGCCATCTTCGTGGGCTATGCGCTCAGCAACCAGAGCATCTGGTGGTTGTGGCTCGTCAACCTCGGTTTCATCGTCAACTGGTACGGCGACAGCCTAGACGGCACGCTCGCGCGGTACCGCAAGATCGAGCGCCCAAAGTTCGGCTTCTACATCGATCACACGGTGGATGCGGTAAGCGAGTTCCTGACGATCATCGGTATCGGCGTCTCGCCGTTCCTGCGTCTGGACATCGCGGCGTTCGCGCTTATCGGCTACCTGCTCATGAGCGTGCACGTGTACGTGCGTACCTGCGTCGACGGCGTCTTCAAGATCAGCTACTCCAAGATCGGACCCACCGAGATGCGCGGCATTATCATGCTCGTCAACGTCGCCATCTTCTTTGCGCCGGACTTCTTCCTGCGTGAGCTGGCGTTCGGCCTCAGGCCGTTCGACTGGATCGGTGGGGGGCTCGCGGTCGGCATGGGCGTCGCCTTCTTGATCTCATCATCGCGTGAGGCGGTTCGCCTGGCGCGACTCGGAGGGTAGGCGACACATAAGCAGGCCGCTACGCGTGCGCTGTCTGAGATCGAGCGACGGCTGGGCGTCCACCGGCACTGAGCGCCGTCCTCGGCATGCTACCTGCTACCATGGGCGAGTCGTCGTCTCGAGGAGGTATGCGTGTCAGCTCCAGTCAAGTCCGGTTCCCGAAACGTCCTGTACGCCGTGGCCGTTGTGGTCGCTGTTGTGGCCGGTATCTTCGTCGCGGTCATCCCGCCGGACGACAAACTCGGGGGCATGGTGCGACTCGTGATGACACATGGCGCTTTGACGTGGGTGAACATGGTCACGTTCACGCTCGCGGGTGTTCTCGGCGTCGCCTTCGTTGCAGGAAAGGCGTCGGCACGCCGCTGGGGCGAGGCGTTCCGGTGGATATCACTGCCGCTCTGGGCGATCAATACGGCGCTCGGCCTGCTGTCGATGAAGCTCATCTGGGGTGGGATCCTGTGGGACGAGCCGCGGCTGTGGATGACCTTCGGGCTGCTCGCCGCCGCCATGATAGTGGTCGCGCTGCAGTTGGTGTTCGATCGGCCGAGGTTGACCGCGCTGCTCGATGCCGCTTTGGCCGGCTGCCTGTGGGCGCTTGTGTTGCTGCTCCCGAACCTCTTCCATCCAGACAGCCCGGTTTTCAGCTCCGGCAACTGGGCGTTCATCGGGCCGTTCCTCGGCATCGTGGTGTCTCTGCTGATGGTCGCGATCATCATCGCCACGCTCATCGCGCGTGAGGCGCTGCCTAACCAGGAATGATCGCGTTCCCTAGCTGATGACGCCGAGTTCCCGGCCGATCTTGGCGAACGTTTCCAGTACGAAGTCCATCTGCTCGTCGGTGTGTGACGCCATATAGCTCGTCCGCAACAGCGAACGGCCCGCAGGCACCGCCGGCGGGCGTACGGGGTTCACGAAGATGCCCTCGTCTAAGAGTCGTTTCCAGAATGCGAAGACGAGCATCTCCTTGCCGAGGATGATCGGGATGACGGGGGTCTCGCTCGTGCCCAGGTCGAATCCGAGATCGCGATAGCTTTTCTGCATCCGGGTGGTGATCTCCCAGAGACGCTTACGATGCTGAGGCTCGTTCTCCATGACGTCGAGCGCGCCGAGGCAGGCGCCCACCGAAGCAGGGGCCATGGCCGCCGAGAAGATGAACGGCCGCGAGTTGTGTTTGATGAAGTCGATCACGTTGGCGTCGCCGGCGATGAAGCCGCCGAGTGAGGCGAAGCTCTTGGAGAACGTTCCCATGATGAGGTCGATGTCTTTGGTCACGCCGAAGTGTGCCGCGGTGCCTTCACCGCGCGGACCGAGTACGCCGCTCGCATGTGCGTCGTCCACCATGAGCCGGGCGCCGAACTCTCGGCAGACCTCGATCATCTCGGGCAGGGGGGCCACGTCGCCCTCCATGCTGAACACGCCGTCCACCACCACGAGAATGCCGCCGTGCTCGTTCGTGTCGAGCGAGGCCAGCGTCTTGCGCAGGCTTTCGAGGTTGTTGTGCTCGAAACGCGAGGTCTTGCCGTAGGAGAGCTTGCAGCCGTCGTAGATGCTCGCGTGGTCTTCCTTGTCGATGACGATGTGGTCGTGGCGGCCGACGATGGCCGAGATCGTTCCGAGATTGGTCTGGAAGCCGGTCGAGAAGACGAGGGTGGACTCCATCCCAACGAACGAGGCGAGGCGCTGCTCGAGTTCCTCGTGGATGGCGAAGTTGCCGTTCAGGAGTCGAGAGCCGGTGCAGCTGGGTCCCCACTTCTCGAGCGCTTCGCGCGCCCGTTCGCGAACGTGGGGGTGCGTTGTCAGACCGAGGTAGTTGTTCGAGCCGAGCATGATGAGTTCGCGGTCGTCGATCAGTACCGTGGCGTCGGACTCTGACTCGATGACTTGGAAGTAAGGGTAGTAGCCGGACGCCTTCGCGATGTCGGCGTCATCAAAGTCCCAGCACTTCTGGAAGACGTCCATCGGGCTCCCCTCGGACATGCGTGATTGCGTACCCTGTCATTCTAGCTGTTTCGTCCGCGCTCATGTTGCTTCCTGAATCTCACTTCCCAAGGCATCAGACGGCGCGTACTATGGGCCTACAACCGAACACGGGTCCTGGGTGCTCAACATCGTTGTTGAGAGAATAGGGAAGTCGGTGAGATTCCGACACGGACCCGCCACTGTGAAGAGGCGCGAGCGCCTCTGAGTCAGGAACCTGCCCAGGATCTGCGATGCGGCCTTCGAGGTGGAGGCACGGTCGCTGCCTGCGTGCATGCGTTCCGGCAGACCGAGACACCTTGAAGACTCTCGCATCGGCGAGGGTCTTTTCGTGTTTCGGCCCGCGTTCGGCGGATCTGTCGGAAGTGTACGTACGGACACAGGAGGAATCGAATGAAAGCACGGATCGGAACAAGGGCTCGCATCACTGCCGGATTGCTGGCGGTCATGCTGCTCGCAACGGCGCTCACTGGATGCGGTGGCGCGCAAGACGACGCCGAGATCGAGGCACCTAAGACAGCGACGTTCCCGGTAACGGTGACCGACGATGCCGGCCGAGAAGTGACGGTCGACGCCAGGCCTGAGCGCATCGTGTCGCTCGCGCCGGCGAACACGGAGATACTGTACGGTCTGGACGCGCTCGACCGCGTCGTCGGTGTCACCACCTACGATGACTACCCGCCCGAGGTAGCCACGCTCGAGAAGGTCGGTGACTTCGTCGGCCCCAACCTCGAAGCCATCGCAGCGCTCGAGCCCGACCTCGTACTGGTGACGACAGGCGTACAGGCCGACATCATCTCGCAGATCGAGGCGCTTGGCGCCACGGTCATCGCGGTCGACCCGCAGTCGCTCGATGCGCTCTATATCTCGATCGGTACGGTCGGCGCCGCCATCGGCGAGCCGGCGAAGGCCGACGAGGTCGTCTCGGAGATGAAGCGTGAACTGGCTGCGATCCAGGAGGCCATCGACGCCTCGCCGGTGCGCTGCTTCATCGAGATCGCACAGGCCCCGCTCTTCACTGCAGGAACCGGCACGCTACTCAACGACCTCATCGAGCAGGCAGGTGGCGAGAACGTGGTCGTGCAGGAGGGTTACGTGGGCTACTCCGTGGAGCAGCTGCTGACTGATGACCCGGAGGTCTATCTGGCGACTCTCGGCTCCATGAGCGATCCGGCGGACCTCGCGCAGCGTCCCGGCTACGATAATCTCTCGGCGGTCAAGAACGGTCGCGTGGCCGTGCTTGAGGACAACCTTGTGAGCCGTCCCGGTCCCCGCATCATCCAGGGCGTGCGTCAGATCGCCGAAGCGCTGCATCCGGAAGCGTTCGGGCAGTAGCCGTGACGTCTGCACCCGGACCGGCGCGCCGGCGCCTCGCGATCGCGACCCTCGTGGTCGTGCTCCTTGTCGCGATGGTGCTCGCCGTCGGTCTGGGTGCGGTGCACATCGCTCCCGGTGAGGTGATCGGGGCGATCTCTCGCGGAGTATCAGGCGCGGACCTGAACAAGGCAGACGCCGTCGTACTCACGCTTCGCTTGCCGAGGGTCGTCCTCGCGGCGCTCGTGGGAGCGGCGCTTGCGCTTGCGGGCGTGCTCTACCAGGCGCTGTTCAAGAACCCGTTGGCCGACCCCTACATCCTGGGCGTTTCCTCGGGGGCGGGTCTCGGTGCGACGATCGTGCTGGTGACCGTTGGTACCAGCTTTGCCAATCGTGCGTTCGGCGTGCCCGCGGGCGCGTTTGCAGGAGCGCTCGTCACCATTGCGCTCGTCGTCCGTCTCGCCTCGCGCGCCGGACGTGCGGACACGACCTCGCTGCTGCTTGCGGGTGTGGCGATCTCCTACACGCTCGCGGCCGTCACGTCGTTTCTGCTCGTCGTGTTCCGCAGCTCGATGCACTCCGTCGTGTTCTGGATGATGGGTGGACTGACTGCCGCGTCCTGGCAGTATGTCGGCGTGGTCGCCGGCATGTTCGCCGCCGGCCTGGTGATTCCCACGTTCTACGCCCGCGAACTCAACATCATGCTCCTGGGTGATGAGCGCGCGGCGCAGCTTGGCGTCAACGTCGAGCGCTTCAAGCTGCTCGTCCTCGCTTCGGCGTCGTTGGTGGTCGCTGCAGCGGTCTCGGTCTCCGGACTCATCGGTTTCGTGGGCCTGATGACGCCGCACATGGCGCGTCTCGTGCTCGGACCGGACCATCGACTCCTCCTGCCGGCTTCGACGCTCGCGGGCGCCATCGTGATGGTGCTCGCCGACCTCGCAGCGCGTACCGTGCTTGCACCGGTCGAGATCCCGGTCGGCATCGTGACGGCGGTGCTCGGCGGGCCGTTCTTCGTGTGGCTGCTCGTCCGCAAGGAGCGCCGATGAGTACTCCTCAGGCGCCGCTTCTTGCTTTCTCCTCGGCCACCGTCGGGTACGGTAGTGTCGCTATCGTGCGCGAGGTCGAACTCGAGGTCTCGGCGGGCGCCTTCGTCGGTCTGGTGGGTCCCAACGGCGCTGGCAAGTCGACGCTGCTGCGTTCGGTGACGGGTGCGGCAGAGGTCCTCTCAGGAGCCATCACGCTCGGCGGGGGATCGATCGTTCGCATGTCGCCCAAGCAGCGCGCGCGGATCGTCGGTGTCGTGCCGCAGACGCTTCCCGTGGCGTTCGCGTTCGACGGACGCGCATTCGTCGAGATGGGACGGCACCCGTGGCTCGGGAGGCTGCAGGACCTTTCGGCCGAGGACGCCGCCATCGTCGACGAGGTGATGG
This sequence comes from Coriobacteriia bacterium, assembly GCA_030655755.1. Lineage (GTDB taxonomy): Bacteria > Actinomycetota > Coriobacteriia > Anaerosomatales > Anaerosomataceae > UBA2279. The sequence continues at coordinate 11,744 of JAUSOQ010000028.1, forward strand.
AGCTCACCGACACATCCAGGCTCGCACGCGAGCGCGTGGACACGCTCTCGGGTGGCGATCTGCAGCGTCTGACGGTCGCCCAGGCGCTCGCGCAGCGGCCGCGCGTCCTGCTGCTCGACGAACCGACGAGCCACCTCGACCTGAACCATCGCCTCCAGGTACTCGATCTGGTGCGGAGACTTGCCGATGAGGGCATGGCGGTCCTCGGTGTCTTCCACGACCTCGATATCGCCGCCCGTTACAGCGATCACATCGCCGTTGTGGCCGACGGGTCTATGGCGCCCGCCCAAACACCGGAACGTGCTCTGAGCGCCGCAGTGATCGAGTCCGTTTTCGGCGTGAAGGCTGTCGTCCGAACCGACCCCGTCACCGGGACGCTCGCCATAACGCCGGTCGTGCGCCGTGCGGACATCGAGCGTCCCACGCGGGGTCGTGTGGGAGTCGTCTGCGGCTCGGGAGCCGGTGCCGCGCTCATGCGCAAGCTCGCGCTGGCCAGCGTCTCGGTCGCATGTGGTGCGCTCAACCGCGGCGATGTCGACCAGGCGGTCGCCGAGGCGCTCGATGCCGACCACGTCGATCTGCCCGCGTTCGGTGAGATGACCGCTGCGGCCGAGGAAGTGGTGCGTCAGGAGTACGCCGCATGCGCGTGTGTCATCGTCGCACCCACACCCTTCGGCCGTGCGAACGTCGGTAATCTTCGCGCAGCGGTGAGGTGCGGCGCTCCGCTCGTACTTGTGGGCGAGATGACCGCCGAACGAGACTTCTCGGGCGGTGAGGCGACCAGTCTATGGGGCGAGGTCGTCAAAGCGGGTGCGCTCGGGGTACGTACCGATGAGGAGGCGCTGGACACTGCGCTGGGATTCATTCGTGACGGAGCCGAGGAGTGAACATGACAGGACAAGGACGGGTCGGTCGCGTTCAGGTCTACACGGGCGAGGGCAAAGGCAAGACGACCGCAGGCGTGGGTCTTTGCGTGCGCGCCGTTGGCGCCGGCTTACGCGTGTTCTTCGTGCAGTTCGTGAAAGGCGGGCGTCGCAGCAGCGAGCTCGACGTCTTAGAGCGTGCCGGTATAGAGGTCGTTCGTCCGGCGCGTGCATGGACCGGGCTTCTCGGCCCGGGTCCGACCGATGAGGACTATCGCTCGGTGGCCGAGGCCTGGGAGGTCTCTGAGGCGGCGATCGCCAGTGGTGAGTACGACGTCGTCATGCTTGATGAGATCAATGTCGCACTTGCCCATGAGCTTCTCCAGCTGCCGCCGGTCCTTAAGGCCCTGCAGTCCAGGCCGTTGCACGTAGAAGTGGTGCTGACGGGCCGAGGGGCGCCCGAGGGTCTTGCGGAGGTCGCCGATCTGGTCACGGAGATGGTTCCTCGCAAGCACTACTACGACGCTGGCGTGAACGCTCGTCTCGGCATCGAGTTCTAGGCCGAGCAGATCACCGTGGTGTGCTGCGATGCGATCATGACCTCGATGTCCGCTCCGAGTCTGTCGACGCAACATCCCAGTGTGCGTCTCACGATCTGGGGACTGTTGTTCTGTTCCGAAAGATGCAGAGCGCACACGCTGCTCACACCGCCTGCGATGAGGCGCTCAAGGACCGACGCCGCATCGTCGTTGGACAGGTGACCGGTGCGCGAGAGGATCCGCTCCTTCAAGAAGCGAGGGTAGGACCCCGTGCGCAGCATGCCTACATCGTGGTTGGCCTCTAGGCCGACGATGGTGCAGCTCTCCAAGACTTCCAACGCCTCGGCAGGTACATGACCTGTGTCGCTGGCCAGGCCGAAGCGGACACCCCTGGCATCCTCGAAGACGTAGCCCACAGGCTCCATCGCGTCGTGGCTCGTGCGAAAGGCGCGGATACGCAGGCCGCCGATCGTGAAATCGCAGTCTGGTCGGACGCGTTCCATGACCGCTACGGCTGCCAGATGTCTCGAGCCGTTGATGGTGCCTTCTGTAGCAAGCACCGGCACATCAAGCTGCTTCGCAAGGACCCGTACACCGGCGACGTGGTCGGAGTGTTCGTGTGTGAGCAGGATGGCACGTATGCGGCTCTCGTCGATCGCTGCCTCGGCCAGCCGCCGTCTTGTCTCCCGAGCGGAGAGTCCGGCGTCCACCAAGACGACGTCATCTGCCGAGCAGACCGCGAGAGTGTTGCCGCGAGAGCCCGATGCCAGGAACGCGACGCGCAACCCGGCATCGGCGTGGGAATGTGGCGATGAAGTCATGAGCGCATTGTAACGCCGTGCGGCGGGTGGGCATAATCAACTGTGTGGTTCCCCTATGAAGGAGACATCGATGACGGCAGACCGCTGGTCACTCAGGAACATCTACCTGTACCTCGTTTGTCTTATCACGCTCATCATGGTGATTGTCGCTGCGGTCGGGTTCGTGCGTGGCATCGTCGAATTCGCATATCCGGATTCGTATCAATATGGCATGCGACCGCTTGACGAGAAAGGTGAGCCTGCTATGACCGACGAGGAGTGGGAGCGGGAGATGGAGGCGCAGGAGCGTTCTTCACGCCGCTACGCGGTACTCAGTCTCGTCGGCAACGGAGCGATGCTGTTCATTGCCGGGCCGCTGTACGTCTACCACTGGCGCAAGATCGAAGTCGAGCATGGTGACCCGGTACCGAGCGGCACCGCAGGCGCCTGAGCATCGCAGTCAGCGTTTTGCCGCGTATCGTGAGGAGACTTCGCATGGCTGTTAAGCTGTACGCCCTTTCCACGTGTCCGTACTGCCGGATGACGCGCAAGTACCTCGAGGACAACGAGGTCGTGTTCGATCTGGCCGAGGTCGATCTGCTCGAAGGTCAGGAACGGGCAGACACGATCGCGGAGGTGAAAGCACTCTCAGGCGGTACATCGTTTCCTGTGGTCGTCATCGATGGGGAAGTGGTCGTCGGCTTCAATAAGAAGAAGATCAAGGAGCTGCTCGTCCTATGAGTGGCAAAACCGATCGCCTGGTCCGCCAACGCTTCGCACCGGGAACCACCACTGAAGACCTCAAGGCGTACATGGCGCCGTTCGTGGCTACGCTCGGTTACAAGTTCAACACCGAAGACGAGTTCGTTGACGAGGTGCTCGCTTCCGAGCTCGAGATCATGGAGAAGACCGGTGACGTGTTCTGCCCGTGCAGGATCAGGACCGGCGACCCCAAAGAAGACGCGAAGATCGTCTGTCCGTGTATCCCGTTCTACCTCGAGCAGTTCGCCGCGATGCGTAAGTGCTGGTGCGGCCTGTTCATCCGCACGGATGTAGAGGATGGCGCGGAGCTTATCGGTGTGATCGAAGAACCTGAGGACGGCGTGCCCGTTGACGTGCCGGTCTGTCGCGTAGAGGATCTGGCCGATGGGCAGGTACGTCACATCAAGATCGGCAAGCGCGATATCGCGCTCGTTCGGGTGGGCGAGGAGTACTTCGCGCTCTCCAACCTATGTCGCCATGCGTACGGGCCACTTTCCGACGGTGTCCTCGATGGCTGCTACCTGATGTGTCCCTGGCATGGCTGGCGCTATGACGTGCGAGACGGCAGTACCGATCATCCTGATGCGGACGTGCGGACGTACGAGGTCGTGATGCGTGACGGTCTGGTCATGGTGGTGGTGACGTTACACTAGGATCACGAAACGAAAGAGAGGCGCCCAGGGGCGCCTCTCTTGTCTACACGATAGGCCTACGTTCTACTCGGCGGTCTTCTCCTTGAACAGTTCGGCGATACCGCCGATGCTGCCCATGATCCCGCTGACTTCCATCGGAAGGAACACCTTGTTTGCGGGGCCGTCGGCGATCGCCTTGAGGGCCTCGAGATAGCGGATCGCGATGAGGTCGTTGGTGGGCTCGCCCTTGTGGATGGCGCCGAAGACCGACTTGATGGCGAGCGCTTCACCTTCAGCGAGTGCGATCTTCTGGAACTTCTCGGCCTCGGCGACGTCTTTGATGGCCTGCGCCTTACCCTCGGCTTCAAGGATTGCGGCGCCCTTCGAGCCTTCTGCTCTCGTGATGGCCGCCTGCTTGTCGCCGTCGGCTTCAAGGATCAGTGCGCGACGGGTGCGCTCGGCCTTCATCTGGCGGTGCATGGCCTCGGTGACGTCGCTCGGCGGCTCGATACGCTGCAGCTCGACGCGTACGACACGCACGCCCCACTTGTCGGTCGCGTCATCGAGGATCTGACGAAGCGCCGCGTTGATCTTCTCGCGCGACGTCAGTGACTCGTCGAGTTGCATCTCGCCGATGACGTTGCGCAGGTTCGTCTGCGCCAGCTTGGTGGCGGCGACGTAGAAATTGGCCACGTTGTAGACGAGTTTGACCGGGTCGGTCGCTTCGTAATAGACCACAGCGTCGACAGTGACGACGACATTGTCTTTGGTGATGACTTCCTGCGGGGGGACGTCGACGACGTTCTCACGCATGTCCACCTTCGTCAGCTTGTCGATGACGGGGATGATGATCGTCAATCCGGAATCGACCGTGCGCTGATACTTGCCGAGACGCTCGACGAGGCCCTTCTCGTATGGTCGCACGATGCGAATGCCGGCCACGGCGTAGAAGAACACCACGAAGAGCACCACAGCGCCGAACAGGACCGCGAACGTTGCTCCAGTCGTCATGTCAGTCCCCCTTCGTACCAGTCGTTTCGACAGGTGTTACCACCAGGTGGGTACCCTCGACACGATCGATGACGACCCGCGTGCCGACCGGGATGAGCGTGTCGACCGGCGAATCCGCTCGCCACTCCTCGCGCGCGATCCTGATGCGCCCCGCAGCGTCGCCGGGCTCGATGCCCTCGATCACCACACCGGTCTTGCCGATGAGCCGATCCACGCCGACCTTCTCGGGTGGCTCATGCGTCACGCGATCGGCGAAGTTACGCAGGCCGAAGAGGAGTGCGACGGAGACGGCGAGGAATGCCGCCCACTGCCATCCGAGTGCGAGGCCGAGGTAGTCTGCTGCCGCTGCTGCTGTGGCGCCTATTCCGAACGGCAACAGAAAGAAGCCGGCGGTGAACATCTCACCGACGATGAGTACTGCAGCGAGGGTAGCCCATACCCAGAACCAAACGTCCATTGCACCACACTCCTCGAGTGATCCGATGGCACCAGAACAGGCGAACACCGAGCACTGAAGGAAGTGTGTACCCTAATTCGCGACTCGATCTTCATTCTCGCCGAGCGGGGACATCCCACGTTCGGCGGCCACGGCGTCGAGAGCCAGCATGACGACCTCTTCGACGACCGGATCGACCGAGAAACCAAGGTCCTTCTCAAACGACGTCTTCAGGTAGCCGTGGCACGTTTGGCAGGTGTGGATACGATGTCCCTTGTCCTGCTCGTCGAGAAGGTACTCAAGTTTGGCATGCGAACGTTCGCCGCACCTTGAGCAGCGGAGGCGGGTGAAGCCCCACTCGGCACGACACAGCGGGCATGAGAGCATACGAACGCCGCCCTGCAGTGCGCCGCTGTCCAGCACTCGACCGGAAGACGCAGGGGTGCTGCAGACAGGGCAGAGTCCGGAATCCCAGCGCGTCCAGTCGAAGTCCTTGAGGGGCTTCAGCGCTTTCGTTGCGCTGGCGGCGATGAACGGTGTGAGTGCAGTGGTCACGACGAACGAGTATGTCGTCAACGGCACGCCGGCGTCTTCTCCGCCCAACTTGTCGTACATGGTCGAGATGAAGGCATCCACGCCCTTCAGGATGTCGGCGACCATCTCTTCGGTGACAGCAGTGTCGAAGTCAGCGTCCTTCAATACATCGGCGTGCTCAAGCGGTAGACCACCCTCGTTTGCAAGCAGACTGGAGACCGAGTGTAGTGCGACGCGGAACGCCTCAGCAGGTACGAGTGGAGCCGAGATCGCAAAGACGATGCGACCCGACGCCAAAGCACTTTCTACCTCGTTGGCTGCAGGCGGCTGCCAATCGGGCGCTTCTTGTGCGATGGAGTCTTGAAGAGTCCAGAGTTTCTCGAAGAAAGAGAGCGTAGGAGCCATGTCTGGACGGGTCTCACTGTAGCGCTGGATGGATTTCGAGCGCAGGGAAGGAGTCATACTACCTCCATGGTGGGTTGCCGGTTTGAGGTTTTTATCCTCTGACAGGGTACCGCAACACCTCGCTGGGTACCAGGTCTCTGTGCCGGTTTGCCACGTTGGAAAAGAAGCCCAGTGGGTACAATAGTCCCAGCCCAAAAGCACAGGTCCGGTAATCCGATAGGTGGAGGTGAAGGTGTGCAGCGAAAACGCATCTGGGTTTTAGGCGTGGTCCTGACTGCTGTAGCGGTGATGGCGCTACCATTGACGGGCTGCACCACGGACAGCACGGGAGCGACAGATGCGGACACGACGGCTGACCTGCCCGCTCAGGACGGTCTGGAAGTCGGCATCATAGCGCCGGATTTCCGCATGCAAAGCCAAGATCAAGTCACGGTCGCTCTTAAGGACTATGTAGGCACGAAGAACGTGGTCGTGGTCTTCTATCCGGCGGATTTCACCCCGGTTTGAGAAGGCGAGCTGTCCGGGTACCGTGACAACTACCAGTTCTTCCAAGATCGCGACACCGAGGTCTTCGGCGTCAGCCTTGACGGATGGGCGTCCCATGCAGAGTTCCGCAAGCAGTTGGAGATCCCGTTCGATCTGCTCAGCGATTGGGACCGTACGACGACACCCAAGTTTGGAGCGTTCAACGAGCTTCAGATACTCGCGAATCGTTGGAGCTACCTGATCGACAAGGACGGCACGATCATCTACACCCAGCACTCGGGTCTCAATGAACCCCGGGACATCGACGCCATGATGGAGGCCGCCGACAAGCTCTTTGCGGAGTGACAGACAGGGCATGTCGATCGCGTCCTCGAGGGACGCATTGTTGCAGAGGAGGAAAGATGAGAAGAGTTATCAGCACGGTGCTTGCTCTGGCGTTCCTCGCCAGCATGGTGGTGCTTCCCGGTTGTAGCAGTGCTCCCGAGGAGAAGGCGCCCCTGACGTTCATGCAGTTCTTCGATCCCGAGTGTCCGTTCTGCCAGGCGATGGAGCCCATCGTCGCGAGCTTGCGCACGGAGTACGAACCGAAGATAGAGAGTTTCCAGATCATCGATGTCTCTACCGACGAAGGCCGGGTCCAGGCCGAGGAGTACGGCGTGTTCATCACGCCGACCTTCTTCCTACTTGATGCGGACGGTAAGATCTTAGACAAGATCTCCGGTGCGGCTACCGAAGAGAACATGGTCAAGTTCATCGACCGCGGTATAGCCGATGTGACGGGTGAAGCCACTGGTTCCCGGGAGACGATTCCGACCGAGGGTGGCACGGAGCAGACGCAGTAGCAGAGGTTGCTATCGACGTAGAAAGGGCCGGATCCTGATGGATCCGGCCCTTTCCGTTTAGCAGGGTGAGAAGTTGGTAGACGAGACTAGTCTGCCGAGATATGGTCACCCTTCTGGAACTCTTCCCTTGCCCAGGTGCCCCAGTGGTACAGAGCGTCGGACTCAGGAACGCGACCATCACCGAACATGAGTCTGACGGAACCACGGTATGGCTGGAACACGCCGGCACCCAGGTAGATGTGGATGATCATCAAGAGACCCAACAGAACGAAGGCCACATCGTGAGCCACGAGCATCCACAAGGCCAGGACTCCACTGATCTCGACGCCAGCGGCGGAAAGCCACAGGAACACGCCGGAGACCGATATGAGGAGAGCCAAAGCCAGGATGATCCAGTCAGAGAACGCCTGGCCGGACTTCAGTTCCTTCTGCTCAGGCATGTGCTGCTTGGCAGGGCCCAGGAACAGGTATGGGAAGAACTTGCCCATGAACTTCCAGTCATTGGCGTCCCATTTGTAGAACATACACTTCATGAAGTGTATGAAGCCCTTCGGGTTCACGGCGACACCCAATAGCGGTGCGGCGATGAAGATGACGGCCATCACACGGTGGATGGTCCGCGCACCCTGCATGGCGCCAACGCCGACAGACGATGCCACGGCCGGGACGAAGAGCATGATACCGGTCACAAACAGTGACATGCATGCGATCGTGTGGATCCAGTGAAGGCCACGTGCGAACGAACTCTGGCGCTGTATGTATCTCATTACTCCACCTCCCCGATCGTCACGGTGTCAGTCTTCTCGTCGTAGGTGTGCTCGCCGCGCTTGTAGCCTAGACCCATGGCAAAAGACAGGCCGAGGGCAGCGCCGACAACACCAACGCCGACCACACTGAGTGGCTTTGCGAGGTCGAGCAGGCTGGTCGCCGCAGACACCTTCGGGTCACGGATGAGACCGTGAGCTTCGAGGCCGCGATGCGCCACGATGATCGTGTGCATACCACCGAGTTCGTCAACGCCGTAGACCTCAGCCTTGGCGAAGCCCTGATCCTTGAGCACATCCACGCGTGCCTTGGCCTTGGCCACGATTTCGGCACGGTCGCCGTACTCGAGGGCGTTGGTCGGGCATGTGGTTACGCACGCGGGGGCCTTATCATTGGACGTGCGGTCGAAGCACTGCCAGCACTTGAACGTCTTCGCGTAATCGGTGCCGCCCATGATCTTGGCGCGGGGAATCGAGAACGGGCAGTTGCTCACGCAGTACTGACAACCGATGCACTTGTCCTGGTCGATGACGACCGCGCCATTGTCCTTGTGGCTGATGGCGCCCACGGGGCAGGCCATCGCACATGCGGCATCGGTGCAGTGGAAGCATGCGTGACGCATGAAGTTCCACTCAACGCCGATATCCATCGGGACTTCGGCGAAGGTCATGATCAACCACGTGTCGGGGTCTACATCGAGCGGGGCCTGGTAGCTCTTCGTGAACTCATACTCGTCGGCCGTAAGCGGCGCGGGGAGCTGATTCCACTGCTTGCAGGCTATCTGGCAACCCTTACAGGCGGTGCACTTGGAGGCGTCATAAAGAATCGCTGTCTCAGCCATGTCACACCTCCTGCTTCCGGATGTTGACAAGGAACGCCTTGCTTTCCGGAATCATCGTGTTGGCATCGCCAACGTTCGGAGAGATCTCGTTCGCTGAACCACCGACGGAGCACGTACCGGCATAGCCCCAGTGCCACGGGGTGCCGATCAGGTGGACTATCTTGCCGCCGATAGTGAACGGCTTGACGCGGCTGGTCACCATTGCGTAGGCCGTGATGGCGCCACGCTTGTTCTCGATGACCACGTTGTCGCCGGACACGATGTCCTTTTCCTTGGCCAGTTCTGGCGAGAGTTCGACGAACATCTTCGGCATCGTCTGGACGAGCCACGGCAGGTTGCGGGTAAGAACGCCCGACTGCCAGTGCTCGGTGACACGGAACGTCGTCATGACGATCGGGAACTCGTCCGCCGTACCGCGGGTCTCCGCCGCCGTCGGGTAGATCGTGATGGCGGGATCGCACTGCGTGCCGGACATCTGGTTTTCGTCCGGGCTCTCGAAGGGCTCGTAGTGCTCCGGGAACGGACCGTCCGCCATACCTGATGGGGTGAAGAAGCGACCGGCACCCTCCGGCGTCATGATGAACGCTGTCGAGTTCGGCGGAGTCGCTGTGACTGTGCCGTCCGCGGCTGTGACTGACCAGCCGAAGTCCGGAACGTCGTTGCGAAGCCACTTGGCGCCGTCCCACTTCACGAGGATCTTGCTCTCGTTCCAGGGCTTGCCGCTGGGATCTGCGGATGCGCGGTTGTAGATGATGCGGCGGTTGACCGGCCACGCGAACGACCATCCGAGGTACGAACCGACGGGCTCAGTGAGTCCTGCGCCTGGCTCGTCGACGTTGTTGCGGGCACCGGTCGGCTGGTCTGCGGGCTCGTTGGAGTCGTTGTTGTTCCAGTAGCCGGAGTAGACCCAGTTGCCGCATGCGGTGGAGCCATCAGCAGCAAGCACAGTGAAGTTCTTCAGCAGCTTGCCATCGGCGACTGTGTAGCCGTTGAGCGCGCGGGCGACCTTGGTGATGTCGGCGTGACCGTCGTCACCGATGTAGTCCCAAGTCAGCTTCGTGATCTGCTCAGGGTTCGCTCCGCCCTCGGCCTCATAGAGCTCCTTGAGCTTGAGAACGAGCTCGGTGCAGATCTCCAGGTCGTCCTTCTGGTCCTCGCGAGGCTCTACTGCCTTGTAGCGCCACTGGATCCAGCGACCGGAGTTTGCGACCTCGCCCTGCTTCTCGTAGTGACAAGCGGCAGGGAGCAAGAAGACCTCGGTGTTGATGTCTGCAGGATTGACGCCGGCTGCTTCGGTCCAGAAGATCGATGTCTCGGTCTCCCAGAGGTCGGCACAGACCATCCACTTGAGGTTGGCCATGGCCTTGCGCTCCATGCTGCAGTTCGGACCGGCCTGCGCGGGGTTCTGACCCCAGCAGAACAGACCTTCGATCTCGCCGTTGTACATCTTCTCGAACATCGTGATGTGGCTGTGGTTCGAGCCATCGTACTTGGGAAGCATGTCGTAGGCGTAGTCGTTAGCGGTCGTGGCGTAGTCTCCGTACAGCTCCTTGAGGAGGCTGATGAAGAACTTCGGCTTGTTGGTCCAGTAACCACCTGCAGGAGTCTCCGTCGTCAGGTAGTCGGTGAGCGTCGGGTGCTTGACGCTAGTCGACGACGACATGTAACCAGGGACGATGTGGAACAGCAGCGCCATGTCGGTGGAACCCTGGACGTTGGACTCACCACGAAGCGCGTTGACGCCGCCGCCTGCTACACCCATGTTGCCGAGAAGCAGCTGGGTCATGGCCATAGCGCGGACGTTCTGTGAACCGTAGGTGTGCTGTGTCTGGCCCATCGCGTAGAGGATGGAGCCGGCCTTGCCGGGTTCACCGGTGGAGGCGTACAGCGCATAGACTTCGAGCAGCCGCTCAAGCGGGGTACCCGTGATGCTGGAGACGAGCTCCGGCGTGTAGCGCGAGTAGTGTGCTTTCATGAGCTGCCAGACGCAGTTGGGGTCCGTGAGGGTCGCGTCTTTCTTGGCGTTCTTGATCGTAGGGGTCGTGAAGGCCGGCGTGCCAGCCTTGTTGACCCATGCCATCTTGCCACCCTCGGCGGTGTCCCACTGAGCTTCGGAATCGATCTGGTAGGACCAGGTCGTCGAAGCGTACTTGCTGGTTGCCGCGTCGAAGCCGCTGAAGATGCCGTCCGAGAAACTATAGTCCGGCGTTACGAGCCAAGAAGCCGTCGTGTAACTCTTGACGTACTCCTCGTGGTACAGGTTGTTCTCGATGACGTAGTTGAACAGACCGCCATAGAAGGCGATGTCTGTTCCCGAGCGGAGCGGAACGTACAGGTCGGCGACAGCGGCGCTACGCGTGAAGCGTGGGTCGACGACGATCAACTTGCCGCCCTTGAGCTTGGCTTCGGTTATCCACTTCATCGAGATCGGGTGGTTCTCAGCGCAGTTGGAGCCGTTCACCATCAGAACGTCGGAGTTCTTCAGGTCGACCCAGTGATTCGTCATGGCACCGCGCCCGAATGTGTTGCCCAAACCTTGGACAGTGGCGCTGTGGCATATACGGGCCTGGTGCTCGATGAACGTCACGCCGAGCGCGCGAGCGAACTTCTGCACCGCATAGCACTCTTCACCATCAAGACCTGCGCCGCCGAGGTTACCGATCGCTTCGCAGCGGTTCACGGTAACACCCTTGGAGTCAGTGGTCTCATAGTTGGCGTCGCGAGTCGCCTTGACGCGCTTGGCGATCTCTTCGACGGCCCACTCCCAATCTTTCACTTCCCACTCGGAAGATCCGGGAGCGCGGTACTGAACCTTTGTCAATCGATACGGGTTTGGTTCAAGCGCACCGGTCTCAGGGTTGTACACGTTGCGGATGTTGAACTGGGCCGAGCCCTTGGAACACAACGCACCGCGGTTGATGGGGTGATCCGGATCGCCTTCAAGGTTCACGAGCTCGCCATCGATGACCGAAAGAACACTGCCGCACCCTACAGCGCAGTAGCAGCAGATAGACGGTGACTCGACGGCACCCTTGATACGCAATTCCGGAACGGCATCAGCCGCAAGGGCGTTGGCAGGGCCAAAAACCTCGGCCAGGGCACCAGCAGCGAAAGTCGCGCCGGTTAGCTTGAAGAAGCCACGCCTGGAAAGGTTCACCCTTACCTCCATTCATAGATTCGTAGAAACGGTTGGTTCGTCAGTACGCGTTCCAGTCTTTACTGGACGCTTGTGTGTGCTGCCGGCACCCCTCCAATCTGCGCACGTTAGTGCCGTCGGATCGACGCTTCGACGAGGATTCCTCCCGGCCGACCGCGTCTTTCAATCAGCGGCGAGTGTATAGGATGCCCCCGTCGTCTTCGAACGAGGGGCGTGGGGGGTCGAGAGGAGAAATGCAAAAGGCGCCAACAGGATGTACCGGCCGTGTGACAGCCGTGCCTGTAGCGCCCGCTCTGAGTATGTTTCGTGTCGTGGAGAATGCCGGTTCTCTCACGTCAACCCCCTTACCATTCAACGAGAGTAGCACAGCTGCGCGGAGGCTGTGTAGAGTCTGATTGCTGAGTGGTAGGCGACCATCGTACACGTTCAGATGTCTTCAGTAGCAGCACTCCGTTTCGCGCGCGGTCTCTTTTCTGATCGTTCTTATGGAAACGTGCGCGAAATGAATCATCGGCCATCTTCTCAAGCGTGCTCATCAGGAAGTCTGCTCATCTGTTGAATAATCCGAGAATCTTGAGAAGAACCTCAGCTAGTTTGCGATCGCCCGGGTCGCCTTCGCGGTGACCTGGGCGATCGCTTTTTGGATGGTGATCGTCGGGAACGTCGGCACACCACCGAGCACTCTCGCCACGCCATCCGTCACGACTGTTCTGACCCGCGCGGGACTGCCGAGATCGATCACCGCCTGGAGAGGGTTGCCGGTTTCGCCGATCCTCACCGCTATCACGTCCGCGTTGTAGCCCGGCGCTAGCCGACCGAAACGGTTACCGAGGCCGAGGACCTCGGCCCCTGTCTCGGTCATCATCCTGATGAGCTGTGTGACGGTGAGCTGCGGCTCGAGCTCTCTGAGTGCACGCGCTTCAGCGAACAGGTCGAGGTCCGCGTTCGAAGCGGCCGAATCGGTTCCCAGCGCCATGCGGGCTTTCGCATCGAGCAGCGTGCGGATGGGGGGCCTTCCGTTGCCGAGGAATGCGTTCGAGCGGGGGCAGAGCACGACACCGCGGGCTTTCTCGGCAAGAAGATGAGCCTCGCCGGGCATGAGGTGCACGCAGTGTACGACGATCGCACCATCAAGGACGCCCAGATGGTCGAGGTAGTGGATCGCACCGGACCGGGGCGGGTGGAACCCGTGCGCGAGACGGCGCGCTTTCTCTGCGAAGGGGCCGTCACCGGTTGTAAGGAGTTGCAGCTCTGCGAGGGATTCGGCGGCGTGGATGGCGAAGGGGACATCAAAGCCATCCGCGACTTGTTTGACCGCGCGCAGGAGGTCGGGGCCGGAGGAGTAGGGAGCATGGGGCGATAGGCCGCAGCGCGTACGCGATGGGCACCGATCGCCGGGTATCGAGGGGAACTCGATCATCGCGAGTGCTTCGGGGAGCTCGGCAGGCGTGATGCCGAGGACCTCCCAGAAGAACGTCCCGCCGAGTCCGAGATCGCTCGCGGTGGCAGGCGATTCGGGTCCGTACACGATGTCTCCGACGACCGTCACTCCACCGAGCAGGCACTGTGCGGCACCCGCTGCGGCTGAGGCGGCGAAGTCGTTGCGGTCCAATGCGAGGATCGCGCGGGTGATGCGATCGATCCACGGGCTGAGCTCTCCTTCCGGAGGCACGATGCCCTGGAGCGCGGTGAGCGCAAGGTGTGTGTGGGCGTTCACGAGTCCCGGCATGATGATGCAACCCGGGTGGTCGCGCACGATCGCCTTCGGGTAGCGCGCGACGAGCGCGTCCTTTGTCCCCACGTCTTGTATGTGGCTGCCGTTCATGAAGACGGCGCCGTGCTCCAGCGTTTTGACGCCCGGGGTGATCGCCCAGTCGCCCGCTACGATCATTGCGGTTCCTCGGGAAGTCCCAGCAGGCTCGGCTTGCGCAGCTCCATACATCCGCACGCGGCATCCAGGTCCGCCTCGGCAACCGTATCGAGGACACAGCGCGCGATCGTCTCGGACTCGTCGAAGAAGATCGACTCCATCTCGGCGTGTTCCCACTGCTTGACGACGCCTTCACCGTAGTTGACGACGATGTAGATGCCGGCGTAGCAGGCGCCGATGTCGCGGGCGAGGAAGACCTCGGGTGCGAACGACTGCCCGATGACGTCACCGCCCAGTCGCTTCATGTAGTCGACCTCCGCAGGCGACTCGAAGCGCGGGCCGTCGGTGACGAGGTAGGTGCCGCGACGATAGACGCGAGTGAAGTGCGGACTTGCCGAGAGGTACAGATGCTTCGAGAGGTCGGGGCAGACCGGCTGACGCATGATCAGCAGGTGATCACCTACTATGTATATGTCTTGCTTCATCGTGAGGTCGATGAAGTCGCTGGGGATGATCACGTCACGCGGATCGAGTAGGTGGTTGAGCGAGCCCACGCCACCGTCGGCCACGACCTTGCGGACTCCGGCCTCGGCAAACACCCAGAAGACCTGCAGAGAGGCGTCTGCGCGCTTCACACCGCGGCGCCAACCGTGCATCTTCACCGCGAGGACGTGTCGGATGCCGTGAGAACCCTCGACGCTGAAGTGCGTGAAGGCGGGAGAGCGCCCGAAGGGGGTGTCGAAGACGAGGTTCTTGGCAAGGATGTTGACGCGTTCGTCGGCGAGTCCCGCAGGGAACGCGAACGAGAGCGTGCCGCTTCCTCCGCAGATGCCGAACTCGGCCGCAGGTACCTTATCGGGCGCCATCAGACTCCCCCCTCAGATCTAGCGCTGCATTTTCAACATCTCACGGGTACGGCGTACGGCCAGCAGGATCCCGCCCACCTGCAACCAGTACAGCACATAGGTGAGACGCTTCATGATGATGGCCGGTATCCCGGACAGGTTCAGGCCGAACATCCATCCGATTCCCCAGCGGGGGCCTGCGCTTACGAACTCGCCATGCATGCCCGACGGGAACGGTGTCGGTTGCTCGCAGCGCAATTCGCGCAGGATGTTTTTAGCAGTATGTTCTGCTTCGCGGATGGCGAACTGCGCCAGCATCGGAATCGTGCGTCCGGTCTCGGTGTCGCGGAATGCGGAGATATCGCCTACGACGTAGATGTCATCATAGCCAGGCGCCTTGCAGACCTCTGAGACTACCAGACGTCCGGAAGCGTCGGCTTCAAGGCCCCACTCAAGTGCACTCGGTTCGGCTTTCGCGCCGCCGCAGAAGACAAGTACCGATGAGTCGATGACGGAGCCGTTCTCAAGATGTACGGTGTCTCGCTCGACGCGGGAGACCATAGAACCGGTGATGAGTTCAACGCCGAGCTTGGCAAGGTGGCGCTTCGTACGCTCGCGGAGTTGTTGCGGAAGGTCGTAGAGGATGTCTGGCCGTCCCTCCACGAGTCGTATGCGGAGGTCGCTGCGGTCCAGGCCGAAAGTGTGTATGCGCTTGGGAAGCAGTTCCGCAAGGGTGCCGACGATCTCGATGCCGGTAGCTCCACCGCCGATGACGGTGAACGACAGCGCGCGAGGCCGATCGATGGGGTCTAGCTTCGCGGCGACGCGAAACTGCACCTCACCGCGGCGCTGGAGCTCCTGCGCATCAGCGACCGACCACATGGTGACCGCATGTTCCGCGAGTCCCGGGACGGGCGGTACGAACGCGACTGCGCCGGTTGCAAGTACGAGGCGCCAGTAGTCCACTTCGCCTGTGGTCACACCGTGTGACCCGACCGTGACCGAATGACTCGCCGGGTTGACCGAGGTCACACGGTTGTAGCAGACGGTCACCGGCAGGTTCTTGAAGACACGGGCAAGCCACAGCTCACAGAACTCCGCCCGAGCCGGACCGACGGCAACGAGGTCGAGTTCCGATAGCGCCTGCTGATGTGCGTTCGGTTCGATGAGCATGATCTCGACGTCGCTTCTACCCTTGAGCTTCCTGCCGAGGTTGACTGCGGCCGTCGTGCCTGCGTAACCGCCTCCCGCGATGACGATGCGCTTGCCGACACTCGGAGTTGCACAGGTTGCGCACGGTGCTTGGCGCATGAAAACTCCTTTCGTAAGGTCCTTCGAGTAGGTACTTGAATCGTCTTGCAGCTAAGTTTGCATGAATAGCGGTTAGCGACACTTCTGAATCGCGCCGGATTCGGTGGAGACCCTGTTGCTGGAGCCCAATAATATCCGCCTTGTGCTACAGCCCGTCAAGCGATTGACGATCTTGGAGCAGCTAGTCTGCTGCTCAGTCAGAATCGCCGTACCTCGCGATACAGCGTGTCGCGCTGCACGGGCGTGAAGCCCGCGTCGGCGATGAGGCGCACCAGTTCCTCTCGGGCAAGCATGAACCTCGTACCTGCCGAGGCCACCACGTTCTCCTCGATCATCGTGGAGCCCATGTCGTTGGCGCCGAAGCAGAGCGCCACCTGCCCGATCTTGGGGCCCTGGGTCACCCAGGACGCCTGGATGTTGGTGACGTTGTCGAGGAAGAGTCGCGAGACTGCGAGCGTGCGCAGGTACTCCCAGCCGCTGGCGGCTTTGCCGGTGAACTCGCCTTCGGCGAGCTTGGTGTTGCCGGGCTGGAAGCTCCACGGGATGAACGCGCGGAAGCCCACGGCACCCTTCTCGACAGCCTCGTCCTGCACCTCGCGGACGCGCTGCATGTGCTGCACGCGGTCCTCGATGCTTTCCAGCCCGCCGAACATCATCGTGGCGGTGGTGGACATGCCGAGCTCGTGCGCCTCGCGCATCACGTCGAGCCATTCGTCGCTGGTGGCCTTCTTGGGGGAGACGTGGGAGCGCACGCTGTCCACGAGGATCTCGGCGCCGCCGCCGGGCAGCGAATCGAGGCCGGCGGCGCGCAGACGCTGCAGTACCTCGCGCGTGCTGATGTGTGAGACGCGTGCGATGTGCACCATCTCCGGCGGGCCGAAGCCGTGCACGTGGATGGGGTAGCGTTCTTTGAGCGCGCGCAGCATGTCCTCGTACCACTCGATACCGAGGTCGGGGTGCAGGCCGCCCTGGAACAGGATCGCGGTACCCTCGAGCGCCAGTGTCTCCTCGACCTTGGCGTAGAGTTCGTCAGGCTGCATGACGTAGGCGTCGTCATCTGCTGCGTCGCGGTAGAAAGCACAGAAGCTGCAGCCGCTCACGCAGACGTTGGTGTAGTTGACGTTGCGATCCACGATGAACGTGACCTCGCGCTCCGGGTGCAGCCGGTCGCGCATCTCCGTGGCCGCGGCACCCAGCACGAGGATGTCGGCGTACTCGAGGAGCTGCAGCGCTTCCTCGGCGGTGAGCCGATGCTCCCCTCGCGCAGTCGCGAACGCAAGCTCGTGAAGGGCCGGGGTAGGGGTCGTCGGCGAGTTCCGCAGCGTAGGCGCGGATGCGCCGGAGCGAGGACTGTCTGAGCCGCCGACTTCTACCCCGGCCCTCTTCTCACGCTCGCTCATTCGCCGAACACCTCGATCGCCGGTACCGCCTCGAGCTGCCCGATTGCGGCCGCCTCAGCCAGATAACGTGCGAGCCCTTCACGGTAACGCGGCTGGAAGCGGAACTGCAGCGCATCGAAGTAGCTGCGGAACTTCTCGGCGGGGAACTGTTCCCAGCGCGCGGCGTAGGTGGCGATGTCGTCCAGATGCGCGCGGCAGTAGGTGAGCGAGCCGGAGAGCGCATCGGCGACAGTCTGCACCGCTTCCGGTTGCTCGGCCGCATAGCTGCGGCGCACAGCCCACACGGCGTAGACCATGGGCAGGCCGGTCCACTCGGTCCACACGGTCCCCAGGTCGTAGGCGAAAAGTCCCTCAGGCTGGTCCCAGTAGGCGCGCAGGGCCTCGTCGCCGATGAGTAGTGCGGCGTCGGCGTCGCGCAACATGGCCGGGAGGTCCGGCGGCATCTCGACGTAGGTGGCCGAGGCACCCCAGTGCTTCTCGATGAGTATGCGTGCGAGCACCTGCGATGTGCGCGAGGTGTCAGTGAGCGCGACGGTGCGGCCGGAGAGCTCGGTGGCAGGTACCTTTGAGATCAGGAGGATCGATTGCACCTTGCCGTCTGATGAGATGGCGATGTCGGGCAGCAGCACGAAGTCCTCCGCGTGCCGCGCGTACTCGATGGCCGGGATGGGGGCCACGTCCAGCGTGCCGTCGATCAGTTCGCGCGCGAGGTCGGCGGGGTTCGCCTTCACCAAGTCGACGTCGAGCAGCACATCGTTTTTCACCATGCCGTAGTAGAGAGGCAGGCAGTTGATGAACTGGATGTGGCCGAGCCGCGGGCGGGCCATCGGTTACTCTCCGTAGACGCGCACGACGTTATAGAGTGTGTCGCGCTCCACCGCCACGTGCCCGGTCTCCTCGATCATCGCGACCAGGTCCTCTTTAGAGAGCGCCTCCGGTGTGGTGGCGCCCGCCATGTGCGTGATGCGCTCCTGAACCACGGTGCCGTCGAGGTCGTCGACGCCGAACGCGGTGGAGAGCTGCGCCACCTTCAGGCCGAGCATGATCCAGAACGCTTTGATGTGTGGGATGTTGTCGATCATCAGGCGCCCGATGGCGAGCGTCTTGAGGTCGTCGAAACCGGTCGTTGCCGGCAGGTCGGAGAGTTCAGTGTTGGCGGGATGGAACGCCAGCGGGATGAACGCGAGGAAGCCGCCGCTTTTGTCCTGCTGCTCGCGCAGCAAGATCATGTGGTCGATGCGCTCCTCGCGCGTCTCGATGTGACCGTAGAGCATCGTGCAGTTGGTCTTGATGCCGAGCGAATGTGCCTCCCCGTGGATGCGTAGCCATACGTCGCTCTGGGTCTTCTTCTCCCATGCGGCTGCGCGCGTTCTGTCCGAGAAGATCTCGGCGCCTCCGCCGGGCAGCGCATCAAGGCCTGCCGCCTTAAGGTCGGTGAGGGTCTCGAGCGTGGACTTGTTGCCCATGATGGCGATGTGTTCGATCTCGACGGCGGTGAACGCTTGCACGATGACGTGCTTGGGCGCAGCTTCGCGAACACGGCGGACTATGTCGACGTAGAACTCATAGCTCCAGTCGGGGTGCAGGCCGCTCACGATGTGGATCTCGTACGCGCCGTCGGCCACGCCTTCACGTGTGGCTTCGGCCATGCTGTCCAGCGTCATCTCGTACGCGCCCTCTTCGCCCTTGCTGCGGGCGAACGCGCAGAACTTGCACCGGTTACGGCAGATGTTGGTGGGGTTGATGTGGCGGTTCACCATGAAGTGCACATGGTCGCCGTTCTTGGCCTGGCGAACGTGGTCGGCCATCTGGCCGATGCCGAGCAGGTCGTTGCTTCCGTAGAGTGTGATGCCGTCTTCGCGGGTGAGGCGCGTGCCGGCCATGACCTTCTCGGCGATGGGAGCGAGCGCGGGATCGGTGAGATGGAATGTAGACAAGGGGATACCTCCATGCGTTTTCATGGGATCTTGGGTGACGCGACCTGCTGATTCTAGCACCGCTCCCCCGACTGGTGCAGCTGTCGCGGTGGCCGAGGCGTAGCGACTGGTGCGCGACGTCCCCTGGCGCGCCCGTCCCACACCTCGTACCCTGGACGCATGCCTTCGCTTTCCGACATCGCCTGCGTCACCGCCGCCGAGCACGACATGCTGCCGACAGGCTCCGTGGTGCTCGCGCTCGTCTCAGGCGGCGCCGATAGCGTCGCGCTGCTACGCCTGCTTGCGGGCGGAGAGTTGGGCGGCGGTCTGCGTCTCTCTGTCCTGCACGTGAACCACATGCTGCGCGGTGAGGCGGCCGATGCCGATGAGGCGTTCGTCGAGGCACTC
The DNA here is from genome assembly GCA_030655755.1 of Coriobacteriia bacterium. Lineage (GTDB taxonomy): Bacteria > Actinomycetota > Coriobacteriia > Anaerosomatales > Anaerosomataceae > UBA2279. Next base: position 31,567 of record JAUSOQ010000028.1, read on the forward strand.
TGCGTGCAGCTCGGTATCGAGTGCCGGGTCGTGCGCTTCGATGTAGCCGCTCACGCCGAGACCGAAGGCCTCAACCTCGAGGACGCCGGTAGGCGCGTGCGCTACCGCTTCGCCTCAGACGAACTCGACGCACGCTGCATGGCAGCGGACGTCGCGCCGCTTCGCGGCCGGATCGCCGTGGCGCACACGCTCGACGACCAACTCGAGACGTTCCTGATGCGTTTGGTGACCGGCGCCGGCCCCGCCGGGCTGCGCGCCATCGCGCCGGTACGCGGCCGCATCGTGCGGCCACTGCTGGGCGGGCGACGCACCGAGGTCGTCGAGTACCTCACCTCGCTCGGCCAGTCGTGGTGCGAAGACGCTACTAATGCCGACACCTCGCGTTTGCGTTCCTGGGTCCGTCACGAACTCAAGCCGCTCGTCGAGCACGTGAATCCGTCGTTCGACACCACACTGGAGCGCACCATACGACTACTCTCCGATGAGGACGAGTTCCTCTCGGAGATGGCCGAGGCCTTCAGCCACGACTTCGTCGAGCGCATCGATGGCGGCATCGCGTTCGATCGCGAGCATATGGCGTCTCTCTCTCGCGCGATGGCACGCCGCAGCGTGCGGCAGGCGCTGTTCCAAGCGTTTCCCGAGGCGTCCCGTCTTGAGTTCGAGCACATCGAAGCGATCGTGGACGGTCTTGGCGATGAGTCTTTCGCGCGCGATCTGCCCTTCGGTCTGCACGCGCGCACGGAGTACGGTAAACTCATGGTTTCCCGCAGGGGAGCTGTCGCTGCGCCTCTGGTACCATGCTTGCTCGAGGTGCCCGGTAGGTGCGACCTCGGTCGGTTCGGCGTCATCGAGGCGCGCCGCGCGCGTCTTGAAGAGGTGAACGACGATCCGCAGTATGCGTTCGTCGATGCTGTGACAGTCGGGGGGGCGCTCACCGTTGACGGCCCTCATGAGGGCGATCGGTTCAAGCCTCTCGGGATGGAGGGCACCAAAAAGCTCTCCGATCTGTTCGTTGACGAGAAAGTGCCGAAGCGGCTGAGGGCTTCAACGCCTGTGGTACGGTACCGCGACCGGATCGTATGGGTCGTCGGACTCAGGCTCAGCGATGAGTTCAAGGTCACGTCGCAGACCTCAGAGGTACTGGAGTTGTGTTGGCGAAGGGAACAGACTAGTGGGTGACGGCGACAGGCCGTCACATGTGTCGAAAGGTGAGTGGATGCACGCAGACGTCGAGAGCATCGTCTTATCCGAGGACGAGATCCAGCAGCGTGTCCGGGAGTTGGGCGCCGAGATAGCGGCCGACTACGAAGGGCGTTCGTTGCTGCTCGTTGCCGTTCTGCGCGGAGCCGCCCTTTTCGTAGCCGACCTTGCGCGCGCCATCGACGGTCCGGTGGAGATCGACTTCATGGCGGTCTCAAGTTACGGAAGCTCGACGAAGTCCTCGGGTGTAGTGCGGATCCTTAAGGATCTGGATGAGACGATCGACGGGCGCGACGTGCTTGTCGTCGAGGATATCTTGGATACCGGTCTCACACTGAAGTACTTGTTGCGTAACCTTGCATCGCGCAAGCCGCGCAGCCTGGAGGTCTGCACGCTGCTCTCCAAGACCGGTAAGCGGCGTGTGCCGATCGACTGCAGGTACATCGGGTTCGAGATACCGGATGAGTTCGTTATCGGTTATGGATTGGACTACGCCGAGCGGTATAGGAATCTACCGTACATAGGCGTTCTGAAACCGGCGGTCTACTCCGTGTAGTCCGCCCCCAAGGGGTGTTGAGTGTGAACAAGAATCTACGAACCGCGCTCTTCTATATGCTGGTGATAGTGGCGCTTTTTGCGTTCATCGTGAACAGCTTCGATGCGAACGTCCGCATCGTGGAGATGAACAGCAGCGATTTCGTCTCGGCGCTCAAAGAGGATCGCGTCGTAACGGCCGAGGTATTCCTGCGCAACAAAGAGATCCAGGGCGCCTTCTACGAGGACGAGAAAGCGAAGACCGCCAAGGAGACGGCCGAGTTCACCACCACATATCTGGGGGAGGACTGGTTCGCGCAACTTATCGACGAGAATCCGCCGATCGAGGGCTACAAGGTCAACACCCAGGACCAGAACTGGTTCGTCACGCTTCTCGTGCAGCTTGTCCCTGTGGTGCTCATCGTCGGCTTCATGTTCTTCATCCTGAACCAGATGCAGGGGTCGAACTCGAAGGTCATGTCTTTTGGCAAGGCGAAAGCCAAGCGCGTCACCCACGATCAACCGCGGATCACGTTCAAAGACGTGGCGGGTGTCGATGAGGCCGTCGAGGAGCTGCAGGAGATCAAGGAGTTTTTGGCCAACCCGGGCAAGTTCCAGGCGCTGGGTGCCAAGATCCCCAAGGGCGTGCTGCTTGTAGGACCTCCCGGCACCGGCAAGACCTTGCTCGCGCGTGCAGTCGCGGGTGAAGCGGGCGTGCCGTTCTTCTCGATCTCGGGTTCGGACTTCGTCGAGATGTTCGTGGGTGTCGGCGCCAGCCGCGTCCGCGATCTGTTCGAGCAGGCCAAGGCGGCCTCGCCGTGCATCGTCTTCGTGGATGAGTTGGATGCGGTCGGTCGCATGCGTGGCGCCGGCCTCGGCGGTGGCAACGACGAGCGGGAACAGACGCTCAACCAGTTGCTCGTCGAGATGGATGGCTTCGACATCAAAGACAACGTCATCATCATGGCGGCGACCAACCGCCCTGACGTACTCGACTCAGCTCTGCTCCGCCCCGGCCGATTCGACCGCCAGATCGTGGTGGACCGGCCCGACCTCAGGGGACGAGCCGATATCCTAAAGATCCATACGCGTGGCAAACCCGTGGCCAAAGACATCGAGCTCGAGGTGGTAGCGCGGCGTACGCCGGGCTTCACCGGCGCCGATCTTGCCAACCTCGTGAACGAAGCGGCGCTTCTTGCCGCACGTCACGGTAAGAAGGAAATCGAGATGAGCGAGCTCGAGGAATCCATCGAGCGCGTTATCGCCGGTCCGGAGAGGAAGAGCCGGCTCATCTCGGACAAAGAGAAGCGCGTCATCGCCTATCACGAGTCGGGTCATGCGCTCGTCGGCCACGTTCTTCCCAACACCGATCCCATCCACAAGATCAGCATCATCTCCCGCGGCCGTGCGCTGGGCTACACGCTCGCGCTGCCGCTGGAGGACAAGTTCCTCAACACCAAAGGCGAGATGCTCGACGAGATCTCGATGATGCTGGGCGGTCGTGTGGCCGAGGAGATCGCGATCGGCGACATCACGACCGGTGCGAGCAACGATATCGAACGTGCGACCAAGCTCGCGCGGCTGATGATCACACGCTACGGCATGTCCGACAAGCTCGGACCGATGACGCTCGGCGATGACCAGCGCGAGGTCTTCTTGGGCAGAGATTTCTCCAACACGCCCAACTACAGCCAAGAGATCGCGTTCGAGATCGACAAAGAGGTCCGGCGCATGATCGATGAGGGCTTCGACAAGGCGAACAAGATCCTGACCGAGCGCCGCGCCCAGCTCGATTTGATGGCGCAAGTGCTCATCGAGCGCGAGACCGTCGACAAAGAGGAGCTCAAAGCGCTACTCGAGGACCGCTGGGACGAGTATCTCGAAGTCGAGAAGGAGCGTCAGGCCAACGAGCCCGACGCGGGCGCCGAAGAAGTTGCCGTTGCCGCCGAGGAGAAGGACGTCGATGAGCGTCCGCGCGTCGAGCTCCCCAAGGGCACGGATGTGTCCAAAGGGCAGAGCGGGATCGCGCCGGCGTAGGGCGCTCCGGGGGAGCTGCGAATGACGGACAAGAGCGTGACGTGCGGCCAGGAAGGCGCATTCAATGTGCGTCGCCTTCTGTCTGTGCACAGGAGCTTTCTCTCCGGGAAGATGCCTCCGGTTGCATACCGACAAAGTGTACTTGTCTCTTCGTTGAACGAAGTCGCAGCTTCCGTTTCCGGTGCTCATGATCTTGGAGAGGTACCGGGGATAATCGTCGACGCTGCGAAACTCTTCACCGGTACCGAGAAGATCGTGCTGTACCTGTTTGAGGACGATGAGATGTCGGGCAGTGTGAGCACCGAGGTGTTCGTGAGGGGCTCCAAGAACGAACATCTTGAGTCGTGGTGGGAGGAATGGCTGCCGCGGGTGATAGAGCGCGTCTTGACGGATGGTCGGCCATACGTCGAAACCGACCCTGTGGAGGGGGCCTGGGTGCTCGCAGTGCCGGTGCGCGTGAAGGACCGGACACTCGGCGTGCTCTGTGCGATCAACTCCGTCAAACACCAGCTACGTGAAGAGCAGACGGCGTTCCTATCCATTCTTGCTGCGTTCGCGGCCACATCACTAGAGAACGCGAAACTTGCCGAGGAGAGTCGCTACTCGCTGCTCGCCAGTGAACGAGAGCGTATCTCTCGCGAGATGCACGATGGTATCGCGCAGGCGCTCTTCTCAATATCGCTTGGTCTCGAAGTGTGCAAGAAGAAGGTACATCGGAACCCAGACGCGGTGGCCAGGCAGCTAGATGAGATCCAGGATCTGCTGGGTGCCAGCATGGGAGAACTACGCAGGTACATCTACGATCTGCGTCCTGCCAAACTGCAGGAACTGGGACTGGTGGGAGCGATCGAGTACTGGCTCAGAGAGATAACACCGCCCGATAGGATGAAGGCCATGATCGAGCTCGGTGGTATCCCTCGCCCGCTTAGCGCGGAGGTCGAGGCATGTCTCTACCGGGTGGCCAGGGAGGCGGTGACGAATGCCGTGAAGCATGCCTCACCAACGCAGGTGCATGTGCGTATCGACTATGCTCCCGATTCGGTGACCCTCCTGGTGGAGGACGACGGGCATGGTTTCGACGTGTGTTCCGCAACGGCCGAGAGCGAGAGCGGCGCCACAGTAGGGCTCCGGAGCTTGCACGAACGGGTTCGCAGCGCAGGTGGTGGGCTGGCGATCGACTCGGCGCCGGGGAACGGCTGCCGTCTGTGTGTGCGTGTTCCGTGCTGAGGAGATGATATGTCGAAGACGTCTGTCTACATCATCGATGATCACGAACTCGTCCGCTACGGTCTCAGGACGGCGATCGAGGCGGACGGAGACATGGTAGTCGTCGGTGAGGCGGCGTCGGGCGAGGAGGCGCTGGATGCGTTGCTGGAAGTCCGCCCCGAACTCGTGCTCCTCGACATGCGGATGCCGGGAATTGGTGGCGTAGAGACATGCAGGCGACTACTGGACCGCGACCCGACGATGCGGGTGGTCGTGCTGACAAGCTACGATGACGATGACGAGGTCTTTGGCGTGCTCACTGCGGGTGCCGTCGGCTATCTGATGAAGGATACGAGCGCCGAGTCTCTGCTCCAGTCCCTGCGTGGCGTGGCTGACGGTCAGACGGTCTTGGACTCGGCCGTGGCCCGACGTGTCATCGACGCCGGGGGGGTGCCGGCTGACGTGGCTGACGTGCCGGCGCTCTCTGCACGCGAGATGGACGTGCTCGCACTGATGGCGCGGGGATGCAACAACCGGTGCATCGCACAAGAACTCTGGATCTCAGAGCCCACGGTGAAGTCACACGTCAGCCACATTCTGCGCAAGCTTCATACGCGCGATCGCACCCAGGCCGTGGTCGAAGCGATCAGACTGCATCTTGTGGACGTGCCGTCCAACGACATCGGGTAGCACTCATCCCATAGGCCGACCGCGTTTCATACCACGCTCATACCATGGGAGCATGTACCCTCATCCCCGCTCCGGGCATCCAAAGCACATGGGCTAGCGAGTCGATGGGAGGGGGTGTCTCGAAATGCTACTCAAATGGTATGTGAAAGCCACGACATTGGCCGTTAGTGACGAAGGTGCTACGGCCGTTGAGTACGGCATCATGGTTGCTGGTATCGCGGTTGTTATCATGGCGACGGTGTGGCTGCTCGGCGGGGAAATCAAGACGCTGTTCGAAACGGTGATCACCAAGCTTAAAGGTTAACAGTCTCCGAGTGAACCGATGATTGCATGGGCCCGGCTCGCCGGGCCCATGCAAGCTCCAAGCAAAGCCAAGACAGCGAGAGCGAGGGGCCGGTGTCAATCTCAAGACGACATACTCCGTCTGATGAGGGCGCAGCGGCGGTCGAGTTTGCGCTCGTCGCTATGATCCTCGTGATGCTGCTCGTCGGCATCATCCAGTTCGGCTACCTGTTCTACCAGTGGAACGAGATCACCCATGCGGCCCGCGAGGGTGCGCGTTGGTCAGCGCTTGAGTATCCGGGTGGTTTGGTCACAATACCCGATACGGTCCGCTACAAGGTGGCGCAGGCGGCGCCGGGCATGGAGCTGACGGATGCCGATATCGCGGTGTCTCCCGAGGCGCCGTCGATCGAGGATGTGGGCGACCCCGCGACGGTCACCGTTACGCGCGCGGTACCGATCTTCACGCCGTTGATGCAGTCGATCTTTGGAACCGCCGACAACACGTTCGTGTTGCACAGTACCGCAACACTAAGGATCGAGTGAGTATTATGTCTCATTTCCTGAGAGATGATGAGGGAGCGACGATCGTCACGGTCGCCATCATGATGGTCGTACTCATTCTGTTCACGGCCCTCGCCGTGGATGTCGGGTATGCGTACACCGTGAGGCGTCAGTTGCAGACAGCGGCCGACGCCGCCGCTCTTGCAGGATGTCGTGTGCTTGCTGACGGCGGCAGTGAGCCCGAGGTGCTGGCCGAGGCCGAGGCCTACGCCGCGAACAATGCGTCCAGGCCCGGCGACGACCTCTATGTCGTGGATGGGACTCCGGAGACCGAGGTCGGCATCGACTTCGTACAGGTGACCGTTGCGAAAGACGCGCCGCTGTTCTTCGGTAGGATATTGGGCTCCAACTCGTGGCTGGTGCGAACGAGTGCGCGTGCCCAGATCGTCTATCTAACCGGCAGCAAGGGCCTCGTTCCCTGGGGAGTTCCCATCATAAGCGCCAACAAGGTCAAGGTCGCGATCGCCGGTGGTCCGGAGATCGATCTGGTCGATAAAGGCTCCGGCCTCTGGGAGAAGTCCCTCTCAGTTCCCGGTGTTGCCGCGCAAAGCGGCTACCCGCTGGATGTCATCGTCTACAACAGCCAGACGGCATATCCGGACGGGACTACCGATCCTGCGTACGTGGATGGCGTCCCAGAGCCCCTGCGGCCTGCCGCTACAATCTTCGTTCCGCCGCTAGGCTGCCCCATTCACGAGGTTTCTCTCGACCAGTCTGTCGTAACCGCCGGTCAGGACTCGTGGGTCGAGCTTGAAGTGAGTGCTGACAGTCAGCCTACGGTCAGATTCGACGGCAAGAACTTCGACATGAGTGGAGGCGGTGCTCCCGGACTCTGGATCCTTTCACTCGCGGTACCCGAATCGGAGGGCACAATCGCGTCATATCCGATGGACGTGACCGCAGATGGCTATAAGGTCAGTTCTGCAGCCGTCCTCCTCGTCAGGCGCTCGACGTACCCTGTGCTTGACGTCTCTGTGAGCGGCTACGACGGGACCCCCGGTGACCTTGTGACGGTCTCGGTACAACTTCACGACTACACATACGGGGAGCGCTGCGAGTTGAGGGTCAATGGCGGCGGAGGCGAAGTCGGGAACTTTTGTGCGCTGGATCTGTCTGCCATCTATAGCCCGCCCAAGTGGAGGAACCCTCAGGACGCCCCCGCCGAGTATGATGTGACTTCCGTTTCTGGCTACGTTCCGCCGCCGTACTACTACTATCTGGAGAACCAGTTCCCGTTCGTGATCGAAATAGGCGACACGATCTGGACCCTGACGGGTGTCCTGTCCGGTCCGTCAACCGAGAAGGCGCTAGAGGTGCGCTTCGGTGACGACGTCCGGACGTGGGAGCAGTACCTTGCAGCAGTTGAAGCAGGCAACTTGGGTTCGCGCAGAATCGTATTTGTGCCCGTTCTCGAGAAGATGCAGTACGTGACGGGGACAACGCCGCTTCGGGTAGTGAATCTCGCGTCGTTTTATGTTGAGCCTGAGTCCGACATCAAGGGAAACGACATCGTCGGACGTTTCCTGGAGTACGTTATCCCGTCCGACGCGATATCTGAGACACCCATCGAGGGTCTGAACATTCGAACGGTCCGACTCGTACCTCCGCAGTAACGATGCGACACGAAGGGATGGCGTGATGAAGTCCAGACTGCTGATTCTCGTGGCAGCCATACTCCTCGGTGTGACCGCCGCGTTCATGACGGTTCGCTACCTGGATGACGCTACTGCGCGTCTGAATGCCGACGCAGAACCCGTTCAGGTGATGGTGGCGACGCAGGATGTCCCGCGTGGCATGACTGCGGAGGAGATGCTCGCCAAAGGCTACGCTACGCTCGAGGAGGTCCCCAGGCGCTACGTTGCAGACGGGGCGGTCTCCGCGATGAGTACGATCGAAGGCAAGGTGCTCGCCACCTCTCTCAGCAGCGGCGAGCAACTGACGATGGCGAGATTCCGCTATCCGAGCGCCATAGGTCTCTCCTACAGCATCCCTGAGGGCTTTGTTGCTATGTCGATCTCGGCAAACGACGTCAAGTGTGTGGGGGGGATGTTAAAGCCGGGCGATTTCGTGCTTGTCGTGGTCACCTTGGAGCCCGGTCCTGCCGAAGAGGGCGCCGAGACCCAGATACTGCTGTCGAAGGTCAGAGTACTGGCCGTGGGTGTGCAGACCGAGGTGGAGCCTGCACCTGCCACGTCGCAAGAGTCTCAGACGACAGGACTCGTCGGCAGTACGGAACCTGAGCAGAGAGCCACTGCGGTCACGATCACGCTTGCGCTGTCACCGGCCGATGTTGAGAAGCTTGTATTCGCGGAAGAGCAAGGTTCCGTGCGGCTGGCACTGTTGCCAGCCACGGCGACCGATGTGCCGGTAACGACAGGCCGCACGCTACAGTCGATCTTCGAGTAGGCGATGACGATGAGCCTCATACTCGTCGTGGATTCGGACGCAAGCTTCTGCCGAAGAGTGCGTGCCGCGGCCGAAGGCGCCGACAGTGTCCGAGTGGAAGAAGTGCGGACGCTGGCTGACGCTTCGGTGCTCATGGGGTTACGGGAGCCACAGGTTCTGCTCATTGGGCCGAGCGTTTCCGCAGATGAGGCTCTGGACTTCAGCGAGGGTATGTCGACTGAGCGCCCGTCGGTGGCGATCGTGATGGTCGCTGCTGAGGTCACGACCGACGTGCTCCGACGTGCGATGCGCCTCGGCGTCCATGACGTGATCCCGGCGGATAAGCCGTGGAGCGAGATTGTGGACGCGCTGCTTGGTGTGCTTGCCGGTACCGCCGATCAGCGTCGCGAGGAGAAGCCCACGGCAGAAGAGACCGGCGTCGCCGGTCGCGTCGTCACGGTGTTCAGCACGAAGGGCGGGGTAGGGAAGTCCGTCATCGCGTGCAACGTGGCTGCGGCTCTTGCTCGTATGGGATCCAATGTCGTTCTCGTGGATCTTGATCTTCAGTTCGGCGATGCCGGCATCATGCTTGACCTCAAACCCGAGCGCACGATCTTCGACGCCGTTCAGAACTACGACCGGCTGGACGCGGAGATGCTGCGTGGATACCTTGTGCCGCACAGCTCCGGTCTTCGAGTCCTGCTCGCACCGGTGCATCCTGAAGATGCGGACGCGATCACTGTTGGAAGGATCGGGACGATCCTCCGTATGCTTCGTGATATCGCCGACATCGTCGTCGTGGATACGGCGGCGACCTTCGACGAGGTCGTGCTCGCAGCGATCGATGCAAGCGACGCGATCTACGCGGTGGCCACGATGGACGTGGCAAGCATCAAGAACACCAGGGTGTCGCTGCAGAAGCTGAAGCAGCTTGGCTACGACGAGGGACGCACGAGACTCGTGATGAACAGAGCCGACAGCAAAGTGTGGCTTGACGCGGGAGAGGTGGAGCACAGCATCGACGCTGAGTTGGTCGCCAAGGTCCCGAGCGATCGGCTTGTGCCGCGGTCGGTCAACCGTGGCGTGCCCGTCGTCATCGATTCCCCGCGTTCAGCAGTGGCGCGCAGTCTCGTCGATCTGGCAAAAAAAATCAGCATGTCCGAAGGCGAGGTGACACACAGTGTCGCTTAAAGATCGACTCAACGATGTGGCCGAGACGGTTGCATTGCGGGAAGTCCCCACGAGCTCTTCCGTGTCCCGCACCGGCAAGGACGCCATCAAGCGCAATCTGCACTACCTATTGATCGAGGAGATGGGCACGGAGCTCGCGACAGCCACGGACGAGGAGGCGACCAGACGCTCGCTGGAGCGGAAACTGCAGGAGTTCCTTGGTCAGGAGAGCACGCCCCTGTCCACCGCGGACCGGCGCGAGATCGCCACTGATGTGCTGGACAATATACTCGGCTACGGGCCGATCCAGTCGTTGCTCGAGGATCCCGAGATCACCGAGATCATGGTCAACAACCCTACGACGGTCTACATCGAACGGCGCGGACGGCTCCATCTTACCGACCGGCGCTTCATCGACGAGGCGCACCTGCTGCGCATCATCGACAAGATCGTTGCCCAGGTCGGCCGACGGATCGACGAGTCCTCGCCGATGGTCGATGCTCGCCTGCCCGACGGATCAAGGGTGAACGCCGTCATCCATCCGCTCGCCATCAACGGTCCGATGCTCACCGTGCGCAAGTTCTCGCGCGAGCCGTATACGGTCGATGACCTCATCGGCTTCGGGACACTTGACCAACGACTGGCGGCGTTCATTGAGGCCGGCGTTCGCGGGAAGCTCAATGTTCTGATCTCCGGCGGAACCGGTACAGGAAAGACTACACTGCTCAACGTGGTATCGGCGTTCATTCCCGATGACGAACGCATCGTCACGATCGAAGACGCGGCCGAGTTGCGCCTGAGCCAAAGCCACGTGCTGCGTCTCGAATCGCGTCCGCCCAACATCGAGGGAAAAGGCCAGGTGAAGATACGAGACCTGGTGCGGAACTCCCTGCGTATGCGTCCTGACAGGATCATCGTAGGCGAGGTGCGAGGCGCCGAGGCGCTCGACATGCTGCAGGCGATGAACACGGGTCACGAAGGATCGCTCTCGACGGTCCATGCCAACTCCCCGCGCGATTCGTTGTCGCGTCTCGAGACGATGGTTCTCATGGGTGGATTCGACCTGCCCGTTCGGGCGGTGCGGGAGCAAGTGGCGTCCGCACTGGACATGGTCATCCAACTGGCGCGGCTGCGCGATGGTTCAAGGCGTGTCGTGCAGGTGGCGGAGATCGATGGCATGGAAGGCGACACCATCGTGATGCAGGACCTCTTCTACTATGACCATTCCATGGGGATAGACGAGCACGGCGTTTCACGCGGTCGTCTCAAGAGCACCGGACTGCGCCCGAAGTTCATGGAGCGCCTTGAGGACTTCGGAATACAGGTGCCGGCCGAGGTATTCGCTTTCGAGCCTCCGGCCCGGCGGTGAGACCATGAAGAGCGTGTTGAGAGTCTTACTGGCAGTCGCGTTGGTGTTGGTGATCGCGACACCGGCGCTTGCGCAGCAGTCTTCCGCGCTCGCTGTTGACATGCTGGATACGGATGCGTATCCGGAGGTTACTCTCGCGGTCACGCTGCCCGCCGATATGCTTGGAACGCAGGCGGGAGCGCCGACCTTCACGGTCGCCGAGAACGGCTCCTCAGTGGAAGTCATCTCGGTTGTGGCCGAGTCCGCCGAGTATCGTCCGCAAGACGTGGTGCTGCTGATCGACACGAGCGGGAGTATGCAGGGTGCGCCCCTGCGGGACGCGAAGTCGGCGGCGGGCACGTTTCTGGAGAGCATGACGGGTGACGATCGCGTGGCTCTTGTGAGCTTCGCGTTTGCACCGGAAGTCGTCTCAGGGTTCACGAGTGATCGTGCGGAGCTCCTCAAGGCGATCGAAGGCCTGAGCGCGGCGGGGGAGACCGCTGTGTATGACGCAATCGTGGCGGCCGCGAAGCTGGTCTCGGACACCGACCGGCACGTGACGTTCGTGCTGCTCTCCGACGGTGGTGACACGGTGAGCATCAACTCCCTCGACAGCGCAGTGGCTGCGGTGAGAGCTACCGGTGTTCCCGTATTCGCCGTCGCGCTCGAATCAGGCGAGTGGGACCCGCAAGCGCTGCAGCTGCTCGCCTCGGCATCAAGCGGACGCTACCTCGGCGTCGCCGACTCGACCGAGCTGACCTCGTTGTACCGTGGCATTGCCACCGAACTCCGAAGCCGGTACCTCGTCACCTACCGGAGTCTCGGCCCCAACACGAAGGACCTTGAAGTCTCGGTGAGCGCGCAACTTGACGGAGCATCCGTCGACGGCGACGTCGTGTTCAAAAATCCGCTGTATGCCAGCGTTGACAGGACGGAAGCGCCGCAGCTCTTGGTTCCTCGGCCGCCGCCATGGCGTTCGACGCTGGTGGTAGCCCTCACCTTCCTGGCGATGACAGGCTTCGCCTGGTCCGTCGGGGCGATGCTCGTTCGTCCGGCCGTGCGCCTGGACAGGGTCAAGTTCTACGACCAGACACACTCGTCCACGGTGGCGAGCGATGAGAGCCCGGGGACAACAGGTTCGTTGCGTGCTCACATGCTTGATGCCGTCGGCTACGTCGCCGGCCGCCGGGGATTCACCAAGCTCCTGCACGGGAAGCTCGAGCAGGCCGACCTTCCGCTTCGTCCGGTCGAATACATCTACCTGCACCTGGTTCTTGTTCTTGCGGTCGGCCTTGTGATCGGCCTTGCCACAGCGTCGCTTGTCGCTGCCATCATCGCGGTACTTCTTACCGTGTTCGTGCCCATCCTCTTGCTGGAGAATGCGATAGGGCGTCGGCGCAGGCGGTTCGAGGAACAGCTTCCTGAGTTGCTCAACCTCGTCGCAGGGTCTCTGCGTGCCGGGTGGGGGCTGCTGCAAGCGGTGGGGCTGGTGGTCGAGCAGATGGCAGCGCCTGCATCTGTCGAGTTCCGTCGCATCCAGACCGAAGCGCGTCTGGGTCTGTCGGTCGAAGAAGCGCTCGAGGGGATGGCCGAGCGGCTCCAGAGCGATGACTTCCGTTGGACGGTGGCCGCCATCAACATCCAGCGCGAAGTCGGCGGTAACCTGGCAGAGGTGCTGGATATCGTGGCCGCCACGATGCGCGATCGTGCTGAGCTGAAGCGTCACATCCACGCACTCACGGCCGAGGGACGTCTTTCGGGGATGATCCTCATCCTGCTTCCCATCGTGGAACTGGGCCTCCTTCTGCTCGTGAACCCCACGTACATGGCGGGCATGTTCACACACCCGTTCGGATGGTTCTTGGCGTTTTCCGGTATCGCGCTGTTGATCGTCGGTGCCGTCTGGCTCCGACGTGCGATGGCAGTGGAGGTGTAGCGCGTGGCTATTGTGGCGGTGGTGATCGCGGGGGTCTCGGTAGCACTGTTCGTCTATGCCGGGTTGAGCCTGTTCGCTCCTGAAGAGCGGCGGGTCAAGCGCAGGCTTGCGGGTTTGAGCGACTACGAGATCGAACAGGCGGCTGCGGCCGAACCGTTGCTTCAGCCGTTTTCCGCTCGGGTGATCGCGCCTACGGCCGGTTCGATCGCAAACGTCGTGCGACGTCTGAGCCCGACCGGCTACAGCGAGCGTATGCGCGGCCGTCTGACTCGTGCGGGACATCCCGCCGGCATGAGCGTGGAGGCGCTGCTTGCCCTCAAGGTCGTGGGCGCCGTCTCTGCGGGCGCCATCTGTCTGGGGGTCATGCTCTTGATGGCGTCCAGCCAGGCGGGTCTGGTGGTTTTCGTTCTCGCCGCCACGGTCGTGGGATTCTTCATCCCCGAACTCTGGCTCAGAAACGTCGAGTCCAAGCGCAAGACGGCGATTCGCAGGGCGTTGCCCGACATGCTGGACATGTTGACGATCAGCGTCGAGGCAGGTCTGGGCTTCGATGCTGCTGTGGCCAAGCTCGTATCGAACAGCACGGGGCCGCTTGCCGAGGAGTTCGCGCACATGCTGCAAGAGATCCAGGCGGGCATTTCGCGATCGGAGGCGTTCCGTCACCTTTCGACTCGCACCGACGTACCGGAGGTCTCCACGTTCGTGACGTCCATGGTACAGGCGGATGTGTTCGGCATCAGCGTCTCCGGCGTCTTGCGCTCTCAGGCCAAGGAGATGCGCACGAAGCGGCGTCAATATGCCGAGGAAGCCGCTCAGAAAGCGCCGGTGAAGATCGTCTTCCCGCTTGTGCTATGCATCCTTCCGGCCACGTTGATCGTCATTCTTGGCCCCGCCATCGTGTCCATCGGCCAGGCGTTCGGCCTCATTGAGTGAGTCCATGTACTTCGACCTGCGGTAGAATGCCCGTATCGCTGCCGACAGGGGAGTGCGTGCCATGGACCCGAAGATGATCGAACAGGGCGTTCGTCTGATCCTTGAAGGTATCGGCGAGGATCCTTCACGTGAGGGGCTGCTCGACACGCCTCGCCGTGTGGCGGACATGTACGAGGAGATCTTCGCCGGTATCGGCCAGGAGGCTGCCGAGCACTTCTGTATCACCTTCAACGAGGGGCATCAGGAGATGGTGCTCATTAGAGACATCCCGCTGTACTCGATGTGTGAACACCACCTGCTGCCGTTCCTCGGCCGGGCGCATGTAGCCTACATCCCCGGCAAGCACGGGCGCATCTGCGGGCTCTCCAAGATCGCGCGCCTCATCGACGTGTTCGCTAAGCGTCCGCAGGTCCAAGAGCGCCTGACCTCACAGATAGCGGACACACTCGTGACGAACCTCGATCCGCAGGGTGTGATCGTGGTGATCGAGGCGGAGCACCTGTGTATGTCGATGCGGGGCGTGCGTAAGCCGGGCGCCATCACGACTACCTCGGCGGTCCGCGGCATCTTCGAGCGTAACCCCGCGACGCGCGCCGAGGCGATGTCACTCATCAAGGGTGCGTAGCATGGCAGCGTCGATCTGGCGGTGCGGCCGGTTCGAGTTCGCTCTCGACCACTCGCTCATCATGGGCATCGTCAACGTCACGCCCGACTCGTTCTCCGACGGCGGCATGTGTGAGGACCCGCTCGTCGCCGTCGTATGCGGACGAGAACTTGTCGCCTGGGGCGCCTCGATCATCGATGTGGGTGGCGAGTCGACCCGCCCCGGTGCTGCCGGGGTATCGGTGGCCGAGGAGATTGCGCGGGTCCGGCCGGTGATCGGTGGGCTTACAGGGGAACTCGATGTCCCGATCTCCGTAGACACGCGTCACCCTGAAGTGGCACGCGCGTGCCTTGATGTTGGTGCGGCGATCATCAACGACGTCTCCGGTTTCCGCGATCCGGCTATGGTCGACGTTGCCGCCGCATCTGATGCGGGTGTCGTCATCATGCACATGCTCGGCGAGCCACGCACGATGCAGGCGGAGCCGCACTACGATGACGTTGTGGCCGAGGTCGGCGAGTACCTTGCGCGACAGGCGGCCGCCCTGGAACGTGCAGGCGTTGCACGCGAACGCATTGCCCTAGACCCCGGTATCGGTTTCGGCAAGACGTTGGAGCACAACATCGAGCTGCTCCATCGGCTGCCCGAGCTGGCGACGCTCGGCTATCCGCTCGTCGTCGGCGCCTCGCGCAAGTCGATGATCGGGATGATCCTCGGCGAGCCGGATCCCGGGAAGCGCCTTGAGGGAAGTCTCGCCATCGCTGCGTGGGCGGTGACGCATGGTGCCAGTATCGTGCGCGTACATGATGTTGCCGAGACGGTGCGCTTGCTGCGTGTCACGCAAGCGATAGCCGACGGGGGTGCGAGATGACCGACGCCTACATCGGACTCGGCGCCAATCTTGGTGATCGTCTGGAGACGCTTTCCCGGGCGTTGCACCTGATCGACGAGCTGCCCGAGACACATATCGTGGCTGTGTCGCACGTCTACGAGACCGAACCGTGGGGCGTCACCGACCAGCCCGATTTCGCGAACGCAGTGGCCCATGTGCGGACGTCGTTGCGTGCAGACGTTCTTCTCGGCGGGTTGCAGGACATCGAGACGACACTCGGGCGCGCGCGTGCGGAGCGGTATGGCGCGCGGACCATCGACCTCGACATCCTGCTCTTCGGCGATGAAGAGTGGGCGAGCCCGACGCTCACCATCCCACACCCGCATCTGCTGGAGCGCGAGTTCGCGGTCGTGCCGCTGCTGAAGATCGCGCCGGACGTTCGTCTGCCGGACGGTTCGTCCGTGTCCCGCGATGGTGCCGTGCACGGTCGTATCACGAGCGTGCTGGGTATCGTGTCGGGCTTTAAGGATCGTGGCGTGAGCGATGTCTTCGCAGCGACGAACACCGTGCCGCACGTTCAGGCGGATGGTCAAGACTGGGTCGAGGTCGCTTCGAGCTCCGCAGCTAGCCGTATCGACCGGGCGCCCGACCTGAGGCTGCTGTTCTTCCAGTCGGTTCTCGACGCCGAGCAGATCCCTTACGTCTATGATCCCTTTGCTCCCACGGAGAACTACAACCCATGGGGGCTCACCAGGGCGGTGCGGCTGCTCGTGCCTGCGTCATACGCCGCACGTGCGAGGCGATTGCTCGCCGAGGTCGCCACTGCATCACCGCAGTTCCCGCAGGAGTAGCCGTCGGAAGCTATGCTTCCGGGTAGCCGAGCAGGATACGGATCGCCATGTGCGCCTCGTGGCCGGCGGCCACGCACACGCGGCTCGCAAACAACGGATGTTCGGCGGACACCTCACTGACCAGGTCGCCGACCATCCACAGGTTGCCCATCAGGTGGCGCGTGATGATGTCGTTGGTGGAGCCGTAGCCCGCGAGTCCTGATGCCGAGACGATCGGTACGCCGGGAAGCAGCTCGGAACTCACCGCCACGAGCATGGCCTTGTCGTGCGCACTGTCGACGGCTTCGATGAGCAGGTCGATGCCCGAGAAGATCTCCGCGAAGTTCTGCTCGTCGATGTGCGCCTGGAAGAGTTCGAGGCGCACGGCCGGGTCGATGCGTGTCAGGTTGGTCGCCAGCGCTTCGGTCTTGGGGAGCCCGATCTGATCCCGGAAGAAGAACTGACGGTCGAGATTGCTCTCTTCGACCAGGTCGTGATCGGCCAGCACGAGTGAGCCGATGCCGCTTCGTACGAGCATCCATGCGGCGTTGCTCCCCAGCCCGCCACACCCCACGATACCGATGCGTTTGTGGCCGAGCTTGGCGCGCAGGTCGCGGTACTCCTCGGCAGCGGGAACCGGATGGGTGTGGGGGACGGGCATGTCAGCCACCTGCAACAGGCGGGAACACCGCTAGGCGTTCGCCCTCGTCCAGGACGTACTCATCCGGGGCATGTCGATTGTTCACGAAGACTATCCGCGGTTCGTCAGGCAGACCGAGACGATCGATCACCTGCCCGACGGTCATCCCGTCGGGCAGGTCGACCAGTTGCGCGTGCGCACTCAGCCGGTTGCCGTTCTCCGTCTCAGGCAGGTACTGCGTCAGACTGGCGAACAGTGCGAGTTGTATGCGCATGCAGGTTTCCTCTTCGCTGGCTAGCTGATGCCCATCCCGGCGGCGGTTGCAGGTACAAAGTCGAACACCGCGTCGAGCTCCTCGTCGGAGACGGTGAACACGACGTTATGCGGCGGCAGCTTCTCGGTGTAGAAGTACGCGGGAAGCCTGTCGTCGGCTGCCGTGAACCCGGCGTGTGTGTTGAAGAGCCGCTCGTAGGTGAGTACCTCTTTGCCGAGTTGCATGAGCTCGTCGGCGCCCCATGTCTTGCCGGTGTGTGCGGTGACCATCTCGCCGATGGCTTCGAATGCCGCGGGAATGTCCAGCACCGGGAAGGCGACGAAGATGCACAGGCCGAGTGAGTCGAGCATAGCGGTCGCGATCTGCAGATTCTTAGAGAGCTCGGCTTGGCCCTCTGACTTGAGCGGATCGACGGTCCCACCGACTGCCAGCACGTTCGCCGTGATCGAGTAGCCGGCCGTATGGTCGGCGCCCATGGTCGACGTCGCATACGTGACACCGATGCCCTGGATCGGGCGCGGGTCGTAGGCTGGCATGGCTTGGTGCTTGACGACAGGGATACGCGTGACGCCGAACGCCTTACCTGTGGCCTCAGCACCGGAGGCGATGATCTTGCCGAGCTCGGTGCCCTTGCGGATCTCTTTGAGTACACTGAGTGCCCCTGGTCCATCGCCGAACGCGAGTTTGCCGGACTCCATGTAGACGGCGAGTGTGGCGCCCATCTCGATCGTGTCGATGCCGAGGTCACCGCACTCACGGTCGAGCGCTGCGACCGAATCCATGTCACCGATGCCACAATCTGCGCCCAGCGACCATGCGGACTCGTACTCGGGACCCTTCGTCCAGTAGCTGCCGTCCTCGTGGACGTAGTAGCGCGAGCACTGGATCACACATCCGGTATGGCAGCCGTGCTTGACGTTGCCACCGCGCTTGACCGTGATCTCGCGCATCGTCTCGCCGGAGATGCCGTCTACGCCCTCGAACTGGCCCGAAGAGAAGTTGCGCGTGGGGTAGCCGCCCGCCTCGTTGATGATGTTGGCGAGCACGTTCGTGCCATAGGTGGGAAGACCGGTGCCGCTGACAGGATGCTCACGCAATGCGGCCGCGAACTTCTTGACCGCTGCGTTGAACGCGTCTTTGTCGGTGTGCTCGAGGTATGCGTCACCGGCGTCGTTGACGACGACGGCCTTAAGACCTTTGGCGCCCATGACGGCTCCAAGGCCGCCACGGCCGGCGAAGCGGTTGGGATAGCCGTTCGGATCGGAGACGGCGATGCCGGCGCCGGGGAGCAGCATTTCGCCCGCAGGGCCGTTGGTCATGGTCGAGTAGCGACCTTCCTCGGCAAATCCCTTCGTGAGCTCGTCGACGGTGGCGTAGTTCCCAAGGCCGGCGAGTTCGTCGTGACGTACCAGCGTGGCTTCGCCATCGGGGCCGATCTCGAGAACGTAGCGCGCTGCCGCATCAGCCGGCGCGCCTTCAACGATGATCGCCGCGATCCCGATGCGAGCGAGCGAGTGGGCGACCTGGCCGCCGGAGTTCGATTCCTTGATGCCGAGGGTCAGCGGGCTCTTTGCACCCACGGACAGGCGTCCGCCGTTGGGTGCGGTCGTTCCGCCGAGCAGACCGGGTGCGATGACGAGCTTGTTGTCCGGGCCCAAAGGATCGGCGTCAGCCGGTACCTCGGTGAAGACCAGCGCATCGGTGAGCGCCCGGCCTCCGTAGTTCGCCCATTTGTCGGGCAGTGGTTCTTTGGTGATGGATAGATCGGACATGTTGACGCGGAGGATCGTTCTCACAGGCCACCTCCATGCTTGACGGGCGACGCCCTGCCGGGGGTCGCATTTATGTGGTTCCAACTAAATGGATATACCCTTCACGCCTTGTTACATCGCTTTAGAGAGGCTCTTTCGTCCGGTGGGGACTTGCATCACGACATCTAGATGTGTTATACATATAGATGATTTGAGAAGGAGCTGGTTGAATGCCGGGTCAGGGACGCAGACGCCGCTGTGAGGCTGCCGACGGAACGCACCGCCAGCTCGGCCGTGGCAGGGGTGCGCTCCTTGAGCCGGCAGTTCTTGCGGCTCTTGCGGACTCGGAGGCGCACGGCTATGACGTCCGTAAGAGCATCGAGGACATGACGAGTGGTCTGGTGTCAGCCGACTCCGGTGGGCTCTATCGGCTGCTTCGTCGGCTAGAGGATGACGGAGTCGTCGTCTCTACGTGGGTCGAAGGTGGATCCGGACCGCAGCGCCGTGAGTATGCATTGACTGCCGAGGGGCGCGAGCTCCTGGCGCACTGGCTCGACCACTTGCGCGAGCGTGAGCGGGTGCTGTCGCTGCTGGTGGCTGCGGTGGAGCGTGTGGTAGCAAAGGACTAGATGACGCGATCTTCAGGTCGCGTCGCAGAAGGAGGTCTTGATCATGCCAGGACAGGATGGAACAGGCCCGCAGGGCCAGGGACCGATGACAGGTGGCGGTCGTGGTAACTGCGTGACCGACGCTCCGGGTGCGGGACTGGGCCGTGGACTCGGCCGTGGACTCGGCCGTGGGCTCGGTCGTCTGGGCCGGGGAGTCGGTCGTGGACTCGGTTTGGGAAGAAGGGGTCGATAGTGAAGGTCGCAGTATCAGCTGTGGGTCCGACCTTGGACGACAAGGTCGATGAAAGGTTCGGGCGTGCGCGGTACTTCCTCATCACGGACGGTACGGCCGGTGACGTCGAAGTGATCGACAACTCTACGAACCGCAACGCCATGCAGGCTGCCGGTATCGCCTCGGCAGAACTCGTCGCCGATCATGGTGTCGAGGCCGTGGTGACTGGGCACCTCGGGCCCAAGGCGTTCCCCGCACTTGGGTTAGCCGGTATCAAAGGGTACAGTGCGGTTGGTATGACGGTGCGTGAGGCGCTCGAGGCGCTCGCGGCCGGCACGCTCGTCGAGCTCACAGAAGCTGGACAAGCATTCCCTCACTAGCATGTATCACTGAAAGGACGATGAATGACTGAGAAGAGCTGCATGACACTTGCTGTTCCTTCGAGCGGCCAGGGAGGCATGGAAGTCGAACGCTCGGGCCATTTCGGCCACTGCGACTGCTTCACTCTCGTGGACATCGAGGATGGTGTGGTGAGTGCCGTGCGTGTCATCGACAACCCACCCCACCAGGAGGGTGGTTGCTTGCAGCCCGTGCAGTTGCTCGCCTCTCATGGAGTGAACGCCCTTATCGTCGCAGGGATCGGCGCTCGTCCGCTTGCCGGTTTCAATGACGTGGGTATCGCGGTCTACTTCGACAACCAGCTGCCGATCGTCAGTGACGCGGTGGCTGCGCTGATCGCGGGACGGATGGAGATCATCGATCCGTCAGCCGTGTGTGGCGGCGGCAACCACTAGTCGTGTCCGACGTGGGCAGCACGTTCATCGTTGCCGTGGCTTCCGGCAAAGGCGGCACCGGTAAGACGCTTGTCGCGACCAACCTCGCCGTCGCTTTGGCGCGAGATGGTCGCGACGTCGTTTTGGTCGACTGCGACGTCGAGGCGCCCAACGACCATCTCTTCTTCGAGATGGACGCGCAGCATCGTGCGGTGATGGTGCCCCTGGCCGAGGTCGACGAGGAAGCATGTACGGCGTGCGGCGCCTGTCGCGATGCGTGCGCGTACGGCGCGATCCGCATCCTGGGCGGGCACACGCTCGTGTTCCCCGAGCTCTGCCACGGCTGTGGCGCTTGTGTCATAGCGTGCCCCATCGGGGCGATGGGCGAGACCCGGCGCCGGGTCGGCGAGGTGTCTTGGGGACCCGTTCGGGGTCTTGCTGCGCAAGACCGGCTCACGCTTGTCAGCGGCACGCTCGATATCGGTGACGTGAAGGCGCCTGATGTCATCCGCGCCGCGCGTTCGCTTGCCGCAGGGCACGCATGTGTGGTGCTCGATGCACCGCCGGGCGTGTCGTGTGCGGCAGTGGCAGCCGTCAAGGGCGCCGGCTTGCTCCTTCTCGTGACGGAGCCTACGCCCTTCGGTCTGCACGATCTTGAACTTGCCGCCCGTCTCGGCCACGAACTCGAGGTTCCGATGGCGGTGGTACTCAACCGCGCCGGTACGGGCTCGGTGGATATCGAGGCATGGTGCACACGCGAAGGGATACCCCTCGTCGCTCGCATACCCTTCATGCGCGAAGTGGCCGAGAAGTATGCGGACGCGTGCCTCGTAGCCGACGAGGTCCCGGCGGTCGCCGACGCCATCGCCGCTATGGTGGCGCTCGTCGCCGAAAGGGAGGCGAGTGTGTGAAAGCGCTCGTGGTCGCATCCGGTAAAGGCGGCACCGGCAAGACGACGCTGTCGGCGGCGTTCGCGCATTTCGCTTCGGCGGAACGCTCAGTGGTGGTCGCCGACTGCGATGTCGAGGCGGCGAACCTGCCCATCGCACTCGGTGCGGTCGATGTGACGTGCGAGGCGTTCGGAGGTGCGAGCGAGGCCGTGATCGATGTCGCGGCATGCAGCGCGTGCGGCGCCTGTGTGGATGTCTGTCGCTTTGGCGCCGTCGAGCCGAAGGTCACGGGCCAGGATGTCGGCTACTGCATCGATCCCTGGTCATGTGAGGGGTGCGGAGCGTGCGCTTTAGTCTGCCCGACCGGAGCGGTGACGATGCGCCCGAAGCAGGCCGGGGAGGCATGCTCGGGTGTCACGCGGGTCGGTCCGATCGTGTATGGGGATCTGCGTCCCGGTGAGGACCTTTCCGGCAAGCTCGTGACCGAGGTGCGCGAACGCGCCAAAGGTCTCGCTGAGCAGCATGATGGGACATTGATGATCATCGATGGACCTCCGGGCATCGGATGCCCGGTCATCGCGGCCATCACCAACACCGACCATCTCGTCGCGGTCACCGAGCCCACCGCATCCGGCGTCCACGATCTCGATCGACTCGTGCAGCTCGCTCGCAAGCTCGGCGTGTCCGTCTCGGCGGTACTGAACAAAGCCGACCTGTCTGCGAGCGGAGCGGAGCGCATCAGAAGGTACTGCGCAGATGCCGGTGTCGAGCTGATCGGCGAGGTCCCGTTCGATCCCGCACTGGCGGCGCTTCTCGGGGGAATGGCCGAGGGAAGCGGCATGCCCGCTCCCGGTGACGATGCCGATAGCCCCGGCCTTTCCGCGGTCAGAGACGTCTGGGGACACGTTCGCGCGGTCGTCGCTCCCTGACGTGCGCGGAATACCTTCGTCGGCGATGGCGCGCACGGCGCTCACCTGGTGCTATACTCGGAAACCCATCCGAGGAGGACTGCCTGGACCCGGGGACGGGCTGGGACGGTCGGGAAGGAGCCGATGATGAGCGCTGCCGCTCCACACAGCGACGGCAAGCCCGTCACGACCCTGAAGCTTCGCGACATGAAGGCTGCAGGGGAACCCATCGTCATGATCACCGCCTACGACGTAGCTTCGGCGCGCATCGTTGACGCTGCCGGCGTCGATGTCGTGTTGGTGGGCGACTCGCTCGGCATGGTGCTGCTCGGCTACACGTCCACGCTGCCGGTGACCATGGACGACATGGTGCGTCACACGGCGGCTGTCGCCCGTGGTATCACGCACGCACTGCTCGTCGCCGACATGCCGTTCATGAGCTATCGCATCACCCACGAGGAGGCGCTGCGCAACGCCGCACGCTTTCTTGCCAAGGCGGGAGCGAGCGCCGTCAAGATCGAAGGTGGCGCCGACGTCGCGCCGCTCGTGGAACGCATGGTCGCCGCCGGCATCCCGGTGATGGGACACGTGGGACTCACGCCGCAGTCGGTCAACGTCTTCGGTGGCTACAAGGTTCAGGCCCGCGACGCGGCTTCCGCGTTGCGCCTGGTCGAGGACTGCCTGGTGCTCGAAGCGGCCGGTGCGTTCGCCATCGTGCTCGAACTCGTCCCCACCGAGGTCGCTGCGATCGTGAGCGAGGAGCTTTCGATACCCACGATCGGCATCGGCGCCGGAGACGGTTGCGACGGGCAGGTGCAGGTCTTCCACGACCTGCTCGGCATAGGGGACTTTGCGCCGCGGCATGCCAGGCGCTACGCGGAG
The DNA here is from genome assembly GCA_030655755.1 of Coriobacteriia bacterium. Taxonomy (GTDB): domain Bacteria; phylum Actinomycetota; class Coriobacteriia; order Anaerosomatales; family Anaerosomataceae; genus UBA2279. The sequence goes on from JAUSOQ010000028.1 coordinate 55,076, forward strand.
ATCGGCGCGGCGATGACGGAGGCTGTCACACGCTACGCCGCTGATGTGCGTGGCGGGGCGTTTCCGGGTGAGGAACAGCTCACCCACGCAGAGGAGAGCGTCGTCGCCGAGCTCGAGCGCGCGCTGCCGTTGACGCTCGAAGCGGAGGAGTAACGTGGAGCGGTTGTCGTCAAAAGCAGAAGTCCATGGAGCGGTGCTTGCTGCGAAGCGCGAAGGCAAGAGCGTCGCGCTCGTTCCCACCATGGGTGCGCTGCACGACGGACATCTCTCTCTCGTGCAGGCCGCGTGCGCCCGCGCGGACTACGTGGTGGTCTCCGTCTTCGTGAACCCCACGCAGTTCGGTCCCGGTGAGGACTTCGAAGCGTATCCTCGTGACCTCGAGCACGATCTCGCGTTGCTTGCCGCCGAGGGCGCCGATATCGTCTTCACGCCGAACGTCAGCGCGATGTATGCGGCAGACGCCGCCGTGACGGTCGGCCCCGGTCCGCTCGGCGGTATGTGGGAGGGCGCCATCAGGCCCGCCCACTTCAGTGGCGTCTGCACCGTGGTCACCAAGCTGCTCTCGATCGTCGGTCCCGACCTCGCGTTCTTCGGCGAGAAGGACTACCAGCAACTGCAGGTCGTCAAGCGGTTGGTGTGTGACCTCGATCTTCCGGCGAAAGTCGTCGGCTGCCCCATCGTGCGCGAGTGCGACGGCCTGGCGATGTCGAGCCGCAACGCGTATCTGGACCGCGACGAGCGTGCCGCAGCGACCGTGCTCTACCGGGCGCTTCGCACTGCCGAGACCCTGGCGTTGGACGGCGAGCGCGATGCACGCGTCATCGCCACGGCGCTCCGTGACACCGTCGAGGCGGAGCCGTTGGCCACACTCGACTATGCTGAACTCGTGGATCCGGTGACGCTACAGTCACTTAAGACGCTTGATCGTCCGCTGCGTGCGATCGTGGCGGCGCGGGTAGGCGCCACCCGTCTCATCGACAACATGGCGATCGTCCCCCGACAGGAGCAGCAGTGACCGATCTGTACGCCATGCACGCGGAGATCAGAGCACTCGCGATACAGCGCGACGCTATGGTCCTGGCCCATAACTACCAGTGCGCCGAGGTGCAGGACACGGCGCATCACGTGGGCGACTCCCTCGGGCTGTCGAAGATAGCCGCCCGGACGGATGCCTCGGTCATCGTGTTCGCGGGCGTGCACTTCATGGCCGAGACCGCCAAGATCCTCTCACCTGACAAGACGGTGCTGCTGCCTGAGCCGCGTGCCGGTTGCCCGATGGCCGACATGATCACCGCCGAGCAGGCGGTCGCGTTCAAGGCGGCGCATCCCGGGCTACCCCTCGTGACGTACGTGAACTCCTCGGCGGCGGTCAAAGCCGTCACCGACATCTGCTGCACCTCGGCCAACGCTGTCGAGGTCGTTCGTTCGCTCGGCGAATCCAAGGTGCTCTTCGCGCCCGACCGCAACCTCGCGGCATGGGTCGCCTCCAGGCTGCCGGAGGTCGAGGTCATCGCATGGGACGGCTACTGCCCGGTGCACGATATGGTCACGCCTGCGATGGTCATCGAGATGATGGATATCCACCCGCTGGCCGAGATCCTCACGCACCCGGAGTGCCGTCCCGAGGTGAATGCGCTGGCCGATGCCGTGCTCTCCACGAGCGGCATGCTCCGTCACGTCGTGACTTCTTCGGCTGACGAGTTCGTCGTGGTCACCGAGCGGGGCCTGCTGCATGGCCTTGCGAAGGAGGCGCGGGACAAGCGTTTCTACGGCATCGAGCCGAAGATGCTGTGCTCCGACATGAGACTCACCACGATCGAGAAGGTGCGCGACGCGTTGCGCGATATGACCGGCGAGGTCGTGGTGCCCGAAGATGTACGGGCTGCAGCGTTCGCGTCCGTCGAGCGGATGGTGCACGTTGGCTGACACTGACGTCATGCGCCTGCCTGACGGGCTGGGACGGCGCTACCTCCTTGAGTTCGACACAGCTGAGCTTGTTTCCAAGCGATACGATGTGCTGGTGATCGGTTCGGGGATCGCCGGACTCACGGCGGCGCTCATGGCATCGAAGCGGGGACGAGTCGCGCTTGTCACCAAAGGTGAGGTCAAAGAGACCAATACCTGGTATGCGCAGGGTGGCATCGCCGGCGCCGTTGGCGAGGCGGATTCGGTGGAGTTGCATCTGGCCGACACGCTCGTGGTGGGGCAGGGGCTGTGTGATCCCGACGTCGTCCGGGCGGTGGTGGCCGAGGCAGGCGAAGCGCTGCAGGACCTCGTGACGCTCGGTGTCCATTTCGATCGCGGCGAGGATGGGCGTGTAGAGCTGGCGCGCGAGGGCGGGCACAGTCTTCCTCGAGTACTACACTCGGGCGACGCCACAGGCGCCGAGGTGCAGAACACGCTTTCGGGCGTTGTCAGACTCTCGCCCTCGATAGACGTGATCGAGAACGCGTTCCTGATCGACCTGCTCACCGCCGGCGACACGTGTGTGGGTGCGCTCATCCACGATCCCGTGACGCATAGGCCGCAGGCGTACTGGGCGGAAGCGACCGTGCTTGCCACCGGCGGCTGCGGGCAGGTCTACCAGGTCACGACGAACCCGCTCGTGGCCACTGGCGACGGTGTTGCCGCAGCGTGGCGGGCCGGCGCGGACATCACTGACCTCGAGTTCGTGCAGTTCCACCCCACGGGGCTCGACAGTGCCGCCAGCCCCAAGTTCCTCATCACCGAGGCGTTGCGTGGTGAGGGTGCGTATCTGCTCGACTGCCATGAGGAACGCTTCATGCTTGGCGTCCACCCACTCGCCGAGCTCGCGCCGCGCGATGTCGTGAGTCGGGAGATCGAGAAAGTGATGGCGCGGTGCAAGCGGCCGAACGTCTGGCTCGATGCGCGACACCTCGGCGCGGACTATCTAAAGAAGCGTTTCCCGACGATCTGGGGAGCGTGTAAAGAGGCTGGTCTGGATCTCTCGACAGATCTCATCCCCGTCGCTCCGGTGGCACACTACATGGTCGGCGGTGTGCGTATCGACATCGATGGCCGGACCTCGATTCCCGGGCTGTATGCCTCGGGCGAGGTCACAGCATCCGGGCTGCATGGGGCGAACCGGCTTGCCAGCAACTCGCTGCTCGAAGGACTCGTGTTCTCGCGGCGGATCATGCGCGCGCTTGAACGCTCGCAGACCCCGCCACTGCCCGCCCGTGTTGTGTCGGGGCCAGTGCCCTCCACGGCTCTGTTCACCGGCTCCAAGGGCCGGGCGACGTTGCAGGAGACGATGAGCGCCTTCGTCGGTATGACGCGTACCGCGGGTAGTCTGCGTGAGGCGGCGGACGTGTTAGGGGGACTCTCCGGTGTGCTCGACGTGAGTCTGCGCCGACCCGAAGAGCTTGAGTTCCAGAACATGGTCACGATAGCGACGCTCATCACCCATGCGGCATGGCTGCGTGCCGAGAGCCGCGGGGCGCACTTTCGGGGCGACTTCCCCGCGCGCGATGATGAGCACTGGCTCGGCCACAGTGTGTGGAGGCGCGGAGCCGCGCCTCGCATGGTACCGCTGGCCGGAGTCGATGACCGTGAGCCGCAGGAGGTCTGATGTTCTTGCTGCCCGACTGCGACGCACTCATCGCCTCGGCGCTTGCCGAGGACCTTGGTGTGCCCGTTGCTCGCGTGCTGCGTCCGGGGGACGTTTCGCTGCTGGAGCGTGATGTCACCAGCGCGTCCGTGGTTCCCGCAGGTGTGCGTTTCCAAGGTCGCATCGTCGCTCGGGAGGCGTGTGTCGTCTGCGGACTACCGGTCGCCGAGCGCGTCTTCGAGATGTTGGCGATCGCTGCCGGTCTCGGTGATGACGTCGAGGTCTTCCCACTGCTTGCCGAGGGGACCGCTGTCACGGCAGGCACGCCTGTCGCCGAGGTGAGCGGTTCTGCGCGAGTGGTCCTTGCGGCCGAGCGCACCGCGCTCGATCTCGTCATGCTGCTGTCGGGTATCGCCACCGAGGCGGCACGCTGGCAGGCCGAGGCGGGCGAGAGCATCGCTGTCACCGACACGCGTAAGACGCTGCCCGGACTGCGGGATCTCTCGAAGTACGCGGTCGCCGTTGGCGGCGCGCACAACCACCGCGTCGGCCTGTGGGACATGGTGCTCGTCAAGGACAATCACATCGCACACGCGGGGGGCATCGCTGCGGCCGTTGGAGCTGCCCGCGCCGTGCATCCGGAACTGCTCGTGGAGGTGGAGGCCGACACGATCGGCCAGGCGACGGAAGCGGCGGCTGCGGGCGCCGATATCGTGCTTCTCGACAACATGGACGATGCGACCACTGCCGAGGCGGTCAGAGCCGTGCGCGCTGCGTGTCCTATGGAGAAGGAGTGTCTGACGGAGGCGTCGGGAAAGATCACCTTCGAACGCCTCGCGGGCCTGCGGGCGACGGGTGTCGATCGGGTGTCCTCGAGTGCTCTCACGCTTGCTCTGCCGGTCGATTTCGGGTTGGATGAAGTGACCTGACCGAGTGTTGGTCATCTTGACCCGAAGGGGGCGCGCGCTGGGAATCATAGGTTGGATCATCATGTTCCCCCGGGCTGCGCAGCTGCACGAATGGTACGCTCGTCAGATGGGATATGAGCCTGCACCGTCGATCATCCACTGACACGAGGACACTTTGATCCCTGACACCGAAGCCATCCGCATCGCCTATCTCACCTGGGTGCGCCGTTCGACCGCGCTCGGCTTCGTCCTGGTCGTGCTCATCGCGGCCGAGCAGATGGCGGTGCGCGCCGACTTCTGGGGTGCCCCGGGCGGAGGCGAGTCGCTCCGCTACCTCTTCTGGGCGGCGGCGGTCGCCGGGGCGTTTTTGGGACGCGGGCTCAAGCAGCGTGGCGTGACCGCCGGGAAGGCCGACACGCTCGCCGCCTCGGTCTCGCTCTCGTGGACGCTGGTCGCGCTGGCGCAACTGCCTGCGGCCGTGGGCTTCGTCCTTTCTGTCATGACCCGCAGTGCACTCGATTTCTTCGTGATGCTGCTCGTATCGCTCGGCGCGTACGTGGTGCTCTTCCCGCACTACAAGGACTGGCTGGCGTGGGCAGCGCCCGCTCTTGTCGAAGGAGGAGACGGGTGATCGCGCCGCAGACCGGCTTCGCCCCCCTCGACTGGTTCCTTGCCGCGCTCGACAGCTGGGGCTATCTGATCGTCACCGGCTTCACCATCTTCGAGAACCTGTTCATCATCGGTTCGATGACGCCAGGTGAGATTGTCGTCATGGCTGGCGGCTTCGTCTCCGTCCAGGGCACGCTCAGCATGTGGCTCGTCGGCATCGCGTCACTCGTTGGGACGTTGATCGGCAGCAACCTGAGCTACCTGTTCGGCCGACGCGGTGGCCGAGAGGCGCTTTTCCGTTGGGGTACGCGTTTCTTCGATGAGGACGACATCAAGGCCGCCGAGGAGTACTTCGAACGTCACGGCTCCAAGACGGTGCTCGTCTCGCGTTTCGCCGCCGGTTTCAAGAACTGGGTTCCCGCGCTCGCGGGCGTCACGCGCATGAACCTCGCCGTCTTCGAGCTATGGACATTGGCGGGAGCGATCCTTTACACCACGCTGATGATCGCGCTCGGCCGTATATTCGCCGAGAACTTCGACAAGGCGCTCCGTGTGGCACGCAACCTCAGTTGGTTTGGTTTGTTCCTTCTGTTGGCGATGGTCGTGTTCCTCGTGTGGGGTCGGCGTTGTTTCGTGAGGAGCAGGATCGAACGGCTTGCCACGCAGGCCGAACTCGGGGAAGCGCTGGAGGAAGCAAGCGATGACGGGAGCGCGTAGGGCCGCCATCGTGCGCGCACTCCTCGCTGCGGACGGGAAGCCTGTCTCAGGCGAGGTTCTTGCGGCCGACCTCGGCATCAGTCGCGTCGCGGTGGGAAAGCATGTAGCCGCCCTGTGCGATCGAGGCTTCGTGATAGAGCCCGTGCGTCGCACCGGCTATCGACTCGTGAGTATGCCTTCGATCACGCTCCCCGAGACCGTTGCACCGCTGGTCCACGACCGGCTGTGGCAGCGTTTCGAGGGTGGTGCCGTGACAGCTTCCACCAACGATGACGCGAAGCGACTCGCGTCAGGCGCCGCCGCCGAGGGCACCGTCGTCGTCGCCGCCCGACAGGAAGGCGGTCGTGGACGTCTCGGCCGCAACTGGGAGTCGCCGGAAGGCGGCGCGTACTTCTCGGCGGTGCTCAGGCCCAACATCGTACCGATGGCGGTGCCTCCCCTCACCCTCGTCATCGCGCTTGGTGTCGCCAACGGACTGGCGAGCCTCGGCGTGGAGACGACAGTGAAGTGGCCCAACGACGTGCTTCTGGGCGGGCGCAAGCTCGTCGGCGTGTTGGTGGAGATGTCTGCCGAAGCCGACAAGGTGGAGTGGGTCGTCGTCGGCGTCGGCATCAACGTGCGTCGTCCGGCGGGCGATCGCAGTGGGTTCGCCTACGTCGAGGATGTCGCAGCCGACATCGGACCCGCACATGCCGTCGCTGCGGTGCTGGACGCGATCGCGGTGGTCTATCGGCGCTTCGTCGCTGAGGGCTTCGAGGGTCTTAGGGCGCAATATGCGGAACTGGATGCGATCTACGGCTGCGATGTCGTTGTCCGTGACGCAACGGGTGCGGTCGTGGCCGGGGGAGTCGCGGGTGGCGTGGATGGATCCGGCAGGTTGCTCGTGGGGAAGACGCCGGTGTCCGGCGGCGAGGTGACGCTACGGAACGCGTGATACCCCGTTGACCTTGCAGGGCCACGTGCTGAAGTTGACGGCTCTGCGAGCACACTTTAGGGTGAACGGATGCCCATCGTGGCGCCTGAAACCGATCGAAAGAAGGTCATCATGCCTGCAGCACATGGCGACACTGTCGCTGTCCATTACACCGGCACCCTCGACGACGGCTCCGAGTTCGATTCGAGCAGCGGCCGCGACCCGCTCTCGTTCACCCTTGGTGAAGCGGAGGTCATTCCCGGCTTCGAGAACGCCGTTCTCGGTCTCGAGCCTGGCGACTCCGCTTCGATCGTGATCGTTCCCGATGACGCATACGGTCCGCGCCATCCCGAGGCCGTTCAGGAAGTACCCATGGAGCTCTTCGGCGAGAATGTGCCGCCGGTCGGCGTCATCGTGACGCTCGTCGCTCCTGACGGAACGAAGGTGCCGGCGACCGTGGCCTCGTTTACCGAGGACGGGACGAGCGCGACGCTCGACTTCAACCATCCGCTCGCCGGTCAGACGCTCCACTTCGATATCGAGCTTGTGGAGATCGCCGAGGCCTAGGCGCTCTTCCTGTGTTGACACTGCTGCATGCGGCACCTAAAGTAAACCAACATTCAATGAGGGTTTACTAAGAAAGGTGTCGCATGCAGCAGGTCACTTCATCTCGAACGCGGACGCTGGTGGTCTCGGCCCTTTTCGCTGCTCTTATCGCCGCCTCCGCGCTCATCGCCGTGCCGTTCGGTGAGGTCCCCTTCACGTTACAGACACTGCTCATCGCTCTCGTCGCCCTCGTGCTGCCGCCTGCTGCGGCTGCCGGCGCGGTCGGGACGTATGTGCTCATCGGCGCCGTCGGCATGCCGGTGTATGCGGGCGGCAAAGCCGGTCTGGCGGTCCTCGCGGGACCGACCGGCGGCTTCTTGGTCGGTTTTATCGTCGGCGCATGGCTTGGCTCGGCGGTCCGCTCGGCGCTCACAAAGAGCCGGCCCACGATCACCGCTGATGTCGCTGCGGTCGTCACGGTCATCGCCGTCACCTATCTTGCCGGTTGGATTCAGCTCGCCTTTGTCACAGGGATGGGTGTGCAGCAGGCGTTCGCGGTCGGCGTGCTGCCGTTCCTGCTGGTCGATGCGCTGAAGGGCGCTGGCGCTGTCGCCATCGCGGGCACACTGCGCAGAGCGCGTCTCGTCTGAGATACCCTGTCGCGTGTCAGCCACTCCCTATAAGATGGGGTGCAGGCAGATGACAGGGAGAGTCGATGGGCCAGTCCGTCCGTTTCATCCATGCTGCAGATCTTCATCTCGACGCGCCGTTCAAAGGTGTGGATGCGACTGACGAGCGCGTTCGTCACACACTCATCGAGGCGACCTACCGTGCGCTCGACGAGGTCGTCAACGCATGCATCGAGCGTCAGGTCGACTTCCTGGTGATCGCCGGCGATGCGTACAACAGCCGCGACAAGAGTGTGCGTGCGCAGTTCGCCTTCCAGCGAGCGATGCAGCGTCTTGCCGAGGCGGACATCCCCGTCTATCTGGTCTGGGGCAACCACGATCCGGCCGACGGCTGGTCGGCGGGCATCTCGCTGCCGGAGTCGGTGCATATCTTCTCGGCAAGACAGGTCGAGCGCGTCGTCTTCGAGCGCGAGGGCGTCACATGCGCGATCTACGGGCGGAGCTTTCGCAAGGCGGCCGAGACCGAGAACCTTGCGAGCGCGTTCGTGCGCGACCCGGCCGACCGGCTTGCGATCGGGGTGCTGCACGCCAACGTCGGCGGCAGGCTCGACTACGACGACTACGCGCCTTGCTCGGCCGATGATCTCAAGACCGCGCGTATGGATTACTGGGCGCTCGGTCATATCCACAAGCCCGAGCAGCTGTTCTCCGGTGCGGTGACGGCCGCGTATGCCGGATGCACCCAGGGACTCGACCCCACGCAGACCGGTCCTCGCGGCTGCTGGGAGGTGACGCTCGATGAGAGTGGCGCCCGGGCCACGTTCGTCACCACCGCGGCGGTCGTTTGGGACGCACGAGTGGTAGACGTCAGTGACGCGACGGGTGTCGAGGACGTGCACGCACTGCTCGCCGATGCTTATGGGGCGGTTTCGCGTGACGCGGGAGGCTTTCCTGCCATCGTGCGCTTCGATCTTGTCGGTCGCACCGAGGTCCACGGTGAGCTCATGCGGCCGGGCGTGTTGCGTGATATCACCGATGAGCTGCGTGCAGATGCCATGGGCGACGAGCCGTGGGTGTGGATCGACCGTGTACGTGACCGCACGCGTCCCGCTATCGACCTCGCCGTGCTCCGGAGTTCTGAGGAGTTCGCCGGAGACCTCGTACGCATGGCCGATGGGCTGATCGAGGATCCTGACGCCGCCGTTGCGCTCGTCGCTGAGATCATGGTCCCGTTGCTCGAGAAGGCAGGTTCTGACCTGATATCTCCCGATCCGCAGTCCGTCATCGACCTGGCGCGAGACCTCGCGCTCGATCGCCTGCTTGCCGAGGAGGACAGATGAGACTGCGTCGCATCGAGGCCGTCCGCTTCGGTCGTCTCACCGATGTCTCACTCGGCGATATGGGCGATGGACTCACCATCGTCGAGGGTCCGAACGAGGCGGGCAAGAGCACCTTCACCGCGCTCGTGCGTCACGTCCTCTATGGGTTCCCGACCGCACGCGAGAAAGAACGGCAGTACCACTCGCAGGCTGGCAAGCGCCACGGACGGCTGGTGTTTCAGGAGGGCGGCTCGCGTTGGGTCGTCGAACGTACCGAGGGGCCGCACGGCGGTCCGCTCGAGGTGCGCTCACTCGACGGCGTTGCGCGTCCTGCGCTGCGTGACGAGCTGTGCGCGGGTGTGAGCCCGCTCGCCTTCAAGGTCGTCTTCGGCTTCGGTCTGGATGAGATGGCGCACATCGAGAGCCTGCGGGGCTCGAACGATGACATCATCGCGCGTCTGTACGCGGCAAGCGCCGGTCTCACGGTGAGCCCGCATGACGTGCGGATCGAGCTCGGCAAGGAGGCCGAGGAACTGTTCACCACGCGCGGTAAGACGAAGCGTGCCAATGTGCTGCTGGGAGATGTGCGCGAGACACGCTTGGCTCTGCGTGCCCTTGAAGGGGAGGCCGCGTCGTTCGTGGCCGATCACGCACGTCTGGCTGATCTCGACGAGTCACTGGCGCAAGCACGCGCGCGACGTGACGACCGTCGCGCGGCCCACACTGAAGTGGCGCGCGCCAGCGAACGCCTTGCCGAGCGCATCGGCCGCATCGATATGCTCGAGCAAGAGCTCGTCGGCTCGCGCGTGGAGCAGAAGGCTGTCGCAGAAGCGCGTGAGAAGTCCATGCCGGATGAGCGTGCGCTCGCCGTCATGGCCGAGATCGAAGTGCTCGTCGATGAAGCATCGGCGCACACACAGGGGCGCACCGATCTACGCGATGCCGAGGCGGGACTTGCGCAAGCGGTGCGGCGCTTTGAGGATGCGGTAGCGCGAACCGGGCGCAGTGCAGAGGAGATGCTGTCGATCGACGCCAGCGCCGAGGCTCAGCGCGCGGTCGATGCCGCGCGCGATGACCTGCAGCGCCTGGATCATGAACTCGAGACACGGCGTCGTGACGTCGAACGCGCCGAGATGGCGGCGGCCGAAGCCTCGAAGCTGGCTGCAGCGGCGTGTCGCAACGGCGGGATCGAGTCGGCGGGAGAGCCGCGGGAGTCTTTGGCCGAGCGATACGGGGCACTTGAGGCACTCGAGAGCGGTCGCCCTGCTGTGGGTCGCGTTGGAGCGTTCGATGCCCCCGCCCTTGTCTTGCTCGGGTCCGGTGTCGTTGCTGTCGCGGCGGGACTGTCACTGCATGAATATGTCGCGGTTGCCATCGGCTTCGTTCTCACGGTGGCCGGCGTGTTCTTCGTACTGCGCCAGCGGTCGAGTGTAGGACGCGTACAAGACGCGCCCGCAGCGGCGCTCGAAACGCTCGGACTGACGATCCCTCCCACAGGTATGGAACTCGCCCGCATCCGTCGGCTGCTTGACGCGTGTCGCACCGCACTCGCCGGTGAGGATGATGCCCGGAAAGCGGTCGCCGAGGCGGTTCGTGAGGCAGATCTCACCCGTTCAACGTTGGAAGCACGCAAGACGATCTGGGATCGATGGCTCGAATCGAACGGTCTGCAGCCGGGCAGCGCACCGGCAGATGCGTCCCAGGTCCTCGGATTCGTACGCGAGGCGCTTACATTGCGCGCTGCGGTTGACGATGCCCGGGAGTCGGTCGAGCGGCTTCGTTCCCGCCTTGACGGCTACGCTCGCCGACTTGCCGGAGTACTCGCGCTCTTCACGGAGGTGGCGGCTGAGCCCGACGAGGATGATGTCCCGCTGCTCGTGGGTAGGGCACGTCAGGTGATCGCCGAGACCCGTCAGAAGTCGGCGGCCCATGAAGAGGCCGAACGCCTCCTGGCCGAACTCGACGGACGAGTGGCCATCGCGGAGCAGAAGGCGTCTCATGCCAGCGAGGAAGCGACCGCCATTCTCCAGAAGTGGGGCATCGCCGATGGCGAGTCCCTGGAGGCGATCGCCGAGCGTCAACGATTGGAACTCGAGGAAGCAGAGCGGGCGCACGACGTGCTCGCCGATGAGCGTTCACGTCTCGATGAGCGACTGGCGGAGCGCACACACGAGGCACGAGGCGGAGAGCTCCGGCTCGAGTTGGCCGGCCTCACCCAGCGCCTGCAGGAGTCAGCAGAAGAGTATGCGGTGTTGCGTGTGGCGGCGCGACTCGTAGAAGTGACTCAGGCGCGATACGAGCGGGAGCGGCAGCCCGACGTCGTGCGTAGAGCGCAAGAGGTGTTCCGGCAGATCACGGGTGACCGCTACGTGGGCCTTACCGTTCCGATCGCCGGAGGCTCGGTCGAGGTGTTCGACGCGCGCTCGGAGGCCAAGACCTCGGAGGAGCTGTCGCGCGGCACTGCCGAGCAGATGTATCTCGCTCTGCGTCTTGGTCTGATCGGCCAGTTGGATGACGTTGGACGGGGTCTGCCCGTGCTCATGGACGACGTGCTGGTGAACTTCGATCCTGAACGCCGTCGTGGTTCTGCGGAGGCGATCGCCGAGCTGGCCGACCACCGTCAGGTGGTGCTGTTCACGTGTCACCCGGAGATCGCCGAGCTCTTCGCGTCGGTGCGTCCGGACGTGACGCGAATCACCCTCGATCGTTGTTGAGTTCTTGAAAGAAGGCCCGGGCGATCGCCCGGGCCTTCTCGCGCTCACATCCGTGTGATATCCGGAGAGATGGGCGGCGCACCGATCATCGGTCGTGCCCGCCGGGCGAACACGGTCTCCCAGTCGACACGTCCGGTCTTCGCCATGAAGTAGCCGAGTGTCAGTACAGACCCGATCGTCACTGCGAGCCCGGTGAGTCCCTCGAAGAAGAAGCTGTAGCTGAACAGAACGAGGAAGACGAACTGGCTCAGCGCGATCTCTCGTAGCGCCGGCCCCCTGCCGAGAACCAGGCGCAGGTAGCCCACGCAGAGTCCCACGGAGGCGATCGAGGCGATCGCGAACGCGACATTGATGTCGACCCGGTCCACCAGGTAGGCGAAGAGGAGGTGGAACGCGAAGAAACCCGCGGCGAGGAACGCGTAGTTCACCGGGTGAACGCGTATGTGCTGCGTTGCGGTGAGCAGCACGAGTGCTGCGAAGTAGAACAGCAGCGATACCGGTGCGAACAACGATATCCGCGAAGCGAGCGGCCCCGGGTTCATGGGCCTCGGCATCGTAAGGGCGATCGCACGTCCGCTGACGAGACTGTCGTAGCGCCATGTCAGCGTCTTGCCATCCTCGGCATCGTCGATCGAGGTGGGGGAGACCGCGTCATCCGGGAAGTCGACGTCTGTGAAGTCGGTCCTCATCGTCAGTGTGAAATCCTTGATGACCCCGACGCCGTCTCTTGTCGGCAGGTAGCGCCACTCGTCCAGGCCGTTGGTACTGTAGCCGGCCTGCACGACCGCAGTGGAACCAGGAGGCAGCTGGAAGGTGGCGACCGCATTCCCCTCGGCATAGGTCACGGGCAGTTCAGCGTCGTCCACGCGCACGGTGAACCCATCGTAGATGCCGTCGGGCGTGGGGAAGGGGAACTCCATGCGCGCGTCGACCGTGGTGGTCGCCGGGTTGCTCACGCGGTACTCCGCGGCAAAATCTACCGTGTAGGTCGCATACCAGAGCAGGCCCTTCCTGCGCTGATCGAGATCGAACACGGTATCGATCGTCGTTGCGTCCAGCGAGAGTGAGCGGCTGGCTCCTTCCGCTCCGGACGCAGCGGTGAACACGGGGACGAGCTGGGTCTGCGATTCGCCCCACAAACCTCCCACGCGGTCGTAGAGAGCGGCGTTGGTGTCTTGCGTCCTGAAGTCCACCGATGCCGCCAGAACCACCCAGGCTCCCGCCGCCAATACGAAGATGAGTGCGATAGCGACCAATCTCGGTACGGTCATATGTGCCTCCCGTGTGCTCTAGACTCCCTATCCTCAGTCTGAAGCGTCAGGGTCACGCGGGGATGGCGACCGGGTGTCGTACCAGTCACAAGATGATGGTCGGGCGGTGGCGTCAGTCGCCGATGGAGGGCAGGCGAAGAGTGAACGCCGAGCCGCCGTCCGGGAGGTTCTCGGCCACGATGGTACCCGCATGCGCCTGCACGATCGCCTGCACGATCGCCAGGCCGAGTCCCGCACCGCCGCTCGAGCGATCGCGGCTCGCCTGGGCGCGGTAGAAGCGGTCGAACAGATGCGTCAACGCCTCCTCGGGGATACCCGGACCCTCGTCCAGCACACTCAAGACGGCGTGTCCGTCCTCCTCGGCAAGTACTACTTTGACGGCACCGCCTCGAGGGGTCATGCGCGATGCGTTGTCGAGCAGGTTCGCCACGACCTGTTGCAGGCGGTCGGAGTCACCAAGCACGGTCGGCGCGTCTCCTTCGATGGAGACCGTGACGCCGCGCTCGTCTAGCAAGGCTTCGAGTCCCTCGATAGCACGATCGGCGATCACGCGAAGGCGGACCCGGCGAAGCGGCAGCTCACCGGTGGCCCCCTCGATGCGTTGGAGTATCAGAAGGTCGTTCGCAAGTCGGGCGAGCCGGTCCGATTCGCGCACCATCGTCTCAAGGAAGCGGCGCTCGTCGTCGGCGGGCACGTCGCCGTCGAGAAGCGTCTCGGCGGCGCCCCGTATCGCCGTCAGCGGTGTGCGCAGCTCATGGCTGACGTCCGAGACGAAACGCGTCTTGCGCCGCTCCTCCTCCTTGAGTTCTCGGACGATGTCCTCGACCTCGTCACTCATCGCATTGAACGCTTCAGCGACAGCACGTGTCTCGCGTGAGCCCATGGGCGTCACGCGTATGGAGTGATCTCCTGCTGCGAATGCCTGGGCTCCCTGACTGAGCTCAAGAAGCGGAGCGGAGAGCCAGCGCGCGAGGAACTCCGTGAGCGCGAACGTGACGACGACGAACAGCAGGATCACGATGACGAGCCGCGTTCGATACGCCTGGAGCAGTGCGATGATCGAGAATGTGGTCGACGAAGCGTAAGACACGCCGATGACACCGTCATCATGGAGGATGGGCTCGGCGACGTAGAGCGCTACCCTGTTGTCGTCGGTGATGCGGGTAGCTGCGCCGTATTCGCCCGTGAGCGCAGCGGTAACCTCGGCAAGTTTGCCGTAACCGACGCCGATGCCGTCGTCCCCGCCGGAGTCCACCAGTGCAACGCCTTCGGCATCGAGCACCCTCACACGCGAGGAAATCTCCGGCCCGGCAGTCTGCAGTGCAGTGGAAAGCTCATCGGTCTCGGAAGCCTGGAGCCGCCCGTCGCCCATATACGCTTCGGTGACGAGTTCGGCAACGAGCGTCGCCTCGGTGTCGAGCCGCTCCTCGAGCTTTCGGAGAGCAAAACCCTCAAGCTCCTTTAAGAAGTACACGGACAGGCCGGCCGCGGCGGTGAGAGCGACTGCGAGGAACGCGGCGAGCAGACGTGTCCGGATCGAGGAACGCATACGCTATTCGGCGATCCGGTAGCCGTACCCTCGTACGGTCTCGACCACAGCCGGATCGGCTTCCGCCTTCTCGAGTTTGTCGCGCAGCCGCTTCACATGCGTGTCCACCGTCTTGGTCTCCACCACGTACTGCCAGCCCCACGCCTGGCGCAGCAGCTGCTCGCGGGAGAGCACCTTACCTGCGTGTCGCATCAGGCATGCCAGGAGTTCGAACTCCCGAGGCGTCAGGTCGATCTCGTTCTCGCCGAAGTACGCCTCGTGCGTTCCCTCATCGAGCATGATGCCGGAAGCTCTGATGGGTCCGTCTTCGGTGGCTGAGCGCTTACTGGTGCGCCCGGAGGTCCTGCGCAGCAGCGCCTTGACACGTGCGAGTAGCTCGCGCACGCCGAAGGGCTTTGACAGGTAGTCGTCTCCGCCGATCTCAAGACCGACCACCTTATCGAGTTCGGTGTCACGGGCCGATAAGAACAGCACGGGGACGTCGCCTTTGGCGCGCAGCGTGCGGCACACCTCATACCCGTCGGTGCCCGGCAGCATGATGTCGAGTATGACGAGGTCGAACTGTTCGGCTTCGGCAAGTTCGAGGGCCTCGTCTCCATCGCTTGCGACAGTGACCTCGTAGCCCTCCTTGCGAAGGTTGTAGGATACGAACTGTAGGATCGACTGCTCGTCATCTACGACGAGGATCTTGGATGGTGTCGCCGTCATCGGACCTCCCGTTCAACAGGTTGCGGGCGTCTTAGGCGATGATAACATCGGAACGTACCTGCTAGCCGCCGTGTTGCGGCACCGTAACACGGTTTGATGGACAGAGAGGCAGACGATGATCCTCGCCGCCGACATAGGCAATACCCAGACCGTCCTCGGATCGTTCGAGAACGGGACACTTGGGGGACACTGGCGTATCTCCACTGAGGCGACACTCACCGCTGACGAGCTGCGCCTGCGCATCGGCGGTCTTCTCGGACTCGACGGTATCGGCTGGGAGTCCATCGACCGCGTCGTCGTTTCCTCGGTGGTCCCGGCTCTTACCGTCGCCTATGAGGAGATGGCCGAGCGTGCCACGGGACGTGCGCCCATGATCGTCGGGCCCGGCGTGAAGACCGGGATGCCCATCCACTACGACAATCCCCACGAGGTCGGCGCCGATCGGATCGTGAACGGCGTTGCGGCATATGCGGCGCTGGGCGGTCCGGTCATCATCGTCGACTTCGGTACAGCCACGACACTCGATGTCATCGACGCCGAAGGTGCGTACCTTGGCGGAGCGATCACGCCTGGCGTGGAGACAAGCGCCGAGGCGCTCTTCAGCCGCGCTGCGCGATTGGCGAAAGTCGATCTTGAACCGCCCGCCAAAGTCATCGGGACCAATACCCGCGCTTCGGTGCAGGCCGGCCTGCTGTTCGGTGAAGCTGCCAAGGTCGACGGTCTTGTGCGGCGTATCTGGGGCGAGCTCGGGGATGAATGCGCGGTCATTGCTACGGGTGGTCTTGCCGAGCGGATGACACCGCTGTGCGAGACGATCGGGCACGTCGATCCTGATCTGACGCTCAAGGGTCTCATGGCCATCTACGAGCGCAACGCCTGACGCTGGCTTCTGGTACAGGGTTTGCTCATCGAGAACTGTTGAGTTGCCCGTTTCTCGCGCGCTCGGGAATCGGTTCACATTGTCCGGGCGGGTCTCGGATGGTACTATCCACGATGTTCAGGTAAGCAGGTGCACGAGCGGTGGCGGGTCTTTTTTAAAAAACCACCTTGCCCGATGTCGCCTTAGCCGTGACCTTTTGGATTGCGAATAGGCAGACGCGCGTCTGTGGCAAGGAGTGGTCGAGTGAACAAGAGGGCGAAGCAGCGTCTCATCGGCGTGACCGCACTCATCATCATTGCCATCGCTGGGCTCATCTTCTACACGAGTCAGGGTTCCGGTGCGGGTGCATACAAGAAGACCGTGGCCGAGGTCGCCGCTGATGAGACTCTCATCGGCCAGCAGGTCCAGGTGAGTGGTCCGGTCGTCGCCGGATCGTGGACTCCCGGAGCCAAGCCGCTCATCTTCGAGATCAAGGATCAGGATTCCGCCGACGGCACGACTCTCCGCGTCATATGGGACGGCCCTGTGCCGAGCGCGTTCGGTGACGGTACCGTGGCCATCGTGAGCGGCATCATCGAAGATGACCAGTCGCTGAACGCGAAGTCGCTCATCACCCAATGTCCGTCGAAGTACGCCTCCGCGACGGGCGCCCTTTCCGTCTCTGAACTGACGGGCAAGTCCGCAGAGGTCACTGACAAGTTCGTGAAGCTCACCGGCTATGTCGTTTCCGGCTCGATCGGGGGAGCGGGTAGTGCCGAGCGGTTCTCGATCTCGAACGATATCGGTTCCGGCGATGTCGTCGGTGTCTCGTTCAGCGGGGCGCTACCCTCGGGCATGGATGACGGTTCGAAGGTCGTCATCGGCGGTAAGCTAGGTGCGAACGGTGTGTTCGTGGCCGACGACGTATCGCTTGACGAAGCAGCTCAATGATCCTGCGACTGACACTGCCTTTTTAGAAGTGGAGTGAGGAATGGGTCTTTCGGATCTCGGCAACATCCTTCTGGCGCTGGCGAGTATCTGTGCGCTCGCCTCGATCGGGCTGATCGCGTTCGGCACATGGACCAAAGATGGAGAGGGCCTCATCAAGGCGGGTCACTACATGACTTATGGCGTGTTGGCCTTCACGTCGATGGCGATCGTTCTGCTGGCTGCGGCCTTCCTCGGCGAGAATTTCTCGCTGGAGTATGTGGCGTTCAACCATCCCACGATCGTCGGTCCCTGGGCCTGGCTGTACCGGCTGTCCGGCGTATGGGCAGGACGGGAGGGCTCGCTTCTGTTCTGGGAGTGGGTGCTCGCGATCTATGCGGCTTTCGTCGCGCGCAAGTTCATCGACAAGAACGACCGTTTGGGCAGCGTTGCTCTTGCGGTGATCAACTTCGTGCAACTCTTCTTCCTTGCAGCCCTGTTCATCAAGCTCAATAACCCGTTCCAAGCTCTTGATCCCTCATATCTGGATGCGTCAGGTAGGCTGCTCATCGACGCCGCGATGAACGCGTTGCTGCAGAATCCATGGATGCTCACTCATCCGCCGGCGCTGTTCGTCGGCTACGCCGGACTCACGGTGCCGTTCGCGTTCGCACTGGCGGCACTCATCACGGGCGACACCTCGAGCCATTGGGTCAAGATCTCGGATCGCATCACCGTGTTTTCGTGGTTGCTGCTCGGCATCGGCATCGGTCTGGGTTCGATATGGGCGTATGTCGAGCTTGCGTTCGGCGGCTACTGGGCATGGGACCCGGTCGAGAACGCGTCGCTTCTTCCGTGGCTCACCGGTGTTGCGCTCATCCACTCGATGACGGTCTACCGCCGTCGCGAAGGCTTCCGTACGTGGACGATCTTCCTCGCCGGTCTGACGTTCGTGCTGGTCCTGCTTGGCACCTTCATCACGCGTTCCGGTGTCGTCGCCTCGGTGCATGCCTTCCAGGTGGACATGCGCTCGTTCTGGCTGTTCATCGTGATGATGGCGGGTTCGATGGCCGCTATCGCCGCCGGTATCGCCTATCGCCGCAAGGAGCTGGGCGGTAGCGAGACGTTCGATCGTTTGATATCCAAAGAGGGTTCTTACTACTTCAACAACCTGATCATGACCATCGCCGCGTTGCTCGTGGCGTACCTCACCATAAGCTCCGCGTTCAAGGACTGGCCGCTTGCCTGGCTTACCTCGTGGTGGCCTGCTGCAGGCAAGAGCTTCGGTGCCGCTACCTATGACACACTGGCCCGTCCGATCGGTATCTTCTACATCTTCGTGATGTCGGTCTGCCCGATCCTGGCCTGGGGCGGTGGTGAGCCCGGTTCTTTCCTGAAGCGGGCCAAGTGGCCGCTTGCAGGCGCCGCTGTGCTCGGCGCCGGTCTGCTCGGCCTATGGTGGTTCGACATGGTCCCGTACTTCCAGCAGACGTCGGATCGGATGAGTGCGGGCGCCACGAACGTGATCGCCATTGTCGGCTTGTTGACCGCAGCGTTCGCCATCGCGCTTCCGCTCTATCTGTTCATCGACGGCGCTCGCAAGCGTGCCGCAGCCAAGGGCGAGAGCTTCGGCAGCGCCCTGTGGTGGGTGCTGAGCAAGCCCCGCACGCAGTCGGGCGGCTATCTTACACACCTGGGATTAGGCGTGATCTTGGTCGGTCTGATCGGTTCGACGATGTATGTGCAGACATTCAACACGTCGCTCGCGCAGACTCCCGGCGCGCAACTCCAGGCCGGCGGGTATGCCTTCGCATACCAGTCGCTGGAAGAGACGACCGAGGGCAATGGGGACGTGGTCTATACCGCCACACTCGATGTCCTGCGAGACGGTACGGTCATCGACAGTATCACGCCGCGGCTTGTATTCCCCGTGCAGTTGCAGAGCCAGAACCAGTCGACGCAGAAGGTCGACATCACGATGAGTCCGGTGAAAGACATCTTCGTTTCGTTCGCGGGCCTTGATCAGGCGGGCAACCTCGCTCTGACGGTCAAGTACTTCCCGATGCAGATATGGGTCTGGACCGGGTTCATGCTGACGATCATCGGTACCGCGCTGGCCTCATGGCCCAAGCGTCGTGCGCGAGCGGCGGCGTAGGGAGCATCATGGGGGAGACGTCTTGCACAGGAAGAGCATTGGAGGTCCAGGGTCTCACCCGGGCCTTCGGTGTGCGCAAGGCCCTCGATGGCGTCGAGTTCGAACTCCCCGACGGGGCGTTCCTCTCGATCTTCGGACCCAACGGCGCAGGCAAGACCACGCTGGTCAAGATCCTGACGACGCTGCTCAATCCCTCGGCAGGTACTGCGAAGGTCTGCGGTCTCGATGTCGTCACCGATGCGGTCGAGCTGCGGCATCGTATCGGTCTGATCAGTCACAACCCGCTGCTCTATCCTGATCTGACTGCCGAGGAGAATCTGCTGTTCTTCGCCGAGATGTACGGCATCCCGCAGGCGACGGAGCGGGTACGTGATCTGCTTGAGAGCGTCGAGCTCGACCATCGGCGTCTCGATATCACGCGTACGTTCTCGCGAGGCATGCTTCAGCGGTTGTCGATCGCGCGTGCGTTGCTGCATAAGCCGGACATCCTGTTCCTGGACGAGCCGTACTCCGGCCTCGACCCTCACGCGATGGACATTTTAGACTCGCTCATCGCACAGATACGCGGTGACCACACGTTCGTCATGATCAGCCACGACCTGACCAAGGGTCTTGAGCTGTGCTCGCATGCGCTCATCCTCGCCAATGGCCGGGTCGTGCTCTTCGACGAGAAGGACGCTATCGACGAAGGTGCGTTCCGCGAGACGTATCGCTCCACTGTCGGGATGGGGGTGGCCTGATGGCTGGCTCGAGTTGGCGCCAGTTCAAGGCGATCCTGCGCAAGGATCTCGTCATGGAGCTCCGCACCCACGAGATGATCACCTCGATGGGTCTGTACGCCATCCTCACGATGGTCGTGTATCAGATCGCGCTGACAGAGGCGGGCGAGGCGCTCGATGTGCGGCTTGTGATGCCGGGACTCATCTGGGTGGCGTTCATCTTCATGTCGCTGCTCGGCCTGAACCGGTCCTTCGTGCACGAGAAGGACCAGGGATGCATCGACGCACTCCTGCTCTCCCCGGTCGATCGCCCGGTCATCTTCTTCGCGAAGTCCGCCGGAAACTTGTTGTTCCTGCTCGTGGTGGAGCTGCTCTCGCTTCCCGTGTTCGCGTTCCTGTTCCTGCAGGGCCGCGAGGGCATAACCAATCCGATATGGCTGCTCGGCGTGGTGATGTTCGCGGCGTCTGTGGGCATCTCCGGCGTCGGCACGCTGCTCGCCACGATGACGGTCAACACCACAGGCAAGGACATCTTGCTGGCGGTCGTGTTCGTGCCTCTGATGTATCCGCTACTCAGAGCCGCTGTGGGTGCGACGTTCGCCGCTATCATCGGTGGACCCGGATCGGTGGAGACCTTCTGGGCATGGATGACCTGGATAGCGGGCTTCGATGTCATAATGCTGCTTATAGCCTTCGGACTCTACGAGTTCGTGATAGGCGCGTAGGCGTCGCGCAGGAAAGGAGAGTCCTTGAATCGCACGAAGATAGCGAGACTGGTGTTGGTTCTCGGTGGCATGCTCACCACAGCCGCGTTCTTGATGACGTTTTTCTGGGCGAACCCGAGCCTGCTCCCTGACGGCCGCGTCGATTTCTCCCAGAAGATCTTCTACTTCCATGTGCCGGTCGCCGAGGCGTCGTTTCTGGTGTTCTTCTTCACTGCGCTTTATGGCGTCAAGTTCCTTCTGACCAAGGATCGGCGCTACGACATGCGTGCGAAGATCGCTACCGAGGTGACGCTGTTCTTCGTCTTGCTCACCATGGCCACCGGCATCCTGTGGACGAAGGTCGCCTGGGGTGTGTGGTGGCAGTGGGAGCCGCGACTCACCACGTACTTCATCATGACGTTGCTGGTCATCGCGTACTTCGTGCTCCGCAATTCGGTTGAAGACGAAGAGAAGCGAGCGGTGTATGCGGCGGCATTCGGCATACTCGCATTCATCGATGCGCCCATCTCGTTCTTCATCACCCGGTGGGCCGAGTCGATCCACCCCGTTGTCCTGGCCGGGGGGAAGAGCTCGGGCCTTGAGGCGCCGATGCTGATCACATTCATCATCGCCCAGATCGGGATGCTGATGCTCGGCTATGCGTTCTATGAGATGCGTCTGCACGAAGAAGAACTCAAAGAGCGCCTTGAGGCGCTCAAAGTGAAGGTTGGAGGCTAGAGCAATGCAGGACGTCTATTCCGCGGTTCTTCCTCAGGCTCCCTACGTCATCGGTGCGTACGGGCTTATCTGGGTCGCTCTTCTCGGCTATGTCGGTCTTGTCTTCTCGCGTCTTAACAGGATCGAGAAGGAGATCTCCGTTGTTGAGGCCGCAGTGAAGCGTCGAGAGAAGTCCGAGTCCTAGGAATCGTCCGATAAGGGAGGTCGAGAGCGTGGAGCAGTTCTCAGTCGTCGCGTTCTGGTTCGCGACCGTGCTCTATGCCGCCGCGACCGTACTCTACGGGTACTGGTTCTTAAGCAAGCGGCGTACGTTCTCGTGGTACGCTACGTTCCTGACCGGCGCGGGATTCTTGTGCCACACGCTCTCTGTCTACTCGCGGTCGGTCGCCACCGAGGGTACGCTGCTCGACGGCTCCAACACACTCATCCTGCTTGCGTGGGCGCTCGTTCTCATCTACTTCGCGATGGAGCACCTTATCAAGATCAAGGTCTACGGCACAGTGCTCGTCCCCGTTTCGCTGGTTCTGATGACTATCTCGCAGCTACTCCAGGCCGCAGGCCAAGGGGGCGTGACGGCCTCACCGCTCGTCGAGAACTGGAAGGTCGGCATCCACGTCGCGCTGATCACGTTCGCGAATGCGGGCTATTTCATCGGCGCGGTCGCCTCGCTGGCGTACCTGCTACAGGAGCGGCAGCTCAAGGGGCACAAGACGAGCGTGCTGTTCCGTCGGCTTCCGCCGCTCGGAAGCATAGATGCACTCGCCCGGCGGGCCATCGCTTTCGCGTTCCCGGCCTACAGTGCCGGGCTGCTTCTCGGGGTCGTGCGCGCGGTGGAGACCGATCCACCCGGCTGGTGGGCCGATCCGAGAGTCGTGCTTGCGGGCCTCGTATGGCTTGTGTTCGGCGTGTACCTGTTCCTGCGCTACCGCGGTGGCGCAACCGCCAGGACCACGGCGCTGATCGCGCTCGGTGGTTCCGCTATCGTGCTTGTTCTCGCGGTGATCGCTCGTTCTGTGCCTGCCGGTTTCCATATCTTCGGTGTTTAGGACTGATGTACTGAGATGAGTCGCGACTACACAACCCGTTACTATCCCGTCTACCTCGACCTCGGCGACAGGCTTGCCGTCGTCGTCGGTGGTGGGTCCGTGGCGGCTCGCAAGATCCGGACGCTCGTGGACTATGGCGCCCGGGTGCTTGTCGTTGCACCTGATCCCACCGCGGAGCTTGAGCGACTTGCGACCGACGGTGCGATCGCGCTCGAGCGGCGCGGCTATGTGAGAGGCGACCTTGACGGTGCGTTCCTCGTGGTGTGTGCGACCGATTCCGAAGAGGTCAACCGTGCCGTCTACGAGGAGGCCGACCAGCGAGGATGCCTGGTCAACGTCGTCGACGTCCCCGAGCTCTGTAACTTCATCGTGCCGTCGATCGTCCGGCGTGGGCAACTGCAGCTCGCGATCTCGACCGGCGGAGCTGCGCCGGTCGTCGCTAAGCGCCTCCGCCGCCACATCGAGGAGTACGTCGGCGAAGAATGGGGTCCCTACATCGAGCTGCTCGGCGAGGTGCGTATGCTGGTCATGGAGCGCGTGCCGGGTGGCGAGGCGGAGCGCAAGCCCATCTTCGAGACCATCGGTGCATCGGACCTGCTCGACCGCATCGGCTCGGGCGAAAGGCCGAGCGCCGAAGACGTGTATGCCGAGTTCGTGGGCGGTGATCGCCCATGAGGACCGACGGCGCCATCGCTATCGTCACCGGAGGCTCGAGCGGCATCGGTCTGTCGACCGCCGAGCTGCTGGCGGCGCGAGGGGCGCACGTGGTCATCGTCGCTCGTGACGTCGAGCGTCTTGAGGCCGCGCGCGAGGCTGTCGCAGCCGCTCGCAGGGACGAGTCGCAGCGCGTCGTGGCGATCTCGTGCGACGTGGGTGATTGGGAGGAAGTGCGCACGATGGTGACGCGGGTGGAGGCGGAGGTCGGTCCCGTCGACCTGCTGATGGCGTGCGCCGGCTTCTGCACGCCGATGCGCTTCACCGAGTTGCCCATTGGCGAGTTCGAATCCCATCTGCACACGAACCTTCTCGGCGTGACATACCCCGCTCGCGCTGTGGCGCCCGGCATGATGAAACGCGGGCATGGCCATATCGCGATGGTCTCATCGATGGGTGGGTTCGTCGGCGTGTACGGCTACTCGGCATACAGCCCCGCCAAGTTCGGTGTGATGGGCCTGGCCGAGGTCCTGCGCTGCGAACTCAAGCCTCACGGCATCGGCGTGACGGTGCTTTGCCCGCCGAACGTGGACTCACCTGGGTACGCGCGTGAGATCGCGATGGAACCCGCCGAGACCGCGGCGATCAACGGCAGCGTGGCGGCTGTTTCGCCACGCTGCATAGCCGAGATACTCGTTTCGGCCGTCGAGAGAGGCAAGTACCTCGTCGTGCCCGGACTGGTGAACGGTCTGCTCTATCGACTCAAGGGACTGTTCCCGGAGTTGTTCTTCATGATCTTCGACAGAGACGTGGCAAAGACACGCAAGGCTGCGCGGGACTCGGTACCGTCATGAAGGAACACGCAGCGCGTTGTCCGTCGCTGGCGGCCAATGCTAGGATGTCTACGTTCAGGCAAGCGCAGGAGGTGCGCCCCATAGTGCTTCATATCGCCCCCGCCGGGCCTGCTTGCCTGAACAACAATGCACCGTTCCGGCGGGGGCGACCCATGTCTTCATCTGCGTGGACTGCCCACGATGAAACGAAGCGAGTCACATGCACTTGACGCTCGTCGGTCTGAGTCATAAGACCGCACCCATCGAGATACGCGAGAAGCTGACGTTCCCTGCCCATCGGCAGGCCGATGCGCTGTCGCTGCTGTGCTCGTCGGAGTGGGTGGCCGAGGCGGTCATCCTCTCCACATGCAACCGGACAGAGATCTACGCGGTCACCATAGGCGAGGACACCGGCGTGGACGCGGTCATCGATTTCATGGCCGAGTACCACGATCTCGATCGTCATGAACTCGTCCGCTATCTCTACATCACGCGGGGAGAGGCGGTCGTCAAACACCTGTTCCGCGTCGTCTCATCCCTGGATTCGATGGTCATCGGGGAAGCGCAGATCCTTGGTCAGACGAAAGAAGCCTACGAGCATTCGCTGGAAAGTGGGACTTCCGGGCGTGCGTTCAACCGGCTGTTCCGTCAGTCGTTCGAGGTCGGCAAGCGCGTACGCACGGAGACCGACATCGGCGAGAACGCGGTGTCTATCAGCTACGCGGCGGTCGAACTCGCCCGGAAGGTCTTCGACTCGCTCGAGGGACGTACGATCCTCGTGCTCGGTGCGGGCAAGATGAGCGAGCTCACCGCCAAGCACCTCATGTGCAACGGCGTGAAGGCCGTTCTGGTCGCCAACCGCACCTACGAGCGTGCGGTCGAGCTGGCCGAGCGCTTCGAGGGTGAGGCGATCCGCTACGACGACCTGTTCGCTCGCATGGCCGAGGTCGACATCGTCATCTCATCCACGGCGGCACAGCACTACGTCATCACGCGCGATGCTGTCGCAGCGACGCTCAAGTCGCGTGGCGGCCGTTCGCTGTTCCTGATCGATATCGCGGTACCCCGAGACATCGAGCCGACGGTCAACGAACTCGGCAACGTGTTCCTCTACGATATCGATGATCTCAACGGGGTCGTCGAGTCCAACCTCGATGAGCGTATGCGCGAGGCGCGTCGTGCCGAGGTGATCATCGACGAGGAGATAGCCTCCTTCCTCGACTGGCTCGAGTCTCTCGAGGTCGTACCGACGATCGCGGCGATCCGCGGCAAGGCCGAGGTGATCCGCTCGGCAGAGCTCGAGAAGGCGCTCAAGCGCCTGGGCGGGCTCTCGGACAAGGAGCGCCAGACCGTGGAGGCGCTGAGCTGCGCCATAGTGAGCAAGATGCTGCACGGTCCAACCGCGCGTCTGAAGCAGGCGGCCGGTACGAAGGACGGATTCACGGTGGTGGAGACCGCACGTCACCTCTACGGACTGGAAGAGGCCGAGGCGCGTCACGGCCACGGTGTGTTCCGTAATCTGCTGAACCTACGGGCGAAGGAGCTTACTGACGACAAGTGCAAGGAGATGGGAGATTCGGTTGGCTGCTGAGCGCACACAGCTCACGATCGGCACCCGGGGCAGCAAGCTGGCCCTGTGGCAGAGCAACCACATCAAAGACCGCCTGGAGCAGATCACGGGTCTTCCCGTCTGCCTCAAGGTCATCAAGACCACGGGGGACAAGATCTTGGACGTGCCGCTCGCTAAAGTGGGAGGCAAGGGCCTGTTCACCAAGGAGATCGAGGTCGAGCTGATCGATGGTACGGTGGACCTCGCCGTGCACTCGATGAAGGACGTCCCGACCGAGTTGCCGGAAGGCCTCATCATCGCGGCGACCCCGACGCGGGTCGACCCGCGCGACGTGATCGTCTCGGGCGGGAACCATTCGATCGACTCGCTTCCCGAGGGCGCCCGGGTGGGCACGAGCTCGCTGCGTCGCCGTTCGCAGCTTCTGGCGCTCCGGCCCGATGTCGAGATCGTCGACGTGCGAGGTAATCTCGATACGCGCATGCGTAAGGCCGAGGACGGCGAGGTGGATGCGGTCATCCTTGCAGCTGCGGGCATCACGCGCATGGGCTGGGGCGAGCGCATCACGCACTACATCGATCCCGAGCAGATGGTCCCCGCCGTCGGTCAGGGCGCCATAGGTATCGAGATCCGCGAGGACGATGGGTTCATGCAGGAGGTCTGCCGCGATCTCTCCGACCCGCCCACGCTCACCTGTGTGACTGCCGAGCGGATCGTCATGCGTAAGCTTGAAGGCGGATGCCAGGTACCTATCGGCGCGTACTGCCGCGTGGTGGATGGCGACAAGCTCGTCATGGATGCCTTCGTCGGCTCCATCGATGGCCGGACGCTGTTGCGTCACACCCTCGAGGGCTCGATCGGCGAACCGGTCGTGCTTGGAGAGGCGATGGTCGATCGGCTGCGGGACATGGGCGCTGACGCGATCTTGGCGCAAGTCCGTGCCGGCGCCGAAGACGGCGTGAGCGGCCTGCTGAAGACGTGAATCGCACGGCCATGGGCCGTGCTGTGAGTGAATGGAGCGTGTGATGGGACGTCCCATCGTGTATCTGATCGGAGCGGGTCCCGGTGACCCGGGGCTCATGACGGTAAAGGGTCTGGCGCGCATAGCCGAGGCCGACATCGTCGTGTATGACTACCTCGCCAACCCGGTGTTCCTTGAGGGTGCGCGCGAGGACGCCGAACTCATCTACGTCGGCAAGAAGGGCTTCACCACGCATGTGACGCAGGAGGAGATCAACGCGTTGCTGGTCGCCAAGGCGCTTGAGGACGGCGGCAAGTCGATCGCCCGACTCAAGGGCGGCGACCCGTTCATCTTCGGCCGTGGGGGTGAAGAGGCGCTCGCGCTCGTGGATGCGGGCGTTGCGTTCGAGGTCGTGCCGGGTATCAGCTCAGGCTACGCGGCCCCGGCATATGCGGGCATCCCGGTCACCCATCGAGGCATCACCACCGAGATGGCGTTCGTGACCGGCCATGAGGACCCCACCAAGCCTGACAGCGACATCGACTGGGCCCATCTCGCCAAGGGCGTGGGGACCGTCTGCTTCTTCATGGGCGTGAAGAACCTACCCACGATCGTCGAGAACATGGTCGGCAACGGCCGTCCGGCTTCGACGCCGGTCGCGCTCGTGCGCTGGGGTACCACGCCACAGCAGGAAGTGATCACCGGCACGCTCGAAGATATCGTCGCCAAGGTGCAGGCCGCCGGTTTCAAAGCCCCTGCGATCACCGTCGTCGGCGAGGTCGTGAAGCTGCGAGAGAAGCTCGCATGGTTCGAGACGCGCCCGCTTTTTGGCAAGACGGTCGTGGTGACACGCTCCCGTGCGCAAGCATCCGCGCTCAGTAGCGAGCTGCGCGACCTCGGCGCCGAGGTGCTCGAGTTCCCCACCATCGAGATCGTCGAACCTGAGAGTTTCGAGCCGGTCGACTCGGCCATCCGTAACTTGGATGTGTATCACTGGCTGATCCTGACGTCGGTGAACGGCGTCGAGCGTTTCTTCGACCGCCTGGAGTACGCCGATAAGGACGGGCGTGCGCTGCACGGTCTGCGCATCGCGGCGATCGGTCCTGCGACTGCGGCGGCATGTATGGACCGCGGCATCCGTCCGGACTTCGTCCCGGAGGAGTACCGCGCCGAAGGCGTGCTCGAGGGGCTGTGCGAGCGTGGAGCGGGGAAGGACACGCGCATCCTGCTCGCCCGTGCGCTGGAAGCGCGCGAGGTGCTTCCCGAGAAGCTGGCCGAGCGGGGAGCGCTCGTCGATGTCGTGCCGGTCTACCGTACGGTGCGCGGCGCCGGTGACCCGACCGTGGCCGAGCGCATCGCGGCCGGCGGCGTTGACATCGTGACGTTCACGTCCAGCTCGACGGTGCGCAACTTCATCGATCTCACCGACGGGATCGACCTCGCTGATGCCCTCGGTGATACGCTTGTCGCTTCGATCGGCCCCATCACCACAGACACCGCGCGCGAGCTCGGTCTGACCGTGGGCGTTGAGGCTGAAGAGTACACGATCCCCGGTCTCATCGAGGCCGTCTTGGGACACCTCGGCAAGAAAGGACAGTAACGTGATCGGTATCTCCAAGCTCTACTGCGGGGCCGTCGAGCCCAGCGATGTGCTTCGCTACAACCGCGAGTCCGGCAAGCTGCCGAGCGAACTACTTCAGTTCGCGGCCGACAAGAAGCCGGTCGTCGTGTGGAACTGCACCCAGCGGTGCAACCTCAAGTGCGTGCACTGCTACGCGCAGTCCGAGGATCGCGACTATTCTGGCGAGATGAGCACCGAAGAGGGCAAGGCCATGATCGATGACCTGGCCGCCTACGGTGCGCCCGTGCTGCTCTTCTCGGGCGGCGAGCCGACCATCCGCAAGGACTTGCTCGAACTCATGCACTACGCCAAGTCCAAGGGCATGCGCGTGGTCATCTCCACCAACGGTACGCTCATCACTCCTGAGAGGGCGAAGCAGTTCGCCGAGGTGGGCCTGAGCTATGTGGGCGTGTCGCTGGATGGCAGCCGCGAGACTCACGACAAGTTCCGCGGGCTCTCGGGCAGCTTTGACAAAGCCATCGCTGGCATCCGCAACTCCAGGGACGCCGGCATCAAGGTCGGCCTGCGCATGACGATCAACAAGCGCAACTGGCAAGACATCCCCGAGATCTTCAAGGTCATGAGAGAAGAGGGGATCCCGCGCGCGTGCTTCTACCATCTCGTTTACACGGGCCGTGGTTCCGAGCTCATGAAGGAGGATCTCGATCACGAGGAGACGCGCAAAGCCGTTCGCCTCATCATGGATGAGACCAAGGCCATGTTCGACGACGGCCTCGAGCCTGAGGTCCTCACTGTCGACAACCATGCGGACGGTCCGTTCGTCTACATGGAGATGCTCAAAGAAGACCCGGAACGTGCCGAGGAGGTCTTGCAGCTCCTGCAGTGGAACCAGGGTAACTCCACCGGCAACGGTATCGGATGCGTGAGTTGGAACGGCGAGGTCTACGCTGACCAGTTCTGGCGTCACTTCTCGCTTGGCAACGTGCGCCAGCGCCCGTTCTCAGAGATCTGGACCGATGTCTCCGGCGATACCGAGCAGAGTGAGCTCATGAAGCGCCTCAAGGACAAGAAGCCCTACGTGACGGGTCGCTGCGCCAAGTGTAAGTGGCTGCAGATCTGCGGCGGCAACTTCCGCGTGCGTGCGGAGGCCGCCACAGGCGACCTGTGGGCGCCGGATCCGGCGTGCTATCTGACGGACGAGGAGATCGGTCTGGAGTAGCATTACCGTGCGGCCGGAGGTGGTCGTGCGGCGTTGACAAAGAGTTGTTTGCTCGGCATTGTATACACTTGCGCTGAGGCCCCTTAAGGCGGGCGCGAGATGGGGATGTAGCTCAGCTGGGAGAGCGCTGCGTTCGCAACGCAGAGGTCGTCGGTTCGAATCCGATCATCTCCACCAACAGTGACAGTGTCGAGGCGGTCCGCATGCGCGGGGCGCCTCGGCTGCTTTCCCGGCCGGATCCCATCGGCCGGGGAGTGAGATGAAGGAGGAGACACGGTGATGAGCACAGCGTCGGCGGGCGGGTTCCTGACGTGGTTCAACATGTGGGGCAGTGTCATCTATGCGGTGATGCAGATGCTCTTCTGGGTGGCTGTCGGTTTCGCCGCCGTGTACGCTGCTGTCGCATACAAGCGGTTCATCGACCACAAGATCGCCCGCTACGCCACGGTCGATGCTCCGGCCGTTGCACAGACCGAGATCGCGATCGACGAGTTCGTCGACTAGCGACTACTGCGGGTGCACGCTCCCGCTGACAAGGAGGCACATGATGGAGTTTCCCACGTACCGGCCGCGTCGCCTGCGCCGGACCGAGACACTGCGCACCATGGTGCGCGAGACCCGTCTCGATGCGAGCGACCTCATCTACCCGCTCTTCGTCATGTTCGGTGAAGGTATCCGCAGGGAGGTCCCCTCGATGCCGGGTGTGCTCAACATCTCGCTCGATCAGCTTCCCGCTGAGATCGATGAGCTGAAAGCGCTCGGCATCCCCGCGGTCATCCTCTTCGGGATCCCGGATCACAAGGACGAGGCAGGGACCGGCGCGTATGCCGAGGACGGGGTCGTGCAGGAGGCCGTCCGCGCGATCAAGGCGCACGATCCCGACTTCTATGTCATCACCGATGTGTGCATGTGTGAGTACACGTCGCACGGCCACTGCGGCGCGCTCGATGAGCATGGTCGCGTCATCAACGATGTGACGCTCGAGCTGCTTGCGAGTGTCGCTCTCTCGCATGCCGAGGCGGGCGCCGACATGGTGGCGCCGTCCGACATGATGGATGGCAGGGTAGGCGCGATCCGCGGTGCGCTCGATGCCGACGGCTTCACCGAGGTGCCGATCATGGCGTACTCGGCCAAGTACGCTTCGGCGTACTACGGTCCGTTCCGCGATGCCGCCGACAGCGCTCCGGCGTTCGGCGATCGTCGCGGCTACCAGATGGACCCCGCCAATGGCGAGGAGGCGCTGCGAGAGGTGTCGCTCGACATTCAGGAGGGCGCAGACATCGTCATGGTCAAGCCCGCGCTGGCGTACATGGACATCGTCCGCCGCGTCAAAGACGAGTTCGGCTATCCCACGGCTGTATACAACGTGAGCGGCGAGTACGCGATGGTGAAAGCTGCGGCCGCCAACGGTTGGATCGACGAGAAGAGTGTCGTGCTGGAGACGCTGACCGGCTTCAAGCGCGCCGGGGCCGACCTCATCATCACGTATCATGCCAAAGACGCCGCCCGCTGGCTCAAGGAAGGTTAGGCTCGCATGGCAGACGATGTAGGCAACGCTGACGCACGTCCTGATCTTGAGCTCGAAGAGGAGTTCGGTGACGTTCGTCCAACGATAGACGAGCAGGAGATGGCCGAGGCCGGCAAAGGCTGCGGTCAGAGCGCCGTGGGGATACCGATGGCGGGGACTGCCGCGCCGGTGGCTCCTTCCTCGCTGTCCTCGGGCGGAACCCGCCCTGCGGAGGCTTCGTCAGGAGCCCCGACGCAGGCATCCCACCCGCACCACCCCGGCGGGCATCCTGACGGCACGCAACGCCACGGCGGCGCGCGCTCGATGGGCTTTCGGCCCGGTGGCGGTGAGGCTGCGACGGCGTACGAGGCACGCACCGGTATCCAGGCGCCGCGCATCATCGCGTGGGAGATCACCCGCAGCTGCAACTTAAGCTGCGCCCACTGCCGCGCGGCTGCGGAGTTCGGCCACTATGAGGGTGAACTCTCGCTCGACGAGATCAAGAGCACCATCGATGACATCGTCACCATCACGAACCCGATCATCATCCTCACCGGTGGCGAGCCGCTGATGCGGCCCGACATCTGGGAGATCATCGACTACGCGCACGAGAAGGGCGCCATGCCGGTCATCGGTACCAACGCCACGCTCATCACCGATGACATCGCCGAAAAGATGGCCGAGCACCGCATTCCGCGCATCAGCGTCTCGATCGACTTCCCCGACGCTGAGGGACACGACGCTTTCCGTGGTCAGCCCGGTGCGTTCGACTTGTCGATCGCCGGCATCAAGATGGCTAAGGCGCACGGCGTGGGCGTGCAGATCAACATGACGGTCACCACGCTCAACTACCAGAAGATCGAAGAGGTGCACGACCTGGCCGAGTCGCTCGGTGTGGATGCGTTCCACATCTTCATGCTGGTACCGACCGGCCGCGGCGAGGACCTGCTCGACAAGGAGTTGCCGCCCGAAGAGTACGAGAAGGTGCTCGAGTGGGCGTACGAGCGGCAGAAGACGTCGCCGCTGCACTTCAAGCCCACCGATGCGCCGCACTACTACCGCATCATCCGCCAGAAGGCGAAAGCCGAGGGCAAGAAGGTCACGCGCGAGGAGTACGGGCTCGATGCTATGACGCGCGGGTGTCTCGGCGGTATCACCTTCTGCTTCATCAGCCATATCGGCGACATCCAGCCCTGCGGCTACTTCGACATGCAGCTCGGCAACGTCAAAGAGCAGCCGTTCTCCCAGATCTGGACGGAGTCGAGGGTCTTCAACGAGCTTCGGGATTACTCGCTGCTCAAGGGCAAGTGCGGCGCATGCGAGTACAAGGCCGTCTGTGGCGGCTGCCGGGCCCGGGCGCTCAGTGTGACCGGCGACTATCTGGCCGAGGAGCCGTACTGCGTGTATGTCCCGAAGTCGATGCGCGGGGAGTGTGAGTAGCGCCGTGACCCCGCCTGTGGAGCTTACTGAGCTGGATCGCCGGGTCATCTCCACCATCCAGGCCGCCTTCCCCATCAAGGCGCGGCCGTACGCGGTGCTGGCCGAGGAACTCGGTTCGACCGAGGTCGACGTGCTCACATCCGTGCGCAGGATGAAGGCCGACGGTATCATCCGCCGGATCGGCGCGATGTTCGACTCCCATCGGCTCGGCTACCGTTCCACCCTGTGTGCGATCGCCGTGCCCGAAGAGCGCGTGGAGGACGTGGCGGCGCTTATCGGCGAGTACCACAACGTGACGCACAACTACGAGCGTGAGGACCACTACAACGTATGGTTCACGCTCATCGCGCCGTCGGAAGGTCGTATCGAGGTGATCTTGGACGAGATCGCCGAGAAGACCGGCATAGACGACATCCTCGATCTGCCGGCGATCCGGCTCTTCAAGATCAAGGTCGACTTCGATCTCACAGGCGAGCAAGAGCAGCGCACGGAGGCTCCGCCCATCATCAAGCCCGCCGAGATCGAGCCGGTGCACTTCAACCGCGAGGAGAAGGCACTCGCGCGGCTGTTGCAGGCCGATCTCCCGCTCGTGGAGCGCCCGTTCGCCGAAGTCGCGCGGATACTGTTGGAGTGCGGCTACGACGTGGACGAGCAGTGGGTCCTCGAGCGCACCGCCGCCTGGGTCGACTCGCGCGTCATCCGCCGCTTCGGCGCCGCCATCCGTCATCACCGCACGGGCTTCTCGGCGAATGCAATGGGCGTTTGGAGCTGCTTGGAAGAGCGCGTCGAGGAGGTCGGGCAGATCATGGCTTCCTTCAATGAGGTCAGCCACTGCTACGAGCGACCGACGGCGCCCACATGGCCCGCCAACCTCTATACGATGATCCACGGCCGCACGCGGGAAGAGGTGGGGGCGGTTGCCGAGAGTATCCGCGGAGCCACCGGCCTTGAGGCGCCGCGGTTGCTGTACTCGGTTCGCGAGTTCAAGAAGGCGTCGATGAAGTACTTCGCCGAGGGAGACTAGGAGTCCCCATGCATCACGAGCGTTCGCATGAGCTGTTCGCCAAGTCCCGCCGTCTCATACCCGGAGGCGTGAACTCGCCTGTCCGCGCCTTCAAGAGCGTCGGGGCGGACCCGGTTTTCTATGAGCGCGCCAAGGGCTCGCACGTGTGGGACGCCGACGGCAACTCCTACATCGACTTCGTCGCCTCGTGGGGGCCGATGATCCTAGGGCATGCGCCCGATGTGGTACTGGACGCTGTCCGCGCGCAGCTCGACAAGGGCACCAGCTATGGCGCACCCACCGAGATCGAACTCAGGATGGCCGAGGCCGTCTCGGCAGCCGTGCCTTCCATAGAAGAAGTACGCATGGTGTCCTCGGGCACCGAGGCGACGATGAGCGCTGTCCGCCTCGCTCGCGGCTACACCGGCCGCGAGAAGTTCATCAAGTTCGACGGCAACTACCACGGTCACAGCGATGCGCTGTTGGTGGCGGCTGGAAGCGGTCTTCTCACGCTCGGCATTCCCAGTACGCCCGGCGTCACCAAGGGCGCTGCTGCCGACACCGTCGTGCTGCCGTACAACGACCTCGAGGCCGTGCGCTCCACGCTTGCCGAGATAGGCGAGCAGGTCGCCGCCATCATCCTTGAGCCGGTCGCTGGCAACATGGGTGTCATACCGCCTGCCGAGGGATTTCTGGAGGGCCTACGCGTTCTGTGCGATGAGCACGGCGTCGTTCTCATCTTCGACGAGGTCATCAGTGGTTTTCGCGTGGCGCTCGGCGGTGCGCAGGAGCGCTACGGTGTCACCCCGGATCTCACGACGCTCGGCAAGATCATCGGCGGCGGCTTCCCTGTGGGCGCCTTCGGGGGCAAGCGGGAGATCATGGAGCGTCTGGCGCCGGTGGGTCCCGTCTACCAGGCGGGTACGCTCTCGGGCAATCCGGTCGCGATGGTGGCTGGTCTCGCGCTCATCGGCGAGCTCAAGAAGCCCGGCGTGTACGCAGAGTTGGAGCGCAAGGGCGCGCGCCTCGAGGCAGGTTTGCGGGATGCGGTGGAGGCTGCCGGCACCGAGGCGTACCTCACGCGTGTCGGCTCGATGGCGTGCATGTTCTTTGCCGAGGGCCCGGTCACGGATTGGGCGAGCGCCGCGAAGAGCGACACGGATCGCTACGCGCGCTACTTCCAGGGGATGTTGGAGCGAGGCATCACACTTGCGCCGAGCCAGTTCGAGGCGACGTTCGTGGGCCTGGCGCACAGTGATGACGACATCGATGCCATGACGGCCGCAGCTGCCGAGGTGCTTGCGGGGCTGTAGGGGTACCTGCGGGCGCCGAACGCCCACGTTAAGCGTAGTACAGTCAAAGAAGCGCAATAAGCGCATTCGGTGCTATCATGCACGCATGAGGACACTCCTGACACCCCGGCAAGTTGCTGAGCGCCTCGCCGTTTCACCGCGTACCGTCTACCTGTGGATCGAGCAGGGGCGTCTGCCTGCCGTCCATCTTTCCGAGCGTGTCACACGCATTTCCGAGGAGGCCCTCGGTGCGTTCACCGAGAGCGCAGCGGGTGGGTCAAGTCTGGTTGCGAAGGCGAGTGCGGGGTATGGGAGCGGTGGAGTTGCCGTCGCGGAGCCCTTGGACCCTGCGTCAGCTTCCACCCGGCGGCTCCGCGGTCTACTCCGCACGCACCGTCATGAGATTCTGGCGATCGCGGATAGGCGCCGGACGGAGAACCTCCGGGTATTCGGGTCGGTTGCCCGTGGCGACGCGTGCGACGGGAGCGACATCGACCTTCTCGTGGAGATGAAACCGCATGCCTCCCTCTTCGATCTGAGCGGATTGGGTGCCGAGCTGGGACAGCTTCTGGGCGTGCGGGTGGACGTGGTTCCCGCGCGCAGCCTCAAGCCAGGGATCCGCGAGCGGGTGCTTTCTGAAGCGGTACCGTTGTGATCGCGAAACGGGAGTCCCGTTCGCGGCTACGGGATATCCAGGAAGCCGTGCAGAGCATCGAAGCCCGCACCCGGGACGGTCGTGAGGCCTTCATGCACGATGAGATGGTGCAGGTCTGGGTCGTACATCACCTTGAGATCATCGGCGAGGCCGCGACCCACGTGCCCGCTGGCATCAAGGCCGAGAATCCGGACGTCGACTGGATCGCCATCACCGCCACTCGGAACCATGTTGTTCACGGCTACTTCGAGGTGGATATCGAGATGGTCTGGGAGACCGTGGAACGAGACATGCCGATTCTCAAGCGGCAGGTCGCCCGAATACTCCGGTCGCTTCCTGGCAACGAGTAGCGTCCTTTGCGTGTCAAAGCGTGGGTCAGGGTTGAATCGAGCGCGGATTCGCGCGCAATGCACTCGCTTGTACTAGCATAGACAGGTACGAATGAATCCGAGGAGGTATCGCGCACGCATGAAAGCCATCATTCCGGCAGCGGGTCTCGGGACACGTTTCCTGCCGGCTACCAAAGCCCAGCCCAAAGAGATGCTTCCCGTGGTCGGCAAGCCGGTCATCCAGTACGTCGTGGAAGAGGCCGTCGCTGCGGGTGTCTCGGACATACTGCTCATCACGGGTCGCGGCAAACGTGCGATCGAGGATCACTTCGATCGTTCGATCGAGTTGGAGGACCTGCTCGAGCGCTCCGGCAACACCGACAAGTTGCGCCAGGTGCGAGCCATCTCCGAGCTTGCCGAGGTGTTCTACGTGCGCCAGAAGCGTCCGCGGGGCCTCGGCCACGCGGTTCTGGCAGGTGCCGCACACACCGGTAGCGAGCCGTTCTTTGTCTTGCTTGGCGATGTGCTCGTCCCGTCCAATGAGTGTCTGCCCAAGCTCAAGGAGGTCCACGAGAAGTATGGAGCCTCCGTCATAGCCGTCACGCCTGTGGAGCAGCAGTACGTGAGCCGCTACGGCGTCATCGCTGGCACCGAGGTCGAGCCGGGCGTGTGGAAGATCCAGGACCTGGTGGAAAAGCCGCCGGTCAACGACGCGCCGAGCAACCTGGCTATCTTCGGGCGCTACCTGCTGACCCCCAAGATCATGGAGATACTGCCCAAGATCGAGCCTGGCCGAGGCGACGAGATCCAGCTGACCGACGCACTGCGCGAGTTGCTGCACTCCGAGGACATCTATGCGACCACGATGGACTGCGCAGGCTACGATACCGGCAGCGTGCTCTCGTGGCTGGATGCGAACATCCGGCTTGCTCTGGAGACCGAGGAGTACGGCGCGGCGCTGCGGGAGATGCTTGAGGGGATTCTCGGCGCGTGATGCCGTCAGGGCCGTGCTCGGCAGGGAGTAGACATACATGATCAACGAGCATCTCTTTGCGACGATTCTCGCGGGTGGCAGCGGCCAGAGGTTCTGGCCGCTCTCGCGTGAGCTTAGCCCAAAACAGCTGCTGTCGATGTTCGGCACGGAGTCGCTGATCGCGCAGGCGATTCACAGGATTGCGCCACTTGTCGTCCACCCATCGTCGATAGCCATCACGACCAATGAGAGACTCTTCGACGAGCTGCGGAACCACCTGATCGCACAGCCGGACGAGGGTCTGCACCACGTCCGCTACATCATCGAGCCCGTGCCGAGGAACACCGCGCCGGCGATCGCGCTCGCAGCAGCAACGTTCGTGGCCGAGGATGAAGATGCGATCATGGTGGTATTGCCCTCGGACCATCTGCTCGAGAACGGTGAACTCTGGGTCGATTGCATCACAGCGGCTGCCGCAGCGGCTGCCGATGACTACCTCGTGACCATCGGGATCCGTCCCACTCGCCCTGAGACAGGCTACGGCTACATCCATGCCGCGGACCCGTTGCCTGACTACGCGGTTGGAGACGCCAGGCCGCACGTGGTCGGCGAGTTCGTCGAGAAGCCGGACCGCGAGCGTGCCGAGCAGTTCGTGAGTGGCGGCGAGCATCTGTGGAACGCAGGTATCTTCGTGATGAAAGCGTCGCGCGTCTTGCAAGAGCTGGAGTCCGCTGGCGGTGAGATCTCGCGGATCGGAGAGGTCGTGCGCTGGATCGCGTCGCTTCCCGCAGACGAGCGTTCGTCTGAGCGCGTGCGAGATGAGTTCGCCTCGCTGCCGTCCGTATCGATCGACACGGCTGTGATGGAGCGGTCGCGTCGCGTCGCGGTTATCCCAGCGTCCCTGCGGTGGAGTGACGTCGGTTCGCTTATGGCGCTCGAAAGTGTTGCCGAGCAAGACGCAGCCGGCAACGTCCGCTGCGGCAGGGGCGTGGACGTGGACTCCACGGGCACGATCGTCTACTCGACGGATCGTCTTGTCGCCACGCTCGGCGTCCAGGACCTGATCGTAGTGGACACGGCTGATGCGACGCTCGTCCTTCCCAAAGAACGCGCGCAAGACGTGCGAGCGGTTGTTGAGGCTCTCAAGGCCGCCGGGGCGCGTGAGGTGGTCGAGCCGAAGGTGAGCTTGCGGCCGTGGGGGTCGTGGACGAGCCTGCTCAAGAGCGACGGATATCAGATCAAGTTGCTCGAAGTGAAGCCCAGGGCGCGGCTCAGTCTGCAGTTGCACGAGCACCGCAGCGAGCACTGGGTCGTGGTTGCGGGAACAGCCTTGGTGACGCGCGGCGAGGAGTGCGTCTCTGTCGGTGTCAACGAGAGCACGTATATTCCGGTCGGCACCGTTCATCGGCTCGAGAACTCCGGGACGGAACCGCTCCGCGTCATCGAAGTGCAAGTGGGCGACTATGTAGGTGAAGATGATATCGTTCGCATGGAGGACGACTGGGAGCGGGGCGAGCGTTAGGGCCCCTCTCGGGATGTGTCGTCCGACCGGAAATCGAGCAAGGAGCACCCTCGTGACCAAGCGCGCACTCATCACCGGCATCACCGGGCAGGATGGCTCGTACCTTGCCGAACTACTGTTGGATAAGGGCTACGAGGTCTTCGGCCTCGTGCGACGGGCTTCGACAGGGTCGTTCGAGCGCATCGACCACCTACTTCACAAGGTGACACTACTCTCGGGCGACTTGAGCGACCAGGCGTCTCTCATCGACGCGATCAGGCAGTCGCAGCCAGATGAGGTCTATAACCTGGCCGCCCAGTCGTTTGTGGCTGACTCGTGGAAGCAGTCGGAGTACACGGGCGATGTGGATGCCATCGGTGTGACGCGGCTCCTTGAGGCGATTCGCCGAGAGAAGCTCGACGCGCGCTTCTACCAGGCCTCGTCGTCTGAGATGTTCGGGAAGGTGCACGAGACGCCGCAGACCGAGAACACGCCGTTCCACCCGCGCTCGCCCTACGGAGTCGCCAAGGTGTACGGCTACTTCATCACCCTCAACTACCGCGAGAGCTTCGGTATCCATGCCAGCAACGGCATCCTATTCAACCACGAGTCGCCCCGCCGCGGGCTCGAGTTCGTGACCCGCAAGATAACCGACGGCGCGGCACGCATCAAGCTTGGCATGGAGAGCGAGCTCCGGCTCGGTAACCTGGATGCATCCCGTGACTGGGGCTTTGCCGGCGACTACGTCGACATGATGTGGCGCATGCTCCAGCAAGACGTGCCGGACGACTATGTCGTGGCGAGTGGCGAGACCCACACGGTGCGTGAGTTCTGCGAGATCGCGTTCGCCCGTTTGGGTCTGGAGTACGAGAAGTACGTCGTGAGCGATCCGGCGTTCATCCGGCCTGCCGAGGTCGATCTGCTTCACGGCGATTCGACCAAGGCCCGCGAGGTACTCGGCTGGGAGCCGCAGGTTGGCTTCCGGGACCTGGTTGAGATGATGGTCGACTCGGACATGGCCCGGCTCTCCCGCTAGGGGAGCGGACGGGAGCGCAGACACATGACCAAGCGAGCACTCATAACCGGCGTCGCAGGGCAGGATGGCACGTATCTTTCTGAGCTGCTGCTGGGCAAGGGCTATGACGTGTATGGTGTTGCGGGACCGTACCCGGGGGACTTCCCGGAGCGTGTCGCAGTCTCCAATGGCAGGCTGCATGCGATCGACGCGGACCTCACCGACATGGAGTCGCTTCTTGCGGCCGTCGAGGCGTCGCGACCTGATGAGGTCTACAACCTGGCGGGGCAGTCTTCGGTGGGGGATTCGTGGACTGAGGCCATCACCACGACCGAAGTGAACGCGATGGGCGTGTTGCGCCTGCTCGAGGCGTTGCGCCAGCTCGCGCCTGAGGCGCGCTTCTTCCAGGCCGCCTCCGCCGAGATGTTCGGTAACGCTGCCGAGACGCCCCAGCGCGAAACCACTCCGCTCCACCCGCAGTCGCCATACGCCGCGTCCAAGACGTACGCGTTCCACGTGGTGGGCAGCTATCGGGAGTCCTACGGCATGCACGCGAGCAACGGCATCATGTTCAACCATGAGTCGCCGTTGCGGAGCCTGCAGTTCGTGACGCGCAAGATCACGGATGGAGTTGCTCGCATCAAGCTCGGTCTTGCCGAGGAACTCGTACTTGGCAACCTCGATGCACGGCGTGACTGGGGATTTGCAGGCGACTACGTCGAGGCGATGTGGTTGATGCTGCAACAGGAGCGGCCCGACGACTACGTGGTTGCAAGCGGGGAAGTGCATACGGTACGGGAGTTCTGCGCGGCTGCATTCTCACATCTCGACCTCGACTACGAGCAGTACGTCCGCACCGACCTGCGGTTCTTTCGACCGGCGGATGTGAACGTGCTCTATGGCGATGCGACGAAGGCCTGCACGGTGCTAGGCTGGGAGCCGAAAGTCGGCTTTGGCGAGTTGGTCGCGATGATGGTGGATGCGGACGTGGAGCAGCTTCGGGCCGAGGGGGCGTGACGATCGTGAGTCAGGGCGAACATTCTGGCTTCTGAGGGTGGGAGGCACGATATGAAGGCAGTCATACTTGCGGGCGGTCTCGGAACTCGGCTCTCCGAGGAGACCGATCTCAAGCCGAAACCAATGGCCGAGATCGGGGAGCATCCGATCCTGTGGCACATCCTGAAGCTCTACAGCCACTTCGGCGTGACTGACTTCGTGATTTGCGTGGGTTACAAGGGATACCAGATCAAGGAGTACTTCAACAACTACTGGCTCCATAACTGCGACGTGACATTCAACATGCGTACGCGTGCGACCGAGGTACACCAGGACGCCAGTGAGCCGTGGCGCGTCACGGTGGTCGATACCGGAGCCGAGACTCCAACAGGCGGTCGAATCAGGCAGATTCGCGATTACGTTGGTGACGAGACTTTTCTGCTCACCTACGGTGACGGTGTGGCCGACGTCGATGTTTCGGCCTCGATTGACTACCATCGCCAACACGGCAAGCTCGCTACGGTCACAGCGGTGCAGCCGATCGGGCGCTTTGGCGCGATGGATCTTACGCGCGAACAGGCTGTTCTGTCGTTTCAAGAGAAGCCAAAGGGCGACGGCGGTTGGGTCAACGGGGGATTCTTTGTGCTCGAACCGGGCATCTTTGAGTATCTAGGGGACGGCGACACGATGTGGGAACAGGCCCCTCTCGAGGAAATAGCCGCAGCCGGAGAACTCGTCGCCTACAAGCACACCGGCTTCTGGCAGCCCATGGACACACTGCGAGACAAGAGGCTTCTTGAGGAACTCTGGCGCTCTGGCGAGGCCCCCTGGAAGGTTTGGTAGCAGTGAGAGCCACTTTCGGCGAAGTCTTCTCTGGTCGGAGAGTTCTGCTCACGGGTCACACGGGCTTCAAGGGCTCGTGGCTCAGCCGCTGGCTGCTTGACCTGGGTGCCAACGTGATCGGCTATGCGCTCGAACCCGACACGACACCTTCGCTGTTTGCAGATCTGGAGCTGGGGCGCTCGATGGACAGCCGCATCGGCGACGTACGGGACGCCGAGAGGATCGCCGCGCTCGTGACGGATTTTCGCCCCGAGGTCGTGTTCCACCTGGCCGCGCAACCGCTCGTTCGAAGGAGCTACGCCGAGCCCAGCTACACCTTTGAGACCAACGTCATGGGCACTGTCAACGTGTTGGAGGCGGTGCGCGGGCGCGAGGACTGCCTGGCCGTGGTGAATGTGACCACGGACAAGGTGTACGCGAACCGCGAGACCGGGGAGCCATTCAACGAGGAGTTCCCGCTCGGGGGGCGCGATCCGTACAGCGCGAGCAAGGCTGCCTCGGAGATCGTGACGGCGTCGTACCGCGACTCGTTCTTCTCGGTGCAGAGGTCGGCGGCTGTGGCGACGGCACGCGCAGGCAACGTCATCGGAGGCGGCGACTGGGCGGAGGACCGGCTCGTTCCGGACTGCGTGCGGGCGCTGTTGAACGGCGCCGCGGTGATTGTGCGCAACCCGGCTTCGGTTCGCCCCTGGCAGCACGTTCTTGAGTCGTTGTCTGGCTATCTCCACTTGGCCTCGGCGCTGTTGTCTAACCGTTCGCTCGCCGGTCCGTTCAACTTCGGTCCCGACCCTGAGGCGGCGCGCACTGCTGGCGAGGTCGTCGAGCGGTTCGTCTCGGCATGGGATGAGGGCTCGTGGCATACGCCGGATCTTGGGGAACACCTCCACGAAGCGGCACAGCTCAGGCTCGACATCAGCAAGGCCGAGCAGGTCTTAGGCTGGCGCCCGGTATGGGGTTTTGACGAGACTGTCGAGAGGACAGCTGCGTGGTACCGCGCCTACAGCACAGGTGAGGACGCAGCCGGACTCGTGGAAGCAGATCTAGACGCCTACGTGGCCGCCGCTCGTGCGATGGCGGCACCGTGGGCATGATGGGAGAAGGTACGTGACCGACACTGATCGTGCAGCGCAGATCAGGCGCCAGATTCTCGATCTGACTCGCGAATACTACACGGAGCAGTTTGCGGAGAAACCCGCATTCGTCCCCGGCGAGTCGCGCGTCGCGTATGGCGGACGTGTGTTTGACGAGCGCGAGATCGTGAACCTGGTCGACTCATCGCTTGAGTTTTGGCTGACCTATGGGCGGTATTCAGCGGTGTTCGAGAAGGGTCTCGCTGAGTATCTAGGTATCAAGCATGCGCTTCTGGTCAACTCGGGCTCGAGTGCGAATCTGCTCGCATTTGCTGCGCTCACGAGTGAGAAGCTCGGTGTGCGTAGAATCGTCCCTGGCGACGAGGTCATAACCGTGGCGGCAGGGTTCCCTACGACAATCGCGCCGATCGTGCAGCATGGAGCAGTGCCGGTCTTTGTCGATGTGGTGCTCGGCACATACAACATTGACGTGAGCCAGCTTAAGGTGGCTGTGTCCCCGCGCACGAAGGCCGTCATGCTTGCGCACACGCTCGGCAACCCGTTCGAGGTACGGGCGGTTCGTGACTTCTGCGACGCGCACGGTCTGTGGCTCATTGAGGACAACTGCGACGCGCTTGGGTCGCGCTACGAGGGGAAGCTGACCGGCTCGTTTGGCGACATCGGCACTTCGAGCTTCTACCCGCCCCATCATATGACGATGGGCGAGGGCGGCGCGGTCTACACGAACGACGAGCTACTCGCCAAGGTCGCGCTCTCGATGCGTGACTGGGGACGTGACTGCTACTGCCCGTCGGGGCGCGACAACAGCTGCGGTAAGCGGTTCAGCCAGCAGCACGGCGCTCTGCCGTTTGGCTACGACCACAAGTATGTCTACTCCGAGTTCGGCTTCAACCTGAAGGCGACCGACATGCAGGCCGCCATCGGTGTAGCGCAGCTCGAGAAGCTGCCCGAGTTCACTGAAGCCCGAAAACGCAATTGGGCGCAGCTTCGCGAGGCGCTCGGCCCGCTCGCGGACGTGCTCGTTCTGCCGGAGCCGACGCCGGGTTCAGATCCGTCGTGGTTCGGTTTCCTCATGACGGTGCGTGAGAACACCGGCGTCACCCGCGACGAACTGGTGCGAGCGCTTGAGGATGCGAAGGTGCAGACGCGTATGCTCTTTGCGGGCAACATGGTGCGACAGCCTGCGTTCGATGGGATGCGTGAGCGTAGCGATGGCTATCGAGTTGTGGGCGAACTGCCGAACACGGATCGCATCATGAGCAACGCGTTCTGGATCGGGGTCTACCCGGGAATGACCGAGGAGATGCTCGCGTACATGACAGAGACGATCCTGCATGCGTTCGGGCGAGGGTAGCGCCGTGCGCGTTCTCATCACCGGCGGTTCGGGTTTCATCGGTCGTAATCTGGTCGAGTCGCTGCGAGAGCGACACGAGGTGCTCGCCCCAACTCACTCCGAGCTCGAACTCACCGATCACGATGCGGTGCACTCATATCTCGCGGTCCACCGGCCAGAGGTCGTCGTTCATGGCGCAGTCAAGCCGGGACACCGGGCCGCGAAGGATCGCTCCGGCATCGCGGAGTCCAACACGGCGATGTTCCACAACCTCGCGGACGATCCGGAGTTGTGCCCGCGCATGGTGTTCCTGAGCTCGGGTGCGGTATACGACGAGCGTCACTACCTGCCAAAAATGCGCGAAATCTACCTCGGCACACATGTCCCCACAGACCCGAACGGCTATGCGAAGTACCTAGCGGCGCGTTGGATCGAGTCAGCGGAGCACGTCGTGGAACTTAGGCCGTTCGGCGTGTACGGGTCATACGAAGACTACTCAATCCGCTTCATCAGCAACGCGATCTGCAAGGCTCTGCTCGGTCTGCCCATCACCTTACGGCAGGACCGGAGGTTCGATTACGTCTGGGTGGGTGACCTCGTCCGCATCGTCGAGTACTTCATAGATCGGTCGCGTGGTGAGCTTCGATACGGTGCCTACAACGTGACACCAGACGAGTCCGAGAACCTGACCGGCATTGCTCACATGGTGCTCGAGGTGACTGGTGTGGACGTCCCCATCATCATCGCAATGTCCGGAGAAGGGGTCGAATACTCGGGTGATAACACGCGGTTGCGCGAGGAGATGCCAGGTTTGGAGCTGACGTCGCTACGCTACAGTATCGAGATGCTCGTGTCGTGGTATGAGGCGCGGATTGACACACTGGATCGTTCAAAGTTACTAGTGGACGCGTAGTAGGCTCTCTAGTTCAATTGCATAACGTCGGTAGGCAACCAAGGCTGGAGTCCGCCGTCACGAGGCACGCATAGCAGCAGGTTACGCCATTGGTACACTGTGCATTCGGCGGCCAGTTGATTGATGAGTGCTGGCGGCATGAATGTCGTGTCGCCGCGGTAGAAGATCATTAG
Organism: Coriobacteriia bacterium; assembly: GCA_030655755.1. GTDB lineage: Bacteria > Actinomycetota > Coriobacteriia > Anaerosomatales > Anaerosomataceae > UBA2279. The sequence goes on from JAUSOQ010000028.1 coordinate 99,558, forward strand.
TCGGTAGTCGGCTTGGTAGAAGGCAGCTATTGCGGCGTCGGTACGCGGAGCGCCCTGGGGATATGGCTGCCACCACAGTGGTAGACCGGGGGCGGCGCGAACGCCAAAGGCAGGATAGGCCCAGAGCAGGCGTGGGCCGAAGTACACGGGGGCATCGAGCTGCCCTTCCCAGTCGTTGCCCTCCAGTACGGTGGCGAGTTCATCGGCGGCTGCGGTCATTGTTGGCCCCGCTTGAAGCCCACGCAGGAAGAGCGGGTCCTGAAATCGAGTCAGCGCGGAGTCCTCATAGAAACAGCCCGGACCCGCGCTACGGATGCGATGTCGGTCGACCGCGTATGTCACTCCGGCCGTTCCAAAGCAAACGAGCGACACGACCAGCAAGCTCGGCAGAAGCACGCGCTCGACCTGTCCTTGCACATATGGGCGGGTGAGCAGAATGATTCCTGTCACCGCCGTGAGGATCACAGGGACTTCGGCCATGTTGTGGTCGTTGTTCGTCCCCATCGCAACGAGTCCGGTTAGGACGCCAAGCGCGCAAAGCATCACGGCTGGGGAGACCTTTCGTCGCGGTGCGCGCCGCGCGAGCACGACGAGCCCTCCCGCGAACGATGCTGCGGCGGGCAACAGCAGGCTCAGCGTGAGCCGCGCCTCGTCCGCGTCATTGAGCAGGAAGAACGTGCGGAAGTTACCGGCACTGAGGACTCGGGTTCCGCCGACCAGGTAGCTGCGGATCATGGCCGTGACATCCACGCCTGCTAGCATCAGAAGGACAATCGACGAAGTCGCAGCACCAGCGATCAGGCATAACCCACGTCTGCGAAGTCGCGGCGTCATTGCTAGCACAATTGCCGCTCCGACCAGCAGCAGACCTGCGCTGTTGGCTTTAGCCCATGAGAGAACGACAGCTGTGAGGACAAAGGCCACTTTAGCATCGCGGTCGTCTGGGTACTGGACGAAGTACAATGCTGCGGCCAAAAAGAGGGCTGCGCAGGCAGCCGTGAGCTGGTTCGACCACCAGAAGGATGCCGAGACCATGCTCACGGAGAGCACTACAGCAGGCAAGGCTAGCGAGAATGTCGTTCCTGCACGGAGTCTGAGTAGGATGGTGCAGAGGCCGGCATAAGCGAGTGCAGCGAATATGGCCGTGGCAGTGACGAGCGAAGACCACGCCACCCCGGACACGTCGAACGCCCATTTAGCGCCGAGCAGGAAGAGTGGCGGCATACCCTCTGCCGGGAGATCGATGTAGGGTCTGGCTCCGACGTGAAGCTGCCAACCGGCCATGGAAACAATGCCGCCGTCCTCGGCAGGAAACTGGACCATACCGAGTGTAAGTACGACCACGGCTATGGCGGCGGCAAGGATAAGCATCGCCGCGGCCGTGAATAACGGGTTCATGTAGTCGAGCTCGAAGATGGTCCTGGTCAGAGATTTTGGCGCAGCATGCGTTCGCGAAGTGACCACCCTGGTGGGCTTCACGATCGCGTCCGCATTAGGTTGCGCTTGAGCATCCAGAGTCGTCCCATGGCCATGATGAACGCGACGGTAAACACTGCCATGTTGCGCTTCGAGGACCCATGGCTGCGCTGGCGGAAGTGGAACGGGACCTCGAGCACCGAAGCGGCCACCCCGGGCGTCCACAACAGTCGTGCGAGGATCTCCTCTTGTATGTCGAAGTGCATCGAGGTCAGTTCCAAGCGCCGAAGCTGGTCGCCGTGATAAAGGCGGAAGCTGTTCGAGATGTCGCGTACCGGCATTCGGAGAATGAGTGCGAAAACCGTGTTGAGCAGTTGGCTCAACAGCACCAGAAGGAACGGATTGTCCGTTGAACCGCCCTTGGTGTAACGGGAAGCGATTATGATGTCAGCCTGATTGCGCTGAACCCACAGTTCCCGTACAAACTCCGGATGGTGAGATCCATCGACGTCCATGATCAGGATTCGCGATCCCGTGGACTCTTCGATTCCTGTACGTATGGCATTGCCGTACTCGTCCCCTCCGCGACGCGGAACCCTGTGAGTCCCTGTCAATCGACACACCTCTGCGGTATCGTCTTTCGGCTTTTGGGTGTCGATGACGAGTATCTCGAAGTCCAGTGCCATCGTCGACAGGACGTCCGTCAAAGCGGGTACGAATTCTCGAAGGTTCTCCGCTTCTGCGTATGCCGGGAGAACCACCGAGAGATCGTGTCGTGTGTCAGCGGGCATGAAGATTATTCTTCAAAACGCAGTTCTCGCACCCATTCCAGCATAGCTGTGATGCCGGTTCGGGCATTGACGGTTGGTCGCCAGCCGAAGTCCTGTTCCGCGTTGGTTGTGTCTGCAACGAACACCTTCTGGTCACCCGGGCGCCATGGTCCAGCGACGAATCTCAGTGTGTTGCCTGTCAAGTCCTCGAGCAATCGGAAGAGCTCGAGCAGAGAGAGGGCGTTCGAGGCGCCTCCGCCAATGTTGTATATGTGCCCGGCGACAGCATCCGGGTGTTCCACGGCGGCGAAATACGCTGCAACCAAGTCGGAACCATGGAGGGCATCGCGCACCTGCTTGCCGTTCCCACTGATGGTGAAGGGTGGGGCGCTGGGGTCGCCCATCTCCAAGGCCTTCATGCAGAACCAGCCGATCCAGCCTTGATCGTATGTAGCATACTGGCGTCCTCCATACATCGAGGAGTGCCGGAAGACTGTAGTGCGCAGTCCATACATACGGTGGTAGTCCCGAACGTACTGGTCTGCAGCCAACTTCGAGCAACCGTACGGGGAGTAGCCGTCTATTTGTAGTGACTCATCGAGGCCGTTCGGATACGCGGGCAACTCGTAGTGGGTGTCGCGTTCGACGGCATCGATGTTTTCGAGCGAGCCATACACCTTATTGGTCGAGGAGTAGAGGAAGACGGTCTCCGGTGCACCGAGGCGGACGGCCTCAAGCATATTGAACGTGCCCCTCGCGTTTGTCTCGAAGTCCAGGCGTGGGTCAGCCAAGCTCGTCGTCATCGCGACCTGTCCCGCGAGATGAGCGACCACGCCAGGGCGCTCAAAGGCGACAATATGGGCGGTAGCATCCGCATCACATACGTCGACGTCAGCGAAGCGCCAGCTCTCGCCATAGCGAGAGCGCAGCCAGGCCAGGTTCTCTGAAGAGCCTATCCGGCTTAAATTGTCCACAAGGACGACTTCGTCACCGCGCCCCAGTAGCGCGTCTGCCAAGTTGCTGCCGATGAAGCCACACCCACCGGTAATCAGCCACTTCACTCGATTACGTCCCAACAGCGTGCACCTCCGTTGGTATGTTCTGACGATACCAAGCTACTGTTTCGCGCAGGCCATCGCGGAGTTGCCAGCGAGGTTCCCACCCGATGGGTGCCGTAGAGAGAGCAGCGCTTGCGACCTGCGGGCACTGGACGGCTGCGGAATCGGTCGAATCGAAGACAGGGTGGCCAGTGCTTCCCACGATGTGGGCCAACTCGGCTACCACGTCAGCCAGCTTGATGCCGACTCCGGTTCCAATCTCAACGACTTGTCCTACACATTTGGAATCCTGCACGGCATACAGCAGACCGCGTACGAGGTCGGTGACGTAGATGAGGTCGCAGATGCGGTTGCCGTTTCGAATCACGGGATTCCTGCCTGCGAGCAACTCGCAGATTGTGTACGGAATGATCTTCTGAGGTTGTTGCCCAGGGCCGTAGCTCATGAACGGCCTGGCAACGACGACTGGGAGCGCGAATAGCGATGCGAACATTCGTGAGTAAGAGGTGGCAGCAAGCTTTGAGGCCGCGTAGGGAGAGATTGGTGCACTCGCCTCTTCAGCTATTTCCTCAGAGGAACCCATTGTGACGACACGAGTGCAGTCGGTCTCGGCGAGGGCCAAGAGAAGATTTACCGTGCCGAGTACATTCGTCTCGAGCGTTTCTCGGACTAGACGCAACTCGCGAGAAGTGTCGACGACACCCGCGAGATGAAAGACGAAATCAGGTCGAGTCAAGCGGATGGCGCGCGCGACAGCGTCAGAATCGCGCAAGTCTGCGCGAATCGCTCGGCCAGCGTTGGGCTCCGCCGAACAGTCCAGAGTGGTCACGTCGGCTCCGAGTAGCGCAAGCGCAGCGGCTACGTGCCCGCCGACGAACCCAGCGGATCCTGTCAGAAGCACCGATCGGTCGGCAAACGTATCGTGGAACTCGTCGCGCCAGACGTAGGTCGCGGGGACCGGGTCCGATATTCCCGCATCTCCTGTGTTCATCTTGCTGCTCGGCATGTGCTCCCCCAGGTGAATAGTTCTCAGAGTGTACCAGCTCCTGGAAGCGTCTTGGTATCATTGGCGATGCGACGCACGCTCCGCCTGAGAGGATGGCGATCATGTGACGAAAGTTTCAGACTACCTCGCTCGCCGCGTGGCCGAACTCGGGGTCACCCATGTCTTTATGGTGGTCGGCGGGGGAGCGATGCACCTCGACGATTCATTCGGCGGCCGAGACGATCTTGCGTACGTGTGTTGTCATCATGAGCAAGCGTGCGCAATCGCAGTCGAGGGCTACGCCCGGGTTCGCGGGGCGATTGGCTGTGCCGTGGTCACGACCGGGCCGGGCGGTACCAACACGATCACCGGCGTGCTGGGACAGTGGCATGACTCGGTACCGGCGCTCTACCTTTCGGGACAGGTGCGTTACGACACTACGGTCGCTTCTACCGGTCTGCCGCTGCGGCAGTTAGGTGATCAGGAAGCCGATATCGTCACGATCGTCTCATCAATCACCAAATATGCGGTGATGGTCACCGACCCGCAGACCATCCGCTACCACTTCGATCGCGCTGTGCACCTCGCGACCTCTGGTCGACCTGGGCCGGTGTGGCTCGACATACCGCTTAACGTGCAGGCGGCGTGCATCGACCCAGACGCTCTTGCACCGTACGACCCCGCCGAGGACGCCTCGGTGGCCGGCGAGGGCTTCGACCGCGATCGGGTGCGTGCGCAGATCGATGAGGTCGTCGCGCATCTCAAGACCGCCGAGCGCCCCGTCGTGCTTGCCGGCAGCGGCATTCGCACGGCGGACGCGCACGATGCATTCCTGGCGCTCGCAGAGCGGCTCGGCGTTCCGGTTGCCACAGCATGGAACGCGCACGACCTACTGTGGGAGGATCACCCGCTGTATGCTGGCCGTCCTTCGACCATAGGCGACCGCGCGGGCAACTTCGCAGTGCAAAGCAGCGACCTGCTCATCGTGCTCGGCTGCCGTATGAACATCAGACAAGTTGGCTACAACTTCGACTCGTTCGCGCGCGCCGCGTATCAGGTGGTTGTCGACATAGACCCCGTCGAGCTTGAGAAGCCCACTATCTGCCCCGATTTGTCCGTCCACTCAGATGTGGGCTTTTTCATCGACACCTTGATGGAGCGGCTGGACGGCATCGATTTGCCTGACCGTTCTTGGTGGGTCGACTGGTGTCTCGAGCGCCGCCGTCGCTACCCGGTGTGTCTGTCCGCGTACCGCGAGCGTGGCGAGCCGGTGAACCCGTACGTCTTTGTTGACACCCTCTCGGACCACCTTGTCGAGGGGGATGTCGTAATCACCGCCAATGGTGCCGCCTGTGTCGTGGCCTTCCAGGCTCTCAAGCTCAAGCGCAACCAACGGCTCATCGGCAACTCCGGAACAGCGTCAATGGGTTACGATGTGCCAGCGTCAGTCGGGGCGGCGGTTGCACGTGATGGCCAGCGCGTCGTGTGCTTGGCTGGCGAGGGCTCGATCCAGATGAACCTTCAGGAGTTCGAGACGATCGCGTTCAACCAGTTCCCGGTCAAGGTCTTTGTCTTTGAGAACGGCGGCTATCTGTCGATCCGTCAGACGCAGGACAACTTGTTCGGTGGACACTACGTGGGCGAGGCGCCGCGCTCGGGCGTGGGCTTCCCCGACATGGTCAGGATTGCGGAGGCGTATGGCATTCCGGCGCGCCGTGTGGCGAGCCACGTCGACCTCGATGAGACGATTGCCTGGGCATTGTCGCTCGAGGGGCCGGTGCTTGTGGACGTGATGATGGATTCCGAGCAGAACTTCGCGCCGAAGTCGCAGGCTCAGAAGCTGCCCGACGGCACACTGGTGTCAAAACCGCTCGAGGACTTATGGCCGTTTCTGCCAGCCGAGGAAGTGCGCGACAACCTGCTCATTCCCGAATGGGATGGGTCGCGGTAAAATCAGCTAATCAGCCCGACGTGGTCGTGGCGGGCGACCTCGGACAGCCAAAAAAAAGGGGGCACTCCGTGAATTCACTTGAGCGCAAGATGGTCGAGGTTCTCATCGACTTGCGTGAGAACCATTCTGTGAACGGTGTGAAGGCTGAGTTTGAGGCGGAGGGTACTCGTCTCGAGGAGGCCATGCGCCTGAAGGAAGTTGTCTCGGCGGCGGGTATCGGCCTCACCATCAAGATCGGTGGCTGCGAGGCGCTTCGTGACATGTACGAGTGCCGCGTTCTCGGTGTCGCCCGCATCGTCGCGCCGATGATCGAGTCTGCGTACGCCATGCACAAGTACATCGGTGCCGTGAAACTCGCCTTCCCAGAGGAAGAGCGCTCGACGACCGACTTCGCAATCAATGTGGAGACTCTCTCGGGTTTCAAGGTGTTTGACGACATGCTGGCGCTGCCGGATGCCGAGTACCTCGATGGTATCGTTCTGGGCCGCGTTGACCTGACAGGCTCGATGGGGCTATCGCGTAATGACATCAACAGCAGCAAAGAGGTCATGGACATCTGCCGCACCCTGTTCACCAAGGCCAAGGCCGCCGGTCTCGAGACCGCACTGGGCGGTGGCGTTTCCGCCGAGACGATTCCGTTCATCCACGAGGTCGGCGCCGACCTTGTGGACCGTTTCGAGACCCGTAAGGTCATCTTCTGCTGCCAGAACGGTCTGCCCGCCTCCGATGCCGACAAGGGCATCCTGAAGGCGGTCGGCTTCGAGCTTATGTGGCTGAAGAACAAGCGCGACTTCTACAGCTCGATCGCCACCGAGGACGCGACGCGTCTGGAAATGCTCCAGTCGCGCTACGACAAGCTGATCATGGCCGCTGGAGGCATGTACGAGTGAGCGGACGAACGGCGCTCGTAACCGGTGCTTCGCGCGGAATCGGGCGCTCCATCGTTGATGCTTTGGAGTCTGCTGGGATTACGGTGCTCGCGCCGACACGGGCGCAACTCGACCTTTCGTCTGACGGCTCGGTTGACGCGTTCCTTGCGTCGCTTACGGGACGCGTGGATGTACTCGTGAACAACGCGGGAATCAACCCGCTAGCAACCGCGCTGGAGGTCTCAGACGACGACATCGAGACCACGTTGCGCGTGAACCTCATTAGTCCAATGCGGCTGTGCCGCGCGATCGGTGCAGGCATGGCTCAGCGCGGCTGGGGCCGCATCGTCAACATCTCATCGATCTGGGGCACGGTGAGCAAGCCAGGGCGTTTTGCCTATAGCGTCTCGAAATCCGGAATCAATGGTATGACACGGTCCTTGGCGGTCGAACTGGGGTCTCGGGGTGTCCTGGTGAATGCGGTCGCCCCGGGATTCGTGGCGACCGACCTCACTCGGCAGAACAACACACCCGCACAAATCGCTGAGATCGCTGCCGGGCTTCCCCTTCGCAGACTCGCTGAGCCCGAGGAGATCGCTGCGGTTGTGTTGTTCCTCGCCAGCGAGGCGAACACCTTCGTGACCGGTCAGGTCATTCTGGCCGACGGGGGTTACTCATGCCTGTAGAGACGATGCGGCTTCACTCCAACGTTCGCGACTACACTGTGTCGCTCCAATCGGATGCGGAATTCATCGGTCGACTTGTCGAGATGCCCAACCGTGTGTTCGTGATTGACGAGAATGTGTGGGCATCCCATCGCCAAGGCGTACTCGCCGCAGTCCCCGAGAGCGATGTCCTAGTTCTCCCCATCGCCGAGGGGTTCAAGACGCTGGCTTCTGTCGAGGAGGTTTGGGACCGGCTGCTCGAGCGCTCGGCTCGGCGCAACATGACGCTAGTGTCAATTGGTGGTGGCATCTGCCAAGACGTCACGGGGTTTGCCGCATCGACACTATACCGAGGTATCGGCTGGATATTCCTGCCGACGACCCTCCTGGCACAGGCTGACAGCTGCATCGGATCCAAGACATCGCTCAACTATCGCCGCTTCAAGAACCTCCTGGGTACGTTCTTCCCGCCGAATGAAGTCCATATTCTCGCGTCGTTCCTCACCACTCAGGACGCGGCCGACTACTTCAGCGGCGTGGGTGAAGTGGTCAAGCTGCACATCATGGGTGGGCATGAGTCAGCGACGGGGCTGGTGGCTCGCTTCGGTGACGTTCGAGCACGGGACATGGCGATCATGCAAGAGGTGATCCGGGACTCGTTGCTTATCAAGCAGAACTACATCGCGGGCGACGAGTTCGATACAGGGCGCCGCAACATGCTCAACTACGGGCACTGCTTCGGACATGCGGTCGAGACCGCATCGGACTTTGCCGTTCCGCACGGCCAGGCGGTAGTCCTGGGAATGATCATGGCACAACGTCTCGCTAGGACTCGCGGTCTCGAGACCGATGCCGGCCAGAAGGCTCTGCTCGACCATCTCTTCCGTGAGGCGCTCTTGGTCGAGCGCATTCCTCGCGACATCGACATCGACGGTGTCATTGAGGCGATGAAGCACGACAAGAAGCGTACGGGGGAGGGGCTCGTCGTGGTCATGGCCGCCGATGGGCTCGAAATGGTGAAGCACGATGACGTTTCGGTCAACGAGGCCCATTGCGCCGCGACAGAGACTCTCCGCAATCTGCTCGGGAGGAACTGATGGGGGCTGTGTCGCGCAAGCTCATATCGATCGTTATTCCCCTCTACAACGAAGAGGGGAACGTTGACGAACTCGCGCGCCGCCTCCAAGCGGTCTTTGCCGAGAATCTGGGGTATGACTTCGAAGTAATCGCGGTCGAGAACGGTTGCGAAGACTCCACGCTTGAGAAGCTGCTCGCCGTGCGCAAGGACGATTCGCGCTTCAAGATCCTCCAACTTGCCCGCAACTTCCGCATGGACGGCGGCCTGACTGCAGGGCTACAGCACGCAGCGGGCGATGCGGCTGTGCTGATGACCGCCGACCTGCAGGACCCGCCGGAACTTATCACCCGGTTCATCGAGAAGTGGGAAGATGGTTTCGACAGCGTCGCCATGATTGTGACGAAGCGCGAGGGTACTGGGCTACTGCGCCGCTTCAATTCCCAGCTCTTCTACTGGTTGATCAACGTGATGACGGGTGGCAACTTCCCAAGAAACGTCAGCGACTTCCGTCTCGTCGATCGCAAGGTCTATCAGGTCATCAACTCCATGAACGAGCGGAACCGGTTCGTGCGGGGCATGTTCTTCTGGGCCGGCTTCAAGTCGACCGGCATCGAGCATCCACGTCCGCCGCGCTTTGCCGGTGAGTCGAAGGCCGACACGCTCAAGGTCATCGAACTCGCTCTCAAGGGCATACTCTCGTTCTCGGTCTTCCCGCTGCGAATCATCACCTGGACTGGTGTCACGGTTTCCGTTGTGGCGTTCATGCTGCTGGTCTACGAAGTGGTGAAGGCAATCTTCTTTGGGGTGCCCTTTGCCGGATTCGGATCGATCATGAGCGTCATGCTGCTGATGTTCGGCTTCCTCTTCGTGATGCTCGGCGTTGTGGCTGAGTACATCGGACTCATCTACGAAGAGGTCAAGCAGCGCCCCAACTTCGTCGTCCGGGAGAAGATCGGCCTGTGAGGTCTCTCACCGAGAAGCTGCTGGGCGCGTACGACAATCATGCAGAGAAGCTACGCTACCTGGCGGTGGGCGTTGTCAATACCGCGTTCAGCTACGGGCTGTTTTGGGTCTCGATTCGCTTTCTTGCCGGACCACTCGAGAGTTCGACTAGCTTCGACTCGAAGGTTGTCGCGATTGGGCTACAGTGGGCCGTTTGGATCGTGGCGGTGGTGTGGAGCACGACTACGATGAAGTACCTGGTCTTCCGATCGGCAGGGTCTCTCGGATCCCAGATTCCGCGCGCCTACTTCGTGTACCTACCGGCGCAAGGACTGTCGTCGCTCATTCTCTTCGTAGCGATGCAGTTCCTCGGACTCGGTGCCCTCGTCGGCCAGCTACTGGCAATCTTCATCACGACCATCTTCAGCTACTTCGGTCACAAATACTTCACGTTCCGAGTCCCATTGGAGGTGGGCGAGGTGCCGGAGGAGAACCTCCTCAGTCCGAAGATGCCGCGCGGCTCCAGGTGATTGCTGATAGTCGGCCAGGAATACAGCGGGGAGTGCTGATGGGTAGTCACGACGGATCCAAGAACTGGTCGAGAGCGGGCGCATGGTCCTACGCGCTCCTGTCCGTTCTGGTTCTCCTCGCGCTCGTGATCGTGCTTCAGCTCTGGCGGGCCGACTGGAGCGTTCCGCTCGGATACAGCGGGGACGCCGTAACCGTAAGCGCCGTCACCAAAGGTATGGCGGAGACCGGGTCTTGGCTGACCAACCCGCAACTCGGTGCCCCCGGCAGCCTGAGTATGCTCGACTACCCGGGCACTGACCTTCTGAACAACCTGGCGCTGTACCTGCTTACGTTCGTCACACGAAGCTGGGTCATCGCGCTCAACGTCTTCTACCTTTTGAGCTATCCACTGGCCGCAATCTCCTGCTTCTACGCGCTTCAGCGGCTCAGCGTTTCACGGTGGGCAGCCTTCTTCTCGGCGGTACTCTACGCGTTCCTGCCGTACCACCTGTACCGGGGTGAAACGCATCTGTACCTGAGCGCCTACTACCTCGTACCGCTTGTAGCGCTCATCGCGATCGAACTTATGGCAGCGGAGTCGCCCCTGATTGTTTCGCCTGGATTGCGCTGGCGCTCAACTCACGTACGCTGGGCCGTTATCGTGTGCGTTCTCTTGGGGGCCTCGGGCGTCTATTATGCGTACTTTGGATGCTTCTTCCTTGCGCTTGCGGGCGCGCGGGGCTGGTGGAGGACGGGCGAAGCCCGGCGGTTGAGACTCATGGCGGTGCTGCTCGCCACCGTGGTTGTGACCGCCGGGCTCAGCCTCTCGCCGTATCTGGTGCACAGACTCAACACACAGCCGAATCTGAGCGTTGCACAGCGCGGTGCTACAGAGACCGAGTATTACGGGCTCAAGATCACGCAGATGATTCTCCCGGTGCACCACCACCGCATAGTCGTGCTCGCATCAGTTCGCGAGCGGTACGTCGACGCTCTGGTTAAGATGTTTGGCGGCAGGATGGACAACGAGGCAGACGCAGCGACTCTGGGTGTTGTGGGCGTCATAGGCATGATGTACATGCTTCTGGCGCTCCTGTTCGGCAAACGAGGCGAAGGGGGAAAGGCGACCCGTTCGGAAGTCGTCACAAGCGCCGCAGTCCTCCTCGTTGCGGGCCTACTCCTTGCCACGACAAGCGGATTCGGGACGATCGTGGGTTTCTTGTTGCCCCAGATCCGCGCGTACAACCGGATTGTCGTGTACCTCGCGTTCTTCGCCCTGTTCGGCGCAGCGGTGCTCTTCGACAAAGTGACGTCCAAAGTTCCGCCGGCACGTCAGCGCATCCTCCTGCCGCTGCTGGTGCTGTTCTTGATGGTCGTCGGCGTGGCCGACCAGACCACGTCAGCCAGTATCCCCGACTATGCGCACACACGTACCGACTGGGCCACGCTCGGTGAGTTCGTGGGGCGCGTCGAGGCGCGTGTACCGCGAGACGCGATGGTCTTCCAGCTGCCGTACGTGCCCTTCCCGGAGAACCCGCCCGTCGTCGCGATGAAAGACTACGATCATTTCAAGCCGTATCTGCAGTCCACGAAGATTCACTGGAGTTACGGGGCGATGAAAGGTCGCGAGGATTCCATATGGCAGCAGAATGTCGCAGCGCTGCCAGTCACTCAGATGGTCGCGATGCTTCGCGAGCGGGGGTTCGCGGGCGTGTGGGTCGATCGGGTCGGCTACACCGACGGTGCGGCAGCCATCGAAGCCGAAATCGCAGCTGCTTCAGGCGTTCAGGTCATGTCGAGCTCGGATGGGCGTTACGCCTTCTTCGCGCTTGACGAGTAGCGCCGTCGAGCGGCTTTGTCATGCGGCCGAGACGCGGTGCCGGACGGCATCTGCGGCGCTCTTGAGATCGGCGCGCTCGTCCGCCGACAGCCCAACCGCGACCATCGCCACGTAGTAGGCACCGCAGCTGACCACACTGAGTGCTGCGAGTCCCACAAGGGAATCCGCGAGCGGCGTACTCAGTCCCAATAGGCTGATGCTCGCCGGCACAACGAGCAGTGGGTACACGGGCAGCATCGTTTCGCGCAGCCACCGCTTTGCCGGCACGTCGATCTCTCGAAGCAACAGTCGCATATGAATCGGGTAGTCGAGTACGTAGGGGATTGCTGTGCCCAGCACGACACCTAGGATACCCAAGGGCCCCACGAGCGCGATGCTCAAGGCCAGGTTGCCAAATGCCATCGTCAGGGCCATAGGCAGGCGTTGCGGTAAGGCACCGGTTCCCAGGATGATGCTATCACCGATGATGCCACCCACTACCAGTAGGTGAGGAAGAATCAGAAGTCGTGCATTCATCGCCTGTGCGGCGAAATCCGGTCCAAGCCATTCGCGCAGCAGGGGGCGAGCGATTACGGCGAGCACTACAATTACGGGAGTGACGAGCGCCAACGTATACTTCGTGCCGCGCAAAAACAGCGCACGCAACCTCTCGGTCTCACCTAAGGCATCGAGATGAGAGGCCATGGGTATGACTGCTGAATTCGCGAAGCCGGTGAGGGCCGCGATCAAACCTTGCATGCGGCCGGACGCCTCGTAGAGCGTTACGGCTGCGGCACCGACAAATGCGCCAAGGATCATCCTATCAGTCTGCTGGTACAAGACTATCGTCATCACTTGCACGACGAAGATCGCCCAGCTGAAGCTGAAGATGCGCTTGAGCGATTCAGGCCGAGCCAGCGTCGGGCTTACGGTGATGCCGGCCAGTTGGCGGCGAGCGAAAAACACGTTGACTAAACTACCCAGTGCCCCGATGGACGAGGTCGCAATCAACAACACAAAGGGTCCTTGGTGCGCGATGAGCACGGCGGCGATTGCCACCGCATTGGCGAGTGTCACGCCCAGCGACACGCGAGCGGTGATCGTGTAGTTCTGGAAGCCGTGCAGCACCGACACAAACGTGCTTGCTGGCCATGTCCACAGTGAGAACGCTGCCGCGACAAGCAGCAGCCGCTGCAGCAGGTCGGCTTGCTCAGGCGTTACGCGGAACAGCACGCCGGAAAGAAGCCCCAGGATCACCATCAGCGCGGCGATGACTACGCCGATGATGATGTAGAAGACGAGTGCTGCCGAGGCAAGCGCCCCGATGCCCTCACGGCTTCCCTCGGACTCCTTTGCGGCAATCATCTTCACGAGTGACGCACCAACGCCGAAGTCGAGAAGTGACGCGTAACCAACAATCGAGCTTGCGAGAAGATACAGACCGTAGTCAGCCAGGCCGAAGGATCTTATGAGCAGTGGCATGAAGACGAGGCCTGCCAACAACGACGTGAACTGTGCAGTTCCGTTCGCGAGGGTGTTGGTGACTATGCGGCGCTTCTCGGTCATTTCACCTCATCGATTCCCTGGCTGATCAAACAGGGCATATCACCCAGCTGCTTCCTTCAGGGTAGCGCACTGTGCCCCCGATCTTGCACGTGTTTGCCCGCTACGGTGTGAACGAGGCGATGCGGGCGCGTTTGCACGCGGTTATCTTCATGCGGACGCTGGTGGTACGCTCTGCGTGTTTCCGCTTATCAGATTGTGCAGGACTGAGGAGAACAGTGATCGCGAAGATCAGGTCACATATTACCAAGCTCCTTCGTGACGCTGTCCTTTTGCGAGCGGAGTTGCCCGAGGTGCTCGAGATTACTCCGTTCCAGGATCGGTCTCCTCGTGACTACGGTGACCTAGATCAGGACGGCCGCTATGTGCTCTTCGAGGATGCGTTTCGTGGTGCTCCATCTGAGATTGCCGTTCGGCAGAGTCGGTACTTGCCTTGGATTAGAGAGGGCGTCTCCGCGAGCGGTGGGCTTCCGGTGCTCGATGCGGGCTTCGGTCGTGGGGAGTTCCTGCGCGCCTTGCGCGATGAGGGTATTGTTGTTCGCGGCGTTGACCTGAACGCCTCGTCATGTGCTTCCCTGATTGATGAGGGTTTCGACGTGACGTGTCGCGACGTCAACGCCTATCTGAAGGATTGCCAGGAAGCCGAGTATTCTGCCGTTGTGTCGAATTCCGTGATCGAGCACATGGAGCCGGATGATGCGCTAGAGTTCCTGAGACTGGCGACCAGGGCCGTTGCTCCCGGGGGGTGCGTGGTGGTTGAGACCAATAATCCAGAGTGCGCTTTCGCTCTTGGGCAGTTCTGGCTCGACCCGACACACACTCGTCCATATCACGCGCTGACAGTGACGTTTCACTTGCGAAGCTGTGGCTGCTCTCGCGCCACTGTCACCTACGCCTGTCCGGTTTCCCGCGCTCATCGTGTTCCCGGGACGCATCCGTGCAACTACCAGGAATACGCAGCCGTCGGGTTCAAGGAAGGCGTCGGGTAGGCTTAGTCCACCAGCCCGAGCCGACGCAGGGTGCCGGCGGCGCTTGCACGGGCGCGCCAGTATCCTGCGGGTCGATTCTGAAGACCGGCGAGCTCCGAGAGAGCCGGTGCTGTCTCTGAGTAGCCGAGGAGCGTCTCAATCGCGGCTGCGCGCGCGGGGTTGGAGTGGGTAGCGAGCGCCGCTGCTCTGGCGGCCGCCCCGAGAGCCGCTCGGTGCTCGTCGTCCATGAGTTCACCCATCGCCCGTGCAGCATCTGCCTCGTCGGGCTCGGCCCACATCTGGTTTGGTCCCATCCTCGCCATGCTGTAGCTTCCGATTGACGTCCCTGACACGGGAACGAGGCGGTACCGAATGAGCTTCGAGTCGTTCGGCGTCATGAAGTCCAAATTACCCGAGTAGGCGGTTGCTATGACTGGGACACCAAGCATCATGGACTCGAGTAGCCCCAGTCCCAGGCCCTCGCCTCGGTGTAGAGATACGAACACGTCGGCGCTTGCGTAGAGCGAAAGGACGTCAGGGTAGGGTAGGCTTTCCGCTATGAGGTCAATCGCGGGATCACCTGCGGTCAGTTTGCGGAGTTCTTGGAGGCGGCCCGCCTGGGAACGGTTATGTTCGGGGTTGTTCACCTTGATGATCAATCGAGTTCGCTTTGCGGTTGCCGCATCCAGGTTGTCGCGCATGCTTTGAAATGCGCGGACGACTCCGTGCGGGTTCTTGCGCGACAGGTCGCTGTTGAGATCGAAACTCGAGATGAATACCACATCGCGCTTACTGAAGTGCCAGCGGGCGCGATCTGCTCGGACGGTTCCGGGAATCTCTGCTATGGGGGGAAGGTGGAGAATCTTCGGACCGGACAATGATGCGGTCGCGAGTTCTTCGACAAACCGTGTGGGCGCCAGTACCACGTCCATGCGGTTCATGGTGTCGATCCAAAGGGGTGGGAATTCCGAGAGTTCCCAATAGGGGATGATTGCATTCAAGCGTCCATTGATCTTGAGCCACGGCGGACGACATCGCACCTGGGCGCGGAGTTCCGGGGGATTGAGATGAAACAGATTCACCTGGTACGGTGCGGTGGCAGATCGCGACCACTCGTGCGAAAGCCATGTGGAGTTACTGCGATGCGTTTGCGAGTTTGTGGGGATGTCGATCGTAACGAATGGCACACCAAGGTTCTGTAGGAGTCTTGCTGTCAGCCGACAGGCAACCCCCAGGCCAAGATTCCCGGAGATATGTCCGATCAGGTTGACTCCCGGTTGTGTCATGAGGGGACCCCGAGCCTTGTGCGTATCCTGTGCACGATCGCCCTCGCGATCCGTTTCCCCTCGTTTCGAAAGTACGCACGACGGAAGTCTGTCATATGGGCAGCGGTGACGGTGTCGGGCTTGAGTGTCTCCAGCGCCGACACTATCGCGTTGCCGCTGTCATAGCATGCGGTGAGTGCGCGTGCGTCCGTAGCTGCCTTGTGACCGAGGGAGGCTCGCAACTCGGAGCTCTCGGCGAGCCGCCGCATCCAAGCGGCGGCTTCATCGACACTGGGGTCAGCCCACTGCTGCTTGCCGCTGATGCCTTTGCTGTATATGGGCTGGGTACTCGACACGACATCGATCAGTTTGAAACTCACGGGGCAGGAGTTCTCCGCTGTCATGAAGTCCATATTGCCGGACCAGGCTGTCGCTATCACTGGCTTGCCCAGTGCCATCGCCTCGAGCAAGTTCAGTCCCAGTCCTTCCGAGCGGTGGAGCGAGACCAGCACATCGCTGGAGGCGTACAGCGTTAACACTTCCCGGTAATTCATGGGTCGGTCGAGTACGATGATGCGCGGATCGGCCGCGACCTCGCGCAGGTGGGTGACATTACGCTCAAGCCCGCGTATCGTCTCGACGTTACTGGCCTTTATGACAAGGCGCACGTCTTCGCGCTCAGGGAATGCTTGCAGGAATGCTTCGATCGCAGCCCAGGGATTCTTGCGTTCGATGTCGCTGCGCATATCGAAGCTCATCACGAATATGAGTGCATCGTCCGGCAGGTTGAAAGCTGCGCGGTCGGGAGTGATGTCTCCTGGCACATGCACGGCTTGTGGGTAGTGGATCACGTTCGCATCAGGCAGACTGTCGCGAACAGCGGCCTCCACGAAGTGTGTGGGCGCGAAGACCACATCCATCGCAGCTAGGGGCTTGACCCAGGCATCCGGCAACCGGGGTAGCTCCCAGAACGGTACGCACGCGTTGATGCGCCCGGACAGAGCCACCGTGTTCTTGAACGGGTTGAGCAGATAGAGCATCTGGTCAGGGTTGATGTGAAAGAGGTTGACCACGTACGGTTCGACTCGGCGGTCGGCTGCGATCTTCTCGGCGAAGGTCGAGTCCTTGCCCTGCATGCCGCCGCCAGGGTTCACGTCGATGAAGCGGGAGGGTATCCCGTTCGTCAGTAGCATGTGAGCGGTGTTACGTGCTGCGACCCCAAGCCCAAGGTTGGAGGTGAGATAGCCGAAGAGGTTGACGCCGAAATCGGGATGCGTTGAGATTTTCGAGGGATTCATGAGTCGAATGATAATCGACGGTCCTCTGCGGTGTCACGCGCAAGGGTATGATGGTTGTTCGTATGCCTGTGCATCCGATGTTGTCGGTCTTGGAGGTCAACCATTCGTATCCTACTTGATTGTCGCATGGCCTCCTGGAGCGGTGTGGGGCGATACACGACCGGTCTTGCTTCGGCACTCGCACGTCGGGATGACGTTGCCTTGGTGGTCGCGTGCGATCCCGTTGACGTCGAACTGCTCACCGGCGATCTCAACGCAGAGGTCTTCTCGGCAACGAGCGCGCCATTCAGTCTCACGGGCATGTGGGAGCTTGGCCGAATCGCTCGACGAGCCCGCGCCGACGTCACGCACTGCCCACACTTCCCGACGCCGTTTCCCGCGTTACATCCGCTCGTGGTGACACTTCACGATCTCAGTCCGCTGATCGTTCCCGGTCTCATGCCTTCTGCGGCCAAGCGCACGCTCTATCGCGCATGGAATCGTCGTGCTGTGCGTTGTGCAGACCGTATCGTCGCGGTCTCGGCCAGTACCGCTCATGATCTTGCGAGGATCTTCCCGCCTGCTGCCACCAAGACATCGGTCGTGCTTGAGGCTGCCGATGATTTTGCCGGAGGCGACCTCGGCGAGCTGCCGGAGTGGCTGCAGGGCCGCCGCTACATCCTGTCGATGGGCAACATGCGACCACACAAGGACCTCCCCACGCTCCTGCGGGCATTCGAGGCTCTCTCGGATGACGGCGTGCTGCTCGTGCTCGTCGGCAATGACGTACCCGGCTATGCAGCATCCGTCATCGGAGGTGCCGCAGATCGAGTGCGATTCACTGGACCCGTGGACGACCCGATGCTTCGACGCCTGTATCAGGACGCAGCCGTCTTCGCCTTCCCCTCGTTCTACGAAGGTTTCGGTCTTCCGCCGCTCGAGGCGATGTCGCTGGGTACGCCGGTCGTGTGTGCCGACGCGGCCTCGCTGCCGGAGGTCGTGGGAGATGCAGCACTGCTCTTCCCGGCGCGCAACGTCGACGCGCTGACTGCTGCGCTTGCGCGGGTGCTGTCCGACGACGCATTCAGGCGGCACCTCTCTGCCGCAGGACGCGCTCGGGCCGCTACAATGACATGGGAGCGCACAGCAAAGGAGACGGTCGCAGTGTACGAGCGCGCGATTGTGGAGGCACACGAGTGAGAGGCTGGACTCGCGCCACATTCCTCTTCATCTCTACGCAGAACACGCTCGAGCCGGGCGGCGTTGAAGAGCGATGGTTTGCCGTGATGGGAGAACTCGTCTCCCGCGGCGCGACCGTGCGCTTGCTCGCACCGCTGCACACTGAGGTCGTCGATCGCGCTCGCGCGCTCGGTATCCAGGTCGATCCCTATATGCTCGACAAGTGGAACGTGGTGCGGACACGCTCGCGCCTCCGCAAGTACCTCAGGCGCTATCAGCCTTCGGTCGTACACTCCACCGGCACCGAGGCGGACGTACTCCTGCGTTGGGCGGCCCGTCGCGTCGAGGGGATGCGCGTGGCGCACACGCTGCGTGCTGTATGCACGAGCGGACTGCGGCGGACATTAGGGATCCTCGCGGTGCGCGTCGCCGAGCTCGGTCTTTCTCACGCGAAGCTGGTGTTCGCGGAAACGCAGGAGCTTGCCGAGTTGGCTCTCTCGGCAGGGATACCTCCGGCCTTCGTGGTCTTCGACCCGCCTGCAATGGATGCGGCGGCGGTTGCCGAAAGCGTCGCCCATCATGTCGACGCCTATTGGCGGCTGCTGGGGGACTAATGGCCGCAGTTCTTCGACCGTGGCCGATGAGGCACAATAGAGTCTGACGAGAGACGTCGCGCCACGCGCGCAGAAGGTGGGGGACCCATGGGCACGTCACATGACATCCGCTTCGGCACCGACGGCTGGCGGGCGGTCATCGCCGAGGACTTCACGTATGACAACTTGCGCAGGGTCGCGGACGCGGCGGGACGGGTGTTCGCCGAGGACGCTCCGGGCGGCGTCGTCATCGTCGGTCACGATACGCGCTTCGAGGCGCCGAGTTTCGCACGAGTCGCGGCGGAAGTGCTCGCCACGCACGGTCTCCGCGTCAAGGTGACCGATCGCTATCTACCGACGCCCGCGCTGTGCTGGTCGGTGGCGCACGACGATGAGGCCGTCGGCGGCGTGATGCTCACTGCCAGCCACAACCCGGCATCGTACCTGGGCTTCAAGCTGCGCATGGCTGATGGCGGCGCATCCCCGGTGTCTTTCACGCAGCGCGTGGAAGCGGCGCTTGTGGCCAAGCCTCCGGTCGCGCGAGGCACCTACGAGGTCGTCGATCTTGTGGCGCCGTATCTCTCGGCGCTGCGCTCGTTCGTTGATGGAGACGCCATCGCCAAGGCGGGTCTGCGCGTCGCTGTCGACCCGCTCTACGGCGCCGGGCAGGGCTACCTCGCGGACACGCTGCGTTCGTTCGGCGTCGAGGTCACCGAGTTGCACTCGGAGTTGAACCCCGGCTTCGGCGGTCTGCACCCGGAACCGATCCCCCCGCACATCGACGAGGTCCGCGAGCTCGTGAAGCGCGAGGGGCTTGACGCGGCGTTCATCACGGACGGCGATGCCGACCGCATCGGCGCGGCTGATCGCAACGGCGCCTTCGTGAACCCGCATCGCATCATCGCGCTCATCACGCGTCATCTCGTGGAGGATCGAGGACTCACCGGTAAGGTCGTCAAGACGCTTTCCACGTCGGTGCTGGTCGATCGTCTCGGGGCCGCTCTCGGACTCGAAGTCGTCACGACACCCGTCGGCTTCAAGTGGATATACGAGGAGATGGTGAAGGGCGGCGTACTCATCGGCGGTGAGGAGTCGGGCGGCATCGGCATACCCGATCACGTCCGCGAGCGAGACGGTCTGCTGATGGCGCTTCTGCTGGCCGAGATGATGGGACAGCGCGGTCAGGGTCTGGCCGAGCTGGTCGAAGACCTGTTCGCGGTCACCGGCCCGATGGAGTACTTGCGCATCGACCTCAAACTCGAGCAGGCGACGATGGACGCGTTCGTGGTCCGCATGCCCGATCTTGCTCCCACTGAGCTCGCCGGTCTTGAGGTGCTCGACATCGTGCGTACCGATGGCGTGAAGTTCCTGCTCCCCGATGATGCATGGCTGCTTCTGCGCACCTCGGGCACCGAGCCGCTCGTGCGCGTCTATGCCGAGGCGTCCTCTGCAGGAGTGGTCGACGATCTGCTTGATGCGGGCAAGGGCCTGGTGACGGGTGTCTGAGCCTATCTCAAAAGAAGGGCACTCGCCCATGCAGGTGACGATGGTCAACAAGTACTATCCGCCGCACCTCGGCGGCATTGAATTCCACTTGCGTGACCTCTCGACCGCTTTAGCAGCGCGTGGCCATCACGTGCGTGCGCTCGTCGCCAACGAGGCTAGCGACACGGTGCGTGAGCAGGTAGACGGCGTCGAGGTGACACGTCTCGGCCGCACGTTCGCGTACTCGTCGACGCCGGTGGCTCTGGGCATGTACGGCGCCATCCGCTCACAGTCATTCGGCGAGTCGCCGGCAGACCTGTTGCACCTGCACTTCCCGTACCCCTGGGGCGAGGTGAGCTGGCTTGCCGCGAAGCCTGGCCTGCCGACCGTGCTCACCTATCACAGCGACATCGTGCGGCAGAAGACGATGCTTGCGGCCTACGCACCGCTGTTGCGCCGTGTGCTCGATCGCGTGGATCTCATCATCGCGAGTTCTCCGGACATGGTGGAGCACAGCCCGTTCCTGTCCCGTGTGGCCGAGAAGTGCCGCGTGGTCCCGTTCGGCATCGATGTCGATCGCTTCGACCTGAGTGGCGAAGCGGCCGCGCGCGCCGTCTTGATCCGGGCCGCGCACGTGCGTCCCGTCGTCCTGTTCGTCGGTCGTCTCGTCTACTACAAAGGAGTCGACGTCCTCGTCGAAGCGATGGCTTCGGTGGATGCTGACCTTGTCATCGTGGGTTCCGGTCCACTCGAGGCGCAGCTGAAGGCGCGCATCTTGGCGCTCGGCATGCAGGAGCGCACGTTGATGATGCCGAAGCTCTCTGCAGCCGAACTTGCCGCATGGTTCAACGCCGCCGACGTCTTCTGTCTTCCGTCGGTCGCGCGCTCCGAGGCCTTCGGACTCGTGCAGCTCGAGGCGCACGCGTCGGGTACCCCCGTGGTATCGACGCGGCTGACGACGGGCGTGCCGTTCGTGAACCAGGACGGCGTCACCGGTCTCACCGTGACTCCCGGCAGTGTCGAGGAGCTGGCCGAGGCGCTCTCGCGACTCGTGGCCGAGGAGTCGCTGCGCAAGCGTCTCGGCACACAAGCCAGGGAGCGGGTGAGGGCGGAGTTCACCATCGAACGGATGGTCGAACAGACGCTGGCAGTCTACGATGAGGCGATGGGGGTCGCCTGATGCAGAGAAGCCGGTTCATAGCGCTTTCGGTCGTACTGGACGGCGTGTTCGTCAACGTCGCGATCGTCGGTGCGTTCTTCGTGCGCTTCACCGGCGAGCTGCCCGAGTTCAACTTCAGTGCCTATGCGGCGCTCTGGCCGCTGATCACGGTGGTCTTCCTTGTCACCGGCTACATCTATGGTCTCTACGAGCCGGAGCGCATGGAGAACGTATGGGGCGTTGTGCGCGCGGTGATGCAGGCTGTGACGTTAGGTACGGTTCTCATCGCTGCAGTCGCGTTCTTCGCCGGACCGCGGTTCTTCTCGTTCAGTCGTCTCGCGATCGTGATCGCCTGGGTGTTCGAGTCGATCGCGCTGGTCGGATGGCGAGTGGTGGCCCTCCATCTGACACCCATCAAGTGGCCCGAGCAGCGTGTGCTCATCGTCGGTACCGACGATGTGGCGCGCGAGCTGGCTTTCGAGCTGGGGGAGCGGGCCGAATGGGGTTATCGTGTCGTCGGGTTGCTGGCGCGGGATGTTTCAGACGAACGTCTCGAGGGCGAAGGCACGCCTCCCGTCCTCGGAGTCGCTGGAGACATCGCTGCGATCATCGAGCGCTATAACGTCAACCGGGTGATCATCGCGTCCCCCATGGCGCAGCGTGAGTCCATCGAGCAGATCGCGCTCACGAGTGACGTACGCGTGGAGGTCGTCCCCGAGCTCTACGAGATCTTCATCGGAACAGTGGACAGCACGGTGAGTGACATCCCGCTCATGGAGATCACGGGCGCCGGTGCACCGGCCTGGTTCGTCTCGGCCAAGCGTGCGGTCGACATCGGCTTTGCAATCATGATGCTCGTGGTACTGAGCCCGGTGCTGCTGTTCGTCTCGCTGTGTATCCTCGCCAGCATGGGCTGGCCGGTCCTGTTCGTGCAGGAGCGTGTGGGGAAAAACCTCAAACCCTTCAAAGTCATCAAGTTCCGAACGATGATCAATGATGCCGAGAAGGAGACAGGGCCGGTGCTCGCGGTTGAGGACGACCCGCGGATCACGCCACTCGGAAGGTTCCTACGCCGCTACCGGATCGATGAACTGCCGCAGCTCGTCAATATCGTGGAGGGAACCATGAGCTTCGTCGGGCCGCGGCCCGAGCGCCCGGAGTTCGTGGAGGGTCTTATCTGGGAGCTGCCGTCGTATCGGGAGCGTTTCCGGTCAAAACCGGGTGTGACGGGTCTTGCCCAGGTCAGCGGGTCGTATGCGACGACGCCCGAGCGCAAGCTCAAGTACGATCTCATCTACATGTATCATCAGAACCTGCTCATGGACGTACAGATACTTGCCGAGACCGTGCGCGTGGTGCTCACGGGCCGAGGCGCACGCTAGGAGGCAGTGTGGCGAAGAAGAAGCGATCGAAGGTTCCTGTCGCGCCCGCGCGCGAGGAGACCGGATGCGGCACTATGTCCCAATACGAGCGGATCGCGTGGGTCTGTCTGCACCTGCTCGTCTTCCTCGTACCGATCGCGATCTCCAACCCGTCGATCTTCGGCGCCCAACAGCTGCCGCTCACCTTCGACCAGTTCGATATCGTCAAGGTGTTCTTACAGCGGGCGCTGGTACTCATCGGCCTGGGCGTCTGGCTCATCGGACTCGCGCGCGAGGGCGGACGTGTCCGTATAAGCAAGGTCGGCTGGTTGGTGCTCGCGTTTTTGGGTTGGGTACTCCTCACGACCGTTCTGTCGGTGCACCCCGCAACGGCTGTGTTCGGCAAGTACCGCCGCTTTGAGGGGCTCATCTCGTTTCTGACGTACGCTTCCGTGTTCTTCCTCACGTTGCAGCTCGCAGACCGGACCACCCGTATCCGCTCGCTCGCCCGGACACTCGTTATCTCGGGGGCGATCGTCAGTTTCTACGGCGTCCTCCAGTATCTCGGTCTCGACCCCATCAAGTGGCAGTCACTGCCGTTCGAGGCCAACCGTGCGTTCTCGTTCTTCGGCAACCCTGACCTGCTTGGCGGCTACCTGATCTTCCCGCTCGCTATCTCGATCGGCCTCGCCATCTCCGAGAAGGACAGTCGCTGGCGTATCGCATACTGGTCGATCTTCGTGCTCACGGGCTTCACGCTGCTGGTGTCGTTCGTGCGTGGCGCGTGGATCGGCGGCTTCGTAGCGCTTGCCATCGTGGCGTATGCGGCCTTCAGGGTGCGCTACAAGCCCAACCGGGTCGACTGGTCGTTCATGGGGGCCAGCGGCGCCGTGGCGGCCCTGGCGGTCGGTCGTAGCCTGAGCGCCGACACTGCGGTCATGAACTTCTGGGCACGCCTGACCTCGATCTTCCAGTTTAGCGAGGGCAGCGCTAAGACGCGTTTCGAGATATGGCAGGCCGCCTTGGACGCGACGGCGAAACGCCCGATCTTCGGATGGGGCGCGGACACGTTCCGGCTGCTCTTCCCCAAGTTCAAGCCTGCCGCCTACGTTGCGGACGCCGGTTATCTCTCCGTTGCCGACAACGTACACAACTACCCGCTCCAGCTGGCCTCAGCGATCGGTGTTCCCGGGGCGTTGCTCTTCTATGGGCTCTTCGGCTACTCGTTGGCCACCTCGGCCAAGCATGTCTTCGCGAAAGACCGCGGTGTGGGACGCTTCGTGTTGGTTGGCTTCTGGGCGGCGGTCGCAGGCTACCTGGTCCACCTACTGTTCGGTCTGTCCGTGACCGGCTCCACGGTCTTCTTGTGGCTGTCGCTCGCGGTGATCGTCTCGCCACTGGCGACCAGCCGCGAGATCAAGGCGATGTCGCTTTATCCGGTCGTGCTGGTGGCCGTGCTCGCGGTGATGGTCTTCGGCTCCTACGGCAACGCGCGCTATATCGCCGCGGACAACGCGTATCTTAAAGCCAGGGTCTCCTCGACCGGTTTGGATCGGGTGCACAACGCCGAGAACGCGATACGGCTGAATCCGTACAACGATATGTACGTCGCCGAACTCGGTGTCGCATGGAAAGACCTCTTTTCCAGCAGTGCGATGACGCTGGTCCAGATGGATCCGAACGATCCGGCCTACGCACAGCAGTACGCGACCACTCAGGAGTACTTCCAAAACGCCGAGGCCGCCTATCGTGATGCCATCGCGTTCACGCCGATGGAGTACGACACCTATGTGTTCCTCGCCAACCTCTACAACCAGGCGTCCTACTACATGGATGCCAAGTACGCCGACTCTGCGATCGAGGTCGGACTCCAGGGCGTGGCGGTCGAGGAGTATGGACCGGCCATCAGGCTCCAGCTGGCCATCGCCTATACCAACAACGGCATGTACGATGAGGCGATCGAGCATGCCAAGATAGGTGCCGATCTCGATCCCAACTATGCCGAGATACGCGTGGTGCTCGGTGACGCTTATCGCTATGCCGGTCGCACAGAGGAAGCGGCGGAGGTGTACCGCAGCGTACTGGCGGTGCAGCCTGGCCGAACCGACGTCGCTGATTCGCTCGCGGCGCTTGAAACGAGTGTTTCTGACGAGACCACGAGCGAGTAGCATGCTTCTTGCTGAGTCGGGAGAGTGATGATGGAACGCACACAGATACCTGAGACGACGATACACCGGCTCCCCGTGTACCTGCGCTGCCTGCTGCAGGCGCAACAGGATCGCATGCCGGTGATCAGCTCCGTGGGGATCGCCGAGATGGCCGGCACCAATGCGGCGCAGGTGCGCAAGGACCTGTCGTATCTGGGCGAGCTTGGCACCCGCGGCATCGGTTACGACGTCGAGGCGCTGATCGAACACATCTCGAAGTCGCTCGGCATCACCGGGCTCCGCCGCGTGGCGATCGTCGGGTATGGACGACTCGGTGGCGCGCTCAAGAGCTACACGGGCTTCTCTGACAGAGGTTTCGACATCATCGCGGTGTTCGACGCCGATCCTGCGAAGATCGGGACTGACGCTGACGGCGTCATCATCCGTTCCACCGACGAGCTGGAGACGGTCCTGGCCGAGAACCGCGTCGAGATCGTGGTGATGGCGACGCCGGCGGGTGTGACCCAGGAGCTGGCCGATCGTGTGACGGGCGCGGGCATCAAGGCGATCCTCAATCTTGCGCCGGTGCGGCTCCATGTTCCCGATGGAGTCGCGGTGCGTCAGGTCTGCATGTCCACTGACCTGCAGATCCTCTCCTTCTACCTCGCGCAGGACGGCATGAAGTGACGGCGAACGCGGGAGATCGACTTGCCGGTCAGCGCTTCCCCCGTTGGTTTGTCTTCCTTGTCTTGATCCTGATGCTCGCCCTCGCCGGTCTCGGCGGGTATGTGGTTCGCGGTCTGATGGTCGACAAGGACGCGGTCACGCCTGACGACGCCGTCGCCGATTGGGAGCAGAAGGTGACTGAGGATCCTGACGACCTCGACAGCCATCTCTCACTCGGTTTCGCATACCAGCAGGACAAGGAGTACGACAAGGCGCTCGAGCAGTACGATCAGGTGCTGGCCAAGGAGGCCGGCAACACCGCAGCGCTCTACAACAAAGCGGTCATCTACATGGAGACGGGTCAGCCCAAGCTTGCCGAGGAGACCTACTGGGACGTGCTTGAAGTCGTGCCGGACCACGTGCTGGCCGCGAAAGCGCTCGGCGAGTACTACATGAGCAAGGAACAGTACAAGTCCGCGCTCGTCGCGCTTGAGCTGGTGGTCGAGAAACGGCCGGAATTCGCCGACCTACAGTATCTTGCCGGTGTGTGCTACGAGAAGCTTGGGCGCACAGCCGACGCGATCGAGCGCTACCGGGAGGCGCTACGCTATGCACCTGACTTCATCGACGCCCGCGACGCTCTTACCGCACTCGGCGTGCAGTGACCTCGTCGTCGCGGACAAGGAGAACGATCGCGTGCAGATGGTGCGTCTGCTGAACTAAGGTTGCGGGCCCTTTTGGCCGACACAGCCAACAGGGACAGTGTCGGCTGTGTCGGCTGCTTAAGTATTCAACAGCTTCCGAGCGCATGCTAGACTGCAGACTAAGTGCATCGCGTTGTCGCGCTGGCTATCGACCATGGTGTAAGGGGAGGTTCCTTGGGCGACCCAGACATCCTCGAGGAAGGCGTTCTCGCCTCCGAGGGGCTGGATATCGAGGGCGGCTCGTCCCGTCGTGGGAGAGCTGCTTTTGCTGCCGTTCTCGCTCTCCTCCTCCTGTTGTGCGCCATCACCACCATCATCGAGACCTGGGTCAGCCACGGTCCCGATGAGATCAAGGTCGTGACCGAGAACATCGAGTGTCTGCAGTGTCACTCAGAACTCATCCCGTCGTTCTCCATGGCGTGGGTGCACCTGCCCTTCGCGCAGAAGGGCTGCACGACGTGCCACACGCCGCACGGCGAGAAGAAGACGACCACGGTGTTTAACAGCGCGAAGCTGACCTGGGAGCGGACGAAGACCCTCGTCGAGTGGTTGCCGCTCAAGATGATCGTCGACGCGTTCTACTCGGCGGAGGAAAAGACGGCCGAGGACGCGGGCGGCGACATCAAGAGTGTGACCGAGGAGCAGGTCAAGGGCGCTGACTCCGAGTTCACCGTCCCCAAAGAGGAGCTCTGTTGGATCTGCCACGGCGACATGGGCCCGATGCGCGCATATGAGTACACGCACGCACCCTTCGTGGGAGGCTACTGCACCAACTGTCACAGCCCGCATGCGTCTGAGAACAAGGCGCTACTGAAGTATGCCGAGCAAGACCTGTGTATCACCTGTCACCGTATGGGTCCTGAGCTGGCCCGGGACCAGGTCCACCCGCCGGTGGAGGAGCGCCACTGCACCAACTGCCATGATCCCCACGCGTCTCGCTACAAAGGGATCCTCGTGGACAACCAGCGAGACCTCTGCTTCAGATGCCACCCGAGCGTGGCGCCGCTGAGTCTCAAGCCCGTGCAGCACCAGCCGTTCCTCTACGATAACTGCACTGGTTGTCACGAGCCGCACGGCTCGGACTACCGGCCGCTGCTTATCAAGGATCAGCCGGACGTGTGCTACCTGTGCCACACTGATATCCAGAACGACTTCTTAAAGCCCAGCCACCATCCGGTGGACACGATCAAGCTCGACTGCGGTGACTGTCACGACCCGCACGCCGCCGACTATCCCGGACTGCTTGCTGCCGAGGGCAACGACATGTGCTACCAGTGTCACGCGAAGCGGATACAGGTGACCTACGACGATTCCCTGCACTACGATGTACTGTGCATTCGCTGTCACACGCCCCACGGATCGGACTACTGGCCTATACTCGTGAAGGCCAATCCCGAGGTGTGTCTGCAGTGCCACGCGCCGGCGGACTACGATGAGTCCAGCGCCACGATATATCGCAACAATCACCCGGTCAGGCCCAAGTGGTATGACACCGCAGCGGGCAAGCCGCTGACATGCACATCCACGTGCCACGACCCGCACGGAACCGACCAGAACTACATGTTGCGCAACTACAGCTGGCCCTATGACGGGCAGTGTCTGCAGTGCCACGACCGGGTAGGCGTCGACTTCTGACGAGGACAGAACGTGCAGAGTCCGCGGTGTCGAAGACCTAGGAACGGAGTCGCAAGTCAATGGACCAAGAAACGTCTCGTCGCAGTACCGCTGTGTCTGCCACCGACCCGTGGGTGCGCAGGCTGCTTGTGGCCGTGCTGGTCACGCTCGTGTTGGTACTGACAGCGGTCGTGTACATGGTGTACACGGGCGTACTCACTGCTCAGGCGCCACGCACGCTTGCCGAGAAACAGACCGCTATGCTCGATCAGGCATTCAAAGCAACGCCGGACGATCCGGTCATCGTGGCGGACTACATGCGTGCGCTGATCGCCGTCGAGCGGTATGCCAATGCACGGTCCGTGCTGAAGACGTATCGGTCGGGGGAGACCGCAGCAGCAGCGGTCGTGACGGTCGAGGAGGCGCGTCTTTTGGACGCGACCGGGGACTCGGAGGAGGCGCTCAAGGTCCTGGATACGGCTGCGGATGAGGCTCGCGCTCAAAAGGAGTCCATCATCCAGGGTCAGCTCAAGAGGGGTATCACTGCACCCGTGAGTGCCCCCGTACTGGTCGATGCGCTTCTCCTCAAGGTGGAGATCCTTCAGCGGGACGAGCGGCTCGAAGAGGCCCTCTCCGCGCTTGATGAGGCGCTGGAGGAGCAGCCCACCATGGCTGACGTGTTCTCCTGGCGCGGAGACATCAATGCGTCCCTCGGTCGCGTGGACGAGGCCAGGGCGGACTACGAGAAGGCGCTGGGCATGATCCCTGACTATCAGCCCGCACTAGACGGGCTTTCTGCCCTGGAAGGAGGGGGTTTGTGATGAGTAGCGCCGGGTCCCGTAGGGCCACCGGGACGAGAGCGGCCTTGATCGGCGTACTCGTGATCCTTCTTCTGCTCCTCGTTGGCCTTGGGTACTTCATTGTGAGCATCCTTGAGCCGGTGGGAAGTCCCGCGAAAAGCGAGCTGCCTGAGGGTATCGAGTGGGTTCGTTCGATCTACGGCTATGGTCCGTCTGCGAATCAGCAGTTCATCTCTCCCGACCATACAGAGATCGGACCCGACGGGACGATCTGGGTCAGTGATACCCAGCTGAACTCCATCTTCGGGTTCTCGCCGGATGGTTCGCTGCGTCGGCGGATCGACTTCTCGCAGTTGCTGGAGGAGGACTCGTGGACTCTTCCGAAGGGTATATCGGTCAGTCCTGACGGCGAGATCTTCGTGTGCGGTAGCAGCGCGGACCGCATATTCGTGGTCAGCGAACAGGGCGAGTTGTTGCGTTCGTGGGATGTAGCTCAGCCGCTGGACTGCAGACTCTACGGTGACCGTCTCTATGTCACGGGTCTTGAGGGGGTCTCTGTCTTTTCCACCGACGGGGAGCCGATCGGGACTTGGGGCGGACGCGGCAAGTCCTTGGACGAGCTGGACCTGCCCCAGGGCGTCGTCGTTGGCGATGACGGCACCGTCTATGTAGCCGACACGCTGAATGCACGTGTGAAGGCGTTCGACCCACAAGGGGCCCTTATGTGGACGACGAAGGCCGGCATCACCGGCGGTATGGGAACGGACCGTTCCTCCGAGACAAGCGGCACCGGTCTTCAGTTGCCCTCCGGCATCTGTATCGATGGCAGTGGTCGTCTCGTGCTCGTGGACCCCTTTGGTTTCGATATCGTCGTGATCGATCCTGCGGACGGGACGGTCATTGGGAGGTACGGCGAGTTCGGTTCCGGGGATGGGATGTTCGGCTACCCCACAGGGATCTCATACGATGATGCACGTGACTGGTTCGCTGTCGCCGATACGGCGAATGACAGAGTGCAGATCGTGCGGATACCTGACAGCGGGGAGACTGGCGTCGTCTCCGCTGTGCGGCGGGCGCTTGTGGGTCCCGTGTGGATATGCGCGATACCCCTCGTGCTCCTGCTGTTAGTTGCACTCGTGGCTGCGTTTTCAAAACGCCGTCGGCCCAAAGAGCAACAGGATATAACGCACGATGCCGTCTCGTCCGGAATCGAATGAATGCAGAATGGCTGTTTTCGCTTGTTCGGCCTACAGCGGGAGTGGTAATCTGCCGATGATGGTATTAATGGGTGTGAAGTGCGATTTGGATGCTTCAAAACCCACAACGAGGAGATTCCTCGCGTAGCGAGTGTCTGATTTCTTCAAGCGAGGAGGTGAATTCCAACTATGATGAGGATTATCAAGAAGGGAGATTCAATGACTGCTAAGAGACTGACGATCGTACTTGCATTAGCGTGTGCGTTCACGATGATGTTCGCTGGTGTTGCACTTGGTGCGGCCGCCGATGGTGACGGCTACTCTGATCCATCCTACGGTGCCACGGCCGCGACGCCGCACATGGGCTACACCACGACAACTGTCAAGTGTGCTGTATGCCATGCGGTCCACCGTGCGCCTGTAGCGGGTCAGGTCCTGCTCCGCAGTACCGTAGCGAACGCGTGCACGTACTGCCACATCTCCGACAACGTGTCGACGGTGAAGGTCTACGGTCAAAATGAAGCCAACTACACCGGGGATTTCGACAACAACCACCAGTCCAGTGGTTCTGTGACCGCAGGCAACTCCTCGTGCGTGAGTTGCCACGCCGTTCACGGCGCGGGTTCCGTCACGACGACGCAGACCGGGTCAGGAGATGTCGCCACGAAGATCTTGAAGGCGAACATCAGTACCGCCCAGAATGTTTCGGGAGCATGGTCGTTCACGGTCGGAACCGACAAGGAGGGTGTCGTCACCGCGTTCTGCACGCAGTGCCACCCGTACTGGACCAATCAGTACGACAAGACAGCCTCGGATAGTAGCATGCACATCATGACCGCCACGACGGGTGATGGCTACAGCAGCCGCAACACGTCGGCGACCATCAACAGCAGCCTTGCCGTTGCCTGGACGCCCAGCACATACTGCCGTTCTTGCCACGATGCTGGTGGCACAGACCAGACCGGCGATGGTACCCTTAACGAAAACAACTTCCCGCACTACACCGCTTCAGCTTCCCGATTCCTGAAGAGTGCGGCCAGCGTCGACACCAGCCTTAGCGCTATTGGTGCCGCTAACCCGTCGCAAGACGGCGCTTGCCTGAAGTGCCACCGTCAGAACAGCACGACAGGTGTTGGTCTCACGTACTAGCCTCTTCTTCGGCTAGGTTGGTTGACAAGAAGGCCCCCTCCGTGGAGGGGGCCTTCTTGTTGGAGTCACCACGGTATTTGTCGGCCGGGTATCAGTGACATCTGTCGCAGAAGGGGCCGTCGTGATGGCGGTGGCACGTGCTACAGGTCGCCTGTCGAGACACCGATTTGTGCGCTTCGAAGAAGTCCGGCGGGTGCGAGTGGTCGAAGTCTCCGTGGCATGCGAAGCACTCGGCCTTCACGTGGCAGTTCCAGCACATCTCCTTGCGCTGGAAGCCCGAGTCTCGCGCGTGCTCGCCATCGACGAACGCTTGGGTGTGTGGCATGCGGGTCCCGTGGCACTCGTCACAGCTCTCCTCGGAGTGGCAGCCCCCGCATGTCGGTCGAGGCAGTTCGGTCGTCGTGTAGATGCGGTCATAGATCGGTGAATCGCCCGGATCGCCCACGTGACAGGTGGAACACTCGGCAGAGGCTGTTGCACCATCGTGGCACGAAAGGCACTGCGTCATGATCGTCGAGCGCGAAGCAGTCTCACGCTCGTGGGCTACCGCCATGTGGCAGGTGTCACAGCTCAAGCCGGCCTCAAGCGGCTCAGCATGACTTACGCGAATGCCTGCGGACGTCTCAATCGAGCCCTTCAGCTGGTCTGCATGACAGCTCATGCAGGTTTTCGATGGTACGACTGCGGATGCTGGCGCCCGGCCAGCGAGCTCGGCAGAGAGCTGTCGTAGGCGCGAGGCGGTCGCCACCGGTATCGAAAGCACGAGCCGACCCTCATGGCACCGGATGCAGGACACGTCGCTGTGTGCGGCTGCGTTCCAGGACGCCACTGACGGGGCCATGACGTGACATGTGTTCGCACAGTAGTCGTTAGTCGAGGTCACGCCGTAGGCCGTTGCGATGGTGATCAGCGTGATTCCTGCGAAGAGTCCGATCTGTACGTTGCGCGGTAGCGCCTTTTGGGGAGCACGCGTGCGCTGTGATCTGCGTGCAGGTTCCTCGGCGGAGTCCTCATCGTTTTCAGCAGCTTGCTGCGCCGGCATCAGGAAGATGAGCACTACCAGAATGAGGATCAGCACAATCAGAGTGACAGCCGCCAACAGCAATGCTGCTGCGACGAGGTTCGAGGTCGGGTTGGCTATGATGTCGGCTATCTGGTCGAGGTAGTCTTGCATGACGTCACCGTCCCGTCTCGGGGAGGTCGTCACCGATGGTGCCGTCCGTGGAACCGGGGTGGATGTGGGCCACGTGACACCGGTTGCAGTCCGATTCCTTGTGGCATCTGATGCACGTTGGGTCACTCGTCGTGGTCACGAGGCTTGAGTGCTTCGGCAGAAAGTCATCAGGGTGCGGCATCGGGACGCCGTGACACGCATCGCAAAACGCGGCCCGGTCGTGGCAGGTGTCGCAGGACTCAGGTACCTCGAGTGCGGCTTGCGGATGGGTTGAGCCGAAGTCTTTAGGGTGCGGCAGTTTGATGCCGTGGCAGGAGGCGCACTTCTTGTCGTCATGACAGGCATCGCAGGTGCGCAAGTCGCCCATGCCGTGGGTCGTTTGCCACTCGGGACCGTGCGTGATCGCCCAGGAGCCGCGGGTCAGTCGCTGTGCGGTCGTCTTGCCAGCGTGGCACATGTCGCAGTTGGTGGACGCATTCTCGTCTCGGTGGCAGCCGATGCAGTCCTCCATCGCCGGCTCTAAGATCCAGCGCGTGCTCTCGCCGTGGCCGACGGCGCTGTGGCAGCTGTCGCACGAGTTCGCGGGTGCGCAAGTGGTGTGGCGGACACGCAGGCCGCTGCGTTCGGTCACGTGCTCTAACACGTCCTCATGGCATTTCAAGCACGCTGACCGAGATGTGCGTGTCGCCGGTCCGTCGAGTTCGGCCTTCACGACTGACACGGGGTACATGCCGAGCAGCTCACGTACTTTGAAGACCGGCCAGTCCCAGGAGCCTGCGGCGAGATGGCAGTCGTAGCAGTTGACGCTTGCGTGTGCTGTGTCTTTGAGTGCTTCTGCGTACGGCTTCATCGTGTGACACGAACCGCAGGCAGCAGGCAGCGACCCGACAGCGATCGTGACCACGAGTGCGAGCACGATGAGTGAGGTTACGGCGATGACCAGTCGGAGCTGCGGTTTTCTCACGTTGGGAGCATCCGTCCAAGCTGAGCGACGCAGGTCGCGAGGAGGTTCGGCATTCAACCATACTATGATAGACGGCAAGCGGAAGAGAGGCCAGAAACGAATAGCCGACGCCCGAGTCGTTTGCGATATCATCGGGAGGTTATGTAGGGGTCTATTGAGGAGTCGGGTGTGTCTCTGCGTGCGAATATTTCGGCCAAGAAGATGATGGCAGTTCTCGCCCTCGTGCTGGTATGCGCACTGGTGGTGCTGCTGTGGGTGCTCTTCAAGATGTTCGGAGGTGCGGATCTCGTGGGGTTCTCGGAGGGCAGTACCGACGAGATCATGTACGTTGAGAGATTTCCGGCGTCCGAGGATCCCGCGCTCGAAAATCCCATCGGCATAGACTCCGACGGCAGGCGCCTCTATGTTGCGGAGTCAGGCGCCGGATGTATCGCCGTCTTCACGCTTGACGGTCGCCGTCTCGATGACATCGCGGTCCCGCCGGCAGAGGGCAGAAGCGACGTCTACCCGTCGGATGTGGCAGTCATGGGGGATGGGCGCATAGCGGTCACCGACAACGCATCTGCACGCGTGCTCGTGCTGCGGACGGACAAGAAGGCGGCGCCGGTCTCGGTCATCGGTGAGGACGGTTCGCGGGCGCCCGATCAGCCGACCGCACTCGCATACGCCAACGGCGAGCTGTTCGTGGCGGACGGTAGCTCGCATACGGTCCTGGTCTTCTCGGCAGATAGCGGCGAGTACTTGCGTGAGCTGGGGCAGGAGCTCTCGCCGCCGCTGACGTATTGCGGAGGTATGTTCCTGGCGGAGGATGGGTTGCACATCACCGATTCGAATGCCGGGCGCGTGCTCGTGCTCGATGCACGATCGGGGGAGCTCGTCCACGTCCTCCCGGAACACTACGTTCTACCAAGGGGCATCGTGCAAGGAATCGACTCCGAGGAGTTCGTGGTCGACACGTTCGGCAAGAAGGTGGTGGCCATCACCGGGGAAGGCATCCGGCGCTTCGGAACCGATGAATTGACAGACCCTATGGCCGAGCTTCTGAGTCCTCGCGATGCGTGTTGGATCGGTGAACATGGGCGGCTCTACGTCACGGATGCCAATGCGGGTGATGTAGTGGTCTACAACGTGCGTCTTCCAGGTGCGGAATAGGTATCGGAGCGCGTTCCTCGGCAGGCCTTAAGGCCTGGTAAGATGCTGCCGAAAATGTAAGTATAGGTGTGGCAGGATTCACATCTGATGACGGTCGTATCGCGGTTGTTACACTGCGACGTGCAAGTGGAGGTATGCGCTTGAATCGCGTCCACAAGCACACCATAGGCCGACAGCTCGCCCGCGTGTCTCGCGTCGGGCTTGTTGTGCTGCTTGCTGGCGTGTTGGCGTATCCCGCAACAGCTCACGCTTATACATTGCCTCACGGGTCGTACACGACTTTGACGGCGCTCTGCAAGCTGTGTCACTCGGTGCACGACGCTGCGCCGGAAGGGAGCATACTGATGCGGAAGACGGGCAGTACGCCCGCCCAGCTGTCGGTGTGCTACGTGTGCCATGACGGTAGCGGCGCCAGCACCAACATCAAGTCCGGGGCGACCAACTCGTTCTCGGCGGACCTGCCGAGCGGGCACTCGGTCGAGGAGACGACAACGAGTGCGGATCTTACCAACGTCTGCACGAATTGCCATGTGGTGCACTTGGACCCCGCTACTCGGGATAACCTACCGGGACTGAGTGTGAACGACACAGAGGTCGCCGGAGTTGGTAACGAGTGGTGCTTTGCATGTCATAACGACAGTAACGACTGGTATACCTCCACCACCACGACGCCGTACCCGGACATGGCAGATCCGTCACGTGACGCGAGCGGCTATCCGGTGTACGGTACCTTCCCCGGCGCTTCGGTCTACACGAGTCCGACCGCCAACGCACATCTGGGGATTCCGGCAAGCAGCGGGGAGACTACTCGTGTCGCCGGGGACTGTCTGTACTGCCACGCGGCCCATCGTGCTCCGAATGCCTACGATGGCCTCGTCGCTACGTTCACGCCCTCCACGGCGCTGGCCGACGATCGGGTAAACGGCACCTACGCGACATCATGTTTTGCCTGCCACGGGGGAGCGGACTCCACCGAGACGACCGCTGCAGTTGGCGCCGCTGATATCAAGCAGTTCGTGACAGCTGGGAAGGACCGGTCCGGTCATCGGATCAAGACCTCGGGTGGTGTCCTTCCCGTGGGTGCTCCGCTACCGTGTTACGACTGTCACAACCCACATGGGTCGACGCTAGGGAACACCATGCTCATCTCCGATGAGTTGGGCGGAAGCCTCGAGCCTACGACTGCGACCGGTCCAGCTGCTGCTGCAAAGGTGAGGCAGTTCTGCTTCACGTGCCATACGACTCTCGACACGGCGAAGGGCTGGGATTCAGCGGGATACTCCACGGTCGGCACCGCTACGGTGGAAGGTATTCGTCGTGATGGCGGTGTCCTCAAACTACCGGCAATGACGATGACTGGTCACAAAGAAGCAGACGCCCAAAACTGCTACAGCTGCCACCGTTCCGACTATGGCGCCGGCGGCTACAACGTGCACAATCCGGGCAGCGGCGTGTCCCCGGGTGGTTGGGCTTGTTACAACTGTCACTCAGCATACAGCGCCATGGACAACCGGCTTGGGACCTACCTCGGCGACACGTCGAGCTTCCATCATGTGCTTGGCTCCAGCAGCTACGACGGCGATTACGCGTTTGCTGACGGTAGCTATCCGACGACTGTCAATGCCGGTGATACCGATGTCTACTGTCTGTCGTGTCATGTCGACCACGACAAGTTCAACGCCGACAAGGGTGCGAACCTACGTGACAGCGCTACTGCGGCTAGCCCGAACGCGACCAGCACCGATTGGTCCGCATCGACCGGCGGAGTGTGTCTGGGTTGTCACTCGATCGCGCTGACCAAGGACACCACGGGACAGAGTTCGGGTGGGTCCTCGGGTACGCCGGCGATCAGTAGCTCGGCCTATGCGCTCAGCGCGCACCAGTATTCGGTCCCATCGACCATCGGCACGTCGCCGTTCAATGCCGACTGCGCCAAGTGTCATGACGATGGTCTGGCAGCGTCTGCTCTGGGGCAGACGTCCTACTTCAACGACGAGGGCTTCAGCACCCACTGGTCTGCTGAGAACCGGATCCTTGCCGCACTCGGTGTTTCGTCGACTCCGAGCGAGGAGGATCTGTGTTTTGCATGTCATTCAGGCTCGAGCGGATACGACGGCTACAGTGTTGCGACGATGAGCGCGGAGTCAACGGCGGTATACACGCAAATCACGGCTCGCGCGTATACCCACGATGTTGACAACGCTTCCTGGAAGGGGTTGCACCGCTCCGACGAGTCGCAGGCGTACATCAGCGCCAACAAGCACGTGGAGTGTGAGGACTGCCACAACCCGCATGCCGCCGGTGACACGAACCACTCGGTGGGGACGAACCTGATCAACCAATCAAACTCGCCGCTTGCGGGTGTGAGCGGCTGGAACTGGGCCATCGGCACGGCTTCCG
Source organism: Coriobacteriia bacterium (assembly GCA_030655755.1). GTDB lineage: Bacteria > Actinomycetota > Coriobacteriia > Anaerosomatales > Anaerosomataceae > UBA2279. The sequence goes on from JAUSOQ010000028.1 coordinate 136,437, forward strand.
AATGGACGACCACGAACGCTACATGGACCTGGTCGACCGCGGTCAGCAGCGAGTACGGTAGCTGTCTCAAGTGCCACTCCTCGAAGAACACGTCGCTCTCGAGCTGGAACAGCACATGGACCGACGTCGCGCTCGAGTTCAACACGAAGAACGACTCCTACCATCCGGTGTTCGGAGCGCTGCCTGCAGTGGACCCGACCTCGACCACCGGTTCGAGCCAGCTTCCGAACGCCAACCGCCTGGGTGGTCAATGGACTGTCGGCCGTGGCATGACGATGTACTGTTCAGACTGTCATGGCGACAGCGTTGCTGATCCACCGGCGATGGGTCCGCATGGCTCTGCTACCGCGCATATCCTCAAGGGGCCGAACACGACATGGCCGGGGGACTACTACCTGGGCGGGACGGTGACCGGGCTGTTCTGTCTCAACTGTCACCCGAATCTCAACAGCACCACCGCCAGCAACGGGGCGCACATCAGGTCGAACCATCGCGACACGACTAATGGCCGGTGCACCTACTGCCACTTGCTCGTGCCTCATGGAGGCAAGGTGTCGCGACTCATCGTCGACGCCGACTCCGCGTCGATGCCGGCCCGCTACAAGGGCGACAATGCGACGATCCGCTCCTTTAGGAAGGACACAGCGGACCCCGGCTACGCTGGCAGCGGCAAGTCCGACGGAAACACTTGGTGTTACACCGGATGCGCTGGACATGACACTTCCCAGGACTATGAAGACTGGGGAGACTAGGGTTGTTCGGCCCTGTGGGCGCTGGTGATCGTACCGTGAGGTCTCGACTCTGGCGGTTCCTGCTCTCGCGCCGAACGGCTGCCTGGTCCTTGTCCTTGCTGTTGTGTCTCACGGCGCTCGGCTATCTCGTTCCGCGCCAGGGTACTCCCCGTGCTGAACGTCTGATGGCAAGCAGCCCGGAGTCCGCTACCCTGCTGGCTCGATTGGGACTGGATGACGTGTTCGGCTCCGTCATCTTCGGTGCGGTCCTGGTACTCGTGCTGGTCTCGGCCACGGCGGCCATGATCCATCAGGCGCGCATCGTATGGCGGCGGACGTTCCGCACTGCGGTCCCCCGCTCCGAGTATGCATTCGATACGTCGTGTCCTGCCGATGGGGTGGACGCGGTGCTCCGGACTCACCACTACCTGAGAGTCGGAACGGTTGAGGGTCACCTGCGCTACCTGTGCCATCCCTGGGGTCTGTGGGGAGGACTGATTCTGCACGTCGGACTCGTGGTCGCTCTCGTGGCCGGATTTGTCGCACTCGGTACGGAACGTCGTGCCATCACCGACCTGGCCGTCGGCGAGGTGTACGAGCCGGGCATGGAGTGGGCGTACGAGGAAGGTGGCTGGCTGTCGTCACCTCTGATGCTCGATTCGCCGCTGGTAGTCGAGTCGGTCGAGCCTGTTTTCTGGCCGACCGACGAGGTCAGGCAGGTGACAAGTGTGTTGCGCTTCCTGGGTGCCTCAGCCGATGATGTCCTCACGATACAGGTGAACGCCCCGCAGCGGCATCGGGATTTGACGCTGTATCAGAGCCAGAACTTCGGCCATACGTTCCTGCTGGAGGTGGCGTACGGGGACGAGGTGATGCGGCTTCGTGCGGACATGCCGTGGCCGACGGGGCGCGCCGTACCGTCCTACCAGGACATCACGTTCGGAGATGACCGCCTGCAACTCCGGTATTACGCAGATGTGGAGCAGGAGGGTATGGTGGGGTCGCCGACTATCGGTGCGCGCTACGCACTTGGCGAGGAGCGCTCAGATGTGGCCACACTGACGATCGGCCAATCCGTACAGGTGGGGCCACTCGATGTGACACTTGTGGACGTGCTCCGATGGACGCGCATCAGCGTTGTTCGCAACCATGGTATCGCACCGCTGTTCACGGGATTCTTTCTGATCATCTTCGGGAGCATACTTATCTACGGCGTGGTTCCTCGTGAGGTGTATGTCATGGAACATGGCGGAGCTACCACGGTGACCTGGCGAGCGCTGCGCTTCCGTGAGAACGTCATGGGTGAGTTTGATGACTTGCTCGCCGAGTGTCACGGACGGAGGTCCGTATGATTGACACACTGCTCATGCTCGACCCGCAGTTCCACGTGGTGGCCGTAGTGTTCTACGGCGCCGCCACGGTGTTGGCGATAGCGTGGGTGGTTGGCGGGAGGGCGAGTCTCGCGTCGTGGGCCAGGTGGTTGGTGCTTGCCGGTCTGCTGCTGCACACTTTCGGTCTCGTTGCGCGATGGACGGCCATCGGCCATGGACCGTACGTCTCGCGATACGAGGTACTCTCGGCAAACGCGTGGGTGGCGATCGTTCTCTTTGAAACCGTCGCGTCGCGCCTGAAGGGCGCCAAGTCGCTCGCGGTGATCATCTATCCCGCAGCGCTTCTGCTCGTGGGAGTCGGCCTCTACACGGGACCCGAGGTGGAGTTGCTCCCGCCTACGTTCAGCGGCATCTGGCTGGTCCTCCACGTCACCTTCTACTTCCTTGCGTTCGGTACCGCGCTCGCTGCGGTTGGTGCGTCAGTGTTCTACCTGTTGAAGAGTCGCTCTGCAGAAGGGAGTTTTGTGCGAGTCCCCGCGCCCACGGATCTCGATGCACTCTCCTATCGTTTTGGCGGTCTGGCGTTCGCGTTCTGGGGTGTCGGAATGCTCGCCGGAGCTGTCTGGGCGTACTACGCCTGGGGTCGTTTTTGGGGTTGGGATCCTGTGGAAACCTGGTCGCTTGTGACGTGGTTGGCGTTCGGGCTCTACCTGCATCTCCGTCGGTTCTTCGGCTGGAAGAATGCGAAGGCGGCCTACCTACTCATCATTTGCTTTCTGCTGGCGGACGGCACACTGTTCTTCACTTCGCTCATCGATGGATCACTGCATGCGGTGTACTTCAAGTGAGACGCTTCTCCCTCATAGCGATGACCCTGCTTGTAGTGGCTATAGTCGGGCTCAGTGGATGCGCGCCGGGGTCGTCGGCGAACGAGGAGGCCGATGCGGTCAAGGCTGCCGTGCACACGTACAATGAGGCCCTCATCCGCGCCTTCACAGAGATGGACATGAATGAGCTGAATACCACTGCTACGAAGGAGCAGGCTGAGAAGGAATACGGGTTCATGGTCGCCCTTGGCGAGAGCCGGGTGCGGATGATCGGTGTTATGCGATCGATCGAGTTCGGTGAGGCGACGTTTACCGGAGATGCAAGCGCCACTGTCACGACGACCGAGGTGTGGGACTACCGTCATGAGAGCCTCGATACCAGCGAGACCGTGCGCGAGGAGACCGGCGTCGTCTACCGCCTGCGCTACGATTTCGTCATGCAGGACGGACGGTGGCTCGTGGACGCGGTGACCTCGCTTGATGAGGCGCCGTCAGGCGAGGAGACGAGCGCACCGTGACCGCGATCCTCATCATCATCAACAACTACCTGCACGACGTTGCCACTGCAGTCTTACTCGCGAGCGCGGTGCTCCTGTGGGCGCTCGATCGCGCGGTGACGCGTGACGGCGCGTCGGACTCACTCCTCACTGCGGCCTACCCGCGCTTGGTGAAACTCGCCTGGATCTCGCTTGCGTGGATCATCATCGGCGGCATCCCGCGCACCATCTTCTTCTCGCGATATGAGTGGGACCCGGCGGTCGTCAGCGGCCTTGTGCCGGCGCTCATCATCAAGCATGTCCTGATGTTTTCCGGGGTCGCTGTGGGCGCCGTGGTCTGGCGGCGGATAGCGCGGCTGATACGCTCGGCAGAAGAGGCGGTCTCATGAGGTTTCGTCGACTGCTGCTCAGCGCTCTCGCGGCCAGCATGATCGTCGCGATCCTGCTGGTGGTGGGTTGCTCCGGCGCCCCCACTGACACGCACTCCGCAGTCGCTACGCTCACCGAGCTTCTTGAGCTCAGGCGCGCGGGTACTGCTGACGCTGAAGCGTACGCACCGTACTTCTCGGACTCGGCTCTTGCAACGGCAATGGCGGATTCGGTGGGTGAGGACCATGCGCCGGCGGTACCCCCGTGGGACTCGATCTACGTGTCGGCGGAGTCCACACAGGGAGCCGATGTGGTCGTCGTGTGGCGTGCTGATGATGCGTTCCCCGGCTGGGGCACGGCGACGCTTTTCAAGATGCGTACCGAGGGCGACGGGTGGATCGTCGAGGACGCCATCGACGCAAGCGCTGATATCCCCTCACCGCTGAAGATCGTTGACGATTAGCGGAATATCATGGTGAAAACGCATTAACCACCTGTTCGGAAGGGCAGTTCGTTACTCCACACCCGAAAGCGTTTATACTGAGCCGAATATGCTACTTGGACGTGGAGGCAAGGATGTCTGATAGGCGCATCGCTCCGGACGCGACGCTGTATCGGCTGTCGCTGTATCACTGCTATCTCGGAGAGCTGCTTCGCACGGGTGCGCCCGGACGCATCACATCTCGCGAGATAGCCGAGGAACTCGGCATCAAAGAGGAGACCGTACGGCGCGACATCTCGTTCGTCGGAGACATCGGCCGTCCTGGTGCAGGCTATGAGCCCGACGTGCTGTTCCGGGAGTTCACAGTGTTTCTTGGTCTTTCTGCGGAGTATCCGATCATTAAGATCGGGAGCGCCGCGATGCTGGCGGCCCTCGAGGTCGTCTTCCCTCCGGATCATTATGGCGTCAAGCCGTTCGCCTACTATTCGGAGCTGCTCGAGGACGTTGGAAAGGTGGTCGGTGGTATCGAAGTCCATCACATCACCGAACTGCCGAAGCTGGACCCGGCCCTGGGTATCGATGTCGCGCTCGTCGCGTGTTCTCCTGCGTGGGTCCAGGTCACACTCGATCTGCTTGATCACGCTGGAGTGCGGGGTGTCCTCTTGCTCACATCTGCGGTGCGTATCAACCGGCATGAAGACATGTTCATCAGTCAGGTCCGCATGCCTTGTGACATCAAGTCGCTTGCCTGCAAGTGTCATGCACGCGTGGGGGCCGTCGGCTCTCGCTGAGTTCGGCGTGACCTGTGTTATACTCTGGCGGTTTCAGACGACCGCTTCGGCAGACCGTGATCCTCCGACGGCTGCACTGAGTCTCAGAAGGAACACTCACATGTCAAAGGCTGATCTCGTATTGCTTCACGCCCCGAGCGTGTACGACTTTCGCGAGACCTCGATCATGTACGGTCCCGTCTCCGACCTCGTCCCCTCCAGCCCCATCTTCGAGATGTACCCGCTCGGTTTCACGACGATGGCCGAGTACATGGAGCGTCACGGGCTGACCGTACGCATCGTCAACCTCGCCGTTCTCATGCTTTCGCGTCCCAAGTTCGACGTCGAGAAGGCGATCCGGGAGATGGACCCGGCCGTTTTCGGCATCGACCTGCACTGGGCGCCGCATGCGCATGGCTCGGTGGAGATCGCCAAGCTCTGCAAGAAGTACCATCCTACGACACCGGTCGTGTTCGGCGGTCTGACGGCGAGCTACTTCCACGAGGAACTCGTGAGCTACCCGTGGATCGACTACGTCGTCCGGGGCGACTCCACCGAGGAGCCGTTCACACGTCTCATCTACGCGCTGAAGCGTGGCGGCAGTGTCACAGACATCCCGAACGTGACGTACAAGGGTCTCGACGGTTCGGTCATTGTAAACGACATGGACTGCGTGCCCGACACGTTCGACCACGTCAAACTCGACTATTCGTTCTCCATGCGCTCGGTCATCCGCGATCGAGACATGATGAGCGCGTTGCCGTTCAAAGGCTGGCTGAGCTATCCGGTCTCGGCGTCTTTGGTCTGCCGGGGGTGCACGAAGACGTGCGCGACCTGCGGCGGTTCTGCCGTGGCGTTCCGGAACCACTTCGGCCGCAAACGAGTCGCTTTCCGCGATCCCGAGCTACTGGTGCGCGATATCGGGCATATCGCCAGGCACATCCCCGGTCCCGTGTTCGTACTCAACGACTTCCGCCAGGCGGGGGACGACTACGTGCACGCGTTCATCAGCGGCCTGCGACGCATCGATTTCAAGAACCCCATCGGTTTCGAGTTCTTCTCGCCGCCGGAAGAGGAGTTCTACGAGTTCCTCGACGACAACTTGAACGACTACTCCGTGGAGGTGTCCGCCGAGAGCCACGATGACGCGGTACGCAAAGCCTTCGGCAAGCCCTACACGTGGGATGTTCTGTCCGACAGTGTGGAGGCGGCGTTCAGGCACAACTGCAAGCGCTTCGACCTGTACTTCATGACGGGCATTCCCACGCAGACCGCACAGTCGGTACGCGATACCGTCCCCGCAGTGCGCGAGCTGTACGCGCGCGTGAACGATGACAAGCGCCTACTCGCGTTCATCGGCCCCATGGCGCCCTTCCTCGATCCGGGCTCCATGGTCTTCGACGACCCCGATCGCTACGGCTATAAGTTGCGGGCGCACACGCTTGAGGAGCACCGTCAGCTGCTGTTGGAGCCGTCGTGGAAACACATCCTCAACTACGAGCCCGACGGCATGACCCGCGATGAGATGGTGGACAGCACCTACGAGGCGGCCCTGGGCTTCAACGCGATCAAGGCCGAGGTCGGCATCGCCGACGCCAAGACGGCGCGACAGACCGAGGAGCGCATCGGTCAGGCGCGCAAGGCGATGGTGCGCATCGACGCCATCATGACGCACCCCGCCGACGAGCGGACGACGCTGCTTGCCGAGTACAAGCACGAGCTCGATCAGCTCAACGAGTCCACCGTGTGTGAGAAGACGGAACTCAACTGGCCCGCCAACGTGAACTGGCGACACTTCGTCTACAACATGGCGCTGTGGTTCCGCGTGAACTACGAGACGCTGTTTCCCGGGTCGCGGAAGATCGACCGTCGTTTCATGGAGGGCGAACAGTGAGCGACAACGGCAGCGTCACGCCCGAGCCCGCTCCCGGGCAGCCAACGACCGATCGCGTGAAGGGTATCTTCAGCGCGATCGCGCCGTCCTACGACCGCTTCAACCGGTTGTCGAGTCTGGGCATTGATCGCTGGTGGCGTCGCAAGACGGTGCGGCTGGCACAGCTGCGCCCTAAGAGTCGCGTGCTCGATCTTGCAGCCGGTACCGGTGATCTCACCATGGCGATCGCCCGGCAGGGCGAGCCGGCCTCGATCATGTCCACCGATTTCGTTCCCGAGATGCTTGAGATCGGCAGACAGAAGGCGGCACTATTCGAGGGTACAACGCGGATCGAGTTCGAGGTCGCCGACGCACAGGACCTCCCCTTCGGCGATGACGAGTTCGATGTCGTCACGATCGCCTTCGGCGTTCGCAATCTGCCCGATCGCGCCGCCAACTTCAGGGAAGTGCATCGGGTGCTTCGTTCCGGCGGGCGCTATGTGATCCTCGAGTTCAGCCGCCCCCGGCTCAAGCCGTTCCGCGCGTTGTATCATTTCTACCTCCGGACCGTCATCCCGTTTTTGGGCGGCATGCTTACCGGGGACCGTTCCGGTTTCGACTATCTTAACGAGTCGATCCTCGCGTTCCCGTCGCAGGTGACCCTTTCGGCCGAGCTGCACAAGGCCGGGTTCTCCTCGGTGGAGTGGCACGATCTGACGTTCGGTATCGTGGCGGTGCACGTCGCGGTCAAGTGAGCGCGGTGGAGCGCTTGTGGCCGAGCGTGTACCATTGAGTTCCGGTACCACGGCACCCCGGAGGTAGCCATGCTCTTGCTCTCCCGCTACGTGCTTCCCATCTCCTCGGCGCACATCGAGGACGGCGGTGTCCTGGTGCGCGATGGCGCCATCGTCGCGGTCGGGCAGCGCGCAGAGTTGCTGGCCGCCTATCCCGACGAAGAGGTGCGCGACTACGGCCTTGCCGCTCTGATGCCCGGTTTCATCGATCTGCACACGCACTTCGAGTACTCGGGCTTCCGCGGCGTGGTCGATGACCTCCCGTACACGCAATGGAAGTTGCAGGTACTCGCTAAAGAAGCGCTGCTCGACGAACAGGACTGGCGCGACTCCTCCGTTCTCGGCGCCGTGGAAGCGATCCGTTCGGGCATCACGACGTTTGCCGACATCTCAGACTCCGGTGCTTCGGTGGACGCAGCAGCGCGCTCCGGTCTGCGCGGCGTGCTCTACCGCGAGATCTCGACGATGGACAAGCAGCGCGTGGCGGCCGAGATAGCCGGCGCCACAGAAGACATCGAGTCCTGGCGGGGGCGGGTCGACGGATCTCTGATCACCATCGGCATCGCGCCGCACTCCCCGTACTCCTGTCATCCGACGCTGTTCAAAACGGTCGCCGAGTACGTGGGCTCAACGGACATGCCGGTGGCCATCCATCTGGCGGGCTCCAAAGACGAGTACGACTTCGTGAAGTACGGCAGCTCGATGCTCGGTCAGGAGTTCCGCGACCAGGCCGGTTGGGCCGAGATGCTCTGGATGCCCACCGGTGTCAGCCCCGTGCAGTACCTCTACCAGTGGGGCCTGCTCGAGGCCCCCAATGTGATCGCGGTGCACTGTGTCCATGTCGATGACGCGGATATAGAGATACTTGCGCGCAACGACGTATCGATCGCCCACTGCCCCCGCTGCAACCTCAAGCTCGGGATGGGTATCGCGCCCCTGCACTCGTTCGTGGAGAAGGGTATCTGCGTGGGCATCGGGACGGACTCGCCGGCGTCCAACAGTACGATCGACTTCTTCGACGAGATGCGCGTCGGTCTGCTCACGCAGCGCGGCATCGGCGGCGAGACCGCGTACTATACCGGCCAGCGCTTCGTGGACATGGCGACGCTCGGCGGAGCGCAGGCGCTCAAGATCGACCACCTCGTCGGGACGCTCGAGGTAGGGAAGCGGGCTGACATCATCGCCGTCGACCTCTCTCAGAACTATCAGGTACCCACCCAAGACCCGTACGGGGCGCTGGTGCACACCGCCAACCAGGAGGACGTGCTGATGACGATGGTGGACGGAAAGATCCTGTTCGAGGACGGCCGTTTCTTCACGCTCGATCCCGATGAGATCATCGACGCGCTGGAACGTGTTCGCGTGAAGCTGCGCGACTGAGGATGGGCGCCGAGTTCGAGCGAGGGACGGTCATCGCCCGAGAAGGGCGCTACGTCGAGGTCGCCATGGGTCTCTCGGCCAAGTGCGAGGGCTGCAAGCTGTGCGAGAAAGACGGCACCGGCAAGCTTATGATGCGCGATATCGTGAACTCTGTCGGCGCCGAGCCGGGTGATATCGTTGAGGTGGAGATTCCCGCAGAAGTGAAGCGTGCGGCAGCCATGGCGCTCTACGTCATCCCGGTTGCCGCGCTGCTTTTTGGATACCTGGCCGGTGATCTGCTTGGGATCGCGACAGGCTTCAACCGTGATGCTTCAGGCGCCATCGGTGCGATAGGAGCCGCGGTCGTGGCGTTTCTGGGGCTGCAGCGACGCGAGCGCGCCCTGTCCCGGAGCTACACATCGTCTCCACGGGTGCGTGCTATAATCTCGCGAGGTCCTGAGGCCGGATGAACGCGGTCCGGGCCTGTCACATCATCGATCCAGGAGGTACGAGCACGTGAGCGATCAGGATTTCTTCTTCGACGAGGAAGAGGAAGCTACTCCGGCGTCGAAGAGCGTCGCACGCCCGGCTAAGAGCTCCAAACCTGCGCCGAAGGCCACTGCGGCCACGACCGCATCGCCGTCTGTTCTCGACCGGGATGTCAGCATGACGGTTGCCGCTTTGATGGCGGTCATCGCGCTCCTCCTCGGTGTGATCATCGGACTGGTCATTCCCACGAGCGGCGTCGGCGGTACGGCATCGACACCGGCTGCCACGTCGTCCGATGCGAACGTCGCTGCTCCTCAGTTGACCGAGGACCAGCTCGGCACCGGTGAGCTTCCTGCAGGCCATCCCGATATCAGCAGCATGGGCGCGGAAAGCACCGCAACGCCTGCATCCGGGGAGACGACCCCCGCAGAGTAGTGCTTTCGTTCGTGCAGGTCCGTTTCGCAGGTGCGGAGCGAGCCTGTGTTCTCTCGCGATAGGAGTACTCCGCATGGCGGTAGACAAGAGGCATACACCCCTGTGGGTGAAGGTGGTCATATGGGTAATCTCACTCTCGTTCGTGTTCGGCGGTGTGGTATTCGTCGGGTTCGGCGGTTCCTCTTCGCCGGACACGGGCGATACCGGGACCACTGAGAGTGACATAACCGCGCAGCACAAGCCTGCTATCGACGCGGCGGTGGCCGCGCTCGCTGCCGATCCCGAGAATTTCGATCTTCTCGCATACGCGGGTCACAGCTACTTCGAATGGGCGGTAGCGCTCTACGAGTCAGGCCAGCAGCCTGCAGCGGTCCCGCTCTGGCTTGCGGCGGTCGGCTACTACGACAGGGCTCTGGCGATCCGGCCCGATGACGTCGTCGTTCTCGGCAACAAGGGCTTTGCGCTCGCGTATGCCAACGATCAGGGCGCCGCCGCGGCGCTTCGCGCCTTCATCGCAGCCGATGTGAACGATACGACCGGTCAGGTGGCGAACGCCACCGAGTTGCTGGCGAGTATCGAGCCGCAGCAGAGCGCTCCCGCTACGGCGAGCGTTCTGACGACCATCCCGTAGCGCGTATCAACCCGCAGATCACGACAGCCGGCCCCGGCGGGGTCGGCTGTTCTTCTTCACGCGATGTATCGGCGGTCAAGCGGAGGCGGTGTCGGCCACCATGGTTCGCGCCTGGTCGAGGGTCTCGGCAGTGGAGAAGATCCCCGAGAGACGGGTGAGCTCGAGGATGTTGTCCACGGCCTCGTTCGTGACGAGCACGAGACGACCGCCGTGTGCGCCATACTCCTTCGACAAAGACAGCAGCAGTCCAAGGCCGGAACTGTCCAGGTAGTCCAGGAGCGAGAGGTCTACCACTGTCGAGTGCGGGGAGTGTTTCAGTATCCGGTCGATCGTCATCCGGAACGATGCGCATTCGCTGTAGTCCAGATCACCGATGAGGGCCAGCATCCAGAACTCATCGCCGGGTTCGAGTTGGATCATGAGCGTCATGGTGTCCTCTGCAATAGGTCGGTTCCGACTGCCGAGTTCCTACCCGTAGTGCGCCTTCTTCTCACGGTGTCTGTCATGTCGATGTGAGTCGACGCAACGCTACGCTTGCACGGTTACCGTGATAGCGATATACTTGAATCGTGACCTAAGGAGGTTTCATGATCGTCTCGTTTGGTGACCGCGCGACTGAGGATCTGTACCACAACCGGCCCACAAGCCGGGCGCGACGGTTTCCAAACGACATCGTCAACCTCGCTCTGGTCAAGCTGGACATGCTCAACGGCGCCAGCGCGGTACTCGACCTGCGGTCCCCTCCAGGCAATCGGCTGGAGGTTCTCAAGGGTGACCTGAAGGGTTTGCACTCGATTCGCGTCAACGACCAGTGGCGACTCGTCTTTCGCTGGGAGGGCAACAACGCCGACGAAGTCCGGCTGATGGACTATCACAGGTAAAGGAGGTCAGGATATGATTCCTGAGAACCGCATCCCTACACATCCCGGCGTGATCCTGGGCCAGGAGTTCCTTGCCCCTCTCGGGATCTCGCAGGTTGCGTTCGCCGCACATCTCGGTGTGCCGGTGCAGCGAATCAACGAGCTCATCCGCGGCAAGCGGGGCATCACGCCCGAGACCGCGTGGTTGCTCTCCCAGGCACTCGACACCACGCCGGAGTTCTGGATCAACCTGCAGACGGCGTATGACCTGGCTCGGAGTCGTCCCTCCCAGTCGGTCGAGCGAATGGCCGCCGTTGGCTGAACGGATCGTTCGAGTGAGTCCATGCTCTGGCCGAGGAGATAGCGGCACGGTACAATCGATTCGCTGAAGACATCGTAGTGAGGCGGTACGCGGCATGGAACTCGACATCAATACTGAATGCGAAGGCGGCATCTGTCGTATCGTTCTCAAAGGAGAGGTAGACGTATACACATCCCAGCAACTCAAGCAGGAGATCGTCGACGCGGTCGAGGACGGGTGCATCAATCTGTTGATCGACCTCGAACAGGTCGGTTTTGTCGATAGTTCGGGCCTTGGAGTCCTGGTGAGCGGCCTGCGCAGGGTCAAGGAGCGTTCGGGCACGCTGCGTCTTGTCTGCACCAGGGAGAACATCCTCAAGATCTTCCGGATCACGGGACTCGACAAGGTCTTTCCGGTGTTCTCGACGACGGAAGAGGCTGCCGAGTTCTAAGGGCCTCGGGCCTGCTTGCCTTGCCCGGTGCGTCCCCCTAGACTGTGACCCACGGTTCCGGGCCGGAACGGCCCGGTTTTTGTTCGCTTATGAGGAGTGGTGCGGTGTTCGGCATCGGCGGTACGGAGCTCGTCATCGTCGCGGTGGTGGCGCTTCTTCTCTTTGGGCCCGATAAACTGCCACAGATCGCCCGTACGGTCGGGCGTTTCATGCGCGATTTCAAGCGATATCAAGACATGATGGAGTCGACCATTCGCGCCGAGATGTACGCGTCCCAAGATGACAAGCCCGACCCGTTCAAGAAGGGCAAGGACTTCCGGGAGAAGGTACAGGCCCAGAGAGCCGAGGTGGCCTCCGGGACGGCGAAAGAGGCGTCAGAGGCGTCAGAGGCATCGGAGACGCCCGAGACTCCCGAGGAGATCGAGACTCCGGTCGAGATTCCGATTAAAGCCCCTGATGCCACTGCGGAGATGGAAGCAGAACCCGGACACGCCGAGGGAGAGGGGGAGCGCTCGACCTCCGATGAGGTCTGAGTGCGCCGAGTGATGCCCATATCCCCCAGACGCATGCCATTCATGGGACATATCGCGGAGCTTCGCCGCAGACTGTTCATCGTCGTGCTCGTGCTCGGCACGCTCGCGGTGGGTCTCTACTTCGTGAGCGATCAGATCTACGCTCTGCTCGTCGGACCTGCCAAGAACGTGATCGGTACGCAAGGAAGCTTCACCTTCGACGTGCTCGAAGGCATGACCAACCGCTTCCGCTTGGCGATCTGGGCAGCAGTCGTGGTGGGCAGTCCGGTCCTCATCTATCATGCACTCTCGTTCTTCGTGCCCGCGCTCAAGCCCAAGGAGCGTCGCTGGTTTTTATGGACGTTCCTTGCGGCTGTCATGCTGTTCATCGGCGGTGTCGCTTTCTGCTACCTTCTTATCCTTGAGCCGAGCGCGCAGTGGCTTGTCGAGCAGAATGGGCAGACCTTCGAGTTGATGCTGCGTGCGTCGAGCATGATGCAGTTCTCGATGTGGTTCATGGTCGGCTTCGGCGTGGCGTTCGAGGTCCCCATCGTCGTCTTCTACCTGGTCTACTTCGATGTCGTCCCGTACAAGCAGTTGCGGAAGAACTGGCGCACGGTGTGGGTGGTCATCATCATCGTCGCCGCCATGATCACGCCCGACTGGTCACCAGTGAGCATGGGGGCGCTCGCCGGTGCGATGATCGGTCTGTTCGAGGGCAGTATGGCCTTGGCGCGCGTGGTGCTTCGCAAGAAGATCAAGGCGCAGAAGCTCGAGCTCGAAGACGACTGACGACGCAGGAGTGAGCGAAGCATGCACGAGATGGGTATCTGCGATGGCATCCTGAAGTCCGCGACCGAGGCCGCCGAAGCCGAAGGCGCCTCCTGCATCAACCGCATCGAAGTCACCTTTGGCGAACTCACGCAGATCGTCGAGGACGCCCTGCAGTTCGCGTTCGAGGTCCTGCGGCAAGACACCATCGCCGCCGACGCTACGCTCGGCATAACCATCCTCGAGGCCCGCTCCCGTTGCATGGACTGCTCGGCGGAGTTCAGGCACGATCGCTACGAAGTGAAGTGTCCTAAGTGCGGGAGCTACCTGTGCTCGCTGCTTCAGGGACGTGAGCTGCGCATCGAAAGCATCGACGTCGACTGAGCCAGAGGAGACGCGCGTGAAGATCGATATCTCGAAAGGCATCCTGGCACATAATGACGCGCTTGCCGAGGAGAACCGACTGCTCTTCAAGCAGTACGGCGTGTTCGTTGTGGACCTGATGGCAAGTCCGGGCGCCGGCAAGACCTCCACGATCCTGGCGACCATCGCCGCGCTGCGCGACCGTTATCGCATCGCCGTTATCGAGGGTGACATCGCTTCACGCGTGGATGCCGAGAGGATCTCAGCGCACGGCATCCCTGCGGTGCAGATCAACACCGGTGGCGCCTGCCATCTCGAGTCCGCGATGATCCGCCGCGCGGTCGAGGCGCTCGATCTCGATGAGGTGGACCTGCTCATCATCGAGAACGTCGGGAACCTCGTCTGTCCCACCGACTTCGATCTGGGTGAGCACGCCAAGGTGATGATCCTGTCGGTGCCGGAGGGCGATGACAAACCACTCAAGTACCCGGGCATATTCGCGATCTCAGAGGCGGTCATCCTCAACAAGTGCGACACGATGAGCGTGTTCGACTTCGATCGCGATGCGTTCGATGCGGTCGTCAAAGGACTGAACCCTGCCGCGCCGATCTTCCCGATCTCCGCGACGAAGGGTGAGGGTATCGATGCGTGGACAGAATGGCTTACGGCGCGTATCGAAGCGATGCGCTCGGCCGGGTAGGAGGCGTTGTCCGATGATGGACCGCATGCAGGCGCTTGTCCTTATCGAAGAGCGCATCGGCAATCGTAATCTCGTCAACCACTGCGTCGCGACAGAGATCATCATGGAGGCTCTTGCGCGCCATTTCGACCTCCCGCAAGACGATGTCGAACGCTGGGCGCTGACCGGGCTGTTGCATGACCTGGACTACGCCGAGACCGCCGAGGACTTCGAGCGGCATGGTGTGGTGACGGCAGAGTTGCTTGCCGATGAGCTCGATGAAGAGATGCTGCACGCTATCCTTGCGCACGCGGACAAGGTCCCGCGTGAGTCGAGGATTGATATCGCGCTCTACGCTGCCGATCCGACCACCGGTTTCATCGTGGCTGCGGCGCTCGTTCGCCCCGATAAGTCGCTTGCAGGCGTCGAACTCCGTTCGCTCAAGAAGCGGTGGAAAGAGAAGGCGTTCGCCCGTGGTGCGAACCGCGAGCAGATGGCCACGTGCGAGGGGCTCGGTATGGCCCGGGACGATTTCTTGCAGCTTGCTTTGGCTGCGATGCAGGGGCGCGCCGGCGATATCGGTCTTTAGGAAGCGACACCGGCGCGACTATCGGGACACGCTTCTTAGACAGGTCCTGTATGGGTGGGGGTTGACGGCACCCTTTATACTCTCTAGGCAGTGCCCGATTCCGACAGTCAGGACCAGTGCATGCGACTCGTCGTTTCCGAGAAGAACATAGCCGCCCGCCGCATCGCGGAGATACTCGCCGTGGGCAAGCCGAAGGCGGAGAAGGTATACACGACACCCGTCTACACGTTCCGCCGGGACGGCGAGGACTGGGTGAGCATCGGCCTCAAGGGCCACATCATGGAGGTCGACTTCCCCGAGACCTTCGAAGATACCGAGCTTAAGAAGTGGAACCTTGGATCGCTGTCTACACTCGTGCGGGCCCCCGTACTCAAGCTCCCCAAGGAACGCGGCATCATCCAATCGCTCAAAAGCCTCGCCAAGAAGGCCGAGGAAGTCATCATCGCGACCGACTACGACCGCGAAGGTGAGCTCATCGGCTCTGACGCCCGCGACATCGTGGTCTCGGTCAATCCGGACGTCCCCGTGTTCCGCGTGCGTTTCTCGGCCATCACGAAAGGCGAGATCGAGCGCGCATTCGCCGAGCAAGACGTCATCTCCGAGGAGCTTGCGCAGGCCGGTGAGACGCGCCAGGACATCGACCTGATATGGGGCGCTGTCGTCACTCGCTACCTGACGCTGGCCCACCAGACCAAGACGAGACGACCCTTCGGCGATGTGCTGTCGGCGGGTCGCGTGCAGACGCCAACCCTGAAGCTCATCATCGACCGTGAGAAGGAGCGCGAGGCGTTCGATCCCGAGGACTACTGGGTGGTCAAGGGCGCTTTTGAGAAGGATGGCGATCGCATTCCGGCAAGCCACGCCACGGAGCGCTTCAAGAGTGAAGAAGCCGCGCATGCCGTCATCGCCGCTCTTGAAGGAGCGTCTGAAGGTACCGTCACGGGTGTGAAGCGCACCAAGCGTACCGTGAAGCCGCCGGTCCCGTTCAACACGACAAGCCTTATGGCTGCCGCGGCGTCCGAAGGGTTCGCACCCGCCAAGACGATGCGTTTGGCCGAGTCGCTGTACATGAGCGGCTATGTCTCATACCCGCGCGTCGACAACACCGTCTACCCGCCGAGCCTCGATCTTGTGGCCATCCTAAAGACCCTCGATGCGGTGCCCGCTTACCACGAGCACGTGCAGGTGATCTTGCGCAAAGGTGCGCTGACGCCCACGCGTGGCCCGAAAGAGACGACCGACCATCCGCCGATACACCCGACAGGAGCGCTCGATCCCGAGTCGGTGGATGCGCAGGTCTACAAGCTCTACAACCTCATCGCCCGCCGTTTCATGGCGACGCTCTCGGACGCCGCTGTCATCGAAGGGACGCGTGCGGACTTCGACGTGACCGGTCAGCCTTTCTATGCGCGTGGAGACGTGGTCGTCAAAGCCGGCTTCCGCGCGGTCTACCACTACGGTCTTAAGAAGGACGAAGTGCTGCCCCCGCTCGCAGAGGGTGAGCGCGTCGCGTTCCTCGGCGCCGAGATGGAGGCCAAGCAGACGCAGCCGTCGGCGCGGTACTCGCAGGGCAAGCTCATCCAGGAGATGGAGAAGCTCGGCCTTGGTACCAAGGCGACACGTCACGACATCATCCAGGGTCTGTACGACCGCAGGTACGTGCATGACGACCCGATCGAGCCGACCTGCAAGGGCCGTACGGTCATCGAGGCGCTCACGACCTACGCGGACCGCATCACCTCGCCTGACATGACGAGCGAGCTCGAAGCCGAGATGGATGCTATCGCCAATGCCCGGGCATCGCGTGAGACGGTCGTCGGCCACTCACGTGAGTTGCTGGCCGGTGTCATGGACAAGCTCGTGCCCATAGCCGAGGAGGTCGGCGAGCTTCTCAAGAGCGCGACTGACGAGGACGCGAAGGTCGGCGTGTGTCCCAAGTCGGGGCATGATCTGCTCATCAAGTTCTCACCTAAGACCCGCAGTTCCTTCGTCGGCTGTTCCGGTTACCCGGAGTGCGATGTCACCTACCCGCTGCCGAAGAACGCGAAGTATGCTGCGCTGGCCGAGTTGTGCCCGGTCTGCGGGACTCCGCAGGTCAAGGTGCTCCAGTTCAAGAAGAAGCCGCGCGTGATGTGCTTGAGTCCGATCTGTCCAACGAAGAAGGGGCCCGAGATCTTGATCAGGGCCGCCGGATGTCCTACGGGGGACGGTGGCGATCTCAGGGTCGCTTACTCGGCGGTCGGCAACCGTTACGTGCGGTGTACCAACTACGAGAACTGCAAGACGTCCTATCCGCTGCCCCAGAGCGGTGACATCGAGACGACGGATGACACGTGCGAGTGCGGCGCACCCATCGTCATCGTGCACACCAAGAAAGGGCCGTGGCGGATCTGCATCGACCCGGCGTGTCCCCTCAAGTCTGCCGCCACCAAGGGCGCGAAGAAGGGCAAGGGCAAGCCTGCGGCGAAAGCCGGAACGAAGAAGAAGACGAGTACGAAGCGCACGGGGGGTAAGAAAGCTTAGAGAGACCGGCGTCGCCGGTCCCGGCAAGGGAGGTCGCCGTGCGCATCGCGGTTCTGCAGCACTCGCTCCGTGCGGACGCAGGGGCCGACGCCGATGCGCTGGTCAGCTCTGTCACTGTCGCCATCGACCACGGCGCCGGCGTCGTGGTGCTCCCCGAGGTTCCTGCCGTGCATGGTGGTCCGCTGTTGGAGGAGTGGTGGCAGCGCGTGACCATCGCCGCTCGCGGTACGAGTGTCTTCGTTCCCCATGTCGGCCTAGACAGTGGCTCGGTGGCCTTCATCGCTGAACTCGAACCGTTGGGCCATGTCGCGGTGTTGTCGGGAGATGCCGTGGTCGATCCTGACGCCCTGCGTCAAACCCTCGTGTACGGCGCCGATGTCGTCGTGCTTGCACCGCGCAGCGAGTCCGACCTGCAGGTCGAGGCCGTGCTCGAACTCGCGATCGACCTGAGCCTCTCGGTCGCTTCGCTCGTTCTCGTCGTCGAGCCCGATGGCGCGCAGCTCGGCCAGCCCGGTCATGGAGGCAGTGCGATCGTCTATCTGGGACAGGTCATGGCCGAGGCGTCCACGGGAGACGATATGCTCTTCTACGACGTCGATCTCCCGCTGTCCGCCCCCGAGCCGCGCGCACCGGTGCCGCAGATCGCTCTCATCCTCGCGCAGCGTCTCGCAGTGCACCGGGGTCGCAAGCTCGATGTGTCGTATCCGGCAGATCTTTCGTAAGGGTGCGCGGTCGCGCGCTCGTGGTAGAATCCGGCTGTCAGTCTGAAGGCATCCGCCGTGTCGCAGCGTGGGCTCAAAGCCCCTCGTGACGCGGCGTTGTGTGAGAGGGGACGTGATGGCACTGCCGAAAGTCACCGTGGTCGGCGCCGGTCAGGTAGGGGCGACCACCGCATTTCTGATGGCGACCAAACAGCTCGCCGACGTCGTGCTCGTCGATGTGGCCGAGGGCATCCCGCAGGGGAAGGCGCTCGACATGATGCATGCGCGCTCGGTGGAGAGGTTCTCATCGACCGTGACGGGTAGCAACGACTACGCTGCGACCGCGGACTCCGATGTCGTGGTCGTGACGGCAGGGCTTCCCCGTAAGCCGGGTATGACTCGCGATGATCTGCTCGCCGCCAACGGCTCGATCGTGCGTTCCGTCATCGCGCAAGCGGCCGAGGCGTCGCCCAACGCAGTCTTCGTGTGCGTGACCAATCCCCTTGATGTGATGACCTATCTTGCATGGAAGGTCTCCGGGCTGCCCTCCCGGCGCGTGCTCGGCATGGGCGGCGTACTCGACTCGGCACGCTTCGCCTATTTCATCGCGCTCGCCACCGGTGCTCCGATCACCGACATCGACGCGCTCGTCATAGGCGCACACGGGGACGGGATGGTCCCGGTCCCGAGCCTGTCCATGGTCGCAGGCCGACCGCTCACCGACGTGCTACCCGCGGACGAAGTGACCGAGGTCGTGCGCCGCACGGTCTACGGTGGCGCCGAGGTGGTGGCGTTCCTCAAGACGGGCAGTGCGTTTTTCGCGCCGGCGGCTTCAGTGACCTCGATGGTGGAGGCTGTCTTGCACGATACCGGTGCGGTCCTGCCGTCGTGTGTGCTCCTTGAGGGCCAGTACGGCCTCTCCGACGTCTACCTGTCCGTACCTGCCGTTCTCGGTCGTCAGGGCGTCTCAGGCGTGCCAGAGGTAGCTCTCGGGGCCGATGACCTTGAGGCCCTGCGCGCCTCTGCGGCGGGCGTGGCCGAGAGCGTCGCCGCGCTCAGCATCGAGGCGTGACGTATGGCCGATGCGCGCGCCATAGCGTCTGCGGTCAGTGAGGCGATCGGCGTGGCGGCGACGTCGCTGAGACCCGACGTGCTTGCGTCCATGCGGGCGGCGGCAGAAGTCGAACCTTCGGCGCGTGGGCGCAGTGTGCTCGCGCAGCTCATCAAGAATGCGGAGATCGCCGAGACGGACCACGTCCCGCTGTGCCAGGACACCGGTACCGTCTGGGTCAGGGTGGAGATCGGCGTCGAGGAGCATCTTGGTGAGCTGCTGCAGCCCGTCATCGACGCAGCCGTACGTGAGGCGTATCGTGCGCACGCGCTGCGCATGAGTGTCGTGCGTGACGGGCTCTTCGACCGCACGAACACCGGCGACAACACGCCCGCATTCATCGAGCTGGTCACGCGTCCCGGCATCGGCGCGACCGTACATGTCATGCTCAAAGGTGGCGGCTCGGACAACAGCTCCGCGCTTACCATGCTCGACCCCTCGGCCGGTATCGAAGGCGTGAAGGAGTTCGTGCTGCGTACCGTTGTGGAAAAAGCGACCGGTGCGTGCCCGCCACTTGTGGTAGGCGTCGGGGTGGGATCGACGTTCGACAAGGTCGCCGGACTCGCCAAGAGAGCACTTCTGGTGCCGCTCGGCAGTGACAGCCCCGGTGAGACGGGAGTACTCGAGCGCGAACTGCTAGATCTCGTGAACGGTACGGGTATCGGTCCGGCCGGACTTGGCGGACGTACGACGGCGCTTGGCGTGAAGGTGCTCACCGCACCGTGCCATATCGCTGCGCTGCCCGTCGCTGTGAACATGGGTTGCTCGGCCGTGCGTACCGCGACCGTGGAGGTTGTCTGATGGCCGAGAACCACGGTGTGCGACAGCCGTCTCTTGAGGTGAAGGTCCCGTACTCGGCCGTGCTCTCCAACAAGCGCTTTCGCAGGTTGTGGCTCAGCCAGTTCATCAGTGGTACCGGCGACTGGCTTGTCATCGGTCTGCTCATCCCGCTCGTGACCACGCTCTCCGGCGGCTCGGCGTTCGCCGTCGCGGGCATCATGATCGCGAAGATCGTTCCCTCGCTCTTCCTGAGCTCGTTTGTAGGTGTTTTCGTCGATCACTTCGATCGGCGCAAGCTCATGATCGCCTGCGACGTTACCCGGTCTGTGCTTGCGCTCGGGTTGCTGTTCACCAACAACCTCATGCTGATCTACCTGATCGTGCTGGTCATGGAGATCGCATCGCTCTTCTTCACCCCGGCAAAGAACGCGCTTATCCCGCAGTTGGTGAGTGACGAGGAGATCACGATCGCCAACAGTCTCAGCTATACGACACAGCAGGCGAGCATGCTTATCGGCCTCACGATGTCAGGTGTGATCCTCGCCGGCTTCGAGGCGATCGTACGCTGGGTGCTCGCTAGCGGGTTCCCGTTCGTTGGTTACTTTGTCGGCCCGCTTGCTCCCGCGCTTCTCGGTCCGCGTGCCGGTGTGTCGCTCGACACGCTCACGTTCCTCGTCTCGGCGGCGCTGATCCTGTCGATCAAGGTGAAGGCGCGTCCCTCCGAGAGCGGCAAGTTCGACCTGTCGCTGATCGGTAAGGATGCCATCGAGTCATTCCGCTTCCTCGGCGCTCATAAGGAGCTTCGTGGGCTGCTCGTGACGATCGGGACCGCTATCTTAGGTGGCGGCGCCGTCATCACCGTAGGTCTGGTGTACGTGCAGCAGAACCTCTCGGGCGGCGTGCCGTTCCTCGATAAGGTCAAGGTGCTCGAGAAGCTCATCGCCGCGCCACAGACGTTCATGCTCGTGTTCATCGCGTTGGGCATGGTTCTCGGCGCGCTTCTGGTCCCGCGTCTGGCGACGCATCTTCCCCTGCAGGCGCTCTTCCTCGGCGGCGTCGTGGTCTTCGGTGGCGGCATGTTCATCTTCTCGCTCAGCACGGCGTACTGGACCGCAGCGGTCTTCGCGGTCGTGGCCGGCATCTCGATCGCGGCGCTGACGGTATCGGGCAACACCTATGTGGTGCGTACGGTGGAAGACGGCATCCGCGGAAGGGTGTTCACGGCGATGGAGTCGGTCATCCGCGTCTCGTTGCTGCTCTCGATGATCGTCATCGCTCCTGTCGGCGACCTGACCGCAAAGGCCATACTCTGGTTCGTTCAGCGAGAGGGTCTCCCGCTCGACCAGGTGTGGCTCTCGGGTCCCCGGCTGACGCTGCTGTTGGCGTCGCTGCTTGTCATGGCTGCGGCCGTGTATGCCTACAGAACGCTCAACTGGCGCGGAGCCGAGGAGGACGCCGGTGACTGATCTTGTCCGAATCACGCTACCTGCCGGCGTTGAAGCGTTCTCCGGTCTTGTGGCCGGCGATGAGGTCCTGCTCTCGGGCCCCGTCTACACCGCACGTGACGCGACGCACGCTCGCATCTCCGAGGAGCTCGAGCGCTCCGGCGAGCTGCCGTTCGGCCTCAAAGGTAAGGTGCTCTTCTACGCCGGACCGACGCCTGCTGCCGCGGGTCGTCCCGTCGGCTCTGTCGGACCGACGACGGCGAAGCGCATGGACGCCTTCACGCCCGCGCTTCTGGAGGCGGGTATCGTCGCCACCATCGGGAAGGGTGCGCGCTCAGCCGGGGTCCGTGACGCGTGCGTGCGGACCGGCGCCGTGTATCTTGCGGCTGTCGGCGGATCGGCGGCGCTGCTCGCGACCCACGTCCGCTCCGTAGAGCCGGTCGCGTGGGATGACCTCGGCACGGAAGCGCTCGTGCGTATGGAGCTGGACGACTTCCCGGTGTTCGTCGCTATCGACGCCTCAGGCGCCGATCTTTACGCGACGGCGCCTGCAATGTGGCGCCGCACGGAAGGGGAGTGAGCCTCATGTGCGGTCTCTTCATCTCGTTCGAGGGGGGCGAAGGTTCGGGCAAGTCGAGTCAGATACGTCGACTCGCCCAACACCTTGAAAGACTGGGTCTGCGGGTGGTGGTCGCGCGCGAACCGGGCGGAACGCCTGCAGGCGACAAGATCCGCGACATCCTGCTCGACCCGGTGTACGTCGGTCTCGACCCGTTGGCCGAGCTCTTCTTATACGAGGCGAGTCGCGCGCATCACGTGAGTGCGGTCATCAGGCCGGCGCTCGATGCCGGCATGGTGGTGCTGACCGATCGTTTCGCCGACTCGTCCTACGCGTACCAGGGATACGGACGCGGGCTGGATCTTGAGATGGTGCGTGCGATGAACGCCGCGGCCACAGGTGGCTTGATGCCGGATCTCACGTTCTTCCTCGATGTCGATCCTGCCGAAGGCGTTGCTGCGGCGACACCGCAAGGTGCTGACCGCCTCGAACTCGAGCAGCTCGACTTCCATGAGCGTGTCCGCCTCGGTTTCAGCGAACTTGCAGCGAGCGAGCCGAACCGCGTGAAGCTCGTGGTGCGCGATACGCCGGACGCCGTCGCAGCCGCGATATGGGCGCACGTCGAGGCCCTGCTGCGCGAGCGCAGCATGCTACGATAGCGTCCTCATGGAACGCAACTGTGTCTGGGACGACCTGCTCGCGCAGAAGCGGGTCGCTGACTTCCTCAAGCATGCCGCGACCACCGGTACGGTGGCGCACGCCTATCTGTTCGTCGGACCTACCGGCGCCGGCAAGAAGACGGCAGCCCGGGCACTTGCCTGTTCGCTGTTCTGTGACGACGGCGGCTGTGGCGTGTGTTCCATCTGCCATCGGATACGCAACGGGAAACATCCTGACGTGCATGTCTTTCGACCTGCCGGCGCCGCGACCTACATGGTCGAGCAGGTGCGGGAAGTCATCCACGACGTACACCTCAAACCGGTCCAGGCGTCGCACAAGGTCTACATCTTCGAAGAGGCGGACCGCTTCAATGCCGGGTCCGCGAACGCGTTTCTTAAGACGCTTGAAGAGCCCCCTGACGATGTCATCATCGTGCTGCTGACGCGTAGCTTCGACGCGGTCATCCCGACGATAGCCTCGCGCTGCCAGATCGTGCGCTTTCGTCCCGTTCCCGAGTCGATGGCGATCGGCGTTCTCATCGAACGCAGCGGGGCGACGCAGGACGAAGCACGGATCGCGCTGGCCGCCTCCGATGGCGTCATCTCGCGTGCGTTGGATTTCCTTGAGTCTCCAGTGCGGCGAAAGACCCGTGATGCGACAGTCGAGTTGCTCAAGAGGCTTCCGCTCATGGATGGTCACGACGTGCTGCTCGGAGCCAGAACCGTCCTGTCCGAAGCCAAGGCGCCGGTGGAGATGCTCAAGGCCGCGCAGGCTGAGGAGTTGGCCGAACGCAAGGAGCTGTTCGGTAAGGGCATATCCACCAAACCGATCGAGGACCGGCACAAGCGCGAATTGACGGCGCGCGAACGCGAGGGCGTCACTGAAGTGCTCAGTGTCGCCGAGAGCTGGCTTCGGGATTGCTTGGTGATGTCTGGATGCGCGCCCGAGTTAGTGGCGAACGCCGATGATGCCGATGCGATCGAGGAAGTCGCCGCGATCATCACGCCCCGGGCGGCCGTGAGCGCGGTTGAGGCGGTTGCTCGCGCCCGGCGCCGTATCTCGTATAATGTGAGCCCGCAGCTGGCCGTCGAGGCCATGCTGTTCGACATACAGGAGGTCTTGCGATGCCCACGATAGTGGGAGTCAAGCTGCCCTATGCGGGCAAGGTACTCTACTTCGACCCGGCCGGTACGTCCGTGGCCGAGGGCGATCACGTCATCGTCAGCACGGAGCGCGGCCAAGAGTTCGGCGAAGTCGTCATGGGCCCACGTGAGGTGGACGCGGATGCTGTTCCCGGAGAACTGAAGCCGGTGCTGCGCATCGCGGATGATGATGATATCGCCAAGATGGACGGCTTCGCGGCGCGTCTGCGCGAGGAGATGGACGTCTTCAGGCGTCTTGTCACCAAGCACAAACTCGACATGAAGCCGATCGGCGTGGAGCACTTGTTCGACGACTCGAAGGTCGTTTTCTACTTCGTGGCCGAGGAACGTGTGGACTTCCGTGAACTCGTTCGCGAACTCGCGTCCGAGTTCCACGCTCGTATCGACATGCGCCAGATCGGCGTGCGTGACGAGGCCCGAATGGTGGGCGGTCTCGGACACTGTGGCGAGCAGCTGTGTTGTGCGCGCTTCGGCAGTGAGTTCCAACCGGTCTCGATCCGGATGGCAAAAGAGCAGGATTTGCCACTGAACCCGTTGAAAATCAGTGGCTTGTGTGGCAGACTCATGTGCTGTCTGCGCTACGAGTACGAGGCGTACAAAGACTATAAGCAACGTGCGCCGAAGTGCGGGACACTTGTGGAAACGCCGACGGGTGAGGGCAAGGTCGTGTCCCTGAACACTCCGAAGGAGACCGTCACGGTCCGTCTTCCCGATGGCGAGCGGATCACGGTTCCCCTTGATGGTCTTGACTGTAGCGCGGGCAGGGGTTGTCCCTGTAAGTTGAAAGTAGAGGTCATCGAGGAACCGGAACCGATGCTCCCTGAGCCGGTGATGCTCAGCAGACCTTCATCCGCAGAACCGAAGACCGAGGTCGCCGAGACGGGCGAGAGCCGGAGTCGTCGCTCGCGCAGGTCGCGCAAGCGTAAGCTTGCAGGTGAGGGTGGCGCGCAGCCACAGGCGCAGCAGGCCGAGAAGCCAGCTAAGAAGCAGCAAGGGCAGCCGCAACAAAGACAGCAGCCAAAGCAGAAGTCCTCACAGGGCGGTGCTGAGACCGGAGCGAAGCCGGCAGGTGAGGGAGCGTCCTCGTCTTCAAGGCGACGTCGCAGGCGTCGGCCATCAAGTGGGGGGCAGGGAACGGCGGCCGATAAGGCCGAGTAGTGCCGACGTAGCTCAGCTGGTAGAGCAGCGCACTCGTAATGCGCAGGTCAGCGGTTCGAATCCGCTCGTCGGCTCCATATACTCTGACCTGCGGGAACACACCGTCCCCGTGGGTCTTTTTCTTGCCCTTCCAGGGTGCGGAATCGTGCAAATGCAGGTACATGTGCAGGTATTAGAGCGCACGAGCTGCCTTTCTGGCTGCCCAAGGGCGTCCATTGCCTCTCGTTTGCGGGCGTCGAACGCGTGGGCGTATGTCTTGAGCAGTACGTCGGGGGAGTGTCCCGACATGGCCGCGATATGTGATAAATATGTCGGACAATGTTCACAAAGTCCGACATATCTATCACAATGGACGCATGAAGCGACTCCCCTCAGAGAATGCGATCCGCCACGCCGCCGAGGTGTTCAAGCGAAGCGGCGGAACCCTGCGCACGCGTGAAGCCGCAGAGGGCGGCGTCCACTACTCGACGCTTTATGGCATGCGGGACGCGGGTCTGCTCGAACAACTCTCAAGGGGTGTGTATCGGCTCGCCGAGCTCCCGGGGCCGAGCAAGTACGATGTCGTGACCGTCGCTGCCCGGGTCCCCGGTGCGGTTCTGTGTCTGGTCAGTGCGCTGGACTTCCACGAGATCGGTACCCAGATACCCTCGGCCGTGAACATCGCGATCGGACCCAAAGACAGGCGTCCGCAATTCGACTACCCGCCCGTTCGAGTGCACCGCATGTCAGGCCGAGCGCTCACCTTGGGGGTCGAGGAGCATTCGGTGGATGGGACCGCCGTGAGGGTGTTCGGCGTCGCGAAGACGGTCGCTGATTGCTTCAAGTTCAGGAACAAGATCGGCCTCGATGTCGCGCTCGAGGCGCTCAGGGAGGTCGTGCGGAGTCGAAAAGCGACGCCCGCGCAGATCATGGAGTTCGCCGAGGTCGACCGCGTGTCCAAGATCGTGCGCCCATACCTAGAGGCCATGCAGTGAGCCGACGGGAGATCACGAACATGCCGGCATCTGTGCATGCGCGACTCCTGAATCGAGCAAAAGAGCAAGGCGAGTCCTTCGACCAGGTGCTCCAGTACTACGCCATCGAGCGGTTCCTCTATCGACTTTCACTGACCGAGTGGGGAGAGCGGTTCGTGGTGAAGGGCGCCACGATGCTGAGGGCGTGGGGCACACCGCTGGGGCGTCCTACCAGAGACATCGACTTTCTCGGCGCGGTAGACAACTCGACTATTGCTGTAGAGCGCGTCGTCGGAGACTGTCTCGCCGTGGAGTATCCCGAAGATGGTCTCGTGTTCGACAGCGAGATTGAGACATCTGAGATCAACGTCGCGGATAGGTATCCCGGTGTGCGCGCTGTGGTGAGAGGACACCTCGACGGAGGTCGCTTCAAGCTCCAACTCGACGTAGGGATAGACGACGCGGTCGCCCCTGACCCGGAGTGGGTCGACTACCCGACCCTCCTGGATTTTGAAGCACCAAGGATTCTCGTTTACCAGCCCACGACTGCTATAGCCGAGAAGTTCGAGACGATGGTGAGTAAAGGTTTCACGAACAGTCGGATGAGGGATTTCTACGACATATGGCTCCTATCGACGGTGCATACGTATTATGGGGCGGAGCTTGCAGCAGCACTCAGAGCGACGTTTGCGCATCGTGGCACGTTGTTGCCGATCAGCGGGCCTTCGGCGCTTACCGCCACCTTCTATGGGAATCCGGGAGTGCAGGCAATGTGGAGAGCGTTCCTGTCCGGCGGAAGGATCGACGCGCCGACTGACCTCTCTGTGGTGTGTGAAGCCATCAGGGTCTTCATCATGCCTCCTGCTGCTGCCGTTGCTGCCGGTGAGGACTTCTTGCTGACATGGGAACCATCCACGGGTTGGTCATAATGAGACGCCGAGACGAAGGTGTGCCCATGTATGAGAGCACGGACGTGAGCGCGCGGTGAAGATATCGGTCATCGCCGTCGGACGGCTCAAGGAGCGGTACTGGCGAGAGGCGGCTGACGAGTACATCAAACGCCTGCGCCCGCACGCGACTCTCGAGGTGATCGAGGTGCCAGATCGCGACGTGACGCGGGACGAAGTGCGTGCGGTAGCCGAAGAGGGCGCCGACGTCTTGCGTGCGATCCCCGACGGTGCGCACGTCATCGCGCTCGACATCGGCGGCATACAGCGCTCTTCGACCGACATCGCCGATCGGCTCGGAGCGCTCGGGCTCGAGGGACGAAGCGCGGTCGCCTTCGTCGTGGGCGGTGCGGCGGGTCTGTCATCTGAGGTTATCGCGCGTGCGGACGAGCGACTCTCTTTGGGCCGGATCACACTCCCGCACCAACTCGCACGGGTGGTGCTGCTCGAGCAGCTCTATCGTGCGTTCAAGATCATGCACAACGAGCCGTACCACCGGTGATCGCATGGGTCCCTATGTCCACTTCCGTCTGACGTTCGATTGGGCCCGCGAGGCGGGGTTCTCGGCCGAGGACGCGGAGCGCATCGCCCGCGCTGACGCGCTGGTCGACACCGAGTTTCCCGCCCGGCGCTCTCTTTCGGCGCTCAGTCGGCACTTCGCCCCGACCGCATGGTTGTGGGGCCTCGCATACTACCGCCGTGCCGCTCGCGACTGCGATCTTCAGGCGCTCGGGCGGTCTTTGCACTGTCTCCAGGATGTGTACGCACATGGGTGGCTCGGCCTGGCGCACGTGCGCTTCGATCTGGGGATCGCACGCGATCCCGATGATTGGGAGCGCGCGCCCGAGTGGGAGCGCAGACTCATCGAGCGTATCTCACGTCGGGTGTTGACGTCATACCTACGTCACTGCACTGGTGATTCGCGGTCCCGGTAGTGGGTGGAAGCGTCGTTGCCGCTCTCGCCCATGCGGGGTATCCTTGTTGCCCATATCCACCCTATGCCTGCGAGGAGTCACCGCCCGTGAGAGAGGTCATCGAGTCGCTCGTGTCCGAGGCACTGCGTTCCGCTGTCCAGGGCGGACGCATCACGCTTACCGAGCTGCCCGAACCCGCAGTCGAACGGCCGCGCGATCCCTCCCATGGTGACTGGGCCACGAGCGTCGCCCTGCGCACCGCGAAGGCGGCGGGTATGAACCCACGCGAACTCGCTCAGGTGCTTGCCGACGAGATGGCCGACCACCCTGATATCGACGCTGTCGAGATCGCGGGTCCCGGATTCATCAATCTCCGTGTATCCGCACACGCACTGCAACGTGTCCTGCGAGAGGTGCGCGCCGAGGGGACCGGTTACGGTCGCCTCGATCTTGGCAAAGGCCGGCGTGTGCAGGTGGAGTTCGTCTCGGCGAATCCCGTTGGACCCATGCATGTAGGACACGGCCGGTGGGCCGCGCTCGGCGACAGCATGGCACGAGTGCTGGAGCATGCGGGCTATAGCGTGGAGCGCGAGTTCTACGTCAACGACGCGGGTGTGCAGATGGACACCTTCGCCAAGTCGGTCGCCGCACGCTATCTCGAACTCTGCGGGCGCGAGATAGAGTTCGGCGAGGACTGGTATCGCGGAGCCTACATCACCGAGATCGCGCGCGAGATCTTTGAGGCTGAAGGAGCGAGCTGGGCCGACGCCGACCCCGCAAAGCGCGAGTCTCACTTCAAAGAGACGGCGTACGTGCAGGTGCTCGAGCACCTCAAGCACGTATTGCATGGGATGGGCGTGGACTTCGATGTCTGGTTCTCCGAGCGGACCTTGCATGCGCCATCCGCCGACGGTGGGCCCAGCGAGGTCGAGCAGGCCATCGAGTCACTGCGCGCTGCCGGTCACATCTACGAGTTGGACGATGCGACCTGGTTCGCATCGATACCGTTCGGTGATGACAAGGACCGCGTGCTGAAGAAGGCGGATGGCAGCTACACGTACTTCGCCGCCGATATCGCCTACCACAAAGACAAGTTCGACCGTGGTTTCGACCGCGTCATCGACATCTGGGGCGCCGACCATCACGGCTACGTGAAGCGTATGGAGGCTGCGGTGGCGGCGCTCGGTCATCCGGGCCAGCTCGATGTCGTCATCGGCCAGCTCGTGAACCTGTTCCGCGACGGCGAGGTCGTGCGCATGTCCAAGCGCACCGGCGAGATGGTGACCTTCGAAGACCTGCTCGACGAAGTCGGCCCGGATGCTGCGCGCTACTTCTTCCTGCGCCGCTCCACCGACCAGCCGCTCGACTTCGACATCGGACTCGCCAAGCAACGTAGCAACGAGAACCCGGTCTTCTACGTGCAGTACGCCCATGCGCGCATCTGCTCGATCCTGCGCAAAGCGGCTGGCGCAGACACGAGTGATGACAGCGTGGACATCTCTGCAACCGTCGCCGAGCTTGTCTCCGAAGACGCGCCGCTTAAGCTGCTCGCGGGCGATGCGGAACTCTCTCTCATGCGCAAGCTCGCCGAGTTCCCCGAGGTCGTTGAGGTAGCCGCGCTGCAGCTCACCCCTTCCAAGCTCACGCGCTATGCCGAGGAACTCGCTGCGGCGTTCCATCAGTTCTACACGCTGTGCAAAGTCGTCGATCCCGAAGAGCCTGAACTCACCGCGGCGCGTCTGTACGCTGTCGATGCGACGCGCATCGCGCTGGCCGACGTTCTGGTCCTCGTAGGGGTGAGCGCACCCGAGCGCATGTAGATGATGACTACTTGTGAACTCTAAGAGTTAGCATATACTAAGCCTACCATACTGCGACCACGAGATACGGGGAGGTACCCATGGCCGGCAGACCCTCTGCACCGCGACCACCCGTGACGCCTGATCTCAAGACGGCCGCCGACCTTATGCCGGTGCTGCCCATGACCGCCGAGGTCAAGGACGGACGCCTCTGGATCGGTGGCGTGGACATGGTCGAGCTCGCACATGAGGCGGGTACGGCGCTCTACGTCATGGATGAGGCGACGATCCGCCATCAGCTTCAGGAGTACGTGCGCTGGACGACCTACCACTGGCGCGACGTCGACGTCGTCTTCGCGGGCAAGGCGTTCATGTCGCTCGCGATGTGCAGGATCGTGGCCGAGGAAGGCTGCTGCCTGGACGTCTCCAGTGGCGGAGAGCTTGCGTTCGCACGGCGTGCGGGTGTCCCGATGGAGCGGATCTACGTTCACGGCAACAACAAGACGCCGCTCGAGCTGACCGAGTGCCTCGACGCCGGTGTCGGGCGGATCGTGGTCGACAGCTTCGAGGAGATGGATCGCCTCTCGGCGCTCGCTGCCGAGCGGAGCGTCACGCAGAAAGTGTTAATCCGCGTCACCCCCGGGGTCGAGGCCGATACGCACGACTTCATCATGACCGGCGCCGAGGACAGTAAGTTCGGCTTCGGGCGTAACCAGGGCCTCGCGATGCAGGCGGTCGAGCGCGCGATCGCGCTACCCGGCATCGACTTCGACGGGTTGCACATGCATATCGGGAGCCAGATCTTCGCGCTGCGCAGCTTCGCCAAAGCGATCGAGGTCATCGTGGAGTTCATCGCTGAGATCAAGGAGCGCACGGGTGTCGAGGTACACATGTTGGACACGGGTGGCGGTCTCGGCATCGCCTATGGTCTGCCTGATGAGCCCTCCACGATCAAAGATTACGGGAAGGTCGTCGTCGACGGTATCAAGGAGGAGTGCGTCAAGCACGGCCTCACGGTGCCGGCGATGGCGGTAGAGCCGGGTCGCAGCATCGTCGCCAATGCAGGTGTGACGCTTTACACCGTGGGCTCGATCAAGGAGATCCCGGGTATCCGCACCTACGTCGCTGTCGACGGGGGCATGAGCGACAACATACGGACGTCGCTGTATGACGCACACTACGAGGCGCTCATCGCCAACAAGGCGGACCAGCCCCGGGAGATGGTCAGGACGGTCGCCGGCAAGCACTGCGAGAGCGGCGACATCGTCGTCAACGACGCCCCACTGCAGCGCGTGGACGTCGGTGACGTGCTGTGTGTATGCGCGACAGGCGCCTACTGCCAGTCGATGAGCAGCAACTACAACAAGCAGGTACGCCCCGGCGTCGTCTTCGTGCGAGATGGGGAGTGGCGGTTCGTCGTTCGTCGCGAGACCTACGAGGACCTGCTACACAACGAGGTGGGGTAGCGCTCACAACCCTCGATACACATCCCGTCGATGACCCAGCCTGATGACGAGGATGACGAGGCGGTCATCTTCGATCGCGTAGACGACGCGGTACGCTCCCACACGGACGCGCCAGAGCTCATCGGGCGAGGCGAGACGCTTCGCGGTCACAGGTCGAGGGTCGTGGCACAGTGCGTCGATCGCCGGCGTCAGTCGGCGTTTGACGGCGGGGTCAAGCCGGGTGAATGCCCGGTATGCCGATGGTTTGAACTCTACGTGCCACTCACTCATGGCGCGTCAGAGTCCGAACTCACGCTTGATGTCGCCCCAGGCGACGTTGTCCTCGTGCGCCTCGAGCAGCGCTTCATGGGCTTCGCCGATGTCTATGTCGTCCTCGTATCTCTCGATGAGCGCATCGAGTAAGCGAAGCTCATCGATGGAGATGACCGCAGCCACGTCATCGTCGTGCCGGGTGATCACCGTGCGTTCTCGCGTGTACGCCGCCCTGTTGATGACCTCAGCAAGATCCTTGCGTGCATCTGCGACACTCATGCGTGCCATGACGATACCTCCTGTACAAGATGTACAAAATCTAGCATGCTGCGTTGCATATGACAAGGAGAGATGCAGGGGAACGGCTGGTGTAATGAAGCCATCTGTGCTCGTCTCGGCTACAATAGCGTCTCGTAGTGGCACCTCTTGTGGAGGATGCATCATGCGCACAGTCAACGTAGGTCTTATCGGTCTTGGCACCGTCGGTTCCGGCGTCGCGGAGATATTCGCGCGCCATGCAGGCGACTTCCGTCGTCGTGCGGGTGTCGACATCACGATCACGCGCTTCGCAGATCGCGACGGCGCGCGCGCGGCTGCTCTTCAGATTCCCGCCGACCGCTTCACGACTGACGCTGCCGACATCATCAATGACCCGGAGATCGACATCATCATCGAGCTCATCGGCGGGACCGGCGTGGCGCGGGATGTCGTGCTGGACGCGTTGCGCGCGGGCAAGAGTGTCGTCACCGCGAACAAGGCTCTGATGGCCAGTCACGGCCAGGAGGTCATGGAGACCGCCGAGGAGCACGGTGTCGACATCATGTTCGAGGCTAGCGTGGGCGGTGGTATCCCGATCATCGGTCCACTCAAGCACTCGCTCGTGAGTAACGAGATCCAGAGCGTCCTCGGCATCGTGAACGGTACGACCAACTACATGCTCACCCGCATGGCGGAGGACGGTCTGGACTACGACACCGCGTTGGCCGAGGCACAAGCGAAGGGTTTTGCCGAGGCGGACCCTACCGCGGACGTCGACGGTCTGGATGCGGCCGCGAAGATCGCTATTCTGGCATCGATCGCTTTCAACTCGCGTGTCGTCTTCGGCCAGGTACCTGTTGAGGGCATCCGCAGTATCACGCCCGAGGACATCGCTTACGCGGAAGAGATGGGCTACGCGATCAAGCTCGTTGCCATCGCCCGCCGTGTGAACGGAAGCATTGACGTGCGCGTACATCCCACGATGATCCGTGCCGATCACCCGCTTGCGAAGGTGAACGGCGTCTACAACGCCATCTATGTCATCGGCGATTCGGTCGGCGAGACGATGTTCTTCGGCGAGGGAGCCGGCTCGCTCCCTGCCGCCTCGGCGGTCGTCGGCGACATCATCGAGGTCGCGCGCCATATCGGCAGCGGTTGCCTCGGTCTGGTGGGCTGCACCTGCAATGAGAAGCTTGCCGTTCGCGACATGGGCGAGCTCACCACCGAGTACTACGTCCGACTGCTCGTCGAAGATGAACCTGGCGTGCTCGCGCGCGTCGCCGGCATCTTCGGCGACAACGGCGTTTCCTTAGGCTCGGTGATACAGAAGCGTACCGATGAGTCGGGTGCCGCCGAGATCGTGTGGGTCACGCACCGTGCAGCTGAGCGCGATGTCCAGGCTGCTCTCGCGAGCATCCGTGCGCTCGACGCGGTGCAGACGGTCGGTTCGGTCATTCGAGTCGAGGACCTGTAGCACGATGGTGCGAACCGTCAGTGTCCCTGCCACTTCCGCCAATCTCGGACCGGGTTACGACTCGTTCGGAGTCGCCCTCACCCTGCGCAACGAGTTCACTGCCGGACTCTGTGATGCCTGGTCGGTGACGGTTGAGGGCGAGGGCGCCGGCGTGTTGCCTGTCAACGTCGACAACCAGGTCGTCCGGGCAATGGCGAGAGTCTTCGCCGAGACCGGTCAGCCCGATCTGGCTGCAAGGGTGGTCTGTCGCAACGCGATCCCAGTCGGTCGCGGACTCGGTTCGTCCTCGGCGGCGATCGTCGGGGGTCTTGTGCTGGCCGATGCCCTGGTAAGCGGGGGGCTCGGTCAGGAACGTCTCTTCGAACTCGCCGTGGAACTGGAGGGCCACCCCGACAACGTCGCGGCGGCGCTCTTCGGCGGAATGACCGTATGTTGGGTGACTTCCGAGGGGCCGCATGCATTGCGAGTGGAGCCGTTCGCGGGACTTGCAGCGGTGGTCTCGGTCAGTGATTCTAAGTTCCCGACCTTGGCTGCACGTGCGGTGTTGCCGGATATGGTCCCGCACGCCGATGCGGCGTTCAACGTGAGTCGCGCGGCATTGCTCGTCACAGGGATTGCCGCCGGTGACGCGACTCTACTGCGGGAAGGGCTTGCCGATCGCATACATGAGCAGTACCGTGCAGCGGTCGTGCCCGATCTCGAGGTCGTGAAGCGCGCGTTGCTCGATGCCGGCGCCGACGGCGCGGCGCTTTCGGGCGCGGGTCCCAGCATCATCGGACTCGTGATGGCCGAGAACGCTGACGAGGCGCTAGGGCGCGCACGCGATATCGTGCTGCGAGCGCATGCGTTGTTGGAGTCCGTCAAAGGACGTTCTCAGGTGCGCGTCCTAGGCATCGATCGCGATGGAGCCCTGCTCCTGTGAAGGCTGGCGTATGGGCGGAGTGACGGGATTCTCGCGCGGTTCGACCCGTGATGTAGTCTCCGCCATCTGCGCTGCCCTTGCGGTGCCCACCCTGGCGCTTGCGCCTTCAGTAGGAGAGCGCGGTTGGGTCATGCTCGTCATCGCCTCGATCCTGGTCGCGGCTGCAGTGTTCATGGCATCCTGCGGATACACCTACGGTATGGCCGCGCTCTTCGCTACTACAGCACTCAAGAACGCTACCGTTCCTCTCGGCGATATCCGCGTGGACGCGTTCATCTCCATTCTGGTAGGCGTCCTCCTTGCGGGGCTGTTAGAAGTCGTGAAGCGGAGGCGGTTTCGGATTCCCAGGCTCTCTGTGCTTGAATGGGCGCTTCTCGGCCCGTTCGCGGCTGGTGTATGGTCGCTAGCTGCTTCCCTCGACCGGGCCACGACCCTCATGTGTCTGCTAAGGCTGCTGGTCTTGTGGGTGGCGGCGATAGCAGCGTCCCGGGCTCTGGTAGACGAAGCGGCGCGCAGGACCGCGCTGGTGGCGTTTATTGGAGCGGGTACCGTACTTGCCACTTTCGCCATCGTCCAGTGGTCGCTCCCTGACCTCGGGATCGGCGTTATACACATCCAAGCCAGTGCGCTACCCGGCATGATGCTCATCAGGCCGGCGGGGTTCTATCTCGATCCGAACTTCCTTGCGGCCCATCTCGCGCTCACGTCCCTGGGTGCGCTTGCGCTCGCCGGTGTCGGCGGACGTGCACGGTGGTGGTTCGTTCCGGCGGCAGTGATGCTTGAGGGTGTAGTGCTCACGTTCTCACGCTCGGCATGGGTGGCGCTGACACTCGGACTCGTCATACTGTTCGTAGTCGGTTCAAGACGGTCACGATTGCCTTTGATCGGCACCCTGGTCGTCGTGATCATGGTCGCTGGAGCGCTCAACGGACCCGAGCTGCTGCTCAGCAGGGTCACATCGATGCTGTTGTTTGATGACGGGTCGTCGACCGCCACCCGGCTGTTCATGGCAGGATCGACAGTGGAGATGACATTCGACAGGCCGGTGTTCGGTACGGGACTCGGAGCGTACGCCGAAGCCTATCCTGAGTACCGTAAGCCGGGGGCGTTGCTCCGCGTGACGCATCCACACCAGGTCCCACTCGCGTTGATCGCCGAGACGGGCATCGCCGGCCTCGTTGCTCAGATCGCGCTGTTCACCGTTCTTCTCAGTGTCGTTCTCCGCAGATATCGCGCCGGTTTTACGGCGGTAGACGTGGCGGTGGTTACCGGGTTTGCGACACTGTTGGTCGGCAGCATGCTGCAGTACTTTCTGTACTTCAAACCGGCGTGGCTTTTGTGCGGACTGCTCGCAGCGGGCATGGAACGACCGACCGTGAAGCTACAGCGCGCCGAGTAGCGGTCTCCGTCGGGAGACTTGACTGGTTTCGCGCCTTCGGGGAAGAATGAAGTATCCCTTTTAGCGCCGCAGGGCATCGCATGCCGATACATCCTTCCAGGAGCAGTTGTTGAACGACAACAGACCCATCATCATCGCGCACATCTCAGACCTGCACTGCGGGTCTCAGTACCACATCCCGAGTCTGGCGACGCGCGTCGCCGACGAGATCAACGAGCTCAAACCAGATGCGCTCATCGTGACCGGTGACCTGACGGACATGGGATTTCGGCAGGAGTTCGAGGTGGCGCGCAGACTCATCTCGCGCATGAACGTCGATCGGGTGATGGTGCTACCGGGTAACCATGACGCGCGGAACGTCGGTGACATGCATTTCGAGGAGCTCTTCGGATCCCGGTCGACCGAGCTCGCGTTCGAGGGCGTGCGGGTGCTCGGCCTTGACTCATCGGAGCCGGATCTCGACAACGGCCGGATCGGTCGCGAACGCTATCGGTGGATCGAGGAGCGCTTCAGCGATCCGGACGAGTTCAAGATGGTCGCATTGCACCACCATTTGATCCCGGTGCCGGGAACCGGCCGCGAACGCAACATCGTCTACGACGCCGGTGACGTACTGCGCGTCCTGGCGAACAGCGGGTGCGATCTGGTGCTGTGCGGCCACAAGCACGTCCCCAACGTCTGGCGTCTCGAATCCATCGTTATCGTGAATGCGGGCACGGCTTGTTCCTACCGGTTGCGTGGCAAGACGAGGGCAAGTTACAACATCATCGAACTCCATCCCGATCGGGTGAAGATCGTGCTCAAGCACCCGTTCGACAAGCCGGAGACCGTGGCGGACTTCCGCCGCACGATCAAGCGGGAGTGCGCCTGGCGACCTGATGCCGAGCTTCGCGAAGAGGAGAACCCGGACACGTCCGGAGTGTGGACTTCGTGATACGGGCAGTCGCCCTCATCGATGGTGAACACTATCCGCCGGTCGTGCGTTTCGCGCTCGATGCGCTTGCCGCTGAATACGAGGTCGTTGCCGCTGCATTCATGGGTGGTACCGAGAAGATCGACCTTGCTGCGGGCGCGGCGGTCTACGGTGTGCCGGTCCTCTTCGCTGAGTCGGCAGAGGAGGCACTTCGCGATGCCATCGAGACATACGGGCCCGATCTGGTGGTCGATCTCTCTGACGAACCGGTACTCAGCGCTGCCGATCGTTTTCGTCTTGCCGGCATCGCGCTCGGCCATGGCGTTGCCTACCGTGGCGCTGACTTCCGCTTCGATCCTCCGTCATCCCCGGTGGTGACCCGCACACCCGCGCTTGGCGTTATCGGCACCGGCAAGCGCGTCGGCAAGACCGCTGTTTCGGCCTACATAGCCCGACGTCTGAAAGCCGCCGGCCGTGACATCGTGGTGCTTGCGATGGGTCGTGGAGGTCCGGCGGAGCCCGAACTCATTCGTGGGGATGAGGTGGCGTTGACCACGGAGGACCTACTCATGCTCGCCGCCCAGGGCAAACACGCGTCATCGGACAACTATGAGGACGCCGTGATGAGCAGGGTGACGACGGTCGGCTGTCGTCGATGCGGTGGCGGCATGGCTGGCGGAACGTTCTTCAGCAATGTGCCTGAAGGCGCGCTTCTCGTTGACTCTCTCGGCAAAGAGTTACTCGTGCTCGAAGGGTCGGGCGCCGCCATCCCGCCGGTCGCCTCCGATGCCGACATCCTTGTCGTAGGTGCGGGACAAGGCGTTTCCTATGTTCGCGACTACTTCGGTCCCTATCGTTTGAAGCGTGCTGACGGCGTCATCATCGCCAACGCGGAGGAGCCGGTCGCCTCGGCCAGTGATGTCGCCAAGATCGTGGCTGCCATCCGTGCGCAGCGCGAGGACGTACCGATCGCGGTCACGACGTTTCGGCCGAAGCCGATCGAGGATGTGAGCGGCAAACGCATGTTCTTCGCGACGACCGCACCACAAGGAGTCCTGCCCATACTCGTTAAACATCTCGAGTCGGAGTACGGTTGCATCGTCATCGGCTCGAGTCCGAACCTCTCCGATCGTGCGTCTCTGCGCGTCGACATGGCCGCTTGCAGCGGCTTGTACGACCTGATGCTCACCGAGCTGAAGGCTGCCGCGATAGATGTCGTCGCAGTCGCAGGCGTCGAGTTCGGGGTGCCCACGGTCCTTTGCGACAACGTGCCTGTCTCCATAGGTGCGACCCACATCGATGAGGTGATCGACCACGCGGTCGAAGTCGCGCTTGAGCGAGCGCAGGCCAGGAGGGGATCATGATGCCCGGTAGCGAGCCGATACTCATCAAAGACCAACGTCATGGGCTTCCGTATTCAAAGGGCCTGATGGCACAGGCGTTCTCGGCCACAGGTCTGTCGCCCGCCCGCTCGTACCTCGCTGCTCAGCGCGTGCAGGACGAGATGCGCGCCGAGGGGCTGCGCGAGATCACGCTTGAGGAACTGCACCGCCGAGTGATGAGCGTCCTCACCGAGCAGGCGGGCGAAGAATATGCGCGCAGATTCGAGAAGCTGCAGGAGATCGGCAGGCTCGACAGAGCGTTCGTGGTGCTGGTCGGCGGGACGACCGGCGTGGGCAAGTCCACCATCGCCACCGAGATCGCGCACCGGTTGGGCATAACCCGGATCGTCTCGACGGATTCCATCCGTGAGGTGATGCGTGGTATCTTTACAAAGGATCTCATGCCCGCGATCTATGAAAGCTCGTTCAACGCGTGGCGCGGACTCCGGGTCCCGGTACCCCATGGCGCGAACCCTGTCATCGTTGGATTCCGCGAGCAGACCGCTGTCGTCGCCACGGGCATCAAGTCGCTGATCAAGCGCGCTTCGGTCGAGGGCGTCAGTATGGTGATCGAGGGCGTGCACCTCGTACCGGGTTACATCGACCCTTCCCAGTTCAAGAATGCATCTGTGGTGCAGTTGCTCATCGGCGTGGAGGACGAGGAAGCGCACCGGAGCCACTTCTACATCAGGGAGGTCCAGACGGACGGCATGCGTCCGTTCGAGAAGTATCGTGCGAACTTCGGCAACATCCGGCTCCTCGGCCGATATATCGAGGACCTGGCCGCCGAGCACGACATACCGATCGTCTATAGCCGCCAACTGGACCGTACGGTGGCCGAAGTGCTGGAACTGGTCGTCAACACGGTCATACGCAAAGAAGAGGAGTCGGCGGACAGCCGAACTCAGCCCGCAGAAGGGGGAGAGTAAACGTATGAAGTTCTTCCTGGATACGGCGAACATCGCCCAGATAGAGGAAGCCGCGTCGTGGGGCGTGCTCGCCGGCGTGACCACGAATCCGACCCTCTACGCACGTGAGGGCGGGAAGCTCGCTGATTTCCACGCGCACATCCAACGCATCTGCGCGATCGTCGATGGGCCCGTCTCGGCGGAGACCGTCGGACTCACTCGCGATGAGATCGTGCGCGAGGGCGTGGAACTCGCTGCGCTCGCCCCCAACGTCGTGGTCAAGGTGCCGGTGATGGTCGAAGGCCTCGCCGCGACCCGCGCTCTGTTCGAGAAGGGCATCGACGTCAACATGACGCTGTGCTTCACGGTTCCGCAGGCGCTCATGTCCGCACGTGCCGGGGCACGCTACGTGAGCCCCTTCATCGGTCGCTTCGACGACATCTCCGAAGACGGCCTCGAGCACCTCGGCAACATGATCATTGCGCTGAACAACTACGACTTCGGTCATCCGGTCGAGGTCATCGCGGCATCCATCCGTCACAACCAGCATGTCGTGGCCGCATCGCTGATGGGCGCCGACATCGCGACCGTCCCGTTCAACGTATTAGAGAAGCTCGTCACGCATCCGCTCACCGACCGGGGACTCGAATCGTTCCTGGCCGACTGGGAGAAAGTGAAGAACTCATGAGTTCACGTCCACGCAAGAGAGGTCGCCGCGGCAGTGGCCAGCCGGAACAACAAGGACCGTTGGTCAACCGTGCCGAGCTGGAGCAGAAGACCGTGGCCGAGCTCCGGCAGATGGCGACCGAGCTTGAGCTCGACGTCAAGGCGCTCAAGAAGAAGGACGAGATCGTCTCGGCGGTCTATGACTCGAAGGTGAAGGCCGAGGGATTCATCGGGGTGCTCGGCATCCTCGACGTCCTGCCCGAAGGGTACGGCTTCATCCGCACGAGCGGCTATCTGCCGGGCGACACCGACGTCTACTGTTCGATGTCGCAGGTGCGTCGCTTCGAGCTTCGTCGCGGTGACATGATCAAAGGTCAGGTGCGTCCGCCCAAGGACAGCGAGAAGTACCCGGCCCTGCTCAAGGTGATCACCGTCAACGGGCAGGAGCCCGAGGAGAGTA
The DNA here is from genome assembly GCA_030655755.1 of Coriobacteriia bacterium. Classification (GTDB taxonomy): domain Bacteria; phylum Actinomycetota; class Coriobacteriia; order Anaerosomatales; family Anaerosomataceae; genus UBA2279. The sequence continues at coordinate 176,324 of JAUSOQ010000028.1, forward strand.
AGAAGCGCAAGAACTTCCGCGATCTCACGCCGGTCTATCCGGATGACAAGTTCACATTGGAGCGCGAGAATCCGCAGGCGCTCACATCGCGCATCGTCGACCTCGTCGCGCCGATCGGTAAAGGGCAGCGCGGTCTGATCGTCTCGCCACCGAAGGCCGGTAAGACGACGATCCTCAAAGACGTCGCGGCATCCATCGCCGAGAACAACCCCGAAGTCTACCTCATGTGCCTGCTCGTCGATGAGCGGCCCGAGGAAGTCACCGACATGGAGCGCTCGATCAAGGGCGAGGTCGTGTCCTCCACCTTCGACATGCCCTCCGAGAACCACATCGCGGTGTCCGAACTTTTGATGGAGCGCGCGAAGCGTCTTGTCGAAGCCGGCTACGACGTCGTCATCCTGCTCGACTCGATCACCCGCCTCGCCCGTGCGTACAACCTGGCGACACCGGCGTCGGGTCGTATCCTCTCCGGTGGTGTCGACTCCACAGCGCTCTACCCGCCGAAGAAGTTCTTCGGCGCCGCGCGCAATATCGAGGACGGCGGTTCGCTCACGATCCTCGCGACGGCGCTCGTCGACACGGGCTCCAAGATGGACGAGGTCATCTTCGAGGAGTTCAAAGGCACGGGCAACATGGAACTGCGTTTGGATCGCAAGCTTGCCGACCGGCGGATATTCCCCGCGATCGACGTCATCGCTTCCGGCACGCGTAAAGAGGAGCTTTTACTCGATCCGGTCGAGGCGCCGTTCATATGGAAGCTCCGTCGCGTGCTGCACTCGCTGGATTCAGGTCCGGCCATCGAGCTGCTGCTCGACAAGCTTCGCCAGACGAAGAGCAACCGCGAGTTCCTTGCGGCTATCTCCAAGACGAAGACGAACGGATACTAGGGCCCGGGCAGGGATGCTTCCAGGAGGAGCTTCCAGGAGCGCGATTCCTCATTGCTGGCGTCCTGACCCCGTGCTATCATCGCAGGGCTGTCCTGGCGCCTGGTTGGAAACCAGGTGCTTTCGCGGAGGTGAACCGGAAGTGAAGAAGGGTATACACCCTGACTATGTAGAGAGCACGGTTACTTGTTCGTGCGGTTCTACGTTCAAGACGAGGGCTACCGTACCAGAGCTCCACATAGAGCTCTGTTCGCAATGCCACCCGTTCTACACGGGCAAGCAGAAGTTCGTCGACACCGGTGGTCGGGTCCAGCGCTTCTCCGACAAGTTCGGTAGCGCTGCGTCCTCGGCGATCGAGAAGGAGACGGCCGAACGCCAGGCGCGTCAGAAGGTGCACGAGGAAGCCATGCAGGCCGCCCGTGAGGCCAAGGCCTCCAAGGATGCCCAGCGTGCTAGCCGTGCCGCCAAGCATGAGGTCGCCGTGGCCGTCGAGAGTGGCGACGCCACTGCCGACGTGACCGAGGTCGCCGAAGCTCCGATGGAGGAGCAGGCGGAGTAACCGCCGGTCGTCTGCGCTGCTATGATGGGGAGGCGGAAAGACTCGCCTCCCTTTCGTCTTGAAGAGTCCTGGAGAATCCCGCAATGGATGTACGGCTGCTCTACCATACCCCGGAACCCGAGCGTGCCGTCGCGGCCGCTGCGAGGCTCTGCTATGCGCCGGTCGGGGCTGCGGAACTTCTCGACACCATGTCCGACGACGCGGTCCGGCGCGTACTCAAGACGGTTCTCACGTCCGGTCATCTCTCCACGCTGGAGCATGCGAGCTACACCTTCGCTATCGACGGCGTGAGCCGTGCGCTCACACACCAGCTCGTGCGGCATCGCCTTGCGAGCTACAACCAGCAATCGCAGCGCTACGTCACGTATGCCGATGAGCCGGATTTCATCGTTCCGCCTTCGGTGCAAGCAGATCCCGCCGTCCGGGAGACTTTTGACGCGGCCACAGCTGCGGTGTTCGAGGCGTACCGGAGTCTGCTCGACGCGGGTATTCCTGCCGAGGACGCACGTTACCTGTTGCCGAACGCCATGGAGACGAAGATCGTCGTGACCATGAACATCCGCGAGCTGCTGCACTTCTTCGAACTGCGCTGTTGCAAGCGTGCCCAGTGGGAGATCCGCGAACTCGCGTTGCGCATGCTGGAGCTTGCTGAGGCCACGGCGCCCTACATCTTCTTAGACGCGGGGGCTACGTGCCGCCGGGGGGCATGCCTTGAGGGTAAGATGACTTGCGGGGATCCCTACCCGAAAGCTCCAAAGCGTGACTAAGCCCGCCATTCTACGACTCCCTACCGCTTCTCGGCCGATGACGGAGGAATCATGCCTGTAAGACACACGCATATCGGTGGCCAGGCCGTTCTTGAAGGCATCATGATGCGTGGCAAGCTCAACTGGGCGGTCGCCGTTCGCGAGCCCGGCGGCTCCATCTACACCGAACAGCATGATCTCGTCAGCCACAGCCAGAAGCATTACTGGCTCAAGTGGCCGATCATCCGTGGCATGTGGGGTTTTTACGAGACGATGGTGCTCGCCATAAAGGCATTCGGCATCTCGGCGGAACACGCTGGAGAGACCGAGGAGGAGAAGCTCTCCCAGGGCGAGATCACGCTTACGATGGTGCTTGGCCTTGGCCTTGCCATCGGCCTGTTCATCGTGTTGCCCGCTGTCGTCACCAACCTGGTGATCGGGAGCTCTGTCGACAAGCCGTTTCTGTGGAACATCGTTGACGGTGTCTTTCGCCTCGTGGCGTTCTTCACCTATATCTGGGCGGTGAGCCGTCTTAAAGATATTCGCCGGGTCTTCGCCTATCACGGCGCCGAACACAAGACCATCCACGCATACGAGGCGGGACTCCCGCTTGAAACGGAGACCATCCAGAAGTTCGGTACGCTCCACGTGCGCTGTGGGACGTCGTTCCTTCTCATGGTCATGGTGATCGCCATCCTCGTGTTCTCGCTCGTTCCGGGCAAGGCGATCATTGCGGCCTGGGGAGTGAGTGCGAAGGCCTGGGTGTTGCTCTTCAACATCGGTGTGCGTATCGTTCTGCTCCCACTCATCGCCGGTATCGCATATGAGATCTCGGTCAAGTGGGCCGGCAACAACCCCGACAGCCCTCTCGTGAAGGTGCTGCTGTGGCCGGGTCTGCAGCTGCAGCGCATGACGACAGCTCCGCCGGATGACAGTATGGTCGAGGTCGCGGTTGCGGCGATGCGGCTGGTCATCGAGCGTGAGGAAGCCGACGCCGGGAACATCTCAGAACTTACTGTGGAGCCCATCCCGACCATCGACTAGCCGATCCCTGACCGTCTTACCACGTGCTACGCTGTCACTGCATCCGAACGGACATCGAGGACCATGCGAGACAGACTTCAAGCCATACTCTCGGCAAACGAAGAGCTCACCGCCAAGCTCTCCGACCCCGCCGTCCTTAGCGATCAAAAGGAGTACGCGCGTCTCGGTAAGGAGCACTCCGGGCAGGCGCAGCTCGTTGCGAAGATCCGCGAATACCTCGCGGTGCTCGATGGCATCGCCGAAGCCGAGGAGATGCTGCACGCCGAGAAGGACTCGGACATGCGCGATATGGTCAAAGAGGAGCTTGTCGAACTCGAGGGTCGCGTCTCCGGACTCGAGGATGAGCTCAAGGTCATGATGTTGCCCGCAGATCCCAACGACGGGAAGAACGTCGTCGTGGAGATCCGTGCGGGTGCTGGCGGTGACGAGGCCGGTTTGTTCGCTGGCGACCTGTATCGCATGTACATGCGATACGCGGAGCAGCAGCGCTGGAAGGTCGAGGAGATCGACGCCAGTGACAACGAGGTCGGCGGGTTCAAGGAAGTCTCCTTCATGATCAAGGGCAAGGGCGTCTACTCGAAGATGAAGTTCGAATCGGGTGTCCACCGTGTCCAGCGTGTGCCGAGCACAGAGTCCGGTGGCCGTATACACACATCCACCGCCACGGTCGCTGTGATGCCGGAAGCCGAGGACATCGAGATCGCGATCAGCCAGAGCGATCTGCGCATCGATGTCTACCGTTCAAGTGGCCCGGGCGGGCAGTCGGTCAACACGACCGACTCGGCGGTGCGCATCACACACCTGCCTACCGGTCTGGTCGTGCAGTCGCAGAACCAGAAGTCGCAACTACAGAACCGCGAGGCTGCAATGCGCGTCCTGCGCGCGCGCCTCTACGAGGCCGAACTCCAGCGTCAGCAAGCCGAGCTCGGAGCGACGCGGCGCAGTCAGATAGGCTCGGGGGACCGGTCCGAGAAGATACGCACCTACAACTTCCCGCAGGATCGGGTCACCGACCATCGCATCGGGCTCACCATCCACAATCTGCCGGCGGTGCTGATGGGCGAGATCGACGAACTCATCGAGAGTCTGGTGGCGGCAGACCGCGCCGAGCGGTTGGCGGCGGTCTAGATGGCCGCCGAGCGCGTCTGGAGTTGTAAGGACGCGCTGGACTGGACCGTCACGTATCTTAAGCGTAGTGGCGACGAGACACCGCGTCGCTCTGCCGAGTGGCTCCTCTCGGCGGCCACCGGTCTGTCCAGGATCGAGCTGTACGCCTTCCATGATCGCCCGCTCTCGCCCGAGGAGAGGACCCGCTACCGCGAACTCATCGAGCGACGCGCCCAAGGGATGCCGCTACAGTATGTGAGCGGCGAGATGCCCTTCCGTCATCTGGTCATCAAGGTGACCCCGGGGGTGTTCATCCCCCGTCCGGAGACCGAGGTCTTAGTCGACGCAGCCCTGGCGCGCATGCCCACCTCGCCGCTCATCATCGATCTCTGCACCGGTTCGGGCTGTGTCGCTGTGTCGATCGCGCATGAACGGCCTGATGCGACGGTACACGCGACGGATGTCAGCGAGGCGGCGGTTGAGGCCGCTCGTCGGAACGCGCTGTACGCTGAGGTGCCGGAGAGGGTACAAGTAGTGCATGGAGACCTTTTCTCGCCGCTTTCGACCGGCCTACGGGGTCGCGTCGACGTCATCGTTTCGAATCCGCCGTACATCCCCAGTGCGGATCTCCAAGACCTGCCGACCGAGGTGCTTGGCTTCGAGCCGCATCTTGCTTTGGATGGAGGTCCCGACGGTCTGGATGTGGCGCGCAGGATATGGACTCAGGCATGCGCGTGGCTCAAGCCCGGCGGTGTCCTTCTTATGGAGCTGGACTCCGGACGTGTGCAGATGGCTGCCGATGAGCTCGGCGATGAGTATACGGGTGTAGAGGTCCTCAAGGACCTGACAGGCAAGGACCGGGTTGTCGTTGCAAGGAAAGTGGAGGCGATGGAGCCATGAGTAAGGTGATTCACATCGATCCGGAAAACCCCTCGGCGGAAGCGGTGAATCTCGCTGCGACGGTGCTGCGTGACGGTGGCATCGTGGTCTTCCCGACGGAGACCGTGTACGGGATCGGCGCTTCCGCTACGTCGTGTTTCGGGCCTCAAGAGATCATCGACATCAAGATGCGTCCCAAGAACAAACCGTTACCGTGGCTTGTCGAGAACGAGAATGCTCTCGAAACCTATGGCATCGACGTGCCCGAATATGCTCACAGGCTCGCTCACGAGTTCTGGCCCGGCCCGCTCACGATCGTCGTGAAAGCCGCCGGGGTCGTCGCCCCTGAATTCACCGACGATCGTGGTACGGTCGCGCTACGTTGCCCTGACCACGAACTCGTCCAAGAGCTCATCCGCGCCTCCGGCAACGCCATCATCACGACTTCGGCGAACACGTCCGGCAAGCCTCCTGCCGGTGCGTTCACCGAGCTCGAGGAACGCATCATCGCCTCGGCGGACCTCACCCTGGACGGCGGTGAGACGTTGCACAAGACGGCGTCGACCGTTGTAGACTGCACCGGAGCCGAGCCGGTGGTTACGCGTGAAGGCGCCCTGCCTGGCGCGCGTGTCTTAGAAGTCGCTCACACACTCGCGAACTAGACTTGCGATACTGGTACAATCCACGGAAGGCGGCCCGCATGCAGGGGCGCCTTCCGTGCCGTCTCGATGGAGGGGTTCCATGCGCATCGCTCTCGGCAGTGACCACGCTGGCTTTCCCCTCAAGGAGCACGTTCGAGCGTACCTGGTCGGTCTGGGTCACGACGTGACCGATGTCGGGACCTACAGCGAAGAATCGTGCGACTACCCGGACTTCGGCGCAGCCGTGGGCGTGCTCGTTGCCTCAGGCGAAGCCGACAAGGGCGTGGTCGTGTGCGGCTCCGGCCTCGGCATCTCGATCGCGGCCAACAAGGTGCGCGGCGTGCGTGCCGTGCCGGTGATGGACGCCGAGATGGCCGAGATGGCCCGGCGCCACAACGACGCCAACGTCGTGTCCCTTGCCGGTCGCTACGTGGGGACTGCGCGCGCTGAGTCGATCCTCGATGCGTTCCTCACGACGGAGTTCGAGGGTGGCAGGCACCAGCGTCGCGTCGACAAGATAACCGCGCTCGAGGACGGGCGTCAGTAGGATACCGGTACCGTAAGAGAGAGGGACGAGAGAGCATGGCACTCCGCTACATCTCCCAGACCGACCCCGAAGTGGCGGCGGCTATCGATGCCGAGTTGGATCGTCAGCGAAACACGATCGAGCTGATCGCTTCGGAGAACTTCGTGTCGATGTCGGTGCTTGAAGCTGCCGGCACCGTGCTCACCAACAAGTACGCCGAGGGTCTCCCAGGCAAGCGCTACTACGGAGGCTGCGAGAGAGTCGACGTCGTCGAAAACCTCGCGTGTGAGCGCGCCAAGAAGTTGTTTGGCGCCGAGCATGCTAACGTGCAGTCGCATGCGGGTGTGCCTGCGAATCTCGCCGTTTACTACACGTTCATGAACCCGGGGGACACATTCCTCGGCATGAACCTGGCCATGGGCGGCCACCTCACGCATGGTTCCCCTGTGAACTTCTCGGGCAAGTGGTTCAACGTCGTACCATACGGCCTCGATGCTGATGAACGCATCGACTACGACGAGGTCGAGCGTCTCGCCAAAGAGCACAAGCCGAAGATGATCCTGGCGGGCGCGAGTGCGTATCCGCGGATAATCGATTTCAAGCGCTTCTCGGCTATCGCCAAGGAGGTCGGCGCCATTCTCATGGTGGATATGGCACACATCGCCGGTCTTGTCGCGACCGGCGCACACCCCTCTCCCGTGCCCTGGGCCGACGTCGTGACCTCCACGTCGCACAAGACGCTGCGCGGTCCGCGTTCCGGTTTCATCCTGTGTAAGGAGGAGCACGCCAAGGCGATCGACAAGGCGGTCTTCCCGGGTCTGCAGGGCGGTCCGCTGGAGCACATCATCGCTGCGAAGGCGGTCGCCTTCGGTGAGGCCATGAAGCCGGAGTTCAAGACCTACATCGACCAGGTGGTCGTCAATGCCCGCGTGATGGGTGAGGCGATGGTCAAGGCCGGCCTGCGACTCGTTTCAGGCGGTACGGACAACCATCTCATGCTTGTCGACCTGCGTTCTGCCGCGATCACCGGTAAAGACGCTGAGAAGCTGGTCGAAGAGGTCGGCTTCACGGTCAACAAGAACGCGATCCCGAACGATCCGGAGTGCCCGTTCGTTACGAGCGGCATCCGCGTCGGTTCGGCCGCCATGACCACGCGCGGTTTCAACGAGGAGGAGGCCTACACAGTCGGGCGCCTCATCGCCGAGACGATCTTCGGTCGCGATGATGCGACAAGACTTAAGAAGATCAGCGCCGAAGTCAGGGCGCTCATCGACGCGCACCCGCTCTATCCTGAGCTCTAGGTCGAGGAGGGGCACATGACTGCAGAGACCGCTTGGGACAACGTCGTCGTCATCGACCATCCACTCGTGCAGCACAAGCTATCGATCCTGCGGGATATCAAGACGGGCGCTAAGGAGTTCCGCGAGCTGGTGAAGGAGCTTGCGATGCTCATGGCGTATGAGGCCACACGAAACTTCCAGCTCACCGACACCGTCGTGCAGACGCCCGTCATGGAAACGACCACGAAGATACTCGCCGGCAAGAAGGTCGCGGTCATCCCGATCCTGCGCGCCGGTCTCGGCATGGTGGATGGCATCCTCGAACTCATCCCGGCGGCGAAGGTCGGGCACGTGGGTCTCTACCGCGATCCGGAGACGCTGCGCCCGGTCGAGTATTACTGCAAGCTCCCTGAAGACATCGGTGAGCGCGACGTTCTCATCGTCGATCCTATGCTGGCTACCGGAGGGTCCGCTTGTGCCGCAGTCCAGTTCCTGCGCGAGCGCGGCGCCAAGGAGATCAACCTGCTCGTGCTCATCGCCGCGCCGGAGGGCATCGAAGAGGTGCGCTCGTGCTGTGACGATGTGAACATCTACACGTGCTCTATCGACAGTCATCTCAACGACCATGGCTACATCGTGCCCGGTCTCGGCGATGCCGGCGACCGCCTGTTCGGCACCAAGTAGTCCGCTCCGGAAGGGGAGTGCGATGCCTCGCCCGTCCTGGGATGAGTACTTCATGGCCATAGCCGAGCAGGTCTCGGGCCGGTCCACCTGTCTGCGCCGTCATACCGGCGCCGTGCTCGTCAAAGACAAGCGCATTCTCGCCACCGGCTACAACGGCGTGCCCGTTGGATTGGCGCACTGTGACGAGATCGGGTGCTTGCGCGAGCAGCGAGGTATCGCCTCGGGCTCACACCATGAGCTCTGCCGGGGCATACACGCCGAGCAGAACGCCGTCATCCAGGCAGCCAAGCATGGGATCGCCATCGAGGGCGCGAGTGTCTACTGTACGCATCAGCCATGCGTGCTGTGCGCGAAGATACTGCTGAATGCGGGCATCGTCGATATCGCCTACCGAGATCCGTATCCCGACCCACTCTCGGAGGAGTTGCTGGCCGAGGCGGGCATCGTGCCGCGCAGACTTGCGGAGGAGCCGTAGTGGGGGCGATGCAGCACTTCATCGTCATCGGTGCGGCGCTCGCCGCTACCTGGCTATGCACCCCGCTCGTGCGGTTTGCAGGAGCACGCTGGGGGATCGTGGCTCATTCTGGTGGCAGGCACGTGCATAAGGGCTCGGTGCCCTGCATCGGCGGGGTAGCTATGTTCGTGGGCTTTCTGACGGCGGTGCTGACGCGCTACCTTGGCGAGCATCTCTTCGGTTGGGCGCCTGTGCTGAGCCGATCGGGACAGAGGTTTTTAGGGGTGTTGGCTGGTATCACGCTCGTGTTCCTTGTCGGTGTCATCGACGACATCATCGACATCAGGCCCGGTCAGAAGCTTGCAGGTCAGATCGCAGCCGCTGGTATCGTCGTGTTCTCGGGCGCGAGTATCGACTTCGTGGGTAATCCCTTTGGCGGAGGACTCATCTTGCTCGGCCTGCTTTCCGTGCCCGTCACTCTTTTCTGGATCGTCGGTTTTGCAAACGTGATCAATCTGATAGACGGCCTCGATGGTCTTGCCGCCGGTGTGACCGCCATCGCTGCGGTGAGTCTGCTCATCTTGGCCGAGCAGAGCGGCCAACCCGTTGCAGCCGTTGTCGCGGCTGCGCTGTTGGGAGCGTGTCTTGGTTTCCTGCGCTTCAACTTCCACCCGGCATCGATCTTCATGGGCGACTCAGGTGCGTTGTTCCTTGGTTTCACGCTCGCTGTCATCTCGTTGCTCGGTGTCATGAAATCGGTTGCGGCTATCACGCTCGCCGTTCCGTTGCTCATCATCGGCGTTCCGGTCTTCGACACGTTCTCGGCGATCGTGCGTCGCCGTCGCCATGGTCGTCCCATCCAAGAGGCCGACAAGGGCCATATCCATCACCGGTTGCTTGGTCGCGGCTTTGATCAGCGTCAGACAGTGCTTATCATCTATGTGTGGTCGATCGCACTTGCCGTGGGTGGCTACGCCATGCGGTGGGCGCCCCCGTGGCTGCGTCTTGTGACCTTTGCCGTGCTCGCTATCCTCTCCGCGTTCATGGCCTACTGGCTGGGTCTTTTCGAAGCCGCACACCACGATGGTGAGGATTAGGCTGGTTGCGTCAATGGCCGTCGACATCGCGGCCCTAGCGTCGCGCGGGCCGGTCTCTCCATGTGGGGCCGGCTCTTTGTCTCACATGCAGGTATCTTACGTTCTGGCCACACCGGGCCTGTTCGATTGTCGCCCTGCCTTGCGTGGTCTACCCTTTGGTAGCGAGTCGTTCAGAATCCTAGGTGGAGTCCTATGAAGCATGCACCCCTCATATCGATCGCAGGTGGCCGTCCATTGACGGGTGCTGTCCGCGTGGAAGGTGCGAAGAACTCGGCATTGAAGCTGATGGCTGCTGCGCTTCTCGCGCCGGGGGTCTCACGCGTCACCAACGTCCCGGACATCGCAGACGTAGCGGTCATGGCGCAGGTCGTCGAGGGTCTGGGCGCACGTGTCGAACACCGGGACCATGAGGTGTTGGTGGATGCGACCGACATCACTTCGTACGAGACCCCCTATGATCTCGTTGCGCAGATGCGCGCATCCGTCGTCGTGCTGGGTCCCCTCGTGGCGCGGCTTGGCCACGCGCGTGTCGCGATGCCGGGCGGCTGCAATATCGGCTCGCGCAAGATCGACATGCACATCCGTGGTCTTGAGGAACTGGGAGTGAAGATCTCGCTTGGCCACGGCTTCATACTGGCCGAGGCGCCCGATGGCCTGCGTGGCGCGCACGTGATCCTCGATTTCCCGAGCGTGGGTGCCACAGAGAACCTGCTCATGGCGGCGGTTCTTGCGAACGGTACGACCATCATCGAGAACGCCGCGCGTGAGCCCGAGATCGGCGACCTCGTGGATTTCCTTGTGGGAATGGGAGCCGATATCGCGGGTCACGGTTCGTCGACGCTTGTGGTCACAGGTGTAAGCAGTCTGCATCCCGTGGAGCATCGGACTGTGGGTGACCGCATCGAAGCGGGGACTTTCCTGGTCGCTGGAGCGCTTGGAGGCGGTCCCGTCACCGTGACGGGATTCAACCCCGCGCACATGGAGATGGTGCTCGCCAAGCTCGCCAAGGCTGGTTGTGAACTTGAGATCGGTTCGGACAGCGTGACCATCACCCGGGATGGTCCCATCAGATCGGTCGATGTCGCCACGCTCCCATATCCGGGCTTTCCCACCGACATGCAGGCTCAATTCACCGTGTTGATGGCACTCGCCGAGGGGAGTTGTGTCGTCACGGAGAACGTGTTCGAGAACCGCTTCATGTTCGCCGACGAGCTCCGCCGAATGGGTGCGGACATCACGATCGATGGACATCGGGCGTTGGTCCAAGGTGTCAGGCAACTCTCTGCCGCTCCGGTGCGTTGTCCTGACCTGCGAGGCGGGGCAGCGTTGGTGTTGGCCGGGTTGGTCGCGGACGGCACAACACTCGTTGAGGACGTCTATCACATCATGCGGGGGTATGAGCGCTTCGTAGAGAAGCTGGCGTCGATCGGAGCGGACGTATACTCGGAAGACGACGCTTGCTGACAGGGCGACACGTCTCCTTCGCGAGAAAGGGAACCCCATGATGGATAGGGCCGCCATAGAGCGGATCATTCCGCACCGTTCGCCATTCCTCCTCGTTGACCGGGCAGAGGATGTCACTCCCGGCCTGGGTGCGACGGGCTATCTCGACGTAGCCGAGGACATGTTCTGGGTGCCCGGTCACTTTCCTGAGTACCCGGTCATGCCCGGCGTGCTGATCGTTGAAGCCCTCGCGCAGGTCGGGGCGATCGCGTTACTCTCGCTCGAGGAGAACAAGGGGAAGATCGCTCTCTTTGCTGGCATTGACAAGGTCAGATTCAAGCGTCAGGTCAGTCCTGGCGACACACTTCGTCTCACCGTCGAGATCACGAAGTCGCGCGGCCCGATCGGATTCGGCACGGCCACGGCCACCGTGGATGGTGAACTTGCCTGCACGGGCGAGTTGATGTTCGCGATAAGATAACACGGCATGCGTTGTGTCACTGTACCGGTGTATGACGGCAGCGGAGTGGCACTTTTGTGAAGCTATCCAGTTCGGATCGGCGCAGATACGTGCCGTCCGCTCACCCAGGGAATCGATGACGGAGGATATGGGAGCACACAGCCGAAACTCGCGCATCTCACGAGTACCTAAACCGAGAAAGAACGTCCCGCGGCGTCACGGCAGCATTGTTGAGCCGGCGCCAACCTTGCGGGTGCATCGAGAGCGTCGTAGGCGTCGCACCAAGATCACGCTGTTTGTGGTACTCGCGGTTGTCGCTCTGTTGGTGGTCTCCGGCGCTGCGTGGGCGTACTTCACCTATCGCGGCATCGAGAAGGCACTTCAGTCGGGCGCGGCCAGCAATGAGCAGACTCAGCAAGCATTGACGAAGCCGAAACCGAAGGAGCCGTTCACCATACTCCTGATGGGCAGCGACCTTCGGCAGGGGGAGGTAGCCGCACGCGCGGACACGATCATCCTTGCCAAGGTGGATCCCGAGCTGAAGAAGGTCTGGATGCTCTCGATCCCGCGGGATACGCGTGTCGACATCCCGGGCCACGGCATCTCCAAGATCAATGCCGCCAACTTCTACGGGGGTGTCGAGGGTGGACCGGCTCTGATGATCCAGACCGTCGAGAATTTCCTCGATATCGAGATCAACCACTACATTGAGATCGACTTCCAGGGCTTCCAGTCGGCGGTCGATGCCCTGGGTGGCATCTGGATCGATGTCGACGTCGAGATCGACGACTGGAAGGCCGCGAGCCACAGTCCCGGACATGCGGCATCCCACATAGACCCCGGCTATCAGCTGCTTGACGGAGAATATGCGCTCACCTATGTGCGCAGTCGTGATTTTCCGGACGCAGACTTCACGCGGATGCGGCATCAGCAGACGTTTTTCAAGGCACTGGCCGAGCAGTCTTCCAGGATAGAGAACTTGCCGAAGTTGCCTTCGATCGCACGCTCAATCGCGGGCTATACGTCGACGAGTATGAGCGTCGGCGAGATGCTCGAGGTCATACAGGCGATGAAGGGTATCGGTGGTGCCGACGTGCAGACCGCGACACTCATGGGTGAGTGGAAGTCGCCCTACGTGTGGACCGACGAGGTGGAAAAGGCCCGGTTGCTCGCGGCGTTCACCGAGGGTCGGGCGTTCGACGAAACGTCCACCGTCGGTGTGGTCATCGGGCCTGGCGACATCACGGTGACCGTGCGCAACGGAGCGGGCATCGCAGGGGTCGCAGGGGAGTGTTCTGGAATCCTCGAGTCTCGCGGTTACGTCGTGTCGGACGTCGGCAATGCGAACCAGTTCGTCTACGACAAGACACTCGTCGTCTACAGCGGGAACGACAAAGCCGCAGCCGAACGCGTGGCCGTGGATCTGCCGAGAGCGGAGATCGTCGAGAGCCGTGGCATGTACTCATTCTCGACCCGCATCCTCGTTGTCGTCGGCAAGGACTGGGCCGAGAAGACCGACGTGACGACGGTACCGGTACAGTAGCGTGACGCCGCGAGGTAGATGCTAGCCTGAAGCGACGTCTTCCAAAACCGTGAGAAGCTGCGCCGCGAGTTGCTCCCTGTCGAAACGTTCTTCGGCCAGAATGCGTGCGTTTCGACCCATGCGCATGCGCAGATCGACATCGTCCGCCAGTCGCTCGATGACGGACGCGAGCACAGCTCCATTACCTGCAGGGACGTAGAATCCACAGTCGGCTTGTTCCACGAGTTCGCGCGTCCATCCGGGCGAGTTCACGATCATCGGCCTGCCCGAGGCGAGACCATCGAAGAACTTATTCGGGGAGTTGGTGGCAAGGATCGGGACATCGGCGAACAGCGTCATCAAGACGTCAGCAGATCGCGTGAGTCGCGGCATGTCTCGCTTTGGAAGCGAACCGATGAGGTGAACGTTCGGCAGGTCCGTGGTCGTGGCGCTCAACGCAGGCATCGATCGGCCATCGCCGGCGATGACGAAGACGATGTCGTCTCGGCCGGCTTCGAGCAGCGCGCGAGCTGCCACGGGAACCTGCTCCTCCACAGCATTGGATGGCCCGATGGCTCCGGTGTAGCCGACAACGAACACACCTGAGGGAACTCCGAGCGAGGTCAGGAAGGCTGCGTCCTTGTCACCGGGCGTGAAGAGGTCGAGGTCGGCGGAGTTGGGCACGATGTACACGCGCTCTGCCGGGATGCCTTCTGCCACGATGCCCGCCTTCATGCCGGGAGACAGCGCGATCACTCGTGACGCATGGCGGTACATGAACCGTTCGAGTGACTTGGCCGCACGGGTTATGAAGCCCTTCCTTGACAGTGCTCCCATCTGGATCGCGGCTTCAGGCCAGAGATCCCGCACCTCGAATACGAACGGAGTTCGCGACAGCGCTGCCGCGATCCATCCGGGGATGCTGACGGTCAGCGGTGTCGAAGTCGCGAACACCACGTCGTGCTTTCCTGAGGTGACTGCAAGCCACGTGGCACCGATGGTGAAGAGCGCGAACGACCACATCCGACGAACGTATCCCATGTAGCTCGAGTAGTGCACCCGCACGGATCGAACATGGATACCGTCTATGTCTCCATCGACGAAGTGGGCGCAATCGTACTCTTCCGGTAGGCGAGAAGAACTCGTTATCATCGTCACATCGTGTCCGTTCGCCACCCACCTGCGTGCGAACTCATACGACCGGATCAGTCCGAGAGATGAATCACGAGTTGCGAAGAACTGGTGTACGTAGAGTATGCGCACTGCCGGTTACGCCTCGCGATGAGCGCCGTCACGGCCGACAGCCATGTAGCTCATCCCGCTTGCACGTACCGCATTGGCGTCCAGGCAGTTGCGCCCGTCGAACACGATCGCCGGGTCTGTCATGACCTCTTTCGCGTGCACCCAATCCAGGTCGATGAATTCACGCCACTCGGTGACCACGATCGCTGCGGAGGCCCCGGCGAGCGCGGTCCACACGGAATCGACCCTCAACGCTCCGGGTATGTCGGCTTCGGCGGCACGGGGGTCGTACACAAGGATGCGAGCTCCCTCTTCGGCGAGCAAGGGGATGATATCGAGTGCAGGAGATTCTCGAACGTCATCGGTGTTTGGCTTGAACGACAGGCCGAGGATCGCGATCGTGCGCTCATGCAGGTCGGGGAACGCGCGTGCGAGGCGAACAACGGGCTGCAGACGCTGCCGGTTGTTCACCTCTATGACGGACTTGAGCAGCGTGAACTGGTACCCGTTCATCGTCGCGATGAAGTCGAGCGCTCGGGTGTCCTTGGGGAAGCACGATCCGCCGTAGCCGATACCCGCCTTGAGAAACTGGCTGCCGATGCGTGTGTCCAGACCGACGCCGTTGGCGACCGCGTCGATGTCCGCACCCACGTAGTCGCACAGGTTGGCGATCTCGTTGATGAAGGAGATCTTCGTGGAGAGGAAGGCGTTGGACGCGTACTTGATCGTTTCGGCACTCGCGACATCTGTAGCCACTACGGGTGCGTCGATGCTGGCGTATAGCTCCCTCATGATGTCGAGGGCAGCCGTGTTCTCGGCTCCGAGAACGATACGGTCGGTGTGATACCAGTCATCGATCGCGTGTCCCTCGCGCAGGAACTCCGGGTTAGACACGTAGCCGATATTCGCTTCCGATGACGCAAGGAACCGCGACGCGAGCGTGCCGCCCGTGCCCGGGGGCACGGTGGACTTCATGACCAGCGTGAACGGCCGATCGGCGGCTTCGGCGAGTGCCGAGACGACCGTGCGGACTGCAGTGAGGTCTGCGGCGCCGTTCGATGCCATCGGGGTTCCCACGGCGACGAACGTGATGTCGCTGATGAGGTCCTTCCAACCGACGTCCGGTGTTGCAAAGCGCAGCCTTCCGCTGGCGATGCCCTCGGCAAGTAACTCCTCGAGCCCGGGCTCGTAGATCGTGCTCGTGCCCGCGGAGAGCGTGGCAATCTTTGCGCGGTCCACATCAACGCAGGTCACGTCGTGTCCGGAGTGGGCGAGGCACACCCCTGTCACGAGGCCGACGTAGCCGGTTCCGATGACGGTGACTTTCACGGTATCTGTGACCTCCGAGTGTCGCATAGCTGCCCCAATGGCAGTCTATCAGTCTACCAGCGGGCGACACCCGTGTCTCGGCAGAGCGTGTGCGCGAACATGCAGTAGGCTCGGACCGTTCCTGGCACGCACCGGTTCCGCCCGACCGCTCGACCCATGCATGATTGCGCTAGAATAGGCCGACTGAGCTGTGACCGGCCGCGTATGCGGTCCCGTTTGAAGGGCGACCAGACTGACATGGGACTCAAGGAACGCATCACCGACGGCAGTGCCGTGCTTGGCGTTGTGGGGCTTGGCTACGTCGGACTGCCGCTAGTCGTAGAGATGGCCAAGGCCGGATACCAGGTCATCGGTTTGGATATTTCCGCCGAGAAGGTCGGACTGGTGAACGCCGGCACCAGCTACATACCGGATGTCCCCACCGAGGATCTCGCTTCGCTTGTCAGCGACAGCCTTGTGAGTGCGACTACGGACTTCGCGCGCTCGGCAGAGTGCGACGCGATCATCATCTGCGTCCCCACGCCGCTCAACGAGATGAAAGAGCCCGACACGAGTTACATGGAGAGTGCCGCTCGCTCGGTGGCGCCCTACCTGCACGCAGACATGCTCATCACCCTGGAGTCCACCACCTATCCCGGCACCACCGAGGAGGTCATCCAGCCCATATTGGAGGCGGGCGGTCTCAAGGTCGGCACCGACCTGTTCGTCGCCTTCTCACCCGAACGTGTCGATCCCGGCAATCCGGTGTATCAGACGAGGAACACGCCCAAGGTCGTGGGAGGCGTGACGCAGCAGTGCACGATGCACGCGGTCGCCCTGTATGAGAGCTTCATCGACACGGTCGTCCCGGTCTCGTCAACACGCGCTGCCGAGATGACCAAACTGCTTGAGAACATCTTCCGCAGTGTCAACATCGCGCTCATGAACGAACTCTTGCAGCTGTGCGAGCGCATGCACATCAACCTGTGGGAAGTCGTCGACGCCGCCAAGACGAAGCCGTTCGGCTTCATGCCGTTCTATCCCGGACCAGGCCTGGGCGGTCACTGCATTCCGATCGACCCGTTCTACCTGTCATGGAAAGCGCGGCAATACGACTTCCATACAGAGTTCATTGAGCTCTCGGGCAAGGTCAACGAGTCCATGCCCTACTACGTGGTGCAGCGTCTCATGGATGCCCTCAACACGCAGCGCAGGTCTCTGGCCGGATCGCGCATCCTCGTGTTGGGTGTGGCGTACAAGGCCGACATCGATGACCTTCGAGAGTCGCCGGCTATCCGTGTGATCGAGCTGCTGCTTGATAAGTCTGCGGAGGTCGTATACCACGACCCGTGGGTCGAGGCGTTCTCAGTACGCAGCGCAGAGATTGCGTCGGTGGACCTGACCGCCGAGGAGCTCGCTGCGGCCGATGCGGTGCTGGTGATCACGAATCACAGCAACATCGACTACCACCTTGTCGTGCGCAACGCCAAACTCATCCTCGACACGCGCAACGCGCTCAAGTCATTCGACGATAACAAGGTGGTGCGTCTGTGACCGACAAGCCCGTGCGCGTTGGCGTTGTCGGTTTCGGCTACTGGGGTCCGAACCTGGTCCGCAATCTCGACAAGCTCGGCGATGTTGAACTCATTGCGGCATGCGACCTGTCTGAAGCGAATCTGGCGAAGCTCTCGGCACTCTACCCGTACGTGCAGACCACACGCGATCTCGATGCGTTCCTGGCCGACCATGACCTCGATGCCGTGGTTGTGGCGACCTCTGCACCCAGCCACTTCGCAATCGCGAGTAAGGTCATCGCCTCCGGGAAGCACTGCTTTGTGGAGAAGCCGCTCACCCTCAGAAGCGAGGACTCCGAGGCCCTTGTGCGTGCCGCCGATCAAGCTGGTGTGGTGCTGCAGGTCGGACACCTCATGGAGTATCACTCGGCCATCAACTGGATCAAGGACTGCATTACCGCCGGCGAGCTTGGAGACGTGCTCTACATCTACATGCAACGTCTCAACCTCGGCAAGGTGCGCACCGAGGAGAATGCATTCTGGTCGCTAGCCCCGCATGATGTGTCGATCGTGCTGTATCTGTTGGGCGAGATGCCGGACCATGTGAGCGCAAACGGGGCAGCGTACGTGACGCCGGGCGTGCATGACACCGTGTTCGCAAACCTGCACTTTCCAAGCGGCAAGATGGCGAACATCCACGTGAGCTGGCTCGATCCGCACAAGACGCGCAAGCTGACTGTCGTCGGCACCAGGAAGATGCTCGTCTTCGATGACATGCAGGCGACCGAGAAGATCTGGATATACGATCGCGGAGTGGGTGCACCGGACAGCGCGTTGGCCTACGGGGAGGACCTCACCCTGCGCTTTGGGGACATCACCGTGCCCTGGGTTCAGATGGTTGAGCCGCTTGCGGTCGAAGTCCAGCACTTCATCGACTGTTGTGTGAGCGGTGAATCGCCGAGAAGTGACGGGCGTGACGGACTACGCGTGGTCCGGGTGCTTGAGGCCGCTGATGAGTCTATGGCGACCGGCGGCGCGCCCGTGTCGACGAGTGTGGGGGTCTAGCATGAGCGGCATCCTGGTTCACCCTGAAGCTTCCATCGGGGAGGGCTTTGTACCGGCTCCGTTCGCCGTGATCGACGAGCGGGTTGTGATAGGCGCGAACGTCCGCGTCGGCTCTTTCGTCCATGTCTGTGCCAGGGCGATGATCGGCGATGGCAGTGTGATCGGCGATCACGTCACCATTCATGAGGATGCCATAGTCGGCGCTGGGTGCACGATCGCGGACTTTGCCGTGGTCGGCAAGCGTCCCAAACTAGGCAAGCGTTCGACCGCTAAAGCCGGCGAGCTGTCCGGTGTCATTCTCGGCGACGGTTGTTCGGTCGGTAGCCATACTGTCCTTATGGCGGGTTCCACGTTCGGTAGCGGCTGCATCGTGGGCGACAACGCAGGGGTGCGCGAGCGTTGCGCTGTCGGAGACGACGTAGTCATAGGACGATCGGTCACCGTCGAGAACGACACGGTGATCGGCTCGCGTACTAAAGTTCAGAGCGGTGCGTACGTGACCGCGTACGTCACGATCGAGGAGGACGTGTTCATCGCTCCGATGGTCGTCACTACAAACGACAACTACATGGGTCGCACCGAGAAGCGGCTTGCGAGTCTCAAGGGCTGCACGATTCGTCGGGGCGCTCGAGTAGGCGGGGGTGCGCACATCCTTCCCGGTGTTGAGATCGGAGAAGAGGCGTTCATCGCCGCTGCCTCGGTGGTCACTCGTGATGTACCTGCTGGCACGCTCGTCATGGGCGCGCCGGCTCGACCTGTGCGGCCGGTATCGGAGGACGAACTGCTTGAGAATCAGTAGTACGGCAACAACTCGTCCACGCGTAGCCTGCGGGGTCGGTCGTCTGTCGGAACATGCATAAGAACGCATTCGGCACGTCGGCTGTGAGTCATAAGAATCGACGGGAGTCACCATGGGAGTTCCTCTGCTCGACCTCAGGCTCCAGTATCAGCAGCTCAAAGACGAGCTTGACTCGGCCATCACCGAAGTCATGACGAACGCCGCCTTCATCGGCGGCCCTAAAGTCAAAGAGCTCGAAGACGCGATCGCCACGTATTGCGATACGAAGTACGCCGTGGCGTGTGGCAATGGTACCGATGCGCTGTTCCTGATCATGGCGGCGCTGGGCATCGGCAAGGGTGATGAGGTCATCACCACGCCGTTGACGTTCTTCGCGACCGTTGAAGCCATCGTTCACGTTGGCGCGACTCCCGTGTTTGTGGACATCGAGCCCGGCACCTACAACTTGGATGTGTCGAAGCTCGAGGCTGCGATCACCGACCAGACGAAGGCGATCATGCCGGTGCATCTGTTCGGCCAGTGCGTGGACGTGGACCCGCTGCTCGAGATTGCCGATCGTCACAACCTTGTCGTTGTCGAAGATGCGTGTCAGGCCATCGGCGCGACGTACAAGGGCAAGCGTGCCGGTTCGTTGGCGCGTGCTGCCGCCTTCTCGTTCTTCCCGAGCAAGAACCTCGGGTGTGCGGGAGACGGCGGTGTTATCACCACTGACGATGGCGAACTCGCCGCCCACGCGCGCAAGCTCGCGCAGCACGGTACGAGCAAGAAGTACTACCATGACGCGTTCGGTACGAACTCGCGTCTCGACGCCCTGCAAGCGGCAATACTGCTGGTCAAGCTGCCGTATCTGGATGTATGGAACGCCCAGCGTCGTGACGCTGCTGCGGTGTACGACCAGCTGCTTGCCGATATCGAATGGCTTGAGCTGCCTGTCGCCCGTGAGTACGGTGAGGCCGTGTATCACCTCTACATCGTCAAGGCGGACACCACCGAGACGGCGGATAGGGTCCTTGGGGCACTTCGCGAGGCGGGTATCGACACAGCGCTCTACTATCCGCTCGCGCTTCATGAGCAGGATGCGCTTCTCGCGCTGCCCGGCTTTGCGAAACCCTCACTCCCGGTCGCCGAGTCGTGCGACGCACGCACGTTCGCCCTTCCGGCCTTTCCGGGCATCACCCGCGAGCAGATCGAGCAGGTCGTCGCGGTGGTGAAAGGCGCGCTTTTGTGAAGCGACTCAAGGTCATCTCAGTGGTCGGCGCGCGACCGCAGTTCATCAAGGCTGCTCCGGTCTCTCGCGCTCTACGTGAGCATCACGATGAGCTGCTGGTCCATTCCGGTCAGCACTATGACCGAGCGATGAGCGACGTGTTCTTCGAACAGCTCGGTATCCCAAGACCTGATTTCAATCTCGCGGTCGGCAGTGGGTCGCATGCGCGCCAGACGGGCGAGATGATGACGATGTTGGAAGAGCTGTTCTGTGAGCAGCAACCTGATGTGGTGCTCGTATACGGCGACACCAACACCACGCTCGCGGCCGCGCTGGCAGCGGCGAAGCTCGGCATTCCGGTGGCACACGTCGAGGCAGGATTGCGTTCGTTCAATCGTTCTATGCCCGAGGAGATCAACCGAGTGGTCGTCGATCACGTCTCCGACCTGCTTCTCTGCCCGACGACAGGGGCGGTCGAACACCTGCGTGCCGAGGGGATCACAGAAGGCGTTGAGCTTGTCGGAGACGTCATGTTGGACGCGGCACGTTACTTCGGCGAGCGGGTGGATGTGGACCGAACACTCGGAGAGTTGGGTCTGAAGGCGGGGGAGTACTTTCTCGCAACCGTGCACCGTGCGGGGACGAGCGACAGCCGCGATCAGCTGAGGTCAGTCATTTATGCGTTCGATCGATTGGAGAGACCGGTCCTTTGGGCGGTCCATCCCCGAACGCTGAAGAACCTCGATGAATTCGGTCTGCGTGAAGCGGTCGCCGATTCCGCCAACATTCGGGTTGTGCCTCCACTCTCATATCTGGAGACATTGGCGCTGCTTCGCGGCGCGCTCGGGCTGCTGACCGACTCCGGAGGGATGCAGAAGGAGGCATACTTCTTCGGAATTCCCTGCGTGACGTTGCGGGATGAGACCGAGTGGACCGAGACGGTTGAACTTGGATGGAACGTGCTCACCGGTACGAACCAGGACAGGATCGTGGAGGCGGCGAGAGGGATGCGAACGCCTCACGAGCATCCCGATGTGTACGGTGATGGTCGTGCTGCTGAGGCACTCGTGCGGGCTCTGGGCAGAAGGTATGCTATCTAGTAGTGCATTCCCACAATACGGTTACATATTAGGCTACAATGGCCATGATGCTGTCCCAGCTCTCGACGGAGGCGATCATGGCGGGGAAGACGAGACGTGCGGCGCTCGTGTTGACGGAGGGGCAAAGGACCATGCTC